>NZ_SLXO01000001.1 GCF_004341375.1 Rhodothalassium salexigens DSM 2132
CGATCTCCTCGGGCAGGCCGTGGAACTCGGCCAGCCGGTCGAGGAACCGCGCCATGCGGTCGCCGGAAATCGACACGTCGATGAGTTGGCCGGGGCTCTCGCGGCTGAAGTCATCGACGATGTTGAGGACGCGGAACCGGCGCCCCCAGCACAGGCTGTCGCTGACGAAGTCCAGGGACCAGCGCTGGTTCCGCCGCTCTGGTGCCGCCAGTGGCACACGCTCGCGCCCCGGTAATCGGCGGCGCTTCTTGGTTCGCACGGTCAAGCCTTCCTCCTTGTACAGGCGGTAGGTGCGTTTGGCGTTGATGACGAGATCCTCCCGCCGCAGCAGGACGTGCAGGCGCAGATAGCCATAGCGCTTGTGCTGCCCGGCCAGTTCCCGCAGCCGATGGCGCAGGGCGGTATCAGGCGGGCGGCGGGATGCGTATCGTGCCACGGCGCGGCTCAGACCCACGAGGCGACAGGCGCGGCGCTGGCTGAGGCCCTTCTCTGACATCAGCCACACGCTCGCCGACCGTCGCTGCGCGGGCCTCAGAACTTTTTTGTCAGAAGTGCCTTCAGCGCCGAGTTGTCCAGGGTCAGGTCGGCGACCAGCGTCTTCAGGCGCCGGTTCTCGTCCTCCATCGCCTTCAGCCGCTTGGCGTCGGAAACCTCCATGCCCCCGAACTTGGCTTTCCAGCGGTAGAACGTCTGCTCGCTGATGCCGTGCTTCCGGCAGACCGCGTTGGCAGGCATCTCCCCGGCCTCCGCCTCCTTCAGGATGGCGATGATCTGCTCTTCAGTGAACCTGGTGCGCTTCATGATGAGTTCCCCCTTTTCTGGGATGCTACGGGAAACTCACCTTCCAGATGGAGCGGTTTTCGGGGAGAAGGTCAGTTCGGCCCAGCGCCGGAACCGGACATAGACCGAGTTCCACTTGCCGTATCGCTCGTGCATGTCGCGCCAGGGACAGCCGATCCGCAGCACGTGAAGCATGCCATTGAGAAAGCGTCGGTTATCGTCAGCGGGACGCGCCCAGCGACCCCGCTCAGGCGGCAGCAGCGGCCCGATCAGTTCCCATTCCGCATCCGACAAATCCCCGCACCCCATGACTGCTCATCAAAAAGCAGTCTTGAATCAGAACCAAGCCGGCTTGGGAATCCCTTTTGTCAACACGGCCTAGGTCGGCGACCTGTTCGGCGGCCTGGTGACCTGCGTGCCCGCGCAGGGGCTGTTGCTGAACCTGGCGCCCGAGGGCGCCGTGCCGCGCATCGTTGTGGCCCTGTTCATCGCCGGGACCGCCAACGGACTCCTCAACGCGGCCCTTGGGCGGCAGGCCGGGGCGACCGTGCCGGCGGACTGGGTGGCCGTGGGCAGCGGCGCCAACAACACGGCCCGCTATCTCGGGTCGGCGATTGGGATAACCCTGGGCGCGGTCCTGATCGCGCACGGCGACGACGTCGAAAGCGCGTCAGGCCTTGTCACGGGGTGGAACCAAGCCGTGCTGCTGACCACCGGGTTCTCGGTCCTCGGCGCGGCGGTCGTCGCTCTGGCGCGGGGCTCCCAAGACTTTGCACCGCATGAAAAGGATAGGGCATGAAAATCGGAATCATCGGGTCCGGCTTGATGGGCGGCAAACTGGGTCTGTTGTTTGCCCAGGTGGGCCATGCCGTGATGTTCAGTTATGCCCGCAGCAACAGAAAGCTGGAGGATCTGGCACGCCGCGCCGGGAACGGTGCGGCCCCCGGGACGGTCGCGGACGCCGTGCGCGATGCGGACGCAATCCTGCTCGCGGTGCACTGGTCCCGCATAGACGATGTTCTGTTCCAGGCCGGTGACCTGACCGGCAAAACCATCGTCACCTGCTGCGTGCCGCTGCGCGCCTCGAACAGCGAATTGGTGGTCGGCCTGACGGACTCCGGCGCCGAGCAGATCGCGCGGAAGGCGCCGGGTGCCCGGGTCGCCGCCGCCTTCCAACCCCCCCCCCAGCGAGGTGTTTGCCGATGTGTTCGAGGGACGCGACACGCCGCCCCGGCCAAGCTGCGTGGTATGCGGCGACGATCCGCACGCCAAGAGTGTCGCCGCCCGGCTGATCGCCGACGTTGGGTTCGACCCGGTGGACGCCGGCCCGTTGCGGATCGCTCGCTACACGGAACCCTTCGCCATGCTGACGGCCCAACTGGCCTACGGAACCGACCAGGGACCGAACTGGGCCTACCGGTTCAGGCGAGTCGATCAGCTGTTTGGGACCTGACGGGGGGACGGGGGTCCCGGTCGAGTAGCTCAGCCATTTGGACCTGTCACGGATTTGTGCCGCTCCTTTGACCACGTATCGTGTCGCACAGGAGAACACAGATGGCATCACGACCGACCAAGGAATTCCGCGCCGAAGCAGTACGTGTGGCGTTGACGAGCGGCTTGCCGCGTAAGCAGGTAGCGTCCGACTTCGGGATCGGTTTCTCAACGCTGAACCGCTGGATCCAGCAGGATCGGCGCAGCCCTGAGAAACCGACGATCCAATCCGATCTCGAACGCGAGATCGCGGAGTTGCGGAAGGAGAACCGCATGCTCCGGGAGGAGAGGGATGTGCTAAAAAAGGCCACGGTGTTCTTCGCGGAGAGAAGCAAATGAGGTTTGCCTTCGTCGAAGAACACCGGCCCGACATCCCGGTGAACCGGCTGTGTCAGATCATGGACGTCAGCCCGCGCGGCTATCGGGCCTGGCGAAACCGTCCCGTCGGCGCCAGCCAGCGCAAGGACCTGGTCGTACTGGCCCACATCCGGGATCAGTTCGAGCAGTCGCTTGGCAGTTATGGTCGCCCACGCATGACCGAGGAATTGAAGGAGTTGGGACTGGCCGTGGGCCACCGCCGCGTTGGCCGTCTGATGAAGGAAAATGGCATAAAGTTCAGGCGGAACAAGAAGGTCAAGGCGACCACGGACAGCAACCACAGCTTCAACATCGCGCCGAACCTGCTGGATCGCGACGTCTCGGCCGATCGCCCGAACCAAAAGTGGGCGGGCGACATCAGCTATGTCTGGACCCAAGAGGGTTGGCTGTATTTGGCGGTCATTCTTGACCTGCATTCCCGGCGGGTGATCGGCTGGGCTGTCAGCAATCGGATGAAGCGTGACCTGGCGATCCGGGCGCTGAACATGGCCATGGCGTTGCGCCAACCACCGAAGGGCTGCATCCATCACACGGACCGCGGCAGCCAATACTGCTCTCACGATTACCAGAAGATCCTGCGCGAGCACGGCTTCAAGGTGTCGATGAGCGGGACGGGAAATTGCTACGACAATGCGGCCGTCGAGACCTTCTTCAAGACGATCAAGGCCGAGTTGCTGTGGCAGCAGTCGTGGCCGACGCGCCGAGCGGCAGAGTTGGCGATCTTTGAATACATCAACGGCTTCTACAATCCGTGCCGCAGACACTCAGCCCTGGGCTGGAAAAGCCCCTTGGTCTTCGAGGCTCAGGCCGCGTAAATGAGAACCCGGAGCGGCACCACAGCGTGACAGGTCCAGGGCGTTTCGGCAGAAATTGCAGGCGTCAGGAAAACCGGTGAAAGCCGCTTTGACCGCAACGGCGAGGAAGCTGCTCTGCGTGCTCAACAGCATGGTTGCGGACGGGACCTACTTCCGAGAGATTCAGCCAACCTGAATACAGTTGCCGGCAAACCCGGCGCGGTTCACGCCTCCGTGCACTGGTCCTTTTTTCAGTTTGTGATTAGCGTGGGCTCGAAGACATTGATACGCGTTCCTCGCTCGGTGAGGGCGCCGCGCCTTTTTTCGGTCGATCCTGGGCGCGGCGAGCTTCCGATCGGCGGAGAAAACAGGCCATCGCGGGCATCAGCAGGACGTTGTCCGTGGTGATTGCCCGGTCAGAAAGGTGCCGCATGCTTGATACGCTCCTCTTGTTGATCGCCTGTGTGGGCGTTTGGCTGGTCATTCTCTGGAGCCTGCGAAACGACAATGCCATGAGCATCAGCGACCAGCGCGGTCTGTTTCGAATTCGGGCGGGTGGCACGGATAGTAAGTCGCAAAAGGGGCTGGCTGCGCCGAAACGGGGGCGATTTCCCAGTCAGCGACAGCCACGGGGCCGGCAGGGCAAAGCACTGCGTCGGTGCTGACCTGAGACCCGAAAACTCCTTCAATCTGATCCTGGGGCCCGGCTCAACGAGAGGGCCGGACCATGAAGCGATCGAAGGTCACCGAGGAACAGGTCATTGGCATCCTGCGGGAGCAGGAAGCGGGTGCGAAGACGGTGGAACTCTGCCGCAGGCACGGGATCAGCAAGGCCACGTTCTACGCCTGGAAGGCCAAGTTCGGCGGGGTTGAAGCGGCTGCTGGCGGAGCCGCTTCTGGACCAAGCTGCGCTGAAAGACCTCCTGTCGCGAAAGTGGTGATGCCCGCCGCCAGGCGTGAAGCCGTCGCGATCCCCGTGGAGCGCCACGAGATGAGTGAGCGGCGGGGTCGGAAGAAGGCGTCCGGCACGTGGGCGCCGGCTGCTAACGGTGGCTGCGCCGAACGCGCGCTGCTCGGTCGATTCCGTCCACGACCGGTTCGCCAAAGGCAAGCGATTCCGGATCGTCAATGTGATCGACGATGTCACGAAGGCGTGCCTGGCCGCCGTGCGCCGTGGTCGACACCTCAATCTCGGGCTGCCGTGTCGCACGGGAACTGACGGCGCTCACCGCCCGGTGCGGGAAGCCTGCCCTGATCGTCAGTGACCAATGGGACCGAGCCACCTCGAATGCGATCAGGCGATAGCTTGATATGGAGCGGATTCGACTTGTTCCGGGTCGATTCTGGACGCCTCAAGGTCGTGCTGCCATTCATCGGCGGTGAAAGCGGACAGGCAGTCGGTAACGACGGACCAGAGTTCGTCAACTGTTTTGGCTGCGGCCTTTCTGAGGCGCGCCTTGAGCTTGGAGGAGGCCATCTCGATCGGGTTGATGAGGTCTGGCGAGGATGGCAGCAGGAACAGGCGCGTTGCTCTGACTGAACCGCGCCGGGTTTGCCGGAGGCTAATTTTCGTTAGCTACGTGGCCATGGCTTTAGTTTCGAGAGCGGCATAGAAGTTGGCCACTCCCCGCGTACCGGCAGGGTCGGACCAGGAAAATGCTGGCCGCACAGGGCCGAGCTAGAGTGGGGTCGCCCCGTCTTTTCCAACAGACCTGAACGGATACCTGGGCCGCACGGCCCGTATGGCAAGCACAGGATTGGAAAACATGATCGAGATTAGCATCGGGATCGACATCCCAAAAGACCATCTGGATGCCTATCGCAGCCACGATGGTGCGGAAAAGCGCTTCACCAATGACCGTTCCGGTTGCCGGCGGCCGGCGGCCGGTGGCCTGGATCGGCGCCGAAGCAGAGCGCATCGTTTATGAGCCGACCGGACGCTATCACAGGCTCGTGGAAGACATCCTGAGCAAAGCGGGACTTCCGCTGGCAAAGGTAAACCCGCGGCAAGCCAAGCGTTTCACGGAAGCCATCGGCGTGCTCGCCAAGAGCGACCGCGTCGATGTCAGGGTTCTTGCCCGAATGGGAAGGGTGCTGGATCTGCCTTGCCACCAATCGGCCAGTGCCGAAATGGACGCGCTCAAGGAATTATGCGTCATGCGCCGGGCCCTGCTGAAGGACAGGACTGCCGCCAAGAATCGCGAAAAGGGCGCCCGCCTTCCCTTGATCAAGCGACAGCTCGCCGCCCGTCTCCGCCACATCGACCGTCAGGTCACGGCCATCGATGCGGCCATCCGCGAACGCATCAAGGCCGATGCCGCTCTCACGGAGCGGGTCGATATCCTGGTTTCCATCCCCGGCATATCCGAGATCACGGCCGCCGTCCTGTTGGTCGAAATGCCTGAGCTCGGAACCCTCGATGGAAAGCAGGTCGCCAGCCTCGCCGGCCTGGCGCCCGTCTCCCGCCAATCCGGCAAATGGCAGGGGAAAGCCTTCATTCGGGGCGGACGACGTGGCCCACGCGAAGCCCTCTATATGCCCGCTCTCGTCGCCATGCGCTTCAATCCGGACTTGAAGCGCATGTACGAGGCGCTGCGAGCACGCGGTAAACCGCCAAAGGTCGCCATCACCGCCGTCATGCGCAAGCGGGTGATCATCGCCAATGCCTTGCTGCGGGATCACCGACCTTGGGCACCTCATCTGGCTTGACCATCACGGATACTCTAGAACGGGTCGCCGATGGTCATGCCGCCGTCGACCGTGATGGTCTGGCCGCTGATGTAGCGCGCCGCCGGCGAGGCCAGGAATACCGCCACGCCCGCGATGTCGTCGGGCTCGCCCATGCGGCCCAGCGGCGTCAGATGCTCCACATAAGACAGCGCTTTGGGGTTTTCCCACAGCGCGCGGGCGAAGTCGGTCTTGATCAGCCCGGGGGCGATGCAGTTGGCGCGGATACCCTTGGGCGACCATTCCACCGCCAGGTTGCGCGCGATCTGGAAATCCGCCGCCTTGGAAATCGCATAGACGCCCAGCGACTTGGAGCCCGAATAGCCGGCGATCGACGACACGATGATCACCGCGCCGTCGCCCGTCGCCGCCATGTCCGGCAGGCACAGATGGGCCAGCTTGACGTTTTGCTTGACGTTGTTGTGCAAGACCTTGTCGAACGCTGCGTCGTCCACGTCCGTCATCGGCCCATAGACCGGGTTCGCGGCTGCGTTGCAGACCAGAATATCCACCGGGCCGAACACGTCATGGGTCTGGGCCACCAACGCCTCAAGCGCCGCGTCTTCGGCGATGTTGCACGGGATCGCCGCCGCCTCGCCCCCCTGGGCGCGGATCGCGTCGGCGACGGCGGCGCATGCTTCGCCCTTGCGCGACGAGATCACCACCCGGGCGCCGGCCTCGGCCATGCGCTCGGCGACCGCCCGGCCGATGCCCCGGCTCGAGCCCGTGATGATCGCCACCTTGTCCTTGAGCGAAAACAGATCCGCCGTCATGGCCGCCCCTCCCCGAAAAGCCTGGTTTTGCGTTCGCCGCGGCCGGCGCCAATGTGCACCGACCAGGCCGACCAACCATTGCGGGTTAGAGGCGCTCCATCAAGCCCGATTGTCGGGGCCGGAGGCCGACGCGTGGCGCTGCCGGGCGGGGCGGGATCAGGATTGGCCGGATTGCGGCGCCTCGGGTTCCAGCAGACGGTGCAGGTGGACCACCACATATTTGGTCATGGCGTCGTCCACATGTTGCTGGCTTTTGGCGCGCCAAGCCTTCTCGGCTTCGGCATAATTGGGATAGAGCCCGACCAGGTCGACCTGATCGAGGTCTTCGAACTCCAGTCCCTGGGGATCGGTGACCCGTCCGCCGAACACCAGGTGCAAAAGGGTCGGTTTTTGATCGGCCATTACGGGGTCCTTCCAACCGGTCGTTGCTCTGCGCGGACCTATCACACCGCGCTCGCCGGCGGAAGAGGCTAGCCGGTCGGGCGCCCCGCTGCGCCGCTTGGTGTCGGCACCGGCTCGGCCGGGCGATGCAGGGCAGGGGCGCCGGGACCCAGCCGCCCGTCGGTCAGCCGTCGCCCCACAGGCCGGGCGCGGCCGGCGCCACCACCGAGCCGCTGTAGCGCAGGCCGGGGGCGCGGTCGCGGCTGAGCAGCCAGGCGCCGTCCAGGTCGACCCAGCGCGCCCGGTGGGCCAGCAATAGCGCCGGCGCGAGCGCCAACGAGGTGGCCACCATGCAGCCCAAAAACAGGTCGAGCCCGCGCGCCGCGGCGGCGTCGGCCAGCGTCAGCGCGCGGGTCAGACCGCCGGCCTTGTCCAGCTTCAGATTGACCGCGCCATAGCCCGGCGGCAGGGCGTCGAACGGGTCGTGGCCATGGAGGCTTTCATCGGCGCACAACGGCACCGGCGCGGCGATCCTGGCGTCGGCGCCGGCCGGCAGCGGCTGTTCCAGCAATTCCAGCCCCACCTCGGCGCACACCGGGCCCAGCCGCGCCAGATCGGCAGCCTGCCAGCCTTCGTTGACGTCGGCGACCAGACGCGCGCCGGGGGCGGCGGCGCGCACCGCCCGCAGCCGATCGGCATCGTCGGCCGGGCGGCCCAGTTTGAGCTTGACCAGTGGCGCGCCGTCGCGGGCCAGGGCACGCGCCGCTGCCGCCATGGCGTCCGGCGTGTCCAGCGACACCGTGCGCGCGGTCGCCACCGGTTGCGGCTCGGGCACACTGGCCAGAGACCAGACCGGCCGGCCGGTCCGGTGCGCTTCCAGGTCCCAAAGCGCCGCGTCGGCGGCGGCGCGTGCGGCGCCGGCGGGCATCAGGCTCATCAACGCATCGCGGCCGGCACCCTCGGCCAGGGCCGGTGTGACGGCGTCGAGGGCGGCCAGGACGCTGGCAGGGGTCTCGCCATAGCGCCCATAGGGCACCGCCTCGCCGCGGCCGCTATTGCCCGCGGCGTCGCGCAGCGTGACCACCACCGTTTCGGCCACCGCGCGGCGGCCGCGGGCGATGGTGAAGCTGCCGCGGATCGGCCAGCGTTCGACGGCGCGGTGGACCTTCAAGGCCACGGGGTCGGCCGATCGGCGCTTAGTTGCTCGCCTGGCTGGTCTTCTGGGCGCCGTTGCCGTCCGCAGCTTCGGTGACGCCCGCCTGGTCGGACAGATAGTCGATCAGGCCGTCGATACCGTCCTGCGAGATCTTTTGCTGGAAGTCCTCGCGTTGGGTGCGCACCATGGAGATGCCTTCGAGCTTGACGTCGATGATCTTGAATTCGTCGCCCACCTTGCGCACCCGCCAGTCGGCCAGCACGTCCTCGGCATCGGGGCGCACGATGGTGCTGCGGATGTAGAGATCGCCGCGCGGGCCGGCCGGCGCGGTCTCGTTGATCGTCACCTTCTCGTTGCCGTACTCGCCGAGCCGGTTGGAGATCACCGTTACCGTGTATTGAGGAAACACGTCGAGATAGCGGCGAAACTGTTCGTCGCTGGCTTGGCGGGTGTAGCGGCCGAGCACCAGCCGGGCGATATAGTCGACGTGGAAGCCCTCAAGCAGCAGCGACTGGAACTTCTTTTCGCGCTCGGCCTCGGTCAATGACGGGTCCTGCCAGACCGAAAAGGCATTGTCGGCGAGTGCGCTCAGGAATTGCTTGGCCTTTTCTGGCTCGTCCGCCGCCGATTGGGCGGATGCCGGCGCCAGGCTTGCGGTGATCAGGCTGAGGCCCAGGAGGAAGGTCAGAACGATGCGCATCGATTTGGTCTCGCTGTCTGGGGGCCAGGCGGTGGCATCCGCGGCCCCGGTGGTCACTCGCTTGCCGTCTTCAGAAAAGCGATAAGGTCGGCGCGATCTTCGGCGTCGCGCAGACCGGCGAAATTCATCCGGTTGCCCGGCAAAAAGCTGTTCGGCCGGGTCAGCCAGGCGTCGAGCCTCTCGGCGGTCCAGACGAAATCGGCCCGGGTCAGGGCGTTCGAATAGAGCCCGTAGCCCCTTGCCGTACCGACCCGGCGCCCGAACAGGGCGTGCAGGCTGGGGCCGATGCCGTGATCGCCGGGGCTGAGGCCGTGACAGGCGCGGCAGGTGTTGAACACCGTGCGACCCGCCTCGGCATTGCCGGGGCCGAGGGCCGCCGCCGTCGGGGCGGCGTCGTCCTCAGCGTCCGGCGACCGCCGGTCGGCGGCGGTGGCGGTGCCGGCAATCAGCACCGCCAGCGCCGCCGCGCCGCCCGCCCGGGCGATCGGTCGGCTGTGACGCCGTTCGGTCATCTTACACTCCGCCTCGCTGTATCGCGTCGGCCGGAGGGCGAACCCTCCGCCGGACCTGCGCCCGAGACATAGGCGTTCGACGGCGGTTCGCCAAGACGCCAGATGTCGCCGATGTGGATCAAGCTGCCGGGCGGCGGCTGAACCGCGGGTGAAGCGTCGCTCGCCGCCGCCCGTCGCAACGAGGCCGGCGGTCACTCGGCCGGTTGGCTTTCTGCCGACCGGCGCTGCTTTTCCTCCAACAACTCGCCGGTGCGGACCCGGCGCATATAGTCGTCGAGCATTCGCTTGACCTCTCCCGACATCCAATAAAGCCCGATCAGATTCGGGAATGCCATGGCGAGCAGCGTGGCGTCGGCAAAATCGACCACCGCGGAAAGCTGCATCGACGAGCCGACCACCAGCACCAGCACATAGACCAGCTTGAAGCCCAATTCCGCGGCCCGATTGTCCGATCCCATCAGATAGAGGAACGCCCGCTCGCCGTAATAGAACCAGGTCAGCGACGTGGAGAAGGCGAACAGCAGTACCGCCACCGACAGGATGTAGGGGAACCAGCCGATCACCGTGCCGAAGGCTTCCGAGGTCAGGGTGATGCCGTCAATCTCGCCGGTGGAGACATGCTGGTTGGTGATGATGATCACCAGCGCGGTCAGCGTGCACACCACCACCGTGTCGATAAAGGGCTCGACCAGGGCGACTAGCCCCTCGGCGATCGGCTCGGTGGTCTTGGCCGCCGAGTGGGCGATCGGCGCTGAGCCGACGCCGCCCTCGTTGGAGAAGGTGGCCCGGCGCATGCCCTGGATCAGGACGCCGATGAAGCCGCCGGTCACGCCTTCGGGGCTGAACGCGCCGGCCAGAATGGTGTTGAAGGCGGCCGGTACCTGGTCGAGATTGCCGAAGATGACCACCAGCGCGGCGGTCACATAGATCGCCGCCATCAGCGGCACCAGGCGCGAGGTAACCTTGGCGATCGAGCGGATGCCACCGATCACCACCAGGCCCAACAGGGCGGCATAGATCAGGCCGATCACCCAGTTCATGCCGTTGAGCGCGCTGTCGGGGCCGAACAGGGCGGGCACGACAACGTCCATCATCTGGCTGGTCGCCTGGTTGACCTGGAACATGTTGCCGGCGCCGAACGACGCCGAGACGCACAACACCGCGAAGATCGCCGCCAGCGCCTGGCCGGTGCGGCCGAATCCGCGTCGTTCGAGCCCATAACGCAGATAGTACATCGGCCCGCCCGAAACCACGCCGTCGTCGTCGATCTTGCGGTACTTGATGCCCAGGGTGCACTCGGTGAACTTGGAACTCATGGCCAGCAGGCCGACCAGGATCATCCAGAAGGTGGCGCCCGGCCCACCCACCGAGATCGCCACGGCCACGCCGGCGATGTTGCCGAGCCCGACGGTGCCCGACAGCGCCGCGGTCAGCGCTTGAAAGTGGGTCACCTGACCTGGGTCGTCGGGATTGTCGTACTTGCCCGAGACGATGCGCAGCGATTGCTTGAAGCCGCGGGCGCTGATGAAGTTCATCCGCAAGGTGAAGAACAGGGCGCCGACGAACAGCCAGACGACGATAAACGGCAGGCGCACCGAGCCGTCGTCCAATTGTTCCACCGTGAAGCCGTTGCCCTCGGTGGACAGGGTCGGTCGGTTGGCGGTCGGCGCGCTCAGCGTCAGTTGCCGGGCCTCGCGGCGAACCACGAGATCAGCCGTTGCCGTGCGGTCGCCCAGGGCGGCGGCCAGATTGGCGGCCGTCGCCTCGGCATCGGCGCCCATGGCAATGGCCACGGAGCCGGGGCAGACCGCGCCGTCACGGTCGATCTCGAAGGTCGTCGTCCGGTCATCCCAGGCAAGCGTCAGCGCGTCGCCTTCGCGCAACCGGTCGGGTTCGATCCACAACCGACCGCTGGCGGTGTCGCGGCCTTGGCGAACCGTCGGGCCCCAGAAAACCAGGTTGTAGACCGCATCGGTGAACGGCGAGACATTGGCGTTGATGCGGTCGGAGACGGTCGGGTCGGTCGGGCAGGGCGCCGTGACCGGTTCGGTGCTTGTGGTGCGGGTGGCGGTGTTGGCGGGGGAAGGGGTCGTCGTATCCTGCGCGCTGGCCTGCCACCCCACGGCAAGCGCCAACAGCGCAGCGGAAACGATGCGTAAAACCATTCGAATATTGCCTCTCTTTTTTGGCGGGCGTCACTACATTATATCTTGTTTCATGCCCAGCAGCGTCGCATGCTAGCCCGTGCTTGGGGCGATCACAATGCGATGGTCGCCGCGGTCGGTGGATTTGCTGTCAAACCCTCGCACCGGTGATGCGAATATGGTATGATGCAATGTTGATTTTTTCGTAGCGTGAGCCGTGGTTTTCCGTGGACGAGGGGTGAGAGTGGTGTCGCAGCGTGACGAATCGCATAACGAAAAATTGACCGAACAGGATGTGAGCCGCCTGCTCACCGATCCGTCCGTCGACAATCGGGCGGGCACGGCCGAGAAACTCGGCCGGGTCCTTGAGAACACGCGCTTGAGCGACAGCGAGCGCCGCATCGCCGAGGACATTTTCCGCACCCTGGCCCGGGACATGGAAGTGCGCGTGCGCCAGGCGTTGAGCGAGAGCATCCGCCACAATCCCGACGTGCCGCACGATATCGCCGAGGGGCTGGCGCGCGACGTGGCCGAGGTGGCGGCCCCGGTTCTGGAGAGTTCGGCGGTGCTGACCGATGCCGACTTGATGGACATCGTTCAGTCCAAACCGGTCGAATACAGTGCCGCGATCGCGCGGCGGTCGGCCGTGTCGGAGGCGGTCTCCGACGCCCTGGCCGAAACCGGCGATGTGGACGTGATCGCCACCTTGATGGGCAATGACGGGGCGCAAATCGCCGACGCCACCTTCGACAAGGTGGTCGACCGGCATGGCGACGACCCGCGCGTGAACGACCCCATGATCGACCGCCGTCACCTGCCGCTACGCACCGCCGAGCGGCTGGTCGCCCTGGTCAGCGACCAGTTGCGTCAACGCCTGTTGACCCGTCACGAACTGCCGGCCGACGTGGCCGCCGACATTCTGACCACCGGGCGCGAGCGGGCAACCATGGGGTTGGTGGGGCCGTTGGCGGGCCAGACCGACGTGATGGCGCTGGTCGACGCGCTGCACGCCAATGGGCGCCTGACCGATACGATCGTCATTCGCGCGCTGTGCATGGGCGACACGGTGTTCTTCGAAACCGCCCTCGCCAAGCGCGCCGGTATCCCGGTCAGCAATGCTTTCAAGTTGATCCACGATAAGGGCGATCTGGCCATGGAACGCTTGTTCGAAAGTGCCGAGATTCCTGAAGACCTGCTGCCGGTGGCGCGTGTCGGCGTCGAGGTCGCCGACGAACTGGCCGACACCGCCGGCGACGACCGCGCGCAGATCCGCAAGAAGACCATCGAGCGGGTGTTGACCCAACTGGACGAGACCATCGATCCGGATAACTTCGACTATCTGATCAACCGCCTGGGCCGTCGCAGCCGGACGGCGGTGGACGCCGACAGCCCGCGGCGCTAAGGGGGCGGCGCAGGCCAGCCCGAGTGCGGGGCGGCCGGCCCGACTGTCGCCGTGCTTGCCGCTGTCGATCCCGGCGGGGCGCCCGTCCGGCCTCCATGTCCGACGGTCCGCGCGGTGTTGCACCAGGCGGCCCAACTCGGCGCCCGGTGGTGGCCGTAAGTGAGCCGCTGCCATGGCTCCCGGGCGTGCGAAGCCTGAGCCAATCACAATTGCCCCGACGTCCGTCGGCGGCGCTGGCGCGCGGCAGGCGACGGGGGCGCGCGGCTTCGCCCGATCACCAGGCGCTGTGCGATCCGATCGCCCATGGCTCAGGCTTCCGATCCGTCCAGGTTCCAGCCCCCAAGCCCAGCCACGCTCTCAGCTCCGGACCCACCGGGGCCCGGCGGTCGCGCACGATCAGTAGCGGCGCAGCAGGCCCACCAGGCGACCTTGGACGCGGACCCGGTCCGATTCATAGACCTGGGGTTCATAGTCGCGATTGGCCGGGATCAGCATGATATGCCGGTCGCGGCGCTTGAGCGTCTTGAGCGTCGCCTCGCTCTCGTCCACCAGGGCGACCACCACGGTGCCGTCCTCGGCGGTTTCGCACCGCTCGATCAGCACCGTGTCGCCGTCCATGATGCCCAGATCGACCATGGAATCCCCGTCCACCTCCAGCGCGAAGGTGGGGCCTCGGCCCATCATCGCCGGCGGCACGTCCACATGGACGTCGGCGTGTTCGAGCGCTTCAATCGGCGTGCCGGCGGCGATCCGCCCGTGCAGCGGCACCGACATCGCCTCGGCCAGCGCCGCCGCGGTGTGGGCCGAAGGCGCGTCGGCGCCGACCGACCGGCGACGGGGGGCGTCGACATTGGCCGCGTCGGTCGCGGGGCCTGCCACCGGCGTGCCGTCGGGCCGGCGCAGCACTTCAAGCGCGCGGGCGCGGTTGGGCAGCCGACGGATGAAGCCGCGTTCTTCGAGCGCGGTGATCAGCCGGTGCACGCCCGACTTGGATTTGAGCGCCAGCGCTTCCTTCATCTCGTCGAACGAGGGGCTGACGCCGCCGTCCTGCAGCCGGGTGTGGATGAACTGCAGGAGCTGCATCTGTTTGGCGGTCAGCATCGGCCGTTGCCCTCTCGTTTGTGCTCTGTTCTTCTTTTATTCGGCGCCCTTGGCGACTGTCAAGGAAACAGGGGCAAAACGGGAACGGCGGTGCCGGTGGCGGCCGCCGGGGCGCCGGCCGGGCGCACCAGCAGGGCGTCGGCGGCGGCCAGGGTGGTCAGCATGGCGCTGTCCTGGGGGCTGAGCGGGCGCACCCAGCGCTGGCCCAAGGCGTCGGTCGTCAAGGCGGCGCGCTGATAGTCCTGGCGCGCGCCGCCCGCGGGCAGGTCGTGCGCCGCCAGGGCCTGGACGGGGCGCGGCGGCCGGCCGTCGCCACCGGCCAGACGGTCGACCGCCGGCAACACGAACAACTGCGCGCACACCAGCGCCGACACCGGGTTGCCGGGCAGCCCGATCAGCGGCGTGCCCGAGGCGAAGCGGCCGAACAACAGCGGCTTGCCCGGCCGCATGGCGATGGTCCAGAAATCGAGGGCGAGACCGGCACGCCCGAGTGCCGAGCGGATCAGGTCGCGCGCGCCCACCGACGCGCCGCCGACGGTCAACGCCAGATCGGCGCGCGCCAGCGCACCGGCGTAAGCGGCAAGCTCGGCCTCGCGGTCGCGGGCGATGCCCAACGCCACCACCTCAGCGCCGGCGGCGCGGAGCTGGGCGGCGAGCGCCGGCGTCACCGTGTCGACGATGGCGTGGGCGCCGAGCGGCTCGCCCGCGCGCACCAACTCGTCGCCGGTGGCCAGCAAGGCGACCCGCGGCCGGGCGTGGACCGCCAGCCACGGCACCTGGCCGGCGGCTGCCAGCGCGATATGGCGCGCCCCCAACCGCGTGCCGGGCGCCAGCAGGGGCTGGCCGGCGGCGAAATCCTGGCCCCGGGGCCGCACATGGGCGCCGGGGTCGACGCCCCGGTCGACGCGGATGCGGCCGCCGTCCTGGCCGTCGTCATCGCGCCCCCCATCCCCGAGCCTGTCCCCGAGCCTGTCATCGCCGCCTTCGCCGTCGACATCGTCACGGCCGCCCGCCGGGCTGGCATGTTCCTGGATCAGCACCGCGTCGGCGCCCTTGGGCAGGGCCGCGCCGGTGTAGATGCGCCGGGCGGTCTGGGGCGCCAGCGGGGCGCCGGGGTCGTCGCCTGCGGCGGTTTCGCCGGCGACCCGCAGCACCGCCCCATCGCCCGCCTCGGCGGCGCGCACGGCGTAGCCGTCCATGGCCGACAGGGCGGCCGGCGGCTGGGTGCGCCGGGCCACCACCGGCTCGGCCAGCACCCGGCCGTGGGCCGCGTCGAGCGTCACCCACTCGGCCGGCAAGGGCGCCAGGGTCGCCTGGATCGCGGTGTGGGCGTCGTCAACGCTGCGCATGGTCGCCGCCGGCATCGTCCTGCCCCTGGTTCCCAACCGCGCCGCCCCGGTCGTCACCCCGGTCTGCGCCGGGCGCGCGATAGGGGCCGGATTTGCCGCCGTCCTTGGCGGTCAGGCGGATGTCGGTCAGGGTCAGCGCCCGGTCCACCGACTTGATCATGTCATAGAGGGTCAGCCCGGCCACCGACACGGCGGTCAGCGCCTCCATCTCGACGCCGGTGCGCGCGTCGGTGGTGACGGTGGCGACGATGTCGATCGTGTCGGGTGGCCGGATCGCGAACTCCACCGTCACCGCCGACAGGGCGAGGCCGTGGCACAGCGGGATCAGGTGGTCGGTGCGCTTGGCCGCCTGGATGCCGGCGATGCGCGCGGTGGCGAAGGCGTCGCCCTTGGGCAGCCCGCCGGCCTCGACCCGCGCCAGCGTTGCCGGCGCCATGACCAGCCGACCGCGCGCTTCGGCACGCCGGCGGCTGACCGGCTTATCGCCCACATCGACCATGGCGGCGCGCCCGGCGGCGTCCAGATGGCTGAACCCGACCGCCGGTGCGCCCGGTGTCGGGGCGCCGGGTGTGGGGGCGTTGGACGGCGGGTCCCCTGGCGGCGCGCCGGTCATGGCCCGGGCGCCGCTCAGACCGCCGGCGCCAGGAGCGCGGCGGTGGCGGCGGTCACATCGTCTTGGGCCATCAGCGCTTCGCCGACCAGGAAGCTGGTCACGCCCCCGTCGCGGCAGCGTTGCAGGTCGCCCGGCGTCTTGAGCCCGCTCTCGGCCACCAGATGCGCGGTTGCCGGCGCATGGGGCACCAGGGCGAGGGTGGTCGCCAGGTCGACGGTCAGGCTTTTAAGGTCGCGGTTGTTGATGCCGATCAGGTCGGCACCGAGGCCGGCCGCGCGGTCCAGTTCGGCGCGGTCGTGGACCTCGACCAGCACGTCCATGCCCCAGTGGCGCGCCAGGTCGGCCAGGGTCCGGGCCTCGGCGTCGTCGAGGGCGGCCAGGATCAGCAGGATCGCGTCGGCGCCGATGGCCCGCGCCTCGACCACCTGATACGGGGTCAGCGTGAAATCCTTGCGCAGCACCGGCAAGCGACAGGCGTCGCGCGCGGCGGCCAGATAATGGTCGTGGCCCTGGAAATAGGGTGTGTCGGTCAGCACCGACAGGCAGGTGGCGCCGCCGGCGGCATAGGCGCGGGCAAGGGCGGCGGGGTTGAAATCGTCGCGGATGCGGCCCTTGCTGGGGCTGGCGCGCTTGATCTCGGCGATCAGCCCGGTGCCGCCGGCCGCGCGCGCCGCCACGAGCGCCGCCTTGAAGCCGCGCGGGGGCGCCTGGTCGCGGGCCTGGGCCTCGCGTTCGGCAAGCGGCACCTCGGCCGCCATGGTGCGCACATGGTGGCGCTTGTCGGCGCAGATGCGTGCCAGAACGTCCGGGCGGTCGGCGGGGCGGTCGGCGCCGCCCCTGTCTTCGGGGGTGTCGGTCATGCGGGCTGGGTCTCCTGGGTCAGCGCGGCCCAGCGGGCCAACAGGTCGGCCGCGCGGCCGTCGTCGATGGCGGCGGCGGCTTGGGTCGCGCCCTGGGCCAGATCGGCGGCTTGACCCGCGATCACCAGGGCGGCGGCAGCGTTCAGCAGCGTAATGTCGCGATAGGCGCCGGGCTGACCGGCCAGCACGGCGGCGAGCGCCTGGGCGTTCTCGGCCGGGGTGCCGCCGACCAGCGCCTCGGCGGGATGGGTGGCGAGCCCGGCGTCTTCGGGGTGCACGGTGAACGCGCGCAAGGCGCCGTTTTCCCAGGCCACGGCGTCGCTCGGTCCGGTAACGGTCAACTCGTCCATGCCGTCGCGCCCGTGCACCACCCAGACCCGGTCGGCGCCGAGCCGCGCCAGGGTGCGCGCCACCGGGTCGAGCCATTTGGCGTCATAGACCCCGACCAATTGGCGGCGCGTGCCGGCGGGGTTGGCCAGCGGGCCCAGCAGATTGAAGATGGTGCGCAGGCCGAGCGCCTTGCGCACCGGCGCCACCGCCTTCATCGCCCGGTGGTGGGCCGGCGCCATCAGGAAGGTGATATTGACCTGGTCGAGGCAGCGCGCGCCGAGCTCGGGCGTCACGGTGGGGCGCACGCCGAGCGCGTCGAGCACGTCGGCCGAGCCCGAGCGCGACGACACCGACACATTGCCGTGCTTGGCGATCGGCACGCCGGCAGCCGCCGCCACCAACGCCGCGGCGGTCGACACATTGACCGTGCTGAGCCCGTCGCCGCCGGTGCCGCAGGTATCGACCGCGCCGTCGGGGGCGGTGATCGTGTGGGCCTTGGCGCGCATGGCCTCGGCCGCGCCGGTGATCTCGTCCACCGTCTCGCCCTTGACCCTGAGGCCCATGAGCAGCGCGGCGGTCTCGGCCGGGTCGGCCTGGCCGGCAAGCAGGATATCGAAGGCGCGCGCGGCCTCGTCGCGGCTCAGATCGTGGCCGTCGGCGAGGCGGGCGAGCAGCGGGTGCAGCGCGGACCGGGCCATCGGCTCAGGCCGCCCGGGCCGGCCGGGTGGTGGCCAGGAAGTTGGCGAGCAGGTCGTGGCCGTGGGCCGACGCGATGCTCTCGGGGTGGAACTGCACGCCGTGGAGCGGCAGGCTCCGATGTTCGATGCCCATGACGATACCGTCGGCGGTTTCGGCGGTGATCCGCAGCGTCTCGGGGATGGTCGCCCGGTCGAGCACCAGCGAATGATAGCGCGCCGCCTCGAACGGGTTGGCGAGGCCGTGGAACACCCCCGACCCGTCATGGTGCACCGGGCTGGTCTTGCCGTGCATGGCCTCGGCGCGCACCACCGTCGCCCCCGCCCACTGACCGATCGCCTGGTGGCCGAGGCAGACGCCGAGCAGCGGCAGGCGCGCTTCAGCGGCGGCGGCGACCAGGGCCAGGGTAATGCCGGCGTCGTCGGGCGTGCCCGGCCCCGGCGAGATCACCACGCCGGCGGGCCGCGCGGCCAGCACCGCGTCGGGGGTGATCTGGTCGTTGCGATGCACGGCCACTTCGACCCCCAAATCACGCAGATAGTGATAGAGGTTGTAGGTGAAGCTGTCGTAGTTATCGATGAGGATGTACATCGCGTCCCGGGATCGTTTGCGTCGCCACAAAGCCCCGACCCCTGTCATCAGACGCCGGGCATCTTCAGCAGGCATTAACCGCTTCTGCGCTTCGATGAAAGGGCCTTATAAACACGCCCGATGGGGCGGGCCCAGAAGCAGCGCGGCAAACCGCCGGGCGACCACGCCGCGCCAACCGGGACGCCATGATACAGACGCCACGCAAGACAAGCCAAGGGGTGGGGATGGACAGCGGCAGGCAAAGCCAAGACGCGGCGGGCGCGCACCCGCCGCCGGCCGGGCCGGTGACCGGTGGCGGATCGTACGACGCCGGGGCCGACGGCACCCGCGCGCCGGCTCTCAGCCGCGCCGAGCCGCGCCCCGCCGCCGATGCGGCGCCAGAAACGGTAAGAGACGCGGCGCCAGACGCGGCGACCGACATGCTGTCCGACGACGCCGATTTCGAGCTTGCCGACGCCCCGGAGGCGCCGAGCGTCTGGGCCGAGCCGTCGGGGCCGACGCCCGGCGAACTGGCGGTGGGCGGGTTCGACCTGGGCCGGCGCGGCGCGGCCGACGGCCGCATGCTGACCCTGCCGCTGATCGTCGCGGCGCTGGGCACGGCGGTGTTGCTGGCGATGATCGGCCTGCGCGACGCCGGCGGGGCGCCGGTGTTGCCGCCGGTGTTGCTGCTGGTGATCGCCAGTGCGGTGCAGTGGGGCGCCGGCTGGCCGTTGCACCGCGCGGCGGTGGACGAAGCGCGGCGGCTGCGCGTCGGGCCGTTGGTGGTGTTGACCCTGGCGAGCACGGCGGGCTGGACCCACAGCGCCTGGCGCTGGGTCGCCGAGGGCGAGGCGGCGGGGGTCGGTCTGGCGCCGTTGGCGGCGTTGTTGGTGACGCTGGCGCTGCTCGGCCGGTCGCTCAGGGTCAGCGCCGACCCGCGCCCGGGCGCCCATGTGGACGGACCGCCGCTCGACCCGCCGGCGATGGCGCGGCGGCGCGGCGGCCCGGACGCTGCCGGCGACCTAGTGCCGGTGGCCGATCTGGGCGCCGGTGCGACGATCCTGCTGCGCGCTGGCGAGGTGGTGCCGGTGGACGCGACCGTGATCGCCGGCGTGGTCGAGATCCTGACCCGGCCGGTCACCGGCGACCCGGTGCCGCGTACCTGCCGACAGGGTGCCAAGGTGTTCGCCGGCAGCCCGGTATTGAGCGGCGCGGCCGAAGCGCGGGTCGAGGAGGTCGGCGTGCAGTCATTGCTCGGCGAGGCCGGGGCGCTGGCGCGCGCGGTGCCGGCGCGCCAGGGCCAGGGCGGCCAGGGCGAGGTGCGGTTGGCACGCTGGTCGCTGGCGGTGGCGCTGGTGCTGGCGCCGGTGTTCGGTCTCGCCGCCGGGCTCGGCGAGCCGGCGCGCGGGGTCCAGGCGGCGCTGGCGGTGTTCGCGCTCGCCTACCCCGCCGGGCTGGCGCTCTACCGGCCGATGAGCCACGCCATCGCGGCGCGGCTGGCGCATGCCCAAGGGGTGCGTCTGCACGATCTGGACGCGTCGCTGGGCGCCCGGCGGATCGCCCATCTGTGTTTCGGCTGGCGCGGGCTGATGACGCCCGGGCGCTATGCGGTCGGCCCGGTGAGCACGGAAGACGATGTGACCGAGGCCGAGGCGCTGAGCTTGGCGCGCGCGGTGGTCGGCCGCATCGAGCACCCGCTGGCCGAGGCGCTGGCGGTCGCCGCCGACCGGGCCGGCAGCGACCTGCGCCAGGCCAGCGAACGGCGCGGCGACCCCGACCGGGGCTATGTGGGCGAGGTGGCCGGGCGCACGATCCTGCTCGGCACGCCGGCGCTGTTGTCGGCGCACCGGGTCGGCTATCGGCGGTTTTCCGATCAGGCGGCGGTGTGGGCCAATGAGGGCTATCAGGTGCTGTGGCTGGCCGAGGCCGGTGCGCGGCGTCGGGCGCTGGCGCTGATCGGGCTCGGCGACCGGCCGCGCGCGCCATTTCTCTACAGCCTCGAAGCGCTCAAGGCCGAGGGCATACAGGCCACCGTGCTGATGCCCCAGCCCGAGGCGCTCGAAGCCGATTGGGTCGGCGACAACAGCTCGCTCGGCGCGCTCGGCGGCCGGCCGGGCCGGCGGCTCGAAGAAATGGAAGGGCTGCGCCGTCAATACGGCCCGACGGCGGCGATGGTGTCGTCGGTGTCGGACCTGGCGCTGATGCGCACCGCCGACCTGGCGATCGCGGCGGCGGACGCGCCGGCACCGGTGCGCCGCGCCGCCGACCTGACCGTCGGCCCGGGCACGCCCGAACATCTGCTGGCGACGCTGACCTGGGCCAAGCGGTTCGGCGCGCGCGGCACCCAGGTGTTGTGGGCGCTGCTGGTGATCAACGGTATGGCCATGTTCCTGGTGCCGGCGGGCCTGTTCGC
The DNA here is from genome assembly GCF_004341375.1 of Rhodothalassium salexigens DSM 2132. GTDB lineage: Bacteria > Pseudomonadota > Alphaproteobacteria > Sphingomonadales > Rhodothalassiaceae > Rhodothalassium > Rhodothalassium salexigens. Next base: position 21,171 of record NZ_SLXO01000001.1, read on the forward strand.
GCCGGCGGTGGGCGTCGCCGCGGCGCTGCTCTCGGTGCTCGCCCCGCTGGCCGGCCTGCTGCTCGCCCGCCCCTGACGCGGGCGCCGGACGCCGGGCGGCGAGCGGGGCGCCGGCCCTCTACGCCCGTCGGTCATCGAGACCCGCCAGGTGTGGCGGCGCCCCAGGGCCGCTCAGCGGCGTCCAGGGGCGATTAGGGCCCTTAGCCGCCGGCGAAGCGGACCGCCTCTTCTGCCGCGCGGAACAGGGCGCGGGCCTTGTTGACGCATTCCTGCTGCTCGGACGCGGGGTCGCTGTCGGCGACGATGCCGGCGCCGGCTTGGACGTGCATCATGCCGTCCTTGACCACCGCGGTGCGCAACACGATGCAACTGTCCATCGACCCGTCGGCGGCGAAATAGCCCACCGCGCCGGCATAGAGCCCACGCGCTTCGGCCTCCAGGGTGTCGATGATCTCCATGGCGCGGATCTTCGGCGCGCCCGACACCGTGCCGGCGGGGAAGGTGGCCTTGAGCGCGTCGATGGCGTCGCGGTCGGGGGCGATGCGGCCTTCCACGTTGGAGACGATGTGCATCACATGGCTGTAGCGCTCGATCACGTTGCGCGCGGTGACCGTGACGCTGCCCGGATCGGCGACCCGGCCCACATCGTTGCGGCCCAGATCCACCAGCATCAGATGTTCGGCCAGTTCCTTGGGGTCGGCCAGCAGGTCCTCGGCCAGGGCCGTATCGGCCTGCGGGTCGGGCCCGCGCGGCCTTGTCCCGGCGATCGGGCGCACGGTCACCGTGCCGTCGCGCAGCCGCACCAGGATCTCCGGGCTCGACCCCACCACCGCGCCGTCGGGCAGGTCGAGAAAGAACATGAACGGCGAGGGGTTGGTGCGCCGCACCGCCCGATAGAGCGCGAACGGCGGCAAGGTGAAGGGCGCCGAAAAGCGCTGCGACAACACGGTCTGGAAGATATCGCCGGCGCGGATATGTTCGCGCGCCGCCTCGACCATGGCGTGGTAGCGCTCGGGCCCGGTGTTCGAGACGATGCGGTCGGTGACGGTCTGTGCGGCGGGGGCGGTCTGCTGCGCGCCGTCTTGGCCGCCGGTGCGCCGGGCGTCGGGCAGGCGGCCGCGCAGCCGGTCGAGGGCGGCGTGCAGGGCGGCGCAGGCGGCGTCATAGGCGTCGTCGGCGGACAGCCCGGGCGTCGGGCGCACCGGCGCGACCAGGGTCAGCCAGTCGGTCACCGTGTCGAACACGGCGGTCAGGCGCGGGCGCATGAAGAAACTGGTGGCGAGCCCCAGCGGGTCGGGCTTGACCGGCCCCAGCCGCTCCATCCAGCGCACCGTGTCATAGCCCAGATAGCCCACCAGCCCGCCGGCCATGGGCGGCAGCCCCTGCGGCAGGTCGAGCCGCGAGCGGTCGACCAGGCGGCGCAGCGAGGCCAGCGGCGCCGCCTCGCGCTCGGTGGCCGGCGTGTCGTCGGCCTCGAAGTGGTCGAGATCGTCGCCCGGCTGGCGGTTGACCTCGGCGCGGTCGCCCCGCACCCGCCACAACAGGTCAGGCGCGGTGCCGATGATCGAATAGCGCCCGCGCACCCGGCCGCCTTCGACCGATTCCAGCAGAAAGCCCGGCTGTCCCGGTACCGCCAGCTTGAGATAGGCCGACACCGGGGTTTCCAGGTCGCCGACCAGGCGCAGGTGCAAGGCGGTCGCCTGGCCGCGCGCGTAGCGGTCGACCACCGTGGCGCGGTCGGGCGCCACGGCCGTGGGGTTGACGGGCATGGGCGGTGCCTTTCTAGCCGCGACCCTGGGTGTCGAGCACGCGCTGGATCACCTCGGGGTAGGTTTCGATCTCGATCCGTTCGCGCACCGCGTCGCGGATCAGGACGATCTGTTCGTTGGTCATTTGCGCGGCCATCTGCTGGCGCAGGGCGGCATAGCTGTCGGCTTGGGCGGCCGGGTCGCCGGGCGTCACGTCGAGCGTGCGCACGATCACATAGCCGTCGCCGTTGGACGCCCGGGCCAGATCGGCCTGGCCGGCGTCGAGCGCGAACAGCAACTCGGCGATTGCCGGCGTCATGGCGTCGCCGCCGCGTTCGGCGCGGGTCACCGGGCGCGGCTCCACCAGGCTGCCGCCGGCTTCCTCGGCGAGGCTCTGCGGGTCGGCGCCGTCGCGCAGCCGGGCCAGCAGGTCGTCGGCCTTGAGCCCGGCGAGGCGCTGGCGCTCCTCGGCCCGCCAGCGGTCTTCCACCTGGCCGCGCACCGCCTCGAACGGCTTGGGTGCGGGCTCGGTGATGCTGTCGGTGCGCACGAAGGCATAGCCGCCGTCGGCATAGTCGATCAATTCGGGGTCGTCCGACGGGAACAGGGCGAAGGCGTTGTCGAGCACCGGCAACAGCGACGGCTGGGTCGACACCAGCTTGCCATCGGCGCCCAGGCCTTGCCCGGAGATCCGCTCGGCCGTCGACAGCGGCAGGTCCAGGTCGGCGGCGATGGTCTCCAGGGTCTCGCCGGCCGCCAGCCGGTCTTCCACGTCCATGGACAGGTCATAGGCCCGCTCGCGCGCCGCATCCATGGCGAGGTCTTGGGCCAGTTCGTCCTGCACCTTCTCGAAGCTGCGGGTGCGGCCGGGCTCGATGGCGGTGACCTGGAACAGGTGCCAGCCGAAGGCGCTTTGCAGCGGTTCGGTCACGCCCTGGTCGTCGAGCGCGAACACGGCCTGGGCGATCGCCGGGCCGTAGGTGTCTTCCAGCTCGGCCTGGCTTTGGCGGCCGATCGCCAGTTCTTCCTCGGAGAAATCGGTCAAGGCGGTGGCCACGGCGGCGAAGTCCTCGCCCGCGCCGATGCGCGCATAGGCGCTTTGGGCGCTACTCTCGGCGGCGCTGTCCAGGGTCAGGATGCGCACGGTCCGGGTTTCGGGCTGGTTATACTCGCGCTCGCGCTGTTGATAGGCGTCGCGCAGTGCCGCCTCGTCGAGCGCTTCGGGGTCGGCGAGCAGGCCGGGGTCGAGGAACAGGGCCGTGACGCCGCGATACTCGGGGGTCATGTAGGCGCCCTGGTTGGCCTTGTAGCGATCCTTGAGCGTCGCGTCGTCGGGCAGGGTGTCGAGCGTGACCGCGCTTGCCGGGACGCTGATCACCTGGCCCGTGCGGGTTTCGTAGCGATAGCGGAACAGGGCGCGGGACAGCGGCTCCGGCACCACGCGCCCGGCGCTCACCGCGTCGATCAACTGGGTGCGGGCGACATCCTCGGCGATCAGGGTCTCGAACTCGGGGATCGTGTAGCCGGCGCGCTGCAACTGCGCTTCGTAGAGCGGCAGGGCGAAGTTGCCGGTGGCGTCCTTGAGACCCTCGAAGCTGCGGATGGTCTCGCGCACCTGGGCGTCGCTGGCGCGCAAGCCCAGATCGTCGGCCTTGTTGTCCAGAATGGCCCGGTCGACCAGTTGCGACAGCACCCGGATGTGCAGCCCGAACTGGATCGCCTGTTCGCGGTCGATGGCCTGGTCGGCCTGGGTCTGGATCTGGCGCAGCGTGCGCTGGAATTCGGCATAGAAATCCTGTGCGCTGATCTCCTTGGTGCCGACGCGGGCCACGGTGCGCCCGGCGCCGCCGCCGAACACGTCGCCGATCCCCCAGACGGCGAAGCTGGCGATCAACACCGCCAACAAAAGCGTCGCGAAGAAGGATTTCAGGTTCTTGCCGATCTTTTCAAACATGAGGCCGTCCCATTCCGCCGCCGGCGGCTTGAGCAGCGCCGCCGGTGTTTGCGTTCGGTTGTTCTGGTAGACCCAACGTCGCTTTCGTGCAAGGTGTGGCCCGGTCTCGGGCATATCGCCATTGGTTCACTGCTTTTGGGAGGTTGAGATATGGTGTCCCCGCGCCGTCGGCTGGTTGCCGGCAACTGGAAGATGAACGGGTCGTTCGCGCATCTGGGCGCGTATATGGATGCCCTGGTGCAGCGTCTGACCGGCGCCGAGGCCGCTTGCGACGTGATGATCTGCCCGCCGCACCCGCTGGTGTCGCTGGCGGTGACCGCGACCGAGGCGTGCGCCGAGCGTTGTCAGCCGATCGCCGTCGCCGGCCAGGATTGCCACGGCCAGGACCAGGGCGCCCATACCGGCGACGTGGCCGCCGGGCTGCTGGCCGAACTGGGGGCCAAGGCGGTGATCGTCGGCCATTCCGAACGCCGCACCGACCATGGCGAGGACGACGCCACCGTCGCCGCCAAGGCCGCCGCCGCCCACCGCGCCGGCCTGACCGCCATCGTTTGCGTGGGCGAGGCGCTGGCGGTGCGCGAGGCCGGCGATCACGAAGCGACCGTGTGCGCGCAACTGGCCGCCTCGCTGCCCGACGGCGCGACGCCGGCCAACACGGTGGTCGCCTATGAGCCGATCTGGGCCATCGGCACCGGCCGGGTCGCCGAGGTCGGCGATATCGCGCCCATGCACCAGGCCCTGCGGCGGACGCTGGAGGCGCGCCTGGGCGCTGGTGCTGCGGCGCTGCGGTTGCTCTATGGCGGCTCGGTCAAGCCGGGCAATGCTGCCGAGATCGCGGCCGTCGACGGTGTCGATGGCTTGCTGGTCGGCGGTGCGAGCTTGAAGGCGGACGATTTCGACGCCATCTTGGATGCATACCGCCGTTAGCGGAAAATTCACGGCCCGCCGGATAGAAAAGGGTTTCGCCGGCGGGGTTTTTGCATTATCGACCCGCCTTTCGGCTGCCCCGGCGATGGTGGCGGGGCAACGGGCGGTGAGGACGCGTCATGGAAACCATTCTTCTGGTCGTTCATTTGATCCTGGCGCTGGCATTGGTCGGCGTGATTTTGATGCAGCGGTCCGAGGGCGGCGCGCTGGGTATTGGCGGTGGCGGCGGCGGGCTGGTCTCGGCCCGGGGCGCTGCGACCCTGTTTACCCGGCTGACGGTCTGGCTCGCGGTCGGCTTTCTGGCCACCAGCATGGGGCTGGCGCTGATTGCCCGTCAGAACACCGGGCCGAGCTCGGTGATGGAGCAGGTCGAAGACCAGCCCGCCGCCGACAAGCCCGAAGTGCCGGTGCGCAACTAACTCCACCCCATGGTTCATCGATATCGCGGCCGGGTCAGGGGCGTTTCTCCTGGCCAACGGCCGGATATGGCGTATAAGAGGCGTCCATGACGCGGTATGTCTTCATCACCGGCGGTGTGGTTTCCTCGCTCGGCAAGGGTCTTCTGTCGGCAGCCTTAGGCGCTCTGTTGCAGGCCCGAGGCTATAGCGTGCGGCTGCGCAAGCTCGACCCCTATCTCAATGTCGACCCGGGCACCATGAGCCCCTATCAGCACGGCGAGGTCTACGTCACCGACGACGGCGCCGAGACCGACCTGGACCTGGGTCACTATGAGCGCTTCACCGGCGTCTCGGCCCGGCGCAGCGACAATGTCACCTCGGGTCAGGTCTATTGGGACATCATCAACAAGGAACGCCGCGGCGACTTCCTCGGCGGCACGGTGCAGGTGATCCCGCATGTCACCGACGCCATCAAGGCGTTCGCGCTGGCCGAATCCGACGGCATCGACTTTATGTTGTGCGAGATCGGCGGCACGGTGGGCGATATCGAGGCGCTGCCGTTCTTCGAGGCGATCCGCCAGATGGATGTGGATCTGGGCCGCGGCCGGGCGATCTTCGTACACCTGACGCTGGTGCCGTATGTGGCCGCGGCGGGCGAGCTCAAGACCAAGCCGACCCAGCATTCGGTCAAGGAACTGCGCAGCATCGGCATCCAGCCCGACGTGCTGGTCTGCCGCTCGGAGCGCGAGATCCCCGAGAGCGAACGGCGCAAAATCGCGCTGTTCTGCAATGTGCCGCAATCGGCGGTGGTGCCGGCGCTCGACGTGTCGAGCATCTATGAGGTGCCGATTTCCTACCACCATCGCGGCCTCGACGCCGAGGTGCTGCGCGCCTTCGAGATCGACGACGCGCCGGCGCCCGATCTGGGCGTCTGGACCGACATTCTCGAACGCCTGCACAATCCCGAAGGCCAGGTGACCATCGCGGTGGTCGGCAAGTATACCGAGCTTCAGGACGCCTACAAGTCGCTCAACGAGGCGCTGGCCCATGGCGGCATCGCCAACCGGGTCAAGCTCAACCTGGTGTGGATCGAGTCGGAGGTGTTCGAGGCCGAGGACGCCGCCCAGCGGCTCGAAGACGTGCACGGCATCCTGATCCCGGGCGGCTTCGGCCAGCGCGGTGCCGAAGGCAAGATCGCCGCCGCCCGCTTCGCCCGCGAACGCAATGTGCCCTATTTCGGCATTTGCTTCGGGATGCAGATGGCGGTGGTCGAGGCGGCGCGCCACCTGGCCGGCATCGACGGCGCCACGTCGAGCGAGTTCGGCGACAGCGACCAGGCGGTGGTCGGCCTGCTCACCGAATGGGCCACCGACGCCGGCGTCGAGCTGCGCTCGGAAGACACCGACAAGGGCGGCACCATGCGCCTCGGCGCCTATCCGTGCGCGCTCAAGGTGGGCAGCCGGGTGCACGCCATCTACGACCAGGCCGACACCATCTGGGAGCGCCACCGCCACCGCTTTGAGGTCAATGTGCGCTACCGCGAGGCGCTGGAACAGGCGGGGCTGGTGTTCTCCGGCATGTCGCCCGACGGCCGGCTGCCCGAGATCGTCGAGATCAGCGACCACCCCTGGTTCATCGGCGTGCAGTTCCACCCTGAACTGAAATCCAAGCCGTTCGACCCGCACCCGCTATTCGCAAGCTTCGTCAAGGCCTGCCTGGAACAAAGCCGGCTGGTCTGACCTCCGGTCGCCCGCTTTCGCGTCCAACCCGCCCGTCATGGCAAGCCACGGCACAGTGGCGCGGCAAGTTGGCGGTGTTGGCGGCCGAGCCGATGCCCGGCTGGCTCCGGGCGCCCATGACCGGCGGCGGCTGGATTGCGTCGCGGCGTTCGGACCATGACGGGCAGGGCGGTTTGGCGGCGCGACCGCGGGCCGAGTCGGGACGGCCCGGGCGTGCCGCGCGCGCTGAGGCTACCGCCGACCGTGAGGCGGCGGCGTCAGCGCTTATAGCCCCTTTCCCTTGTCCCCAAAGGCACTTGGCCGACGCGCCGAGATGCATCTGTGTCGCATTTGCGTGCGGTTGCGGCATCGTTTGACCATACACGCATAACATGCATTACTTGTGTAATGTGGTGATCGAGCGCGTTGTCCGTCCGAGCCGGGTCTCTTCAAGACAGGGGCGAGCGCCATGATCTTCACCGCCGTCATCAAGCCCACCCATATCTGCAATCTGGCCTGCACCTACTGTTACAATGACGATGTGCGCGACCCGGTGATGCGCGACGAGACGCTGGAACGCACCATCGCCGAAACCTTCGCCTATGCGCGCGCCCACGCCCCCGGCCGGCGGGTCAGCTTCATCTGGCACGGCGGCGAGCCGATGGTCGCCGGGCGGGCGTTCTACGAGCAGGCGTGCGACCTGCAACGCCACTATGCCGGCGACCTGACCTACGCCAATTCGATCCAGACCAATGGCGTGTTGATCAATGACGCCTGGCTCGATCTGTTCGCGCGCGAGCGGTTCAGCCTGTCGGTGTCGATCGACGGGCCGAAGCCGGTGCACGACGCCTATCGCCTCGACAAGCGCGGCCGTGGCTCGTTCGACCGGGTGATGGCGGCGGTCGAGAGCGTGCAGGCCGCCGGCCTGCCGCTTGGGGTGTGCGTGGTGATCAGCCGCGCCAATCGCGACCGGGTCGACGAGCTTTACGACCTGCTGGCGGCGCGCGGGCTGCCGTTCAACGTCATCCCGATCAACAAGTCGGGCGGTGCGCGCGAGGCCTATGACGATGTGGGGCTCGGCCGCGAAGACTATGCCGAGCCGTGGATCAGGCTCTACGATCGCTGGTTCGACGCCGACGAGGATTATGTCTATTGCTCGGACTTCGTGTTCAAGACCCGCGCCATCGCCGCCGGCCGGCCGGCCGACTGTGTGGGCCTTGCGCGCTGCGCCGACACCAATATCTCCATCGATCCGGTGGGCGACGTCTATCCCTGCGCGTCGCTGTCGGGGCACGCCGACACCCGCTACGGCAATATTCTGGACGCCGATCTGGCGACGCTGATGGCCGGGCCGGTGGCGCGCGCCTATCGCGACCGCGCGGTCGACCCGCAATGCGCGCGCTGTCGCTGGCAGCATGTGTGCCATGGCGGCTGCCAGGCCCGCTCGTACAAGTTTTTCGGTGATATCGACGCGCGCGACTATTACTGCCCCAGCCTGTTCCGCGTGTATGAGCATATCGCCCGGCGTCTGGACGAGCGCGGCGTGCCCCGCGCCGACCGGCCCCCGGTTCCCGCCGTTTCGTGCGACCGCACCAATGCCGCCCCGGTCTATACCGCTTGACCGCTTGAGCGGCGGTGGCTCGCGTCCGCCGGTGTTCCCGCCGCGCCCCGTGTCCGTTGCGTTCGCGTTCGTCTCACTCCCTAGAAAGGAACGATCCGATGAAGACACCGAAGGCTCCGGGCGAGCCGATCACCCCGTGCACGCAAGCGCCGGCGCTGCGCGCCATCGACCCCGACGCCAAGCCGTTTCGGCCGACCGAAAAATCCGAAGGCTATACCGCGCCCGGCCATGTGAAGCACTTTCTGCCTGACCGCGAGGTCAATCTGGCCCAATTGACCAAGTCCTTGGCCGATGTGTTCGGCGAGCCGGCGCTGCGCATTCGCGACCTGCACCTGGAGATCGACGAGGGGTATTGGACCCAGATCTGCGAGGACCCGTGGAGCGGCAATATCTATCGCTACTCGTTCTGAGCCCGCTCCCGGTCCGGGGCAGGCGGCGCTAAGGGGCAGGGTACCCACCGGGGCACGCATCGGGCCGGGTGCGCTAAGGAGCCGGGCGCCAACACCGGCGGCTGCCCCCTAGCGCCGGGGCGGTTGGCTTGCTACACAGGCGACCGATTGAGGGACCGTCCGCGACCTGGCGTCGGGGCGGTTCCGTCTCCTGTTTTCAGCCCAGTCAGAGAAGCCGCCGATGACCGAGACCAGCACCGCCGAAGCCCCCGTCTACACCCTGGAAGGCGCCACCGGCCCGTGGGAAATCGTCGTGGGCATGGAGGTTCACGCCCAGGTGATCTCGCGCTCCAAGCTGTTCTCGGGCGCGTCGACCGAATATGGCGCCGAGCCCAACAGCCATGTGTCGCTGGTCGACGCGGCGATGCCCGGCATGTTGCCGGTGATCAACGCCGAGGTGGTGGCCCAGGCGGTGCGCACCGGTCTGGCGCTCGACGCCCGGATCAACAAATGGTCGCGCTTCGACCGCAAGAACTATTTCTACGCCGACCTGCCGCAGGGCTATCAGATCAGCCAGTTCCAGTACCCGATCGTCGGCGAGGGTGAGATCCACCTGGACCTGGGCGACGGCCGCACCAAGACCGTCGGCGTCGAGCGCATCCATCTGGAGCAGGACGCCGGCAAGTCCATGCACGACCAGCACCCGCGCTATACCTTCGTCGACCTCAACCGGTCGGGCGTGGCGCTGATGGAAATCGTCTCCAAGCCCGACATCCGCAGCCCCGAAGAGGCCGGCGCCTATCTGAAGAAGCTGCGCACCATCCTGCGCTATATCGGCACCTGCGACGGCAATATGGAGCAGGGGTCGATGCGCGCCGACGTCAATGTCTCGGTGCGCAAGGCGGGCGCGCCCTATGGCACGCGCTGCGAGATCAAGAACGTCAACTCGGTGCGCTTCGTGATGATGGCCATCGAGGTGGAGGCCCGGCGCCAGATCGACATTCTCGAAGCCGGCGGCACCATCGACCAGGAAACCCGCCTGTTCGATCCGACGCGCATGGAAACCCGGTCCATGCGCAACAAGGAAGAGGCGCACGACTATCGCTATTTCCCCGACCCCGACCTGTTGCCGCTGGAATTCGACGACGCGTTCGTCGACCGTTGCCGGGCCGACCTGCCGGAATTGCCGGACCAGAAGAAGCAGCGCCTGATCGCCGAGTTGGGTCTGCCGGACTATAACGCCGGCGTGCTGGTGGCCGAGAAGGAAAGTGCGGCCTATTTCGACACCCTGCTGGCCGCCCTGGTGGCGCGCACCGGCAAGCAGCCCGCCGAGGTGGCGCTCAAGGCGTCCAACTTCGTCATCGGTGAACTGTTCGCCCATCTCAACAAGGCCGGGCTCGACATCGCCCACAGCCCGGTGTCGGCCGACGCCGGCGCTGAGTTGCTGGCGCTGCAGGAGGACGGCACCATCTCGGGCCGCATCGCCAAGGACGTGTTCGAGAAGATGGTCGAGACCGGCAAGCCCGCCGGCCAGATCGTCGAGGAGGAGGGGCTCAAACAGATCGCCGACACCGGCGCGTTGGAGGCCATCTGCGACCAGGTGATCGCCGACAATCCCAAGCAACTCGAACAGTATAAGGCGGGCAAGGAGAAGCTGTTGGGCTTCTTCGTCGGCCAGGCGATGAAAGCCACCGGCGGCAAGGCCAACCCCCAGGCGGTTAACGAGATCCTCAAGGCCAAGCTGGCCCAGGCCTGAAGCGTTTCGCGATCCGACCGCTGAGCCTTGGGCGGTCCATCCGGCCGCTCTGTGCTTTGCACAACCCACGGGCGGTAAAGTCGATTGGATCGAGATCGGCCGGTGTCTCGTGCGCCGGCCGTTTCTTTGAGTTTCAAGCACTTTGTCCGGGCCGGGGCGCCTGCTTCCGTCATCGGTCCGGACATCATGGTTGACGGTCGACTAACGTCATCCGACAATGCGTCACATTGAGTTAACATAATCCCGCTAGCGTCGGGCGGTGTTCGCTCAGGGTGAAGTACAGTGGCCATGATCCAGATCGGCAGTCTTGCCCAGGCGGCCCCCGTTGTGTCGCCGGCGGATACATGCGGGGCCGTCTACGAAATCTTCCGCAGCGAGCGTGACCTTCTCGCCGTGCCGGTGGTGGCCGATGGCGTGCCGCGTGGCTTGGTCAACCGCCAGCATCTGCTGGTCGAGATGGCGGGCCAGTTCGGCCGGCCGTTGTTCGAGCGCAAGCCGATCACGGTGTTGATGGACGCCCAGCCGCTGATCGTCGAGGCTGACATTTCGCTCGACACGCTCAACCAGGTGCTCGCCGCCGACCGTCCCGCGGCGTTGACCGAAGGGTTCATCATCACCCGCCGGGGTCGATATGAGGGGCTCGGCACGGCGCTGTCGGTATTGCAAGCCAACATGGCCGAGGCGCGCAAGACCGCTGACCAACTGGAGACCGCGCGCTTCCAGGCGGAGGCTGCGGTGCGCTCCAAGTCGCTGTTCCTGGCCAACATGAGCCATGAGTTGCGTACGCCCCTGAACGCCATCATCGGCTTTACCGACGTGGTTTGCCAGGAGCAATTGGGGCCGATCCGGCCAGCCAAGTATGGCGAATACATCGAGGACGTGAATGCCAGTGGCAAGCATCTTCTCAACGTCATCAACGCGATTCTGGACATGTCCAAGATCGAGGCCGGACGTCTCGACCTCGACGAGGACTATCACGATCCGCACGAACTGATCGTGATGGTCGTTCGGATCATGCGCGGCATGGCCGAGCGTGCGTCGGTATTGGTGCGCGAGACGGCCGGTGCTGGCCTGCCGCTGGTCCGTATGGATATGCAGTTGTACCGGCAGATGCTGATGAATCTGTTGTCGAATGCCATCAAGTTCTCCGACCCGGGCAGTGAAGTGCGGGTGGAGGCGGAGGTTCTGGCCGACGGCCGGTTCGCGACCCGGGTGGTCGACGAGGGGTGCGGTATTGCGCCGGGCGATCTGGCGCGGGTGATGGAGCCGTTCGGGCAGGGCAGTGTGTCGCGCGTGCGCCGCCAAGCGGGCACCGGGCTGGGTTTGCCGCTGGTCAAGGCTCTGGCCGAAGCCCATGGCGGGGCGCTCGACCTCGATAGCCTGCCGGGTTTGGGCACCACGGTCACCGTGACCTTGCCCGCCGAGCGGGTCGCCAGCGCCGACGCGATGCCCAATCTGATCGCCTGATCCCGACGCCGGCTTTGGTGGGTGGCCGACGGCATGGGATGGGTTCAGGGGTGTGGACAAAAACCCGGTCGCGTTTTGTTGACACCTGGCGGCGCCGCTGATATCCCCGCCCGTGGAGAGGTGGCCGAGTGGCTTAAGGCGCTCGCCTGCTAAGCGAGTTGGGGTTAATCACCCCTCGCGGGTTCGAATCCCGTCCTCTCCGCCACCCCCTCCCGACAGTGTTCCGTAGCGGCCTCTCAGGCGCCGTTTTATGCGCTTCTCCGGCTTGACCGGTCTTCGCATCCACCCGCATTCTTCGCCCAAGACCGCTGCACTTGGGTGGAGCAAAAAGGGCGGGGTGCACAATCGACTGACCGCCAAACAGCTCAAGTCGCTGCCGCTCTGCTCCCGCCCAATGGAAAGACGATCTGGAATATATGTTGCTGCGTCGGTCGGGTGCGCCATCCTCCGGCCTTGATCTGGCCCGAGACGGCGGCGTTCATGGCGCCGCGGCCGCGGGGCGTGGCGGGTATGCCCCCGACATCGACCTGGCGGCCGATATCTGGCCGGGGCCGGGCCGAGCGGCTGAAGGCCGGCAAGGCGCACCGGGTGGCGCCGGCTTCCCCAAGATCGGCCACGATTATCACCAGCGGTCCGATCCGGCTTCCCGGCGATCAGGTCGAGGATGAACTGCGTGTGGGCTGCAATTGGATTCGCGTGGCGGTCGCCGCCCATGGACCAGGTTTCAGCTGCTCTTCAAGACGACACCGGGCCGTCCATTTGACGGCGGTGGGAGGGAGGATGCCGAACCTCCTCGCCGCTGCCCGACGGAGGGACTGGCCGCCTTTTCCCGCCCCTATCCTGCCTCACACACCGACCGACCGGCTGGGAGGGCTCCCGGCGCTTCCGTCAACACGCGGCCTGCTCTCGCCGGCTTTCGCGCGCCGGTGGCCGGTGGCCGGTGGCTGGATCGTGCCCCGTGTCAGCCAAAATCTGGACGGATCGGGCTTTCGAACGACGGCGAGGACCGAAGCAGCATCGAATCGACAGAGAAGGTTTGGCTGGCGGGGGCAACGATCTGTCGTAGGACGGGCAACCGGCAACAGCCTTGGGGGCACCACCCGGCACCCGCCGACCCGGTACAGAAAAGACCGAGGTCCGAGCGTCCCGGCCGTCGCTGTGCGTCTGTTATCGACTTGCTTGATTGAATGGTCGGGGAGAGAGGATTCGAACCTCCGGCCCCTGCGCCCCCAGCACAGTGCTCTACCAGGCTGAGCTACTCCCCGACGATGTGAGCCGCGTTCTAATGGGTTCGTGAGCAAAGGACAAGGAGAAAATACCCGTCCCGCCGCACCGAGCCATCAACCTCGCAACAGGCCGCGGATGGCGCGGAGTTCCGTCAGAAGACCCTGCGCATCGCTGGGCGTTTGAAGGCCCGATAGTGGCGCCGAGCCCGGGCGCGCACGGTCGCGTGTCGGCGCAGATCGCGCCGGATCGGACGATGCCAGATCAGCAGTCGAAGCCGGGGCCGACGATGCCGGCTCGCCTCGTGGCGCCGGTTCCCCCGGCGCCAGTGCAGAGGAGGGCGTGGGCGATGTGGGGCTCGTTTGGCTTGGCGAAGACGTGGCCGCCGGCTGTTGATCGCGGGGCGCACCGATCAAGGACGCCAAGCCCGCGTCCGACGCCAGGCGATCGTGAACTGTGGCGCGCAATCCTTTGTCGCGAAACAGCTTTTGAACGCCCTTGATGGTCACGCCATCGGTGTATAGGAGCGCCTTGATGGCGCGCAGCACCTCCACGTCCTGCGGCCGGTAATAGCGGCGGTTGCCGCCGCGCTTGAGCGGCCGGACCTGGCTGAACTTGGTTTCCCAAAAGCGCAGCACATGGGCCGGCAGGTCCAACTCGGCGGAGACTTCGCTGATCGTGCGATAGGCTCCGGCGGCCTTGTCCGTCGCGCGTGTGGGCGGTTGGCCGGTATCGGTGGCATCGGGCGCGGTCCGACCCGGCCCGTCGGCGGAGCCAAAGGCTTGAGGCGTGTCTTGCGACGCGGCCTCGGCGTCGATGATGGCGGGGGGAAGCGACGACTCGCCGGTCATGGGAGACGCCGCGGCCTATTCCGCCGCCGCCTGATCCGTCTTCAACGCCGACAGGCCGCCGCGCGCCTTGATGCCCTGGTCGATATCGTCCTTCATGATCTGACTCGGACGGAACACCAGCACCCGGCGCGGCTCGATCGGCACCTCTTCGCCGGTCTTGGGATTGCGACCGACCCGGCCGCCCTTGTGGCGCACCACAAAGCTGCCGAACGACGAAATCTTGACGGTCTCACCGTGGACCAACCGGTCGGTCATGGTCTCGAGCACGGACTCGACCAGATCCGCCGTTTCGTTGCGCGACAGCCCGACCTGCTTGTAGACCGCTTCGGCCAGATCGGCTCGCGTCAAGGTTTTGTGCGACATCCGGCTACCCCCTGACCCTCTGACATGTTCTTGACTCGAACAGCTTAAGGCGAAAAGGCGCCCAATTCAATGTAGTTACCAACTTGCGCGGCAATCGGTCGACAGCCCAGAGGCCGGCCTGGCGCGGATCTGACACGGGTCCGAGGCCGGACGGACCGGGCAGCGGCAATTCACAGCCGGGCCGGGCACATGCGGCTTGGTTCGGTTGGCCCCGGGTCTCGCCCAACCGGAAGCCGCGCGCTACCAGCGCAGCAGGCAGGCGCCCCAGGTGAAGCCGCCGCCCATGGCTTCGAGCATCACCAGATCGCCCGACTGGATGCGGCCGTCGCCGACCGCGGTCGCCAGCGCCAGCGGCACCGAGGCGGCCGAGGTGTTGGCGTGGCGGTCGACGGTGCTGACCACCTTGTCGGGCGCGATGCCCAGCTTCTTAGCCGTGCCGTCGAGAATCCGCTTGTTGGCCTGGTGCGGCACCACCCAGTCGATGTCGGCCACACTCAGCCCGGCGCGCTCGGCAGTCTTCTCCACCGCCTCGGTCAGGTTGACCACCGCGTGGCGGAACACCTCGCGCCCCTTCATGCGCAGATGGCCGACGGTCTTGGTCGACGACGGCCCGCCGTCCACATAAAGCAGGTCATGGTGGCGACCGTCGGAGCGCAGATGGCTGGCCAGGATGCCCCGGTCGCGGCCGGTGTCGCCCGGCTGGTCGCGGGCTTCGAGCACCACCGCGCCGGCGCCGTCGCCGAACAGCACGCAGGTGGCGCGGTCCTGCCAGTCGAGGATGCGGCTGAAGGTCTCGGCGCCGATCACCAGCGCGCGCTCGGCCTTGCCGGCCTGGATGAAGGCGTCGGCGGTGGTCAGCGCATAAATAAAGCCCGAGCACACCGCTTGAACGTCGAAGGCCGCGCCGTGGGTCATGCCAAGGGCGGCCTGGATGCGGGTCGCGGTGGCGGGGAAGGTCTCGTCGGGCGTTGCGGTGGCGACGACGATCAGGTCGATGGCGTCGATGGTAAGCCCGGCATGGTCGAGCGCCCGGCGCGCCGCCGCAATCCCCAGGTCGCTGGTCAGTTCGCCTTCGGCCGCGATGTGGCGTTGGCGGATGCCGGTGCGTTCGACGATCCACTCGTCGGAGGTATCCACGGATTGGGCGAGGTCGTGATTGGTCAGGCAGCGCTCAGGCAGATAGGCGCCGCAGCCGACGGCCACGGAACGGCGAAGGGTCACTGGGTTTGCAACGCGGTGTCCGCGCCCTCTTTGGTTTTGAAACGGGCCACGTCGTCGGCGATCAGGCGGCACAGATCAGCGCGCGCCATGTCGACGGCGACGCCGATGGCGGCGGCATAGCCCGCGGCGTTGGCACCGCCGTGGCTTTTGACCACCAGGCCGTTGAGGCCGAGGAACACGGCGCCATTATGGTTGTTGGGGTCGAGATGATCCTTGAGCGCGCCGAGGCTGCGCGCGGCGAGCGCATAGGCGAGCTTGGCCAGCAGCGTGGCC
Organism: Rhodothalassium salexigens DSM 2132; assembly: GCF_004341375.1. Taxonomy (GTDB): domain Bacteria; phylum Pseudomonadota; class Alphaproteobacteria; order Sphingomonadales; family Rhodothalassiaceae; genus Rhodothalassium; species Rhodothalassium salexigens. The sequence continues at coordinate 37,081 of NZ_SLXO01000001.1, forward strand.
CGGAACGCGTCGGCGAGCAGGCGCGAGATCAGCCGGGCGGTGCCTTCGGCGGTCTTGAGCGCCACATTGCCGGTGAAGCCGTCGGTGACCACCACGTCGCACTGGCCCTGGCCGATGCCGTCGCCTTCCACGAACCCGGCGAAGTCGAACGCCATGTCGTCGCGGCGCAGCCGTTCGGCGGCGCGGCGGATGGTGTCATTGCCCTTGAGCTCTTCCTCGCCGATGTTGAGCAGGCCGACGCTCGGGGTGTTCAGGCCCAACACGGTGCGCGCGAAGGCGGCGCCCATGACCGCGAACTGGACCAGATTTTCGCTGTCGCAGTCCACATTGGCGCCCAGGTCGAGCATGATGCTGTCGCCGCGATAGGTGGGCAGAAACGACGCCAACGCCGGGCGGTCGATGCCCGGCAGGGTCTTGAGCATCACCTTGGCCATGGCCATCAGCGCGCCGGTGTTGCCGGCCGACAGGGCAGCGTGTGCCTCGCCCTGGCGGACCGCTTCGAGCGCCAGGCCCATGCTCGACTTGCGCCCGCGTCGCACCGCCGTACTCGGCCGGTCGTCGGGCGACACCACGTCGTCGGTGTGGCGGATTTCGGCATTGGCGGCGAGCGTCGGGCGCTTCGCCAGCAGCGGTTCCAGCGCCGCCCGACGGCCAAAAAACAAGAAACCCGCGTCGGGGTACACTTCGCGCGCGCGCTCCGCCCCCGCCACCACGATGTCGGGGGCGGCGTCTCCGCCCATGGCGTCCAGCGCGATGGTCAGTCGATCGCTCAACGAAACTCTCTCAATACAGGACGATCCGAAAATGCCGATCGCCGCCCCGGCGGGTCCGCAGGGTCGGGACAGCGCGGAAGCCGGCACAATACTGCAAATGCCGACCCCATCAAGAGCCGTCTTTGAGTTTTTTCAGCACCGCAAAGGGATTGGGCCGTTTGGTTTCGCTCTCGGCGTCACCGTCCGCGTTGCCGCCGAGGCTCGTGGCGGCGGCGGGGATTTCCGCTGCCGGGTCGCGTGGATAGGGGTTGAGCGCCAGTGCCAGCGACTGCGCGACGATCTCGGCCAGGTCGACCCGGTCGCCGTCGAGCACGTCCACTTCGTCGGCGTCGGGGTCCATCACCATCTCTTCTTCGACCTCTTCGACCCGGGCGGCGGGCAGCAATTGCAGCGTGAAGTCGTCAACCACCCGCTCGGTGACCGGCCGGTGGCTGACCACGCAAGGCTGCACCACGGTGGCGTCGATATGGCCCTTGATGCGCACGCCGGGGCCGTCGATGGCGGTCAGCGTCACCTGCGCGGTCATTGCGTCCACCGCCGACAGCTCGAAGCGGTCGGCCAGGGCTTTGCACTGATCCGCGTCGGCAGTCACATGAACGGTGCGCGGCCCGTTTTCCGCCAGGTCGGCGCGGCTGACCGCGTCGGCCAGCGGCTTGGACAGGCGGTCGGTGGGTTGCGGGTTGATGTCCTGGCGGTCGGTCATGCGGCAGTCTCGGCACGGGGGCTGGGGAAGGTGATGCGGTCGGCCTCGAAGCGCTCCACGGGCTCGGCGGCCAGATGGTCGATCGCCTGGCACAGATAGTCGGCCATCGCCTTGGCGTGCGGGGCGTCGTCGATGGTCTCGACGCCGAACAGGTTGCGTGCCACGGCTTCGGCCAGGTCCCGGTCGCCGATCAGCGCGGCGCGATAGCCTTCGAACCGGCCACCGAACGCCTGGGCCATCGACTTGATCTTCTTGCCGACGCTCAAATCGCCCACGCCGGCCTCGCGCAAGGAGCGGTCGAAGTCGACCACCATGCACTCCTGGACGCGCTGCTGCAACTCGGCCGCCGCCGGCTCGTCACGGCCGTCGAGGCTGTGAATGAGGGCGAACACGTGCAAAATCAGCGCGTCGAACCGCCCGTCGACCGTGTCGGGCACGCCGAAGACGTCATAAAAGACCGGCCGGCGCGCCGCGGCGACGGCGCGGTCGTAAAGCCGCTTCGCCTGCTCCCGGCGGGTGCGGTTTTGCCTCCATCGGCTGAACATGGGCTTCCTCATACAAACTGGGCGGCGCCACTCTTGACGCCTCGCTTCAAACTTGGCTCTATCACCCGCGCGCCGCAAGGTTCGGTCCGTCGTTTGCAACCGATCGACGCGCAGCGCGCGGCGTCGTAGCCGGCCCGCCGGCGAGGATATAGAGGATTCGCCCTTGACCCGAAAGATTGTGTCCACCGCCCTTGTCACTGCCGCAGCGCTGAGCCTTGGCGGCTGCCTGGAATTGCAGCGCGCCAGCACCCACGGCTATGTGATCGACCGCGAAGTGGTCGACGAACTGCGCCCCGGCGTCGACAACAAGCAGTCGGTGGCCTCGGCGCTGGGCAATCCCACAGCGGCCAGCACGTTCCGCGACAATGTCTGGTACTACATCCAGCAGCGCCAGGAAAAGATTGCCTTCCTGCCCGAAGAGACCACGCGCCAGCGGGTGCTCCAATTCACCTTCGACAATGAAGGCTATTTCGAGGGCCTGGAGCGCTATACCCTGGCCGATGCCCAAGCCGTCGCCCCGCGTGGCGACAAGACCGCGTCGCGCGGTCGCGAGATGGGCTTTTTCGAACAAATCTTCAGCAATATCGGCCGCTTCGGTGCCGCCGGCCCCGGCGGCATGGCGGGGTCGGGGCGCTAACGCCTCGGGCAGCGGGCACGGCTCATCGGTGCGCCCCGTCGGCCCGGTCCGGCAGCGGGCCGACCGCCACGGCACCGGGCTTGAGACAAAAAGGCCCCGGCGAGGCAGGCTCGCCGGGGCTTTCGCGTCTGTCGGGGCGGGCTGCGGCGTCAGTGGCCGCCGGCGAGGCCCGCGAGCAACAACAGCGCCACGATGTTGGTGATCTTGATCATCGGGTTGACCGCCGGGCCGGCGGTGTCCTTGTAGGGGTCGCCCACCGTGTCGCCGGTGATCGCCGCCTTGTGGGCTTCCGAGCCCTTGCCGCCATGGTTGCCGTCTTCGATATACTTCTTGGCATTGTCCCAGGCGCCGCCGCCGGCGGTCATGGAGATCGCCACATACAGCCCCGACACGATCACGCCGAGCAACAGCGCGCCCAGAGCCGCGAACGCCTGGCCTTGGCCGGCGACGCCATAGATGGCGAAGTACAGCGCCAGGGGGGCGAGCACCGGCAACAGGCTCGGCACCACCATCTCGCGGATCGCGGTGCGGGTCAGCAGGTCCACCGACTTGGCATAGTCGGGCTTTTCGGTTCCCTTCATGATGCCCGGTTTGTCGCGGAACTGTTGGCGCACCTCTTCGACCACCGCACCGCCGGCGCGGCCGACCGCGGTCATGCCCATGGCGCCGAACAGATAGGGCAGCAGCGCGCCGATGAACAGCCCGACCACCACATAGGGGTTGGTCAACTCGAAGCTCACCGCCAGATCGGCGAAATAGAGGTCGAGGTCGGCCTTGTAGGCGCCGAACAGCACCAGAGCGGCAAGCCCGGCCGAGCCGATGGCATAGCCCTTGGTGACCGCCTTGGTGGTGTTGCCGACCGCGTCGAGGGCGTCGGTGCGCTCGCGCACATCGGCTTCAAGCTCGGCCATCTCGGCGATGCCGCCGGCATTGTCGGTCACCGGCCCATAGGCGTCGAGCGCGACCACCATGCCCGCCAGCGCCAGCATGGTGGTGGCGGCGAAGCCGAGCCCGATCACCCCGGCCAGTTCATAGGCGCCGATGATGCCGGCGCAGATCACCAGGGCGGGCAGGGCGGTGGATTCGAGCGAGATCGCCAGGCCCTGGATGATGTTGGTGGCGTGGCCGGTCTCGGACGCCTTGGCGATCGACGACACCGGGCGCTTGCCGGTGCCGGTATAGTATTCGGTGATCCAGATGATCAGCCCGGTGACCACCAGTCCGATCAGGCCGCAGAAGAACAGCGAAAAGCCGGTATAGGTCTCGGTGCCGACGGTGAATTCATAGGCATAGCCGCCGGGCAGGGCGATCCAGATCGCCGCCACCAGCCCGAACACCGACACACAGGCGCTGATCAAGAAGCCGCGATAGAGCGCGCCCATGATGTTGGCGTCGCGGGTCAGTTTGACGAAGAAGGTGCCGATGATCGATGCCACCAGGCACACCCCGCCGATGGCCAGCGGCAGCACCATCAGCGCTTCCGCCTCAGCGCCGACGAACAGCGCCGACAGCACCATGGTGGCGCCCATGGTCACCACATAGGTCTCGAACAGGTCGGCGGCCATGCCGGCGCAGTCGCCCACATTGTCACCCACATTGTCGGCGATCACCGCCGGGTTGCGCGGGTCGTCCTCGGGGATGCCGGCTTCGATCTTGCCGACCAGGTCGGCGCCCACATCGGCACCCTTGGTGAAGATACCACCGCCCAGGCGCGCGAAGATCGAGATCAGCGAGCCGCCGAAGCCCAATGACACCAAGGCGTTGATCACCGTGCGGTCGTTCGCGGCATAGCCCAGCGGGCCGGTCAGCAACCAGTAGTAGACGGCGACCGACAGCAGTGCCAGGCCGGCGACCAGCAAGCCGGTCATGGCGCCGGCGCGAAACGCGATGTCGAGGCCGCGTTGCAGGCTCGACCGCGCGGCCTCGGTGGTGCGCACATTGGCGCGCACCGAGACCAGCATGCCGATATAGCCGGCCAGGCCCGACAACAGAGCACCGATGACGAAGCCGATGGCGGCATAGAGCCCCAGGGTCGGTGCCAGCACCGCAGCGACGATCACGCCGACGATGGCGATGGTTCGGTACTGCCGGTTGAGGTAGGCGGACGCGCCTTCCTGGATGGCGCCGGCGATCTCCTGCATGCGCGGGGTGCCGGGCGAGGCGCCGAGGATCGAACCGCGGGCCCAGGCGCCATAGATTAGCGCCAAGCCACCGCACGCAATGGCAACGTACAAAGCAAGCATGGAAGCGTGTCCCCCTAATTGGCCGCAGGACATGGGGCCGTGAGAAGTGCGCGGCCGCGTCCCCTGAGCCGGGGACGAGCCGCCGGTGGCGCCATTAAGGCAGAAGGCAGACGACGAAGCAAGCCAAGCGCACAGGGCTGTTTCGCGTTCAAAAGGGAGCGGTTAGCCGGTCGGCTGCGGAGCGGGGACCAGCACCTCGGCGCCCCGGCCATCGGCCGGCGCCGCCCCGTCCGGGCGCCGCCGAGCGCAGTGCCAGCGCGCGCCTTGGCGGCCGAAGGCGCGGCGGTCCGGGGGCATGACGCGGTTGCGCGGCGCCGCGATCGGGGCGCGGGCCTTCCGACCGGAGAGGACGCCCGCTCCGGTGCGGTCCGGGCCCGTCAGGTGGGCGCGCGTTGGACGTTGGTGATGTACATCTGGTAGATGACGCCGTCGCCGGCGGCGGCCTTGGCGGCGGCACGCATCCGGGCTTCGACGCCCTTGACGTCGAGCGCGCCGGGGCGTTCGGGCGAGGCGGTGGGGGCGCTGTGCAGCGCCTTGAGCATGGCGTTCTTGACCCGCGGCAGGCGCGCGCTCAACAGCGACTGGTTGGTCGGACCGTCGACGACGAAGTCCACGTCGATCCACACATAGCCCAGCGTGGTGCCGCGCTGGCTGATCAGCGGCGCCGAGAAGCGCCGCACATTGACGTGCAGAATGTCGCTGGCCTCGTCGACCTCGGCCGCCTTGTCCTCGGCGGTGTCGGTCGCGGCGGCGGTTTCGGGCGCCTTGGCCGGCATCAGAAAATAGACCGCCGCGCCGCCGCCGCCGAGCCCGATCAACAGGGCTACCAGCGCGAAGACAATCGGGCTCGGGCCGCTCTTGCCGGTATCCTCGTTGCTCATGGGCGCTCTCTCCTGGTTTGCTGGCTTGGGGTTGATCGCGCGTCGTCGGGCGGTGTCGGGACCGCCGGTCCCAAGCCGTGAGTGTAGCCAGCCCGGTCGATCACCAGGGTGTGGCCTTGGGCGTCGGTCACGCGGACGGCCGGGCCCCGGCGGCCCGGATGTGCACGGCCGATGCGGGTCACCGGCGTTTCCGCGTCGGCCGCCGCCCGGGCGATGGCGTCGGCCGCGTCCGGCGGGGCGGTGAACACCAATTCATAATCGTCGCCGCCGGTCAACAAAGCCCTAAGACGGTCGGGGTCGCCGGCGACCGACGCCCGGCCCGCCGGCGACAGCGGCACCGCCGCCGCGTCCAGGTCCAGTGCTACGCCGCTGGCGCGGGCGATGTGGCCGGCGTCGGCGACCAGGCCGTCGGAGACGTCGGCACAGGCGCTCGCCACGCCGCGCAGGGCTTGACCCAGCGCCAGGCGCGGTTCCGGGCGCCGATAGCGCGCCGCCGGGCCGGTGTCGGCGGTGCGGTCGGCGCGCAGGGCGTCGAGGCCGAGCAGGCCGTCGCCGATCCAGCCCGAGACATAGACATGGTCGCCGGCGCGCGCACCGCCGCGGCGCAGCGCCTGGCCCCGGGGCACCCGGCCGATGGCGGTCAGGGTCAGCACGGCGCGCGCGGCGCCGCTGGTGGTGTCGCCGCCCCACAAGCGCCAGCCGAAGCGGTCCTGATCGGCGGCCAGGCCGGCGGCGAAGCCGCGCAGCCAGTCCGTTTCCACCGACCGGGGCAGGGCGATGGCCAGCAGATAGCCTTCGGGCTCGGCGCCCATGGCGGCCAGATCGGACAGATTGACGCGGGCCAGCTTGGCGGCCACCTCGTCGGCCGGCTGGTCGGCCAGGAAGTGGGTGCTGGCGATCATGGTGTCGGTGGTGTAGACGCGGTCATGGCGCGCCGACGACGGCACCACGGCGGCATCGTCCAGCAAGTGCGCGCCACAACGGTCGGTGAGCGGCGCGAACAGCTCGGCGATCAGCGCGAACTCATCCATCCCCGCCGCGCACCGCATCGGCCACGGTTTCCAGCACGCCGTTGATGAACCGGGGCTCCTTGTCGCTGTAAAAGGCGTGGGCGACGTTGAGATATTCGTTGATCACCACCTTGCGCGGCACGTCGGCGCGGATCGCCAGTTCATAGGTGGCGGCGCGCAGGATGCAGGCCATCAGCCGTTCGAGCCGATGCAACGGCCAGCGCTTGTCGAGCGCCGGGGCAATATGGGCGTCGATTTCCGCGCGCCGCTCATGGGCGCCTTCCACCAGGTCGCCGAAGAAGTCCTCGTCGGCGCGGGCATAGACCTGGCCGTCGACCTCGCGGCCCAACCGGTGGGCCTTGAACTCGGTGACGATCTGGCGCGCCCGGGCGGTGGGGTCCATGTCCAGCTGATAAAGCGCCTGCACGGCCGCCAAGCGGGCCGCACTGCGAGGGTTCACGGCCTTTCGGGCAGGGCCGCGCGGGGTCGTTACCGGATCGGTCATAAGGTCAGCTCCGCCCGAATTCCCGGGCCAGGTCAATCATGGACAGGCAGGCACGCGCGGCGTCGCCGCCCTTGTTGCCGCGTTTGCGGTCGGCGCGCGCCCACGCCTGTTCCTGGTTTTCTACGGTGAGAATGCCATAGCCGATGGCCACACGGTCGCGCACCGCCATGTCTTGCAGCGCGCGGGCACTCTCGCCGCACACATAATCATAGTGGGTGGTCTCGCCCCGGATCACGCAGCCGAGCGCCACATAGCCGTCATAGTGCACCGACGAGATCGTCTCGGCCATGGCGATGGCGCCCGGGATCTCGAAGGCGCCGGGCACGGTCACGCGGCGCACCTCGGCATTGGCTTCGGCCAGCACCGCCTCGGCGCCGGCAACCAGTTCGTCGGCCAGCTCGTCATAGAACCGAGCCTCGACAATCATCACGCGGGAGTTGGGCGCCATACCTATTCCTGACAAACCGGGATCGGCCGTTGTTCTACGATATTCAGCCCATACCCCTCAAGCCCGACGATGTTGTGCTGGGTGTTGGACAACAAAACCAACTCGCTCAGCCCCAGGTCGAGCAGGATCTGCGCGCCGATGCCATAGTCGCGCAGGGTCTCTTCGCCGCTGCCGGCGGCCTGGCCCTGGCGGCGTTTGATGGTCTCGGTCAGCCGCTTGGGCGAAACGTCGCGGATCACCACGACGACGCCGCGGCCCTCGGCGCCGATCATGTCCATGGCGTTGGCCAGTTGGCCGGGGCGGCCGGCGGCGTCGCCCAGCAGGTCGTCGAACAGGTTGACCGCGTGCATGCGCACCAGCACCGGTTCGTCGCCCGAGATATCGCCCTTCACCAGCGCCATATGCTCGGCATATTCGGCGGTGTTCACATAGGCCTTGACCGTCCAGTCGCCGCCCCAGCACGAGGTCAGCGGCGTTTCGGCCACGCACTCGACCAGGCTGTCATGCTTCAGGCGATAGGCGATCAGGTCCCGGATCGACGCCACCTTGAGGCCGTGCTGCTCGGCGAACGCCAACAGGTCGGGCAGGCGCGCCATGGTGCCGTCGTCCTTCATCACCTCGCAGATCGCCGCCGACGGGTTGAGCCCGGCAAGCCGCGCGATGTCCACCGAGCCCTCGGTATGGCCGGCGCGCACCAGCACGCCGCCGTCGCGGGCGACCAGCGGGAACACATGGCCCGGCGAGACCACGTCGTCGGCGGTCTTGGCGCCGTCGATGGCGACCGCGATGGTGCGCGCCCGGTCGCCCGCCGAAATGCCGGTGGAGATGCCGTCGCGCGCCTCGATCGACACGGTGAAGGCGGTCTGGTGGCGGGCCCGGTTGTTGCGGCTCATCAGTTCCAGGCCCAACTCCTCGACCCGGTCGCGGGTCAGGCTCAGGCACACCAGGCCGCGGCCGTACTTGGCCATGAAGTTGATCGCCTCGGGCGTGGCCATCTGGGCCGGGATCACCAGATCGCCCTCGTTCTCGCGGTCCTCGTCGTCGACCAGGATGAACATGCGGCCGTTGCGCGCGTCGTCGATCACGTCTTCGATCGGCGACAGCTGGCTGGGGCGGCCGTCTTGCGCCGGGCGGCTCGGGGTCAGGGTGGCAGTCATGCGTTAAGGTCCTTCAGGCGCGCCACATAGCGGGCCAGAATGTCGATTTCCAGATTGATCGGGTCGCCGACCCGGGTGCCGCCCAGCGTCGTCTCGGCCTGGGTGTGGGGCACGATATTGACCCCGAAGCGGCAGCCGTCGCCGGTGTCTTCCACCTCGTTGACGGTCAGCGACACGCCGTCCCAGGTGATCGACCCCTTGCGCGCAATATAGGGCGCCAGCGTCTTCGGGGCCAGGGCGGTGAGGCGCACCGAATCACCTTCGGGCGCGCGGCCGACCACCTCGCCGACGCCGTCCACATGGCCGGTGACGATGTGACCGCCCAGTTCGTCGCCCACTTTGAGCGCGCGTTCCAGATTGACCGCCTGGCCCGCGTCCCAGTGTCCGAGCGCGGTCGCGCCCAGGGTTTCGGCCGAGGCGTCGACGGCGAACCAGCCCGCGCCCTTGTCCACGACGGTCAGGCAGACCCCCGAACAGGCCACCGAGGCGCCGACCTCCAGGTGGTCGGTGTCGAAGCGGGTTTCGATCACAAGGCGCGTGTCGCCGCGCCGCTCGACCGACCGGACGCGGCCCACGTCGGTGACGATGCCGGTAAACATGGGGTCTCAAGCCTCCGCTTTTACATAAGTTTCCAGGGTATCGCCGCCCAGGTCCAGGCGCTCAATGCACGCGAAACGCGGCATATCCGCCAGGGCGTCGAGGCCGAGCGCGGCAATGCCGGCCAGGCCGTCGCCGCCGATCAGTCCCGCAGCGCGGAACCAGACGATGCGGTCGACCAGGCCGGCGCGGGCGAAGCCGGCGTGGATGGTGCCGCCGCCTTCGACCAACAGCCGTGTGATGCCCCGTGCCGCCAGTTGGCGCAAGACATCGTGCAGATCGCCGGGGTCGCAGACGTCGAGCCGCGCCACGCCCTTTGGCAGCGCCGGCCGGTCCGACTCGGTGACGACCAGCGTCGGCGCGGTGCCGTCGAACAGCCGCGCACCGGCGCCCAAGGGGCCGGGGAACCGGCCGCGCCGGTCGAGCAGCACGCGCACCGGCGCGCGGTCTTCGAGGCCGGCCAGGCGCACGGTGAGGGCGGGGTCGTCGGCGAGGGCGGTGCCCGAGCCGACCAGGATCGCGTCGTGTTGAGCGCGCAGCAGATGGCCGCGCCGGCGCGCCTGGGGCCCGGTGATCCATTGGCTTTGACCGTTCGCCAGCGCGATCCGCCCGTCGAGGCTGGTCGCCAGCTTGAGCGTCACCAGGGGCCGCCCGCAGGTCACCCGGGTCAAAAAGCCGGCGCCGACCGCGCGCGCCGCCTGAGCGCCCACGCCCAGCGTCAGTGCCACCCCGGCGGCGGCGAGCCGCGCCAGGCCGCGCCCGGCGGTGCGCGGGTCGGGGTCTTCAATGGCGACCACCGCGCGCGCGATGCCGGCGGCGACCAGCGCGTCGGCGCAGGGTGGGGTGCGGCCATGGTGGGCGCAGGGTTCCAGCGTCACATAGGCGGTGGCGCCGCGGGCGGCGCTGCCGGCCTGGTCGAGTGCTATGCGTTCGGCGTGCGGTCGGCCGCCGGGCCGGGTCCAGCCGCGGCCGACCACCGCGCCGTCGCGGATCAGCACGCAGCCGACCGCCGGGTTGGGCGCGGTGCGACCCAGCCCGCGCCGGGCCAGCGCCAGGGCGTGGGCCATGTGGCGGCTGTCGTCGGGGCGGGCGGGGACGAACGTCGGCGGGTCGGCGTCGGCGTTCACGCGTCGTCCGCCCGGTCGTCGCCGCCGGCCATGGTGTCGAGGAACTTTTCGAAATCGTCGACCTGGCGGAAATTGCGATAGACCGAGGCGTAGCGCACATAGGCCACCTGATCGAGGCCGGCGAGCGCCTGCATGATCTGTTCGCCGATGGTCTCGGACGGGATATCGCTTTCGCCCATGGATTCGAGTCGCCGGACCAGTTTGTTCAGCGCGCGTTCGACCAGATCCGGGTCGACCGGCCGCTTGCGCAGCGCGATGTCGATGGAGCGTTGCAATTTGTCGCGGTCGAACGGCACCCGCCGGCCGTTGCGCTTGACCACATAGAGTTCCCGCAGTTGCACGCGCTCGAAGGTGGTGAACCGGCCGCCGCATTCGGGACAATAGCGCCGCCGTCGCACCGCCGCCCGGTCGTCGGTGGGCCGCGAATCCTTCACTTGCGTGTCGTCGTGCTGACAGAACGGGCAGCGCATCGGAAACCTCTCCAGGGGGCGGGTCCAGGGCGGGGATGGCGCACCACGCGCGCGGGCGCTCGCACGCAGGCCGGTCCCGAAACGACACCAGGGCGCACCCCCATATATAGGGGGTACGCCCTGGCGGTCACCCACGTCCAGCCCTGTTTAGGCGAGGTCGGGGTAGATCGGGAAGCGCTTGCACAAGCTTTCCACCTTGGCGCGGACGCTGGCTTCGGCCGCGGCATTGTCTTCCGGATTGTCGCGCAGACCGTCGAGCGCCTCGGTGATCAGGTCGGCGATGTCGCGGAATTCGGCGATGCCGAAGCCGCGCGTGGTGCCCGCCGGGGTGCCGAGCCGGATGCCGGAGGTGATGAACGGCTTTTCCGGGTCGAACGGCACGCCGTTCTTGTTGCAGGTGATGTGCGCGCGTTCCAGCGCCTCGTCGGCGGCCTTGCCGGTGATGCCCTTGGGCCGCAGGTCGACCAGCACGATATGGTTGTCGGTGCCGCCGGTGACCACATCGAAGCCGTTTTCCTTCAGCCGCCCGGCCAACGCGCGGGCGTTCTCGACCACCGCCTTGGCATAGGTCTTGAACTCGGGTTGCAGGGCCTCGCCGAACGCCACCGCCTTGCCGGCGATGGCGTGCATCAAGGGGCCGCCCTGATTGCCCGGGAACACCGCCGAGTTGATCTTCTTGGCCAGCTTGGCGTCGTCGGTCAGGATCATGCCGCCGCGCGGACCGCGCAGGGTCTTGTGGGTGGTGGTGGTGGCCACATGGGCGTGCGGGAACGGGCTCGGATGCTGGCCGCCGGCGACCAGGCCGGCGAAGTGTGCCATGTCGACCATGAACCAGGCGCCGACCTCGTCGGCCAGCTTGCGAAACCGGGCGAAGTCCCAGGTCCGGGCATAGGCACTGCCGCCGGCGATGATCAGCTTGGGCTTGTGTTCGCGCGCCAGGGCCTCGACCTGGTCATAATCGATCAGGCCGTCATCTTTGCGCACGCCGTATTGCACGGCATTGAACCATTTACCCGAGATATTGGGGGCCGCGCCGTGGGTCAGGTGGCCACCGGCGTCGAGCGACATGCCGAGGATGGTGTCGCCCGGTTGCAGCAGCGCCAGCGTCACCGCGCCATTGGCCTGGGCGCCCGAATGGGGCTGGACGTTGGCATGGGCGCAGCCGAACAGCTGGCAGGCGCGGTCCTGGGCCAGTTGTTCGGCGATGTCGACGAACTGGCAGCCCTGATAATAGCGCTTGCCGGGATAGCCCTCGGCATATTTGTTGGTCAGCACCGAGCCCTGGGCTTCCAGAACCGCGCGGCTGACGATGTTTTCCGAGGCGATCAGTTCGATCTGCGTCTGTTGACGCGTCAATTCCTTGTCGAGGGCATCCTTCACGGCCGGGTCCGCGTCGGCCAGGCCCTTGGTGAAGAAGCCGCTGGCCTGAGGGTCGGGGGTGTTGCTCTCGGCGAGGCTCATACGTGTCTCCTGCGTTGGGTCTATCGGGGCGGCCGCGGGGGTGATCCGGCGCGGCCGGTCGGCGCGGGCTGGCCCGCGCCGGTCTGGATCAGGGGGTGCCGGTCAGCTTGTCCACCCGGCGGGCGTGGCGACCGCCTTCGAAGGCGGTGGCCAGGAAGCGGTCCAGGCAGGCCCGCGCCGTCTCGGAGTCGATCAGGCGGGCGCCCAGGGCGAGGATGTTGGCGTCGTTGTGCTGGCGGGCCAGTTCGGCCGCTTCGGCGGTCGACACCAGAGCCGCCCGCACCGCCGGGTTGCGGTTGGCGGCGATCGAAATACCGATGCCCGACCCGCAAACGGCAACGCCGAACTGCGCCTTGCCGGTGGCCACATGGTCGGCCAGCGCCCGGCCGTAGTCGGGATAGTCCACCGACTCGCCGTCATGGGTGCCCAGGTCTTCGACCGGATAGCCGGCATGGCGCAGATGGTCGGCCAGCATGTTCTTCAAAGTCACGCCCGCATGATCGGCGGCCATGGCGATCGATGGCTTGGTCATCGACGAAAATGTCCTTCTGGTCCTTCGCGTTTCATGGCCCGCAGCGGACGATCCATTCGATGCGATCGACCCGGCGTGCCGGCCGGCGGCAAACACAGATGAAGTGGTTGCGTCAGCGCACGGCCGCGACCGCAAGCGCTCAATCGTTGCGGCCCCGCGTCGCCCCGGTGGTGCATAGAGGTAGCACAGCTTTCGCCAAAAGGCCAAACCGCGTTGCCCGACCGCGTCGAGCGCGGCGAAACTGGGTTATGGGAACGAAAACAAAGCCGGAAACCTTAAAAAATTTGTCCAGACCCCGTGTAGATCCGATGAATTACCCTAGTGATCGTCGCGACCAACTAGCTGATGATTTTAGCTTGAAAACAGACACGATGCGCATATACTTCAGTCAAGATTGTTCGCCGTCCGATGAACGTGGGTGCCATGACAGACAGTAAGAAAACGTCGCTTGCCAGTGAAAACACGCTTCAATACGCAACTGATATCGTCACCGCGTATGTGAGCAACAATCCGTTGCCGCCGAGCGAACTGCCTGCCATCATTCAAAGTACGCACGACATGCTGTCCAAGCTGGCGGCAGGGCAGGCGACGGTCGAGGAAGAAGCGCCCAAGCCGGCGGTGCCGATCAAGAAGTCGATCACCAACGACTATCTGATCTGTCTCGAAGACGGCAAAAAGCTCAAGATGCTCAAGCGTTACTTGCGGTCACGCTACAATATGTCGCCGGAAGAGTATCGCGCCAAGTGGAACCTGCCGCCCGACTACCCGATGGTCGCGCCGAGCTACGCCGCCAAACGCAGCGAGTTCGCCAAGGAAATCGGCCTGGGTCGCGGCGGGCGCGGCAAGTCCAAGCGCGACACCGCCTGAGCCACCGGCACCCGATCTCCCGGCGCTTGGCCCCGTCTGGACGGGACGCCCGCGCGGGCCCCATAGCGCAACGCCCTGGCACCGGTAAGCCGTGTCGTCCCGCCTAACCTGGGGGGCTTGGCGACCGGGCTATCGGCGTGGGGTGGTTGGCGCTTGTGGCTGCACCGCACGCGTTCGCGGCGCTTTCGGTCGGCGAGCGTCGCCAAGCGGAGGCGGGGTCGATCACGTGCCGGGCCGCCGAGCCGGGCGGGAGCCGTCGGGCCGGACGTAGATGATATGGCCCCGAAACGATGCCCGCGCCGGCTGGCTCAGGAGCGAGGCTTGAGCCGCCCCGCTTCGCGTTCCTTGGCGATCCGGTATTCCAGCTTGCGCACCGCCACGTTGGTCATGTGGCGTTCGGAATGGTGCACCGAGCCCACAGTGGAGACCTCGATATTGGTCACCGGGTCGATCGCCGAGACCTTTACCGCCGTGCCCATCTGCACGAATTCAATGATGTAGCCTTGCTGGTTCTTGCCCATGCCGGGTTCACTTCCAGGCTCATGACCGCCGACCGCCGAGCCCTGGGTTACCGGGCGCCGCGCCGCGACACCACCCCTTTCACCCGCAAGATGACCCGGCCGGGTGGGCCGGGCAAGCCTTGAAACACGGCTGATCGACCTTAACGCCGCCAGGGAAGCTGGCGGCAAAGACGGAGCGTCGCCAAGGGCGCACCCGTCGCTTGACCGATCCCGCGACGGCGTGGCGGCCGTTGTCGGGCGGGGCAGCGGCGTTACCGGTGCGCCGGGCGGCGGGGTTCAAGCGGCGCGACGTTGCAGCCCCAGCTCGTGCCACGCCTGCTTCAAGGCGCCGATCAGATGGTCGATCATGGCGTCGCTGTGGCACGGCCCCGGGGTCAGGCGCAACCGCTCGGTGCCCTTGGGCACGGTGGGATAGTTGATCGGCTGCACGTAGATGCGGTGTTCGTGCAGCAGAAGGTCGGTCAGCCGTTTGCACTTCACCGGATCGCCCACCAGCAGCGGCACGATGTGGCTTTCGGAATCCATGACCGGAAAGCCTTCGTCGCGCAGGCGCTGTTTCAGCGTCGCGGCGCGTTCCTGGTGCTGGTCTCGCTCGACGCCGCTTTCCTTCAGGTGACGGATCGAGGCCAGCGCGCCGGCGGCAAGCGCCGGGGCCAGCGCGGTGGTGAAGATGAAGCTCGACGCATAGCTGCGGATCACGTCCACCAGATTGGTCGACGCGGTGATGTAGCCGCCCATGATGCCGAACGCCTTGCCAAGCGTGCCCTCGATCACGTCGAGCCGGTGCATCAGCCCGTCGCGGTCGGCGATACCGCCGCCGCGCGGGCCGTAAAGCCCCACGGCGTGAACTTCGTCCAGATAGGTGATCGCGCCATAGGCGTCGGCCAGATCGCAGATCTCGGCGATCGGCGCGATGTCGCCGTCCATGGAATAGACCGATTCGAAGGCGATGATCTTGGGCGCGTCGGCGGGTGCATCGGCCAGCAGGGCTTCCAGGTGCGCCGTGTCATTGTGGCGGAAGATGCGCTTTTCCGCCCGGCTGTGACGGATGCCCTGGATCATCGAGGCGTGGTTCAACTCGTCGGAAAAGACGATGCAGCCGGGCATCACAGACGCCAGCGTCGACAGCGTCGCCTCGTTGGAAATGTAGCCCGAGGTGAAAATGAGAGCGGCTTCCTTGCCGTGCAGATCCGCCAGCTCGCGTTCCAACAGCACATGATAGTGGTTGGTGCCGGCGATGTTGCGGGTGCCGCCGGCGCCGGCACCGCATTCGTCGAGCGCTTCGTGCATGGCGGCCAGCACCTTCGAGTGTTCGCCCATGCCCAGATAGTCGTTTGAGCACCAGACGGCGACGGTACGATTGTCGGCAGCACGCTCGCCGCCTGCCGTTCGGCCGTCATAATGCGTCGCCATGGGGAAATTGCCCCGGCGCCGCTTGATGTCGGCGAACTGGCGGTACCGGCCCTCATCCTGAAGGGCCTTGATCGCGTCGTTGAAGACCTTGTCGTAATCCATCGCCATGTTTGACGCTCCACTTACACCCCGCTGATATAGAGCGACGGGGCGCGCCGGTCCATCCCACCCGCTAAGGGGCACATTGGCGCAGTCTAGAAGCGCCGGTGCGGCCCGCTTTGATCGAGCTCAAATACGTGATCGGCGGGAAACCGGATCGACTCCGACCCGGCGGTCACAGCGAGAACCGCAGCTTGTCCGACCAATAGCGTTCGATATTGCGCAGGTTGCGGCGCAGCCCGCGCAGATCCTCCACCGAGATCAACTGGTCGCTGAGCAATTCCTCAAGGTCCTGCTCATACAGCGTGTCGATCACCCGGCACACCTGTTTGCCCTGGTCGGTCACCGAGATGCGCACGGCGCGGCGGTCGTGTTCGGCCCGCTCGTGCGACAGATAGCCCAGTTCGACCAGCTTTTTGAGGTTGTAGGAGACGTTCGAGCCCAGATAATAGCCGCGGGTCTTGAGCTCGCCGGCGGTCGTTTCGCTGTCGCCGATGTTATAGATCAGCAGCGCCTGGACGGCGTTGAGCTCGGACAGCCCCTCACGGTCGAGCGTCTCCTTGATCACGTCGAGCATCCGGCGGTGCAACCGTTCGACCAGCAGCAGGCAGTCGAGGAACAGCACCTTGCTGCGGTCTTCCGGCAACTCCTCCCCGACGAGATTGGCCGAGGGCGCCTGAGGTTTGGTCATCGTCTCGCTCCAGCATCGTTCTTGGCGGGCCCGTTCGGTCGCAAATTAGGTCGTTTTCTCTAATAGTCTTTTAAGGCAATCGGAAAACGTCGCCGAAGATATCGCGTCTGGGAAGTAGGGCGGGGCCGGACTACAAGTCCTTGCTGAGCTTTTTGAAGATCGCCGAGAAGTCCAGTCCGCCATGACCCTCGTCGCGCATCTGATCGTAAAGCCCGCGCGCCGCCGACCCCAGCGGCGTTTCGGCGCCGGTCCGATCGGCGGCATCGAGGGCCAGATGCAGGTCCTTGCTCATCAGGTCGATGGCGAAGCCGGGCGCATAGTCGCGGTTGGCGGGGCTTGCCGGCACTGGCCCGGGC
The DNA here is from genome assembly GCF_004341375.1 of Rhodothalassium salexigens DSM 2132. GTDB lineage: Bacteria > Pseudomonadota > Alphaproteobacteria > Sphingomonadales > Rhodothalassiaceae > Rhodothalassium > Rhodothalassium salexigens. Next base: position 54,117 of record NZ_SLXO01000001.1, read on the forward strand.
ACCGGGCAGTAGCTGGTCAGCGACCAGCACTGGCCCGAGGCGGTCGAGGCGATGTCGAACAGGCGCTGGCGGTCGAGGCCGAGCTTGTCGGCGAGCGCGAATGCCTCGGCCGTGCCGATCATCGAGATCGCCAGCAGCATATTGTTGCACATCTTGGCCGCCTGGCCGGTGCCCGCGGCGCCGGCGTGGACCACGTTGCGACCCATGCTCTCCAACAGCGGCTTGGCGCGGGAGAATGCCAGGTCGGTGCCGCCGACCATGAAGGTGAGCGTGCCGGCCTCGGCACCGCCGACGCCGCCCGACACCGGCGCATCGACGAAATCGAAGCCCCGGGCCGTGGTCTGGGCGGCCACGTCGGCAGCGGTTTCCACGTCGATGGTCGAACAATCGATGAACTGGGTCCGCTCGGCGGCGTGGTGGATGACACCGTCACCGTCGTCCGCGCCCAGATAGACGGCGCGCACATGAGATCCCTGTGGCAACATGGTGACGACCGCCTCGGCGTCGCGCACCGCCTCGGCCAGGTCCCGCACGGGCTGGCCGCCGGCGGCCTCGAACCGGGCCAGCGCATCGGCCGACAGATCAAGCCCGCGCACCCGGTGCCCGGCCTTGATCAGATTGCGTGCCATGGGCAGCCCCATGCGACCGAGCCCGATGAATGCGATGGTGGTCATGGCCTTGTCTTCCCCCAAATGGATCGTTGGCGGCGGCCGCTTATTCGGCCGCTCGTTGTGATCGCTCGATCAGTCGAGCGACAGGTCGCCCGGGGCGGCCGGGCCGAACACCGCGGCGACCTGTTCGGGCGTGACGGCGTCCAGGCGATCGGGGCGCCAGCGCGGATTTTTGTCCTTGTCGATCAACAGCGCGCGCACGCCTTCGCGGAAATCGGGTTCGCCGGCCACCATGTTGCATGCGACGCGAAACTCCATCGCCAGCACCTCGGCCAGCGTCTCCAGGCTGGCGCCGCGGCGCTGATGCTCGAACGTCACCGCCAGGGCCAGCGGCGACATGGTCCGCAGATGCGCGGCTTGGTCGCGCGCCCAATCGCTGCCGTCGGCGTCGAGCGCGGCCAGGATCTCGGCCACCGAGGTGTGGTTGAACAGCCGGTCGATGGCCGGCCGGTGATCGGCCAAGGGCGCCGGGCCGGGGTCGCTGGCGTGGGCGGCCAGGATCGTGTCCGGGTCGCCGGCGCCGGCGGACAGCGCCTCGATCAGCGCGGGCAGGGCGGCGCTCGGCAGATGGTGGGTGGCGTAGCCGCAATAGAGACTGTCGGCGGGTCCGCAGCGATAGCCGGTCAGGCCGAGGAACAGGCCGAGCTTACCCGGCATGCGCGGCAGCACCCGTCCGCTGCCCACGTCGGGGATCAGCCCGAGACCGGTTTCGGGCATGGCGAACAGGGTCTTCGGTGTGGCGATCCGATAGCGCCCATGCACCGAGATGCCGAACCCGCCGCCCATGGTGATGCCGTCGAGCCAGGCGATGAACGGCTTGGGGAATTGCGCGATGGCATGGTTCATCCGGTATTCGGCATGGAAGAAGCGCCACCAGTCGTCGTCGGTCCGGGCGGCGGCACTCTTGGCCACCCGCACCACGTCGCCGCCGGCGCAGAACGCCCGCTCGCCGGCGCCGGTGATCAGCACCGCCGAGATGGCGTCATCCTCAGCCCAGGCGGCCAGTTGCGCTTCGACCGCTCGGCACATGCTCTCGGTCAGCGCATTGAGCGCCTTGGGCCGGTCGAGCACGATCCGACCCAGCGCGCCGGTGCGTTCCAGGCGCACGCCGTCGGTTTGGCTGGCGGTGGCGTCGGGCGATTGCGGGCGGCTGCCGTCGGTCATGGATTGCCTTTCGGGGAGTGCTTTTCGGGGACTGCCTTTTGAGTTGCCAGGCGAGGATCTGAACGCCGCCCAGGATTAGGCGTCCCCATGGCCAAGCGCAAGGCGTTTGCAGGCCCCCCGTGGCGGCCGCCCCGCCCAGTGGCGGTTGCCGCCACGGGGGATCCGACCGCCAGGCGGCGGCGCTCCTGCATCGACAATGTTACAGCCCAGAATGCGTCTGGATCGCACCGGACCGAGGCGCCGAGTCGGTCACGATCGCGAAAGACATCCGAAAAATATTGTAAGTCAACGAGATGACCAAAAAGCAATTGGCGTCAACGGGCTGCGGGCTGCTTCGCGAAATATGACAGTGACCGCGAATAGCGTCATTTTACTGTAACATATCTGTCATGATAGGCTGTCCGTCGAGGGCCGGCGTTGGCGGTTGCTCTTGCGCCCCGGGTGGCGCTGGGCAGGTGGCCAACCACACGGCAGTCAGTGGGAACAATGACAAGAAAGGAGACAGACCCATGGTCAACAGCAACGGTTTTCGGATTGCCACGATGCTGGCGGCGCTGACGCTGACGCTGGGGTTCGCGCTTGGCGCGGCGGCGTCGGCGCAGGATCGGGTCTATGCGCCCGACGGTGTGGCGCTCGACGGTTACGATCCAGTGGCCTATTTCACCCACGGCGTTGCGCGTGAGGGCTCCAAGGACCATGCGCTGACCTGGAACGGCGTCGACTGGCATTTCAGCTCCGCCGAGCATCGCCGGTTGTTCGAGCAGAATCCGGAAAAATACATGCCGCGCTATGGCGGTTTCGACGCCTTCATGATGGCGCAGGACACGCTGATGCGCACCGACGCGGAAGACTTCCTGGTCGCCGGCGGCCACCTCTATCTGTTCTCGAACAAGGCGTTGAAGCGCAAGTTCGCCGACGACCTGCGGCGCAAGACCGCCTATGCCGACCATTATTGGAAGCGCCAGTAAGCCCGGCGATCGCCAGACCCCGGGGGCTCGGTTCGCCCTGGCCTGAGCCTTGCCCCCGGTGGAGCCGCGCCGGGGCCAGGGGCGGGTGCGGGCCTCACCAGGGTTGCGGCCGGGTCGGGGTGGAGGTCTGGTCTGGGGGCGCGGAATGGGCTAGGCCTTGGCGCGATTGCGTCCCAGACGGAGCCCGCCCCCACAATGGCCGTAGCCCGACCCAGCCTCGACGATCTCGACGCCGGCATCCGCGCCGGCGACCGCGCCATGCTCGCGCGCGCCATCACCTTGGTGGAAAGCACCAAACCGGCCCATTTCGAGCAGGCGCAGGCGTTGCTCGAACGGCTGTTGCCCGACACCGGCGGCGCCCAGCGCCTGGGCATTTCGGGCGTGCCGGGCGTCGGCAAGAGCACCTTCATCGAAAGCCTGGGCGGTCATCTCACCGGGCGCGGTCACAAGGTGGCGGTGCTGGCGGTCGACCCGTCGTCGGGCCGGTCGGGCGGCGCCATCCTCGGCGACAAGACCCGCATGGCGACGCTGGCCACCGACCCCAACGCCTTCATCCGCCCGTCGCCGGCCGCCGGCGTGCTCGGCGGCGTGGCGCGCGCCAGCCGCGAGACGCTGCTGCTCTGCGAGGCGGCGGGCTATGACGTGGTGATCGTCGAGACCGTGGGCACCGGCCAGTCGGAAACCGAGGTCGCCGACATGGTCGACTTCTTCCTGGTCTTGATGCTGCCCGGCGCCGGCGACGAATTGCAGGGCATCAAGAAGGGCATTCTGGAACTGGCCGACATGATCGCGGTCAACAAGGCCGACATGGACGCCCGGGCGGCCGAGCGCGCGGCGCGCGACTATCGCTCGGCCCTGCATATCCTGACGCCCGAATCCGCCAACTGGTCGCCGCCGGTGGTGACCTGCGCCGGCCTCAGCGGCGACGGCCTCGCCGCTTTGTGGGACGAGGTCGAGCGCCACCGGCAGGTGATGACCGCGTCGGGCGAGCGCGACCGGCGGCGCCGCGAGCAACGGCGCATCTGGCTGTGGCGGATGGTCGAGGGCCGGTTGCTGGCCGCGCTCAAGCGTCATGGCGGCGTGCGCGAGACGGTGACGGCGGTCGAAGCCCGGGTTGCCGAGGGCCGGCTGCCGGCGGCCAAGGCGTGCGAGGAGATCCTGGCGGCCTTCCTGGGCCAGGCCGCCGTCGACGCCTGATCGGCTGTCCGGACCCCGGGGGCTGACCTGGGGGCTGACCTGGGGCCAGAACCGGGGGCCGGGCTCAGCGCGGTCGGGCGACGCCGGTGAAGTAATGGCCGACGACCCGCGGTGTCTTGCGCATATAGCCGGTGTCGAGCCGGTCGAGCGCGAACCCGCCGTCGACCAGCAAGCGGTCGATGGGGCGGTTGAGATTGCAGCCGCCGGCGAGCGCGCGCCACGGCCGGTTCAGGCGCTCCTGCCAACGGCGCACATGGGCGTCGGGGCTCGCCCCATGCTCGGCGAACAACAGCCGGCCGTGGGGTTTGAGCACCCGGCGCATCTCGTCGAGGGCGGCGTGCGGGTCGGCGATCGTGCACAGCGAAAAGGTGCAGACCACGGTGTCGACGGTGCCGCTTTCCAGGGGCAGCCGCTCGGCCGATAACGGCCGGATCTCCACCGCCAGCGGCGTCGCCTCCAGACGCGGGCGCGCCTTGGCCAGCACGCCCGGCTCAGGGTCGATGCCGATCAGGCGCTCGACCCGGTTGGGGGTGTAATAGGCCAGGTTGCGCCCGGTGCCGAAGCCGATCTCGACCACCAGGCCCTGCGCTTCGGGCACCAGCCCGCGCCGCAGCCAGCGAATGGCGCCGACGCCGCAGGCATGGTCGACCAGATGGGGCAGGATGTGGCGCTCATAGAAGGCGTTCATGGCCGCCACTGTGGCCCGCCCGCCGGCCCGCGTCGAGGGGCTTGAGCCGAAGCCGCGGACCTTTTGAGGTCGGGCTTCGGCGCCGTTGACCGCTCGCGTCGGCCTATTCGGCGGCTTCGACGCGCGACTGGCGGGCGTCGGCGATGCGCCGTTCGGCGATTTCGTTGGCGACCAGGCCGGTGGGGCGGTCCTCGGCGTCGGCCTTCTGGAACACCTCGCGCAGGGTGTTGGCGATGTTGGTCACCTTGGCGTGGCGCGCCGCCTCGTCGAGCGGTTCCTTGAGCGCCTCGGTCTCCACCGAGATGATGCCGCCGGCGTTGATCACATAGTCGGGCGCGTAGAGGATGCCGCGCCGGCGCAGCGCCTCGCCATGGACGCGCTCGTTCTCCAACTGGTTGTTGGCCGCCCCGGCGATCACCTGGGCCTTGATCTGCGGGATCGTCCGATCGTTGATGCCGCCGCCGAGCGCGCAGGGCGCGAACACCTCGGCGTCCACCGTATGGATCGCCTGCGGGCTGACCACGTCGGCCGGCACGTCGGCGGTCAGGCGCCCGATATTGCGTTGGTTGACGTCGGCGACGATCAGCGTGGCGCCGGCTTCGTGCAGGTGGCGTGCGACGCCGCCGCCCACATGGCCGACGCCCTGGATCGCCACCCGCACCCCGGCCAGGTCCGAGCGGCCGAGCTTGTAGCCGACCGCCGCCTTGATGCCGTGGAAGACGCCGATGGCGGTCTGGGGCGAGGGGTCGCCGGTGGCGAACTCGCCGTCCTCAAGGCCGGTGACATAGTCGGTGGTCTTGGCGATCTCGGTCATGAAGGCGGGCGAGGTGCCGACATCCTCGGCGGTCAGATAGGTGCCCGACAGGCGCTGGATGTGGCGGCCGAAGGCGTGGAACAGCGCCGGGCTGGCCAGGTGCGCGGGGTCGCCCATGATCACCGCCTTGCCGCCGCCGAGGCGCAGGCCGGCCATGGCGTTCTTGTAGCTCATGCCGCGCGACAGGCGCAGCACGTCGAAGATCGCGTCTTCGTCGGCGCGCGCCTCGGCCACGTCGGCGGGCGCGTGGGCGTGGGCGCTCAGATAGTCCCAGAACCGGCAGCCGCCGACCGCCGGGCCAAGCGCTGTGGAATGCACCGCAATGATCGCCCGCAGGCCGGTGTCGGGGTCGTTACAGAACACCACCTGTTCGTGTTTGTCGAAAGCGCGGGACGAAAAGACGGTCATTGCATGGTTCCTCTACTCAAGGGTGAGACGGTGACGCGCTCGGCGATCGGGAGCTATTCGGCGGCGCGGGCCAGGGGCTGGTCGGCGTCGTCGCAGCGCCAACGCGCCATGAGCTCCCGCTCGCGCGTCTTGGCCTGGGTGACGCTGGCCTCCTTGACCGGGCCATAGCCACGGATCTGGTCGGGGATGTGCGCCAGTTCGACCGCCAGGGGCAGGCGTTCGGCGGTCAAGCCGGACAGCAACTCATCCACCAACTCCTCATACTCGCCGATCAACTGGCGTTCCATTCGACGTTCGGCGGTCCGCCCGAACGGGTCGAAGGCGCTGCCGCGCAGGCCGCGCATGGCCGCCAGGATCTTGAATACCGGAAAGATCCACGGCCCGAAGGTCAATTTGCGCGGCCGGCCGGTGGCCGGATCGGTGCGCGACAGAAGCGGCGGCGCCATGTGCACCTTGACCCGGCGATAGTCGGCGAAGACGGCGTTGAGCTTGTCGGCGAACTCGCCGTCCACATAAAGCCGCGCCACCTCATATTCGTCTTTGTAGGCCAGGAGCTTGAAGTAGAAGCGCGCGACCGCGTCGGTCAGCGCCTCGGACTTGGGCGCTGCGGCGCGTTCGGCGGCGCGCACCCGGTCGACCAGGGCGTGATAGCGCTCGGCCAGGGCATTGTTCTGATAGCCGACCAGGAACGCCGCCCGGCGCTCGATGCGTTCGTCGAGGGTCTCGGCGATCGGCCGGCGGGTGGTGGTGCGCTCGGCCTCGACCACCGCTTCCACGGCGGCCATGTCATGGGCGGCGACCCGGCCCCAGTGGAAGGTGCGCTGGTTCATCTCCACCGCCACGCCGTTCAATTCGATGGCGCGGTTGATGGCGTCGAGCGACACCGGCACATAGCCCTGCTGCCAGGCATAGCCGAGCATGAACAGATTGGTGGCGATGCTGTCGCCGAACAACAGCGTGGCGATCTCGGCCGCCGGCAGGCGGTGGCGGTCGGCCTCGGCGGTGCGCTCGTCGAGCGCGCGCTGCACGCTCATCTCCTGGAAGTCGATGTCGCGGTTGAGCACGAAGCCGGCGGTTGGCGCCACATTGCTGTTGATCACCGCGCGGCTGCGCTTGGGGCTCAGCGTGGTGGCGGCGTCCTTGCCCGCGGCGACCACGCTGTCGCAGGCGAGCAGCAGGTCGGTGGCGCCGGTCAGGATGCGCGGGCTGCGCTCGAACCGGGGCTTGGCCGACAGCCGCACATGGCTCAACACCGCGCCGTTCTTCTGCGCCAGGCCGGACATGTCGAGGATCTGGCAGGAATGGCCGTCCAGATGGGTCGCCATGCCGAGGATCGCGCCGACGGTGAGCACGCCGGTGCCGCCGATGCCGGTGACCAGCAGATTGTGTTCGTCGCCCAGCGCCGGCACGGCGGGCAGCGGCACGTCGGGCAGGGCGGCGGTGGCGCCGGCGCGCGACTTGGCCGGCTTGGCGCCTTCGACGGTGACGAAGCTGGGGCAGAAGCCCTTGATGCAGGAGAAATCCTTGTTGCAGCTCGACTGATTGATGCGGCGCTTGCGCCCGAACTCGGTCTCCTGCGGTTCGATCGACACGCAGTTGGATTGCACCGAACAGTCGCCGCAGCCCTCGCAGACCAGGTCGTTGATGAAGATGCGCTGGTCGGGGTCTTCCATCTTGCCGCGCTTGCGCCGGCGGCGCTTCTCGGCGGCACAGGTCTGATCGTAGATGATCGCGGTGACGCCCGGGGTCGCGCGCACCTCGCGCTGCACCTGGTCGAGATACTTGCGGTCCTGGGCGGCGACGCCGCCGGGCAGGCTGCCGGCGGTGTAGATCTCCGGCCGCTCGGACAGCACATGGACCTTTTCGACCCCCTCGGCCAGCAATTGCCGGGCGATGTCGGGCACGCCCAACTGGCCTTCGGTGGGCTGGCCGCCGGTCATGGCCACGGCGTCGTTGAACAGGATCTTGTAGGTCACATTGACCTTGGCGGCGACCGCAGCCCGGATCGCCAACAGGCCCGAATGGGTGTAGGTGCCGTCGCCCAGATTGACGAACACATGGGCCTCGTCGGTGAACGGCGCCTGGCCGATCCACGGCACGCCCTCGCCGCCCATCTGGGTATAGGCGTCGGTGTTGCGGTCCATGTTGATGGCCAGGATATGGCAGCCGATGCCGGCGAGCGCGCGGCTGCCCTCGGGCACCTTGGTGGACGTGTTGTGCGGGCAGCCCGAACAGAAATAGGCCGGCCGGTCGGCGGGCGCCTGATAGCGCTCGTTGGCCGTCTCGCGGTCGCGGAAATAGGCCAGCTTGGCGCGCAGTTCGGGGGTGTCATAGTGGTGGACCAGGCGGCTGGCGATCACCTCGGCCACCAGGGTCACGTCCAGTTCGTTGTCGGGCGACAGCAGCCACTGGCCGTTTTGGTCATGTTTGCCGACGATGCGCGGCCGGCGGCGTTCGTGGACATTATAGAGCTGTTGCATGAGCTGATACTCGATCAGCTCGCGCTTTTCCTCGACCACCAGGATCTCGTCGAGCCCCTCGGCGAACGCCTTGGCGCCCTCGGGCTCCAGCGGCCAGATCATGCCGACCTTGTACAGCCGCAGGCCGATCTCGGCGGCGCGGGTCTCGTCGATGCCCATTTCGGCCAGCGCCTGGCGCACGTCCAGATAGGCCTTGCCGGTGGTGATGATGCCGATGCGGTCGTTGGGGCTCGACCAGATGGTGCGGTCGATATTGTTGGCGCGCGCGAAGGCGTGGGCGGCGAAGCCCTTGTAGCGTTGCAGGCGGGTGTCCTGGCCGCGCCACGGGTCGGGCCAGCGGATGTGCAGGCCGTCGGCGGGCATCTCGAAGTCGGTGGGGATGACGATGCGCCGGCGCTCGCCGCTCAAATCGACGGTGGCCGAGGTGTCGGCGGTGTCGCCGACCGCCTTGAACGCCACCCAGGCGCCGGTGTAGCGCGACATCTCCAGACCCAGAATGCCATATTCCACATACTCGGCGACCCCGGCGGGGTAGAGCACCGGCATCATGGCGGCCATGAAGTTGTGCTCGGTCTGGTGGGGCAGGGTGGAGGACTTGGCGCCATGGTCGTCGCCGGCGATCGCCAGCACGCCGCCATGGGGGCTGGTGCCGGCGGCGTTGGCGTGTTTGAACACGTCCATGGACCGGTCGACGCCGGGGCCCTTGCCGTACCAGATGCCGAACACGCCGTCATAGCGCGCCTGGTCCGACAGATTGACCTGCTGGCTGCCCCACACGGCGGTGGCGGCCAGATCCTCGTTCAGACCCGGTTGAAAGACGATGGACTCGGCGTCCAGATACTTCCTTGCGCGCGACAACTCCAGGTCGTAGCCACCGAGCGGCGAGCCGCGATAGCCCGAGATGAAGCCGGCGGTATTGAGTCCGGCTTCGGCGTCGCGCCAGCGCATCACCAGCGGCAGGCGGGTCAGGGCCTGCATGCCGTTCAGATACACCCGTCCGGTCCGCAAGGTGTACTTATCGTCCAGCGTCACCTTTTGCATGAACATCGCCGGAGCCTCCCTTCCCCAAGAAAATGCACCGTATTAGTCCGACTAATAGCAGCATCGTTGCGCAATGTGCTTTCTTTGTTTCAAGGCTCTGGACACATCTGCCGCGAAACTTAGATGCAAAGTTAAAACATTGCGCATTGCAGGATGGGGGCGGCGCCCCGGCGCGGCCGGTACGGGCGGTCCATGCCGTGCTGTATTGCGGCAAAACGGCCGCCCCGGGGGTCTTGGCGTGCGCCGCTCGCGACCCTACCTTCCCTCGATCAGGATATGGGAGGCACGACATGGCACAACAAGCCAAAGCGACGCTGGCCGGCGGCTGCTTCTGGTGCATCGAGGCGGTCATGAACGACCTGGTCGGGGTGCGCGACGCGGTATCGGGCTATATGGGCGGCGCGGTGGACAACCCCACCTACCGCCAGGTGTGCACGGGGCAGACCGGACATGCCGAGGTGGTGCAGGTGACGTTCGACCCCGAGGTCATCGGGCTCGATCAGATCCTCGACGTCTTCTTCACCGTGCACGACCCGACCCAGTTGAACCGTCAGGGCGCGGATGTGGGCACCCAGTACCGCTCGGCGATCTTCACCCATGGCGACGATCAGGCCGACGCCGCGCGCCGGGCCATCGACCGGGCGGCGGAGATCTGGGGTGACGGTATCGTTACCGAGGTGACGCCGGCGGCGACCTTCTGGCCGGCAGAGGCCTACCATCAGCGCTATTTCGCGACCAATCCCGAGCAGCCGTTCTGCCAGGCGGTGATCGGGCCCAAGGTTGCCAAGGCGCGGGCCAAGTATCGCCACCTGCTCAAATCGGCGGCTTAACGGCCTCGGGCGGCGTGGTGTCGGATGCCACGCCGCCGCGATGAACCGGCCAGTGTTGCGGGCCTTGGGGGGGGCGGCCCTGGCCATCGGTCGTGACGACATCGGTCGTAACAGGGCCCGGAGCGGCGGCCGCCGCGGCCGGTGGGTGGCCGGCGCGGCGGTGTCGCCAAACGGAGCCCGTGTCGATCCGGCGGCGCGGCGTCGAACCCGTCCGGCGCGATCGACGGCCCCGGCCTGATCGCTCAGGCTTGGCTTTGGTGGCTCACCTCAGGCGGGGTTCATCAGGCCGTCCGCCGCGCCTGCCTCCAGATGCCGGGTCGCCGCGCCGATCACGTCACTGGCATAGCGCACGTCGGCGCCGGCCTCGATCACGCATTCGGGCAATTCGCGCATCATGAAGTCGAGACCGATCCGCTCCTCGGCCGCGGCGATCGCGCCGGACAGCAGGGTCTCGCCGGTGTTGCGCAGGACGCTCACCGCCTCCCGGTATTGGTCAACCAGCGGCAGCAGATGACCCAGGGCATCGGCCAGAAACACCAGCGTGTCGCTGGCGCGGTTCAGCGGCTCTGCCGCATCGCCGAGCGCCCGGACGCCGAGTAACTGGCTGAGTTGTTCACCGCCATCGGTGCCGTGGTCGAGCAGGCTCGGGATCGGCAGGGTGTCGCGCGCTGCAGGGGTGATCGGCATGACGTTTGTCTCCGCAGAAAAAAGAACGGTGCCGGTTCTGTCGACCGGTTCAAACACGTGTTTAGCACAGTCCATGCCAGCTTGTTATAGCCCTCAAATTTTGCCGGATTTGGTGGCAGTGGGCGGGCGACCCACACCTGTCCCGTGGCAATCGTCGCGGAATGACACGCTTCCGCCGTTCCAAAATGAGACATTCGGCGGGTTTGTTTTGTTTTGGGGCGCTTCGGCCTATAAACCGGAACGAGTAGTGTTTCCCACAAAGTGCGACCGTATGGTGTGTTTGCGTGGCCGCGACGCGCCGGGCTTGGACACGGGCGGGTGGTGACTGCGCCTGGCCCGAGAGAGACGGATGGCGCTTGTAACCCTCTCATTTCCGTGATCTGTGGCCCGTGATCGGATCGGTGCCGAGCAGTAAAACCACCACTAACCTATTGAGGCGGAATTGTTTTGCACTGCACCAGACCGGCTGGTCGGTTGGCGGGGCGCGGCCATAGGCGGCCGGTCCGCGCCCAGCGCGGCGTCGGCGCGGTGGCGGCGGTGGCCGACCCCGTCGGGCAGCCATCGTCCAGTCCCGATGTACTGATACAATCCGTCGCGGCAGAGCCGGGGGCGGGGCGGCTGGGTGTCAACATATCTTGACGGAATCGGGCGGGAAATGGGACCCTTTTCGGGCGAACCGGCGGTGCGACTCGGTCATTTGGGCGTCGGTCGGGGTCGCATGCCAAGCGGGGATACCCTGTCCCCGACCCGATCGGAGAGACGCTGATGAGCCCGACCACCGCCACCGCCCCATCGTCCGCCGAAACGCCTGCCCCACCGGCGCCCGAGGGGGGGGCGGTCCCGGCCGCCGTGTCGGGCGCGGACCCGGCCAGCGCCGACACGGGCGCGCGGGGCTTGTGGGTGCCGGCGCTGGCCGAGCCGGCGCCGCGCGATCTGTGCACCGATTGCGGCGTGTCGCGGATGGTCGACCACAAGGCGTGTGGGTCGGCCTGTCAGTTCATCCGCCCCGATTACACGACCATGGAGTTGCGCGCCCACGGCCAGGCCCGCGACCCGAAGGTGCCGGATGAGCTTTATTTCGGCCCGCACCGGCGCATGGTGCGCGCGCGGTTGAAGGCACCGCGTGAGGGCGCGCAATGGACCGGCATCACCACGCGGATCGCCGAACGGTTGCTCGAAGAGGGCGCGGTGGACGCGGTGCTGGCGGTCAAGCCGCACCCCGACGATGTGTGGAAGCCTGAGCCGGTGATCGTGACCGAGCCCGAGGCGATGGCCGAGTGCCGCGGCATGCGCATGGGCTATGCGCCGCTTCTGGCCTTGTTGGAGCCGGCGGCGGCCAAGGGCTATAAGCGGCTCGCCGTGGTCGGTATCCCGTGTCAGGTCTATGCCCTGCGCGCCCTCGAAGAACGGCTCGGCCTTGAGCGATTGTATGTCATCGGCACGCCCTGTTCGGACAACACCACCACCGAGAATTTCCACACCTTCCTGGGGCTGTTGTCGGACAAGCCCGAGACCATCACCTATCTGGAGTTTCGCGCCGATTATCATGTGGAACTGCGCTTCACCGACGGGCGCCGCCGCGAGATCCCGTTCCTGAAGCTGCCGATCTCGCAACTGCCGGGCGACTTCTTCCCGCTCACCTGCCGGACCTGTGTGGACTATACCAATGCGCTCGCCGACATCACCGTCGGCTATATGGGCGGCGAGGGCGAGCAGTGGCTGCTGATCCGCAATGAGCGCGGCGAAGAACTGGTCGAGCTGCTGGGTGACGAGGTGGCGCTGTCGACCCCGGGCGACAAGGGCAACCGGGCCGCGGCGGTGAAAGGCTTTATCACCAACACCGAACGCGCGGTGGGCGGCCTGCCGGTGCGCGCCATGCCCGATTGGGTGCGCCCCATCGTGGCTTGGCTGCAACCGCGCATCGGCCCGCGCGGGGTAGAGTTCGCCCGCGCGCGGCTGGAGATGAAGGCGGCCGAGACGGTGCTGCACCTGCGCCGCTATCGCCCGGCGCGGATGAAGAACATGATCCCCGACCATGTCTGGCGCCTGGTCGAGCCCTATGGCCTGACCCGGCGCGACGACGAATAGGTCCGACCGCCCCGATGGCGTCCGGCCCCATACGCGCCGCCCCGGACGAGATGATCCGGCCCAGATGGCTGGCCCAGATCGCCGGCCCAGATACCGCGCCCCCATTGGCCGGCGCCAAGGCGCCCCGGCTGAGGCGCCCGGCCTCGCGGTGCTGGGTCAGCGGATGGCGGCGACGAAGGCGTGGCACTTGGCGGCCATGTCTTCGGCCTTTTGTTCCAGGTCTTGGGCGGTTTGGTTGGCCTGATTGGCCGACAGGGACACGGTTTCGGTGACGTGACGGACCTGGGTGACCTGGCTTGCCGCTTGCCGGGTTTCGGCGCTGGCGTTCTGGGCCGACCGGGCGATTTCCCGGGTCGCGGCGTCCTGTTGTTCGACCGCCGACGAAATCGACACCGTATTGTCGGTGATCTGGCGGATCGTTCCGGCGATTGCATCGACCGCCTGGACCGCTTCGCTGGTCACGGCGCGCATGCCGGCGACCTGATCGGCGATCTGCTGGGTGGCCTTGGCGGACTGATTGGCCAGCGACTTGACCTCGCCGGCGACCACCGCGAAGCCCTTGCCGGCCTCGCCGGCGCGCGCCGCCTCGATGGTGGCGTTGAGGGCGAGCAGGTTTGTTTGTTCGGCGATGTCGTTGATCAGGTCGACGATGCCGGTGATGCTTTCGGCGCGCTCGGCCACCGATTTGATGGTCTCGGTGCTGCGGTTGATGCCGGCAAGCGCGTTGTCCGCCGTATCTCGACTGCTGGTCACCTGACGGGTGATCTCGCCGATCGACTTGGTCATTTCCTCCGCACTCGACGCCACGGCGGTGACGTTTTCGCTGACCTGATCGGTGGCTGTGTTGGCGGCGGTCAACATGGTCTGGGCATCGGCGACGATCCGGCCCAGTTTCTCGCTATCGGTGCCCATGGCGTGGGCAGCCGCACGAATGTCTTCGGCGATGGTGCCGAGCGACTGTTGAAACTCGCGCGCCAGCCGCTCGCGCTCGGCCGCGGCGTCGCGGCTCATGGTCTCGCGCTCGGCGGCCTGCTGCGCTTCCAGGCGCTGGCGCTCGGCGCGCGCCGCCTCGGCGTCGGCAAGCGCCTTGTCGGACCGGGTCTTCGCGGCGTCCGATTGTGCGGCCGCTTGGCGTGCTTGCCCCGCGGCGTCTTCGGCGTCCCGACGGGCTTGATCGGCCGACGCGAACGCCTGATCCAGTTTGGCGGTCAGCCACACCAGAGCGGCGGTTTCCAGCACCACGATGACCGCGTGCAGCATCACGCGCGTCAGGTCGGCACCGTCGGGGAACACCCAGGCCGGCACGGTCAGGTTGAACACCAGATGGTGCACGGCGGTGACGCCCGCCGCGGCCAACAGACTGCGCCAGTCGAACATGGCGGTGGTGACCGCCAGCGCAGCGAAGAAATACATGTGCATGTCGATCTGCCAGGCATGGCCGCGAAACACCATCACCAGGATGGCCGCTTGCAGCACATAGGCGCAGGCGATCAAGTGGCGCGTCGCTGCGGCGTTGCGCGCCCGGACGGCCGCCAGACCGACGACGACACAGATCAGGGTCGACAACAGCCCCGGCGCCCACAAACCGGGCGAGCCGATGAGCCAGCCAAGCGCCAGGACCACCGGCACGTGCAGCCACTGAAGTGCGGCCAGCATGCCGGTGGAGGTCGATCGAAGCTCGGTCAGCGACGCCATGCGCGATCCCCTCGTGCGGCTTGGACGGTGACAAACGCATTGGTCGCCGGACGGCCAGACCGCGCGCCGCCACATCCGGCCGCGGCCAGTGGGTTGAGCACCCAGCGCGCACCGGCAGCGCGCAGGCGCCGGGGCAGACCCGGCCGGTCGCTCCACACCACGGCCAGTCCAGGCCGTTGGCCGAACGCGACCAGACGCGCGTCGGCCGCGGCGATGCGGGCGACGATGGCGCCGCGGTCCAGATGGGCCGGGAACCACGCCACCATCTGGCCGGTGGCGGGCGGTTGAGCCTGGATCAACAACAGCGCGACCATGACGGCGCCGGTCAATCCGATGGCAGGCCAAAAGGATGTCACGATTTGATCGCTCCCCGAGGCACGGCGCGCCGCGCCCGGATCGACCGGTTCCGGCGCTCGATCCGGCAGCCGCGACACGCTCGACTGACATAGGCGAGCCCCGGGACCCTAGCCTCGTTCGGTCGGGTCGACGCGCGCGGCCCGACGCGCGATGGCGCCTCGGTCATCCGCGTCGCCGGCGGACGGTCAGGCGGGCGGTGGCTCCGTCTCACCGTGCGCCAAAGCTATGGCGCCAAAAACCTGATCGACGGTGGTCCCGTCGGGGCTCAAGGGGACGTAAAGCACATAAAGATTAACAAAAAACTGCTTCTTTGTGATACCATGAACGAGGTAAGCAAAAACCTGTTTGGTTTCGCTAACCTTTCGGCAAGAGGTAATGGCGCGTTCGGCCACTTCCGGCGCGATGTAATCGCTCCATCGTTGGCCGGTGATTTCGCCGTAGAAATGGCTCATTTCGGTGCCGGTCAGGCGGGCGCGCGCGTCGACCACCCGGCCCGTTTGATCGCGAATCAGGTCCCAGATAAACACATTGGGCAGTTCGGCCTTGAAATCGGCCGGGCGAATGTCCTGGCGGCTTGCCAGGCGCGTGCCGCCGGTGCGCCGCTCAATCGCCCGCAGCAGCGTGTCGAAGCGTGGCACCGCGCGGATTTCGTCCGCCGTCAGGCTGCGGTAGCGACCGAATTGGATGTCTTCCCGGGTCGGGAGGGCGAGAAACGATACCATACACTAGCCATCCTGGAGCGTTTTCGGCACGACACCGCCAACATGGCAGGCTGGCTTGGTCGCGAAACGGCAAGTTTTTGTCAAGCCCAGCGTAGCGGCCTTTTCAACCGGTGTCATCCGTCATGATCGTCTGGCGATGGCGCCGGTCGACCGCGCCAACCGGGTCCGCGCACCACGCGGCCGGGCAGGGCGCCGGTGGGCAGGCCGTCGCGGAACGCCACCGTGCCGTTGACCAGCACGTGCAGCACGCCGGTGGCCAGGCGGTGCGGGTTGGCGAAGCTGGCCCGGTCGATCACCCGGTCGGGGTCGAACACCACCACATCGGCGTAGGCGCCCGGCGCCAGCCGACCGCGGTCGGCGATCTTGAGGTTCGCCGCCGGCATCGAGGTCAGCCGCCGGATCGCCTCTTCAAGCGGGATCAGGCCGCGCTCGCGCACATAGCGACCGAGCAGGCGCGCCACATTGCCATAGGCGCGCGGGTGGGTTGCCGATCGCAGGAACACGCCCTCGGGCGCCGGCGCGCCGGCATCCGAGCCGAACGCCACCCAGGGCAGGGCGATCTTCTTGTCCAGATTGTCGGGCGACATCATGAAATAGATCGTGGAGACGCGGCTGTCGTCTTCGATCACCAGGTCGATCATGGTGTCTTCGGCGCTGGTGCCGCGCGCCGCCATCACCTCGGCCAGGGTCTTACCGGTCAGCGGTTTGAGATCGGGGTTCTTGAAGCCCGCGAACAGCACTTTCTCCGGGTCGCCGGTGGCGCGATAGAGGTTTTCCCAATCCTCGGACGGGGTGCGCATGTGGGCGATCACCCGGGCGCGGGTCTCGGGGTCCTTGAGCCGCGCCACCCAGGCGTCGTGGCCGCCTTCCTGAACCCAGGGCGGCATGGCCGCGTCGAGCCCGGTGGCCCCGGCGGAATAGGTGTAGATGTTGGCGCGGATATCGAGCCCGCGGGCGCGCGCCGCCTCGATCCGCGCGATCGCCTGGTCGAGCTTGGGCCAGTTGGCGCGCCCGGCGGCCTTCAGGTGATAGACCTCGGCGCCCGCGCCGGTGGCCTCGGCGATGGCGATCAACTCGTCGAGCGCTTCGAGCAGTCGGTCGCCCTCGCTGCGCAGATGGCTTATATAACTGCCGCCGTGGCGTGCCGCCACCTCGACCAGGGCGATCAACTCGTCGGTGTCGGCGTAGAAGGCCGGCGCATAGATCAGCGACGCGCCGACGCCCATGGCGCCCTCGCGCATCGCCTGGTCGACCAGCGCGCGCATGGCGTCCAACTCGGCCGGCGTGGGCGCACGGTCGGCGTCGCCGATCACATGGCGGCGCACCGTGGTGGCACCGACGAACGAGGCCACATTGGGGGCGACGCCGCGGCGTTCCAGCATCTCTAGATAGCCGCCGAGGCTGTCCCAGGTGACGTCGAAGCGGATGTCGCCCTGGCGCGCGACGATCGATGCCTTGAGCCGGTCGTTGAGCGGCCCCATGGACCAGCCCTCGCCGAACACTTCAAGGGTGATACCCTGGGCCAGGTCGCTGAGGGCGCGGCCGTCTTGGATCAGCGACCGGGTCGCCCAACTGAGCATGTTGATGAAGCCGGGGGCGACCGCCAAGCCCTCGGCGTCGATGGTGTGGGCGGCGTCGCGCGGGTCGAGATCGCCGATGGCGGCGATGCGGTCGCCCCGGATCGCCAGGTCGGCGGCGCGCGGGCGGGTGCCGAGCCCGTCATAGACCAGCCCGTCGACGATCATCAGGTCGTAGCGCGGCCCGCCATCCTGCGCTGCCGCCGCGACGCCGACGGCCAAGGCCGCCAGAACGGCCCACAGCGCATGGCGAGCCCGGCGGCGCCAGCCCGCCCGCTCCGATGATGCGTCGCGACGCGCTCGCGATACCGACCCCATGGGTTGCCTCCCTGACGCTATCTGCTTGTTTGTCGCAGTAGGCCGAAGCGCCCGACGGGTGTCAAGCGCCCGGCCGGCAACGCCAAAGACGCCGCCGACGGGTGGGTCGGCGGCGCCTCGGACGCGTCCGCGGGATCGGGAAGCCGGTGGCGGGCGGGACCCTATCCCCGCCCGCATGCCGGCTCAGGCGTCGGCGTCTGGATCGTAGGCCAGGTTGGGGCTCAGCCAGGTTTCGGCCTGGGCCACGCTGACCCCCCGGCGCTTGGCATAGTCTTCCACCTGGTCGCGGCGGATGTCGCCGACGCCGAAATAGCGCGCGTCGGGATGGCCGAAGTAAAAGCCCGACACCGCCGCCGTCGGCGTCATGGCGAAGCTGTCGGTGAGGTGGACGCCGGCGGTCTGGCGGGCCGACAACAGCCGGAACAATTCCGACTTGGCCGAATGGTCGGGGCAGGCGGGGTAGCCCGGCGCCGGGCGGATGCCCGCATACTGCTCCTTGATCAGGCCGCTATTGTCCAGGTCCTCGTCGGGCGCATAGCCCCAGAACTCCTTGCGCACCCGTTCGTGCAGACGCTCGGCGAACGCCTCGGCCAGCCGATCGGCCAGGGCCTTCAACAAGATGTCGTTATAGTCGTCGTGCGCGGCCTTGTATTCGGCCAGCTTGGCGTCGATGCCGTGGCCGGTGGTGACCACGAACCCGCCGAGCCAGTCGGGCTTGCTGCCCACCGGCGCCACATAGTCGGCGAGCGACTGGTTGTAGCGGCCTTCGCGCTTCTGCACCTGCTGGCGCAGGCAATGGATGCGCGAGGCTTCCCGGGTGCGCTCGGCGTCTTCGTAGATGATGATGTCGTCGCCGTCGGCATTGGCCGGCCAGAAGGTGAACGCCGCCTTGGCGGTCAACCACTTCTCCGCGACGATCTGGTCGAGCATGGCGCGCGCGTCTTTATACAGGCTGGTGGCGGTTTCGCCGACCACCTCGTCGTCGAGGATATCGGGGAAGCGCCCGGCCAGTTCCCAGGTGCGGAAGAACGGCGTCCAGTCGATGCGCGCCACCAGGTCGTCCAGGGGATAGTCCTCGAACACCGTCAACTCGTCCACCTTGGGCTTCATGGGCGTGTAACCGTCGAAGTCCACCGGTTGGGCGTTGGCGCGGGCCTTGGCGATCGGGATCAGCCGGTCGGCCTTGGACTTGCCCTCGCGCTTCTTGCG
Organism: Rhodothalassium salexigens DSM 2132; assembly: GCF_004341375.1. Taxonomy (GTDB): domain Bacteria; phylum Pseudomonadota; class Alphaproteobacteria; order Sphingomonadales; family Rhodothalassiaceae; genus Rhodothalassium; species Rhodothalassium salexigens. The sequence goes on from NZ_SLXO01000001.1 coordinate 73,031, forward strand.
GGTCTTTTCATATTCATCGGCGATCGATTTGGCATAGTCGGCGCGCGCCGTCTGCGACAACAGCTTGCCGGCGACGCCCACCGCCCGGCTGGCATCCAGCACATGCACCACCGGCGCGTCGTACTTGGTGTCGATCTTGACCGCCGTGTGCACGCGGCTGGTGGTCGCGCCGCCGATCAGCAGCGGCATATCCATGCCGGCGCGCTGCATCTCGGTGGCGACCGTCACCATCTCGTCGAGCGACGGGGTGATCAGGCCGCTCAAGCCGATCATGTCGGCCTTGTTCTCGTTGGCGGCCTTCAAGATGTCCTGCCAGGGTACCATGACGCCCAGGTCGATGACGTCGAAATTGTTACACTGCAACACCACGCCGACGATGTTCTTGCCGATGTCGTGGACATCGCCTTTCACCGTCGCCATGATGATCCGGCCCTTGCTTTCCTTGCCGCCCTGTTTCTCGGCCTCGATATAGGGCATCAGATGGGCGACCGCCTGTTTCATGACCCGCGCCGACTTGACCACCTGGGGCAGGAACATCTTGCCCTCGCCGAACAGGTCGCCGACCACGTTCATGCCGTCCATCAGCGGCCCCTCGATCACGTCGAGCGGCTTTTCGGCGCGCTGGCGGGCCTCTTCGGTGTCCTCGACCACATAGGTGGCGATGCCCTTGACCAGCGCGTGTTCCAGGCGCTTTTCCACCGGCTGTTCGCGCCACGCGGTGTCTTCTTCTTGCTTCTTGCCCTTGCCCTTGTAGCGGTCGGCGATCTCCAGCAGCCGGTCGGTGGCGTCGTCGCGGCGGTTGAGGATCACGTCCTCGACCCGTTCGCGCAGTTCGGGGTCGATCTGGTCGTAGACCTCCAACTGCCCGGCATTGACGATGCCCATGTCCATGCCCGCCTTGATGGCGTGGTAGAGAAACACCGAGTGCATGGCTTCGCGCACCGGATTGTTGCCGCGGAAGCTGAACGAGATGTTCGACACGCCGCCGGAAATCTTGGCACCGGGGCAGCGTTTCTTGATCTCGGCGGTGGCTTCGATGAAGTCGACGCCATAGTTGTTGTGTTCGTCGATGCCGGTGGCGACGGCGAAGATATTCGGGTCGAAGATGATGTCGCCGGCCGGGAAGTCGAGCTTTTCGCGCAGCAGGTCGTAGGCGCGCGCGCAGATCTCGATGCGTCGTTCCTTGTTATCGGCCTGGCCGTCCTCGTCGAACGCCATCACCACGGTGGCCGCGCCATAGCGGCGGATCAGCCGCGCCTGGTGCAGGAACCGTTCCTCGCCCTCCTTGAGCGAGATGGAATTGACGATCGCCTTGCCGGCGACGCACTTCAGGCCGGCCTCGATCACCTCCCATTTGGAGCTGTCGATCATGATCGGCACGCGCGCGATGTCGGGTTCGGCGGCGATCAGATTGAGGAAGGTGACCATGGCCTCTTTCGAGTCCAGCATCCCTTCGTCCATGTTCACGTCGATGATCTGCGCGCCGTTTTCCACCTGTTGGCGGGCCACCGAAAGCGCCTCGTCGAAGTCACCTTCCTTGATCAGGCGCAGGAACTTGGCGGACCCGGTGACATTGGTTCGTTCGCCGATATTGACGAATTGGGCCGTGGATTGCTGGTCGGTCATGGGTCTTTTGCTCTTTGAAACTGTTTACGTGTCCGGTCGTCCATCTTGTGCCGTGGCGTGGGCCCGGTCGCTCGGTTGGGCCGGTTGCGACCCGTGCCTGGCGGTCGGGGCGCCCGCGCCAGGTCGGTCGGGCGCGCTTAGATCGTCACCGCTTCCAGGCCGCTCAGCCGAAGCTTGTGGTCGTCGCCGCGGTCGGGCCGCGCGCGCGGGCTGCCCTTGGCCGCCACCTCGGCGATGGCGCGGATATGGTCGGGCGTGGTGCCGCAGCAGCCGCCGAGGATGTTCACCAGCCCCTGGTCGACCCATTCCTTCAAAAAGCCGGCGGTCTTCTCCGGCGTTTCGTCATACTCGCCCATCTCGTTGGGCAGGCCGGCATTGGGGTAGGCCGACACCAGGCACGGCGCGCGCTCGGCCAGCATGGCGATGTGCGGGCGCAATTCCTCGGCCCCGAACGAGCAGTTGAGCCCGATCGAGAAGGGCTGGGAATGCTCCACCGAATGCAGGAACGCCTCCATGGTCTGGCCCGACAGGTTGCGCCCCGACAGGTCGGTGACCGTGCCGGAGATCATCACCGGGCGGTCTTCGCCGGTCTCCTCGGCGACCTCGGCGATGGCGACCAGGGCGGCCTTGGCGTTGAGCGTGTCGAAGATGGTCTCGACCAGCAGCAGGTCGACGCCGCCTTCGACCAGCTTGCGCACCTGCTGCTTATAGGCATCGCGCACCTCGTCGAAGGTGACTTCGCGATAGCCCGGCCGGTTGACGTCGGGCGACACCGACAGCGTCCGGTTGGTCGGCCCGATGGCGCCGGCGACGAAGCGCGGCTTGTCGGGCGTTTTCTCGGTGTAGGCGTCGGCGGCCTGGCGGGCCAGGCGCGCGCCGTCCAGATTGATCGCGTCGACCGCGTCTTCGAGCGCATAATCGGCCTGCGCGATGGTGGTGCCCGAGAAGGTGTTGGTCTCGATGATGTCCGACCCGGCGTCGAGGAACGCTTCGTGGATCTCGCGGATGATCTTGGGCTGGGTGACGTTCAACAGGTCGTTATTGCCCTTCACGTCGTCGGAATGATCCTTGAATTGCTGGCCGCGATAGTCGGCTTCGCCCAGACCGTATTGCTGGATCATGGTGCCCATGGCGCCATCCAGGATCAGGATGCGCTCGGCGCACAGGGCTTGGAGTTGGTCACGGCGTGGCATTGCTCGGCATCCTTTCGCCCCGCCCGGGCCGGTATTGGGGCCGGCGGGCGGGATCTGTCGTGTCGTCGAAGGCGCGGCGCCGGGCCCCGTCGGCCGGCGCACTGGAAGCGTCGGGCCGGCGGCCGGTGGCGCCGGCGCGTGGTTATTCGGCCGCCTCGATCATCGCCGCCTGACCCTGCGGGCGGATGCCCAAGAGGTGGCAGATGGCGTAGGTCAATTCGGCCCGGTTCAGCGTGTAGAAGTGGAATTCCCGCACCCCGCCGGCGTAGAGCCGCTTGACCATCTCGCCGGCGACCGTGGCCGAGACCAGATTGCGGGTCATCGGCTGGTCGTCGAGGCCCTCGAACAACTCCACCATCCAGTCCGGCACGGTGGCGCCGCAGCCGGCGGCGAAGCGCTTCAGCGTCTTCATGTTCGAGACCGGCAGGATGCCCGGCACGATCGGCACGTCGATACCGTGGCTCTGGGCATGGTCCAGATAGCGCCAGTACATGTCGGTTTCGAAAAAGAACTGGGTGATCGCCCGGTTGGCACCGGCGTCCACCTTGCGCTTCAGATTGTCCAGATCGCCGGCCAGATTGGGGCTGTCGGGATGCACCTCGGGGTAGGCGCCGACGGAAATGTCGAAGTCGCCCACCTCGCGCAGGCCGGCCACCAGCTCGGCGCCGTTCTTGTAGCCTTCGGCCCACGGGTCGCCCTTATAGTCGGCGCCCGGCGCGTCGCCGCGCAGCGCCACGATGTGGCGCACGCCCATATCCCAATACTCCTGGGCGATGCGCTTGACCTCGTCCTTGGTGTGACACACGCAGGTCAGGTGGGCGGCCGGCGTCAGGTCGGTCTCTTCCAGAATGCGCTTGACGGTGGCGTGGGTCCGCTCGCGCGTCGACCCGCCGGCGCCATAGGTCACCGACACGAAGCGCGGCCCCAAAGGTTCCAGCGTCTTGACCGACTGCCACAGGGTTTGCTCCATCGCATCGGTCTTCGGCGGGAAGAACTCGAACGAGATCTTCAGCGGTTCCCCGAAGTCGGCGTAGAGCGACGGCTGCAAGCCAGGCGCGTGGGCGTCGATATGGGTCATTCTGCTGCCTCCAAAAGGGTTTTGTTGTCGACGCCCGGTTGGTCCAGGCGCCAGATTGTGACGGTCAGTTCGCCGCCATCGAGATGTTCGACCGCGGTCGGGGCGAGCCCCGCCGCTTCGCCCAGGCCGTTGATCTCCTCGTCCGAGAAGCCCAGACGGCGGTGGGCGTGTTCCTCGCGCAGGAATTCCTTCTCATGCGGCGCGAAATCGACGATCAGGCAGGTGCCGCCGGGGCGCAGCACCCGCGCCGCCTCGCGGATCGCCAGGCTCGGGTCGTCGGCGAAGTGCAGCACCTGATGCAGCACCACCGTGTCCTGGCTGGCCCGGTCGGCGGGGATGTCGTACATGTCGCCAAGGCGCACCTGGCAATGGCCCAACCGTTTCTGGGCCAGATTGTTGCGCGCCACGGTCAGCATCTCGGCCGACAGGTCGATGCCGAGGCCACGACGGATATGCGGCGAAAACACCTCCAGGATGCGGCCGGTGCCGGTGCCGATATCAAGAAGCCGCTGCGGGCGTTGTTGCTTGGCCAGCGACAACAGCGTCGCCTCGACCTGCTCCTCGGGCACGTAGAGCGACCGCATGCGATCCCATTCGGGCGCGTGGCGCGAGAAATAGTCGGCGGCCTCAGCGGCGCGTCGGGCCCGCACCTCGGCCAGCCGCTCCAGGTCGCGGCTGAATTCGGGATCTTCCTCGGGGATCAACTCGGCGATGGTGGTGACCAACGCCTGGGCGTCATCGCGGTCCGACAGGCGGTAAAACACCCACGCGCCTTCGCGAAACCGATCCAGCAGATCGGCGTCGCACAGCAGGCGCAGGTGACGCGACACCCGCGGCTGGCTTTGGCGCAGAATGTGCGTCAACTCCGTCACGGTCAGTTCGCCTTGGTTTAACAGCCCGAGAATCCGCAGCCGGGTCGGTTCTCCGGCCGCACGTAAGGCCCCCAGCAACCGGTCCATCGCGCTACGCTCTCCAAACAGCTCTATCCATCGATCGGCGACAACATATAAAGATATCTTTATATGTGCACAAGCCTTCATTTTTCGCCCGGCCGAAAGCCGCCGCTTGCGCCGGTGTGGGCGTCTCTGGCACCAGCAGTCGCCGCGCGGTCGACGCCGCTTTGGGTCACGCTCTGAACCGGGCGTTATGGGCGGTCGGTGGCTGGGATCGGCGCGGCGGCGCCCGGGATCGGCGATGCGGCGAGCGGGCTTATGCTGCGCCGCGTGCCCCGTCGGTGGCGTGACCCGGCCGTCACCGTTCCTTAAACGTGGTTTTCTAGGCTGCCGGGCCGATGGTTCCGGGCGGGCGGTTGGTGGCGGTGTCGGACGGATGGGCGACGGCTGGCCGGGGCACCCCCAAGGCCCGCGCGAGCCAAACGGGGCGGGCGAAAAGGTTATGCACATGCTGGACTTATGCTAAGGACAAGCGCATGTCGGTTTGGGGAAAAATCGTCGGCAGCGCAGCCGGGCTGATCCTGGGCGGTCCGTTGGGCGGTCTGGCCGGGCTGGTTGTCGGCCATGTGTTCGACGCCGGCGCGCGCGCCACCATGGGCGAGGCCGACGCCGGCGACGAGAGCGCCACGCGCAAGATCTCGTTCACCATCGGCGTGATCGCGTTGGCGGCCAAGATGGCCAAGGCCGACGGCGAGGTGACCGAGGACGAAACCGCCGCGTTCCAGCAATTGTTCCAGGTGCCGCCCCACGAAGTGCGCAACGTCCAGCGGGTGTACAATCTGGCGCGTCAGGATACCGCCGGGTTCGAAGCCTATGCGGGCCAGGTGGCCAGCCTGTTCGAGGGCAATTCGGTGGTGCTGGAAGACCTGCTGGACGCCCTGTTCATGATCGCCACGGCCGACGGGGTCTTGCATCCGAGTGAAATGGACTATCTGAGCACCGTGGCCGGAATTTTCGGCTTCGACCAGGCGGATTTCGATCGCATCGTCGCGCGCCATACGGGCCGCGAACGCAGCAACCCTTATGTGATCCTGGGTCTGTCGCCCGATCTCAGCGACGACGAGATCAAGCGGGCCTATCGCCGTCTGGTCAAGGAGAACCACCCCGACCGTCTGGTCGCCCAAGGCGTGCCCAAGGAGTTCACCACCGTGGCCACCCAGCGTCTCGCCGCCATCAACGAGGCTTACGACCGGATCCGAACCCAGCGCGGGCTGGCCTGATGCGGCCGGTCCACTTGGCCCTGGTGATCCTGATCGCCATTGTGTGGGGGCTCAATTTCGTCGTCGTGCTTCAGGTGGTGGCCGACCTGCCGCCGGTGTTCGCCAACGCCATCCGCTTTGCCATCGTGCTGGTGCTGCTGGCGCCGTTTCTGCGTCCGGTGCCGGGGCGCATGGCGCGGCTGATCGGCGTGGCGCTGGTGCTTGGCGTGGTGCATTTCGGGTTGGTCTTCGTGGCCATGAGCCGCACCGTGGATCTGGCGCCGGTGATCGTCGCCGCCCAGACCAATGTGCCGTTCGCCACGCTGCTGGCGGTGTTGGCGTTCGGCGAGCGCATCGGTCTGTGGCGCACGCTGGGCATCGCTTTGTCGTTCGCCGGCGTGCTGCTGATCGGCCTCGACCCCGCCGGCTTCGACAATGTGGTCGCCATGGGGCTGATCCTGGGGTCGGCCTTCGCCTATGGGCTGTCGGCCAATCTGTTGCGCAAGCTGGTCGGCGTGTCGGCGATGACCGTGCAGGCATGGGTGGCGGCGATGGCGGTGCCGGGGTCGCTGCTGGTGTCCTGGGTCGCCGAGACCGGTCAGATCGCCGCCGTGCAGAACGCCGGCTGGGCGGCCTGGGGCGGGCTGCTCTACGGCGCGGTGGCGGCGACCATCGTCGGCCATGTGGGCATGACCTATCTGTTCCAGCGCTACGCGGTGACCACGGTGTCGCCCTATATGCTGATGATGCCGGTGTTCGCCACCGCCTTCGCCGTCTGGCTGGCCGACGAAGCGTTGACCTGGCGCGCGGTGGTTGGCGGGCTGGTGACCATCTCGGGCGTCGGGCTGATCACCCTGCGCAATCGCCTTCGCTATCGCCAGCAACGCCAGGCGCGACGGGCCGCGGCGGCGGCGGCCGCCGTCGCCCCGCCCGGCGGTCGCCGGCTCGGCCAAGACGAGACCTGACATGGGCGCCGATCCGCTGCCGTCGCGATTGCCGCTGCCTGCCATCGTCGATCATCCGTCGCCCAACCACGGGCCGCGCCGGGGGGGAACCGCCCCCGACATGATCGTGCTGCATTATACCGGCATGGCCAGCGCGGCGGCGGCGCTCGACCGGCTATGCGACCCGGCGGCCCAGGTCTCGGCGCACTATCTGGTCGACGAAGACGGTGCCATCCGCCGGCTGGTCGACGAACAGCGCCGCGCCTGGCACGCGGGCCATGCCCATTGGGCCGGCGAAGCGGACATCAATAGCCGATCCATTGGCATCGAGATCGTCAATGGCGGCCACGACTTTGGTCTGCCGACCTATCCCGCGGTCCAGGTCGACGCGGTGGTCGCACTGGTCGGCGACATTTGCGCGCGCCGGGCGATCCCGCCGGCGCGCGTGGTCGGCCATGCCGACGTGGCGCCGGCGCGCAAGGCCGACCCGGGCGAGCACTTTCCCTGGTGGCGGCTGGCCGCCGCTGGTCTGGCCCTGGCGGGGCCGGCCGAGGGGGCGGGGCCGGCCGAGGCCACGGGGCCAGCGGTCGACAAGGCCGCGGCTGCGTGCCTGGGGGCGGGCTGCGGCGGGTCGGCGGTGCGGGCGCTTCAGGGCGACTTGGCGGCGATCGGCTATGCGCTGTCGGTCGACGGGCGCTATGGGGCGCAGACCGTGGCGGTGGTGACCGCGTTCCAGCGCCGGTTTCGCCCCGATCGGCTCGACGGCGTGGCCGACGGCGAGACCCGGGCGCTCGTGCGGGGGGTGGCCAAGGCGTGCCGCAAAGCGTAGAAGAACAGCTATGATTCGCAACAAATTGACCCTCGGTCTCACCTTCGGCGTCGCATGGGCGGTGCTGGGGGTCCCGCCGGCCGCGTCGCTCGACGCCCGATCTGCGACCCCCTCTGCGGGGGCGTTTGCGTCTGCGTCAGCGCCCAGGGCGGCTGTCGTGGTCGGCTCTGCGGCGGCCATGACGGCGGCCGGCATTCCGGCGGCCGGCGCGGCCGAGGCGGCGACCGAGGACCGCCGCGATCCGCGCGCGGTGATGCGCGAGCGCACCCGCCAGAGCATGGCGGCGCTGCGCCAGTGTCTCGACCGGCCGAGCCAGGCCTGCGCCCTGCGCGCCGCCTTGATGGTCACGGCGGCCGAGACCTTGTCCATCGACCGCTCCAAGGTGCTGCTGTCGGTGGCCGACACGCTGCACGCGGTGGGCGACCAGGCCCGTGCCGAGCGCACCGTGTCGGTGGCCAAGTCCGAGGCGCGCGACATCGGCATCGGCTTCGCCGTCGACACCCGGCTGGTCGACGTGGCCGAGATCGAGGCCAAGATCGGCGCCGCCGAGGCCGCCGCCGACACCGCCGCCGCCATCGAAGACCAGGTTCTGCGCGCGCGCGCCTTCGGGCGCATCGCCGTGGCGTTGGTGGAGGCCGGCCGCGCCGACCGCGCCGCCGCCATGCTCGACCGGATCGAGGTCGGCGCGGTGGCGCAGGAGTACGCGCTCCAGGTGGCCGAAATCCTCACCGCGGCCGAGGCCGGCGGCGCCGGCGCCCGCGCGGCGCTCGACACCGCCGCGCGGCTGGTCGACGCGGCGCCCATGAGCCGGTTCCGCCTCGCCGGGCGCATCCGGCTCGCCGCCGCCCGGGCCCGCTTCGGCGAGGCCGAGGCGGCCCGCGCGCTCGCCGCCGAGGTGGAACAGGATCTGGGCCGGTCGATGCCGAGCCATGCGCGCGCCCGGCTGCTGGCCGACTTAGCGGTGCTCGACCTGGCGCTCGACGACCGGGCGGCCCACGAGACCCATATGACGGCGGCGCGGCGGGCGCTCGACAAGGTGCGCAGCGACTATGAGCGCGATTATGCGCTGAGCGACGTGGCCATCGCGGCGGCGCGCGGCGGCGCTTATGACGCCGCCCTCGACCTGGCCGAACAAATCGACAGCGTCGACGTGCGCACCCGCTTCGCCCGACGCCTAGCCCGGCTGGACCGCAGCGCGGCGGCGCGGCGCGCGCTCGCCACCTATGCCGACCGCACCGCGCGCGACCATCTGGACAAGCTCGACCAGCCCTACACCCGCGACGAGGCGCGCTTCGCCCTGGTCATGGCGCTGGTCGAGGCCGGCTCGGCGCAGCCTGCGGTGTCGGTGGTCGAGACCATGGAGGACGACGACGCCCGGGCGCGCGGCCTGGCGTTCGTGGCCCGCCTGCTGGACTAGAGGTCGTGCGTTGATCTAGGGCAGGGCGGGCCGGCACACCCGATCGTTAAGGGAGGATCGCATGACCGGCTTTACCCGCTTGACCGCCGCCTTGGGCGCGGCGACGGCGCTGTTGTGCGCCGCACCGGCGCTGGCACAGGCGCCGGACCAGACCGCCGACGGCGTCGAGGTCTCGGTGCCCGAGGGCTTCACCATCACGCCCGTGGCCCAGGGGCTCGGCTGCGTGCGCCACATCGCCGTGCACGAGGACGGCACCATCTATGGCGCCATGATGCGGCGGTCGTGCGCGGCGGGCGACGGCGGGCTGGTGGTCCTGCGCGACCCTGACGGCGACGGCACCCGCGAGGCGACGTTCACCGGTGCCGACCTGCAGGGCACCGGCATCGCGCTTTATCGGGGCCGGCTTTATTACGGCACCGATACGGCGATCCGGCGCTACACGCTCGACCCGGAAACCGGCTTGCCGGCGGGCGCGGGCGAGGTGATCGTCGGCGGCTTCGACGAACAAAGCCAGCACGCGGTCAAGCCCATCGCCTTCGACGCCCAAGGCCATCTCTATGTCAGCGTCGGTGCGCCGTCCAATGCCTGTCAGGAGCGCATGCGCACGCCGGGCAGCCCCGGGCTCGACCCGTGCCCGCAGCTCGACCGCGCCGGCGGCATCTGGCGCTATGACGCCGAGGCCACCGGCCAGCGCCACACCACCGACCGGCGCTTCGCCACCGGCACCCGCAACGCCATGGGGCTCGCCTATCACCCCGGCGCCGACCGGCTTTTCTTCGCCTCGCACGGGCGCGACGACCTGCACCGGCTGTTCCCCGACCTCTATACGGTGGAACAGAATGCCGAATTGCCGTCGGAGGAGGTCCACCGCCTGGTCGAAGGCGGCGACTATGGCTGGCCCTACACCTATTACGACCATGAAAAGGGCCGGCGCATGGTGGCGCCCGAATATGGCGGCGACGGCGAAACGACCGCCGAGCCCGGCCGCTATGCCGAGCCGGTGGCGACGATCCCGGGCCATTGGGCGCCCAACGACCTGATCGTCTACACCGCCCAAGCGTTCCCCGAGCGCTACCGGGGCGGGCTGTTCATCGCCTATCACGGCTCGTGGAACCGGGCGCCCTTGCCCCAGCGCGGCTATAACGTGGTGTTCGTACCGGTGTCGGCCGACGGCGAGCGCGTGGGCGCGCCGGAAGTGTTCGCCGACGGTTTCAAGGGCCGCGAGCCGCTGCGCTCGCCGCGCAACGCCGCCCACCGGCCGACCGGGCTAGCCATCGGCCCCGACGGCGCGCTCTACGTGGCCGACGACCAGGGCGGCACGATCTGGAAGATCGCTTATGACCGCTGAGGGCGCCCGCGGCGCCGCGCTCGGTGCTGGTTTGGCGCTGGCGGCCGGGCTGGGCGTGGCCGGGTTGGGCTTGGCGGGGTTGAGCGTGGCCGGGCCGGCGCAAGCCGACGCCGCCGCCTCGGGCCGTGCGCTTTATGAAACCCACTGCCAGTCCTGCCACCAGTTCGACGGTGGCGGCGTGCCGAATTTCCAGCCGTCGCTGCTGGACTCGGTCCTGGTGGCGGCCGAGCCGCGAACGCTTGCCGCCTATGTGTTGCAGGGCACCGCCGACCTGCCGGACACCGCGCGCGCCTATAACAATGTGATGCCGTCGTTTCGCCACTTGTCCGACGCCGAGGTCGCGCGGCTGCTGCGCTATGTGCGCGGCGATCTGGCCGGGGTCGACGACGCCGAACCGGTGACGCCCGAGGCGGTCGCCGAGGCGCGCGCCGGGCTGGACTGAGCGCCCGGCCATGCCCGCAGCGATGGCCGATCTTGACCGTTCTGGCGGTCGCCGGCGGCGGGCGCGAGAAGGCGGCGCCGCGCTGGTCGCCGTGGCGCTTGGGGCTGTGACGCTCGGGGCCCCGCCGACCCGGGCGGCCGCCCCGGACAGTGCGCCCCACAGCGTGCCCGACAGTTTGCCCGCCGGGCCCGACCAGCCGGTCGAGACGCTGGAGGTGACAGCACCCCGCCTCGACCGGCCGGCCGGCGCGCGCGCCTTTCCCCTGACCCGCCTCGCCGGTGACGCGCTCGCCCGGTCGCCGTCGCTGCGCCTCGACGACATTCTGAGCCAGGCGGTGGCCGGCTTCTCGTTGTTCCGGCGCCAGTCGTCGCTGGTCGCCAACCCCACCACCCAGGGCGTCAGCCTGCGCGGCATCGGGCCCAATGGCGCCGGGCGCACCCTGGTGCTGCTCGACGGCGTGCCGCTCAACGACCCGTTCGGCGGCTGGGTCTATTGGTCGGCGCTCGACCCGCAGGCGCTCGGCGCGGTCGAGGTGGTGCGCGGCGGCGGCGCCGGGGGCTATGGCAATCAGGCGCTGGCCGGCACCATCCGGCTCGCCTCGCGCGCGCCCGAGCCCGGCACCGGCGCCATCGAGGCGCGCGGCGGCGGTTTCGCCACCGTCGACGTCTCGGCGCGCTCGACGCTGGGGCTCGGGCGCGCCGCCCTGACCGTCTCGGGGCGCTATTTCGACAGCGCCGGTTATCACCAGTTGCGCGGCGCCGACCGCAGCCCCGCCGACCGGCCCGCCGCCAGCCGCATCGGCGTGGTCGACGCCCGGCTCGCCGTGCCGTTCGGCCCCGACACCGAGCTGTCGGCGGGCCTGCGCTGGTACGACGAGGCGCGCAACAACGGCTTTCGCGCCGAGGTCAACGACACCCGCGCGCTCGACGCCTCGCTGCGCCTGGTCCACGCGCCCACGGCCGGGCCGCGCGCTGAAGTCACCGCCTATTACCGCACCCGCGATTTCGCCCAGACCTTCGCGATCGCCACCGGCTCGGGCGTGCGTCAGGTGCTCGACCAGTTCGACGTGCCGGGCCGCGGCGCGGGGCTCTTGGCCAAGGCGCGCTGGCCGCTCGGCGACGCTTTGTTGGGCGGCGACACCATGGAATGGGGCGTCGACCTGCGCTACCAGGACGGCGAGACCAACGAGCGGTTCCGCAATCTGGGCGACGGCTTCACCCGCCGGCGGCTGGCCGGGGGCGAGCAATTGTTCGTCGGCACCTGGGCGGAATATGGCGCCGCGCCCGGCGAGCGCCTGGACCTGACCGCCGGCGTCCGGCTCGACCACTGGCGGGTGTTCGACGGTGTGCGCCGCGAGACCGACCTAGCCACCGCCCTGGTGCTGCGCGACGACGCCATCGCCGCGCGCGACGCGGTGACGCTGAACGGCCGCGTCGGCGCGGTCTATGGGCTCACCCCGGCGCTCGACCTGCGCGCCGGCGCCTATACGGGCTTCCGGGTGCCGACGATCAACGAATATTTTCGCCCGTTCCGGGTCGGCAACGACATCACCGAGGCCAATCCGGGCCTCGACGCCGAGCGGCTCTACGGCGCCGAGGCGGGCGTCGACTGGCAGCCCTTGCCGACGCTGCGGCTGGAGGCGGGCTATTTCCGCAACCGGCTCGACGGCGCGGTCGGCAATGTGACGATCGCCCAAGGGCCCGGCGTGTTCCCGCCCACCGGCTTCGTGCCGGCGGGCGGCAGCCTGAGCCAGCGCCGCAACATCGACCGCATCGTGGCCGACGGTGTCGAGACCGCGGCCCGGGTCGCGCTGTCGGCGGTGCTCGATGTCCGGCTCGGCTACCAGTTCGTCCACGCCCGCATCGCCGCCTTTCAGGTCCGCCCGGAGTTGGTCGGCAACCGGGTCGCCCAGTCGCCCCGCCACACGCTGACCGGGGCGGTGGACTGGCGGCCCTGGACGCCGCTGCGGCTCAACCTGACCGCGCGCCACGAGACCGCGCGCTTCGACGACGACCGCAACACCCGGCGGCTGGCGCCGGCGACCCTGGTCGACCTGCGCGGCGACTATCGCGTGGCGCCGGGGCTGGATCTGTTCGTGGCGGTGGAAAACCTGTTCGACGCCGCGATCGAGACGCGCCGCGCCGGCGACGGCACGGTGACGTTCGGCCAGCCCCGGCTGGTCAGCGGCGGCGTGCGGCTGCGTTTCTGATCGGCGCGGTTGCCGCGCCCGGTTCGACCCACTAGGGTTGCCGGCGTCGCGCGCCGGCGGGGTTCGCCCGCCGGGTGCTCAAGCCCTTTCCCGCGCCGGACCCACGCGGTCCCGACCGGAGTGACGAACCAAGTGATGCCGACCATTTTTGCGCCGCGGCGCCTGCTTCTTCTGTCGATCCTCACCGCCGTGCTGGCCGGATGCGGGGCCAACCGCAACCCGCTGGAGGTGACCATCCAGCGCTGTCCGGCGGCGGCCTTCGTGGACGAGACCGCCAACTGGGTCGAGTTCGCCGGCGACGACCTGACCGCCGACCAGGTGGTGTTCGACGCCATGCTGTCCAACCTGGAACTGACCTGCAACCAGGACACCCAGGTGGAAAGCGTGGTCAGCTTCGACGTCTCGGTGCGCGGCGGGCCGGCGCTTGACGGCCCGGTGGAGGTGACGCTGCCCTATTATGTGGTGCTGCTGCGCGACAACAGCGTCATCGCCGCCAAAAAAACCTATGAGGTGACCTTCATCCTCGACCCCGACGCGCCGCGCGCCGGCAGCCGCGAAACCGTGCGCCAGGTGATCGACGATATCGAGCGCACCCGGCGCTACGATTATGAATTGCTGATCGGCTTCCAAATGGACCCGGCGGCGGTCGCCTATAATGAACTGCGCTAAGACGGGGACGTTTTTGGCGCGGCGGCGTTCGTGCGATTGACTCACAATTTGTAGCATCTATACTTGCGCCTATTGCTTCGCCCGTCGGCAGATCAGACGGGCGCTCGGTTGGTGGGAGAGATCGGGGGTGGCGCCATGCCATGCCTCGGCGCCGAAGGAGCAACCTCCCCGGAAACTCTCAGGCGGAAGGACCGCCGACCGAGGGCACTCTGGAAAGCGGATGTCGGGACACCCGGCATCCCACCGAAGGGGTAAGCGGCCGGTCCGATCAGGGGCGGGCTGCGCAATCTCTCAGGTCCCATGACAGAGGGGGAACCGGCATTGCGAAACGACCGGTACGAACCCTTCTGGCGATGGGACCCTTATGACCCAGAGTGCGCTTAAGACGACCCAACTTCACAGTTTGCATGAGCGCCTCGGCGCCAAGATGGTGCCGTTCGCCGGCTATCACATGCCGGTCCAGTATGACGGCGTGTTGGGCGAACACACCCACACCCGCAAGGCCGCCGGCCTGTTCGACGTGGGCCATATGGGCCAGGCGACGCTGACCGGCCTTGACGGTCGCGACCCCGGCGCGGCGCTCGAAGCGCTGGTGCCCGGTGCGATGGCGACGCTCAAGCCCGGGCGGACCCGCTACACCCTGCTGCTCAACGACGAGGGCGGCATTCGCGACGACCTGATGGTGACCCGGCTCGACGCCGAGACGCTCTATCTGGTGGTCAACGCGGCGTGCAAGGACACCGACTTCGCCCATATCGCCGCCGCGCTCGACGGTCAGGCGCGGCTCGACCCGCTGACCGATCGCGGCCTGGTGGCGCTTCAGGGGCCGCGCGCGGCCGAGGCGCTGGCGGGCCAGGTCGCGGGTATCGAGGACCTGACCTTCATGCAGGCGAGCCGCGCCGAATGGCGCGAACACGACCTGTTGCTGACCCGTTCGGGCTACACCGGCGAAGACGGCTTCGAAATTTCGGTCCCCAACGCCGCCATCGAGGCGTTCGTCGAGGCGCTGTTGGCGCATGATTCCGTCAAGCCCGTGGGGCTTGGCGCGCGCGACAGCCTGCGCCTGGAAGCCGGACTATGCCTCTATGGCCACGATCTCGACGAGGCGACCACGCCGGTCGAGGCCGACCTGGTCTGGGCGATCGGCAAGAAGCGCCGCGAAACCGGCGGCTTTCCGGGCTTCACGGTGATCCGCCGGCAGATGGAAGAGGGCATCACCCGGCGCCGCGTGGGGCTGCGGCCCGAGGGGCGGACGATCGCGCGCGAGGGCAGCGAAATCGTCGACGACCAGGGCCAGACCATCGGTCGGGTGACCAGCGGCAGCTTCGCGCCCAGCGTCGGCGGGCCGGTGGCCATGGGCTATGTGCGGCCCGACTTCGCCGCCGTGGATACGCCGGTGGGGCTGAAGGTGCGCGGCAAGGTGCACCCTGCGCGGGTGGCTGCGACGCCGTTTGTCGCACACCGCTATGTGCGCGGCTAAATTGCTGTAACGGCAGACAATTTTTCTTTTGAACGCAACGGTCGGAATAGGGGAGGCCCAGGTGACCGAAATCTATTTTTCCAAAGATCACGAATGGATCAAGGTCGACGGTGACGAAGGCACGGTGGGGATCACCACCCACGCCCAGGAACAACTCGGCGACGTGGTCTTTGTCGAACTGCCCGAGGTGGACGCCGAATTCGCCAAGGGCGACGAGGTGGCCGTGGTGGAATCGGTCAAGGCGGCGAGCGAGATCTACGCCCCGGTGAGCGGCACCATTATCGCCGTCAACGAGGTTTTGGGGGAAGAGCCGGGCAAGGTGAACGCGTCGCCCGAAGACGACGGTTGGTTCTTCAAGATCAAGATCAACGACAAGGGCGATCTGTCGGACCTGATGGGCGAAGACGCCTACAAGGACCTGACCAGCGACTAGGAGCGTTTCATGCGATATCTGCCCCATACGCAGGAAGACCGGCGCGAGATGCTGGCGGCCCTCGGCGTTGACCATGTGGACGCCTTGTTCGAGGATGTGCCGGCCAACGCGCTCAATGCCGATATCGACCTGCCGGACCACCAGTCGGAAATGCAGGTCGAGCGCGCCATGGCGCGGCTGGCGGCGAAGAATGTGGACGCCGGCTCGGTGCCGTTCTTCTGCGGCGCTGGGGCCTATCGCCACCATGTGCCGGCAACCGTCGACTATGTAATCCAGCGCGGCGAGTTCCTCACCGCCTACACGCCCTATCAGCCGGAAATCAGCCAGGGCACGCTGCAATATCTGTTCGAGTTTCAGACCCAGGTGGCGACGCTTTTGGGCACCGAGGTGGCCAATGCCTCCATGTGGGACGGCTCGACGGCGACCGCCGAAGCGGTGCTGATGGCCCGGCGCATCACCCGGCGCAAGAAGGCGGTGATGGCCGGCGGGCTGCACGGCCACTATGCCGATGTGGTCGGCACGGTGACCCGGTTCACCGACGACGCGGTGACCTATCTGGAGCCCGAACCGGCCGACCCCGACGCCGAAACCCAGGCGATCATCGACCAGATCGACGACGAGACGTCGTGTGTGGTGGTGCAGAGCCCGAATATGTTCGGCCATCTGCTCGACCTCAAGCGCATCGCCGAGGCGGCGCACGCCAAGAAGGCGCTGTTGATCGCCGTGGTCACCGAGGTGGTCAGCCTGGGCGCGATCACGCCGCCGGGCGACCAGGGCGCCGACATCGTCGTCGCCGAGGGCCAGTCGCTCGGCAACGGGCTCAATTTCGGCGGCCCCTATCTGGGCCTGTTCGGCACCCGGCAGAAATATGTTCGCCAGATGCCCGGCCGGGTCGCCGGCGAGGCGCGCGACGCCGACGGCCGGCGCGGTTTCGTGCTGACGCTGTCGACCCGCGAACAGCATATCCGGCGCGAAAAGGCCACGTCCAACATCTGCACCAATTCCGGGCTCTGTGCGCTCGCCTTCACCACCCATCTGTCGCTGCTCGGCGAGGTGGGCTTGCGCAAGCTGGCCATGCTCAACCACCGCAAGGCGGTCGAGTTGCGCGACCTGCTGGCCGGCGTGCCCGGCGTCGAGGTGTTGAACGAGACCTTCTTCAACGAGTTCACCCTGCGCCTGCGCCGCGACGCCGCCTACATCGTCGAGGCACTGGTGGAGCGTGACGTGCTCGGCGGCGTGCCGGTGTCGCGCCTGCTGACCAAGCGCGATGATGTGGACGAGCTGTTGCTGGTGGCGGTGACCGAGACCGTGACCCGCGACGATATGGAGACCCTGGCCCGCGAACTGAGGGAGGCGCTGGCATGACCATGAACCGACAAGGACGCCCCACCGGCGTGCCCGAGGCGGCGACCGGCGGCGATACGGCTGCCGGCCCCGCCACCTTCACCGGCCACAAGGCGCTGGAACGCGACGAGGGGCTGATCTTCGAGATCGGCTCGCCGGCGGTCACCGGCGTCGACCTTGAAGACCCCGGCGACTTCGAGACCGCGCTCGGCGGCTTCGAGCGCACCGAGCCCATGGGGCTTACCGGCCTGTCCGAGCCCCATGTGGTGCGCCACTACACCCGGCTGAGCCAGAAGAATTATGGCATCGACACCGGGCTGTTCCCGCTCGGCTCGTGCACCATGAAGCACAATCCGCGGCTCAACGAAAAGATCGCCCGGCTGCCCGGTTTCGCCGACATTCACCCGATGCAGCCCGAGCGCACCGTGCAGGGCGCGCTCGAAGTGATCGACACGCTGGCCGATTGGCTGTGCAAGCTGACCAACATGGCGGCGATCGCCATGAGCCCCAAGGCCGGCGCGCATGGCGAATTGTGCGGCATGATGGCGATCCGGGCCGCGCTTGAGCACCGCGGCGAGCAACGCCGGACCGTGCTGGTGCCGGAATCGGCCCATGGCACCAACCCCGCGACCGCGGTGTTCTGCGGGTTCCAGGTCAAGACCCTGGCGAGCACCGAGGATGGCCGGGTCGATGTGGCGGCGCTCAAGGCGCAGCTTGGCCCGGACGTGGCGGCGATCATGCTGACCAACCCCAACACCTGCGGGCTGTTCGAGAAGGATATCCAGGAGATCGCCGCGGCGGTCCACGAAGCGGGCGGCTATTTCTACTGCGACGGCGCCAACTTCAACGCCTTGATCGGCAAGGTCCGACCGGGCGACCTGGGCATCGACGCCATGCACTTCAATCTGCACAAGACCTGCTCGACGCCCCATGGCGGCGGCGGGCCGGGCTCGGGGCCGACGGTGCTGTCCGAGGCCCTGGCGCCGTTCGCGCCGGTGCCGTGGGTGGAAAAGGCGGTCGGCGGCGGCTTGCGCCTCAAGGCGACGGTGCGCGACGGCAACACCGCCTTCGGGCGCATGACCGCGTTCCACGGCCAGATGGGCATGTTCACCCGCGCGCTCGCCTATCTGATGAGCCACGGCCGCGACGGCCTGCGCCTGGTCGCCGAGGATGCGGTGTTGAACGCCAACTATGTGGCCGCCGGGCTCGACAAGGCGATGACCCGCACCTACAAGGCGCGGCCCATGCACGAGGTGCTGTTCGACGACCGGTTCCTCAAGGGCACCGGCGTCGACACGCTGGGCTTTGCCAAGGCGCTGATCGACGAGGGCTTCCACCCGATGACCATGTACTTCCCGCTGGTCGCGTCGGGGGCGATGCTGATCGAGCCCACCGAGACCGAGTCGCGCCGCTCTCTCGACGAGTTCGTGTTCGCCATGACCAAGCTCGCCGAGGCTGCCAAGGCGGGCGAGACCGAGCGGTTCGACCAGGCGCCGCGCTTTGCGCCCTTGAAGCGGCTGGACGAGACGGCGGCGGCACGCAAGCCGGTGCTGCGCTACGAACCGCCGGCACCCTACGCTCAGGCGGCCGAATAGGCGCTTCGCGTCGCCAGCACGCAAGCGGCCGGGCCCGGCGACGGGTCCGGCCGTTCGCGTTTTAGGGAAGGGTTAACGCCGCTGCCGCTAGAGTCGTATTAGAAAGATGTAGCGCAATCCTGGGTCGATATGGCGATGCCACCGTGGCCTGGGCCGGAAGTGTGGGGCGCGGTTTGGTTCAGCGTGACGACGACAAGCCGGGCGGTGCGGGCAATGACGCGGTCGTGGCCTTGTTGGCCCAATCGCTGGGCGCCGACGCGATCACCGACAAGGCGCGCGGCAAGTTGGAGGGCCTGGCCTATTGGCTGATCGAATCCCTGCCCGAGGCGGCGCGCGGGTCGCTTGCGGACGAACTGGGACGATTGCCGTCGCTGTCGCCCGATCTGGCCCGGCGGCTGGCGCTCGACGACAGCCCGCGGGTGGCCGCGCGGTTCATCCTCGAAACCGGCGCCCTTAGCGACGACGATTGGATCGGGCTGCTCGACCGCGTGCAGGGCGCGGCCCAAGTGGCCATAGCCCGGCGAGAAAGCGTGTCGGCGGCACTCGCCGAGGCGCTGGCTACCGGCGGGTCGCGCCGGGCGGTGGCGGCGCTGGTCGACAATGCGGGGGCGGCGCTGTCGAGCCGGGCGGCGCGCAGCGTGCTCGACCGCTACGGCGACGATGTGGAGATGGTCAAGGGTCTGGCGTTGCGCGACGACCTGTCCCGGGCCACGGTCGAACGGGTGACCGCCGCCCGACGCAAACTCAAGGCCCGGTTTGAGCGCCTGCCCGATGCGCCGTCGCCGCCGTCTGACGATGCCGTGGCGCCCGACACCGTGCCGCACAACGCCGCCGCCGTGGACACCGCCAAGGAAGAGGCGCTGCTGGCCCGGCTCGATCAGTTTGCCCCGGAGACGCTGCCCGATTTCGTCCAGCGCATGTTCGCCGGCGGGCGCATCACCGATCGTTTTCTTCTGGCCGCGGTCAAGCGCGGGGCGGAGCGGGTGCTGGCACTGGCGCTGTCGGCGCGGATGCGGGTCAACCTGCCGCTTGTGCGCGCCCGGCTGGATAGCGGCGATCGCGACGCCTTGGCCGATCTGTTCGACCGGGCCGGGGTGGCGGCGACGCTCGCGCCGCTGTTGGTGGACATGCTGGCGCCGGCTCCGGAAGGCTCGACATCGGACGAGACGGATGTTGCGGACCCCGGCGGCGGTTCAGCCGGCGGCCGCGGGGAAGGCGCGGATGGGGCGCCATCGGATCCCTCCGCCTCGACCGGGGGGGCGGCGGTCGACGACGGCGCGACACCGACGCTCGGGCGCCGCGGTCACGACACCCCGGACCTGTGGGCATCTGGCGCCGCCGGCGATGCGGTTGAAGATAGCGATGGGCCGGCGGGCCGCGGCCTGGGCGGTGCTGGCCGGCGGGCCGCCGGAACGTCTTTCGGCTGACCGCCCCGCCGGCCGTCGGGTGCGCCGGCATGTTGGTTCTGGCACGGCGCTTGTGGCGCTTCGGATCGGACAGGGCGGCTCGGGCCCGATCGCTCGGACAGGGCGGCTTGGGTGCGAGCGGTCAGGCGGGGCTGCGCTCGGCGCCCGCTTGGTCGCGCAATTGGCGCCGCAGGATCTTGCCCACCGGCGATTTCGGCAGGTCGGCCACGAAATGCACCCGGCGCGGTCGCTTGTAGTTGGTCAGATGCGCTGTGCAATGGCGCAACACGGCGGCCTCGTCGAGCGCGGGGTCGGCCTTGACCACGAAGGCCTCGACCGCTTCGCCGGTGGCCTCGGACGGCACCCCGATCACCGCCGCCTGGGCAACGCCGGGCAGTTGGGCGAGCACATCCTCCACCTCGGCGGGGTAGACGTTGAAGCCCGAGACGATGATCATGTCTTTCTTGCGGTCGACGATACGCAGGGCGCCGTCTTCGTCGATCACGCCGATGTCGCCGGTATGGAGCCAACCGTCGCGGATCGTCTCGCCGGTCGCGTCGGGCTGGTTGAGATAGCCGAGCACCACCTGAGGGCCGCGCACCACCACCTCGCCGGGTCGGCCGCGCGGCACCACCTGGCCGGTATCGTCGACCAGCTTGATCTCGGTGCCGGGCAGGGGATGGCCAACGGTGCCGTGGCGTTGCGGTTCGCCGAGCTTGGGGAAGGTGACCACGCAGGTTCCCTCGGTCAGGCCATAGCCTTCGTAGATCGGGCAGCCGGTCATCGTCTCCCAGCGCTCACGCGTGCTCTTCTGCAAGGGTGCCGCGCCCGATAGGCACAGCTTCAGCCGATCGGGCGGCCGGTCGGCAAACCAGGGTTCGGTCATCAGTGCCTGAAAGAGCGTGTTGATGCCCGGCAGCACGGTGATGTCGAAGCGCTCGAACGCCGGGCGCAGATTGCTGAGCGGGCGCGGCTGCGGCGCCAGAACGCAGTGCATGGCGGTGCGCGGCGCTTGGATCAAGGCGAAGGTCAACGCCATCACGTGATAGAGCGGCATGACCACCAGCCCGGTCTCGACGCCGGGTTCGTACAGCTCGCCATTGTGGTGGTGGGTTTGGCTGGCGTTGGCGATCACATTGCGTTCCGACATGGCCGCCCCCTTGGAGCGTCCGGTCGTCCCGCTGGTGTACTGGTAGAGCAGCGGCTCATCCACCGGCCGATCGGCGAACAGGGCGGCGACGCCCGCAGGCTCGTCGGCCGCCGCCCGGCGACCCTCGCGCACCAGGGTGTCGAGCGGGATGGTGCGCCGGTCGGGCTTGGGCGCCAAGCCCTTGAGGCGCAGCGCGGTGCGCACGAGCACCGCCTTGGCGACCGGCATCAGGTCGGCGAGCGACAACCGAACCACGCGGGTCACGGCGGTGTCGGCCAGGATTTGGTCGAGCGCGCCGCCGAACAGGTCGATGATGAACAGCACCCGCGCCCGGCTGTCCGCCAGTTGGTGTTGTGCCTCGCGCGGGGTGTAGAGCGGATTGATGCCGGTGAAGATCAGTCCGGCCTTGATGATGCCCTTGGCGACCACCGGAAAGGCCAGGCAGTTGGGCGCCATCACCGCTACCGCCGTGCCCGGCGGCAGGCCTGCGACCCGGCGCAGGTAAAAGGCGATGGCGTCGGAATAGGCTTTCACCTCGGCGAAGCTCAAGGTGGCGTGGGCGCCGTTCGGCAGCACGACGGAATAGGCCGGCCGATCCGGAAACACCTCGGCGCCCAGGTCGAGCAAAGGGCCGAGGCGGTCGGCCAGATGGTCCGACGCATCCAAAGCCGGCCCGGCGACATGCGAGACCATGATTGCGATCCTCCCCCCATGAGGGTAGCGCGAGGATGGCTCCAACGCCAAGGCAAAACAGCCGCAGATCAGGGTGTGCTTGGCTGCCCCCAAGCCGCTCGAAGGTGCTCCGGGGCAGGCGGCTGCGGAGTCGCTGTCGCCAAAGCGCCATGGGGCGCGCGCGGCATGTCCGGGGCGATGCCGACCCGATGGCCGATCTCATGGCGGATGCTGGGGGCCGGTCGTGCGTGCGGCATCAGCCAAGCTCGGGTGCGGGTAGACCGGCGGCGACTCGCCGTCTCGATCCCCCATGTGGGGCGGGGGCATGGATCGGGCGTCGGGCAAAAAAACGGCCCGTAAACAAGGTTACGGGCCGTTAAAGGGGCTCATCTTGTCTTCGCAGGCTCATCCGGTTGGATATGCGTCGCTCGTAAGACCAACACAAAAGGACCCTAGATATCTAGAAGATTGCCCCGCATAACACAAGGGTAAATATTCCGTTGCCTCGGCGGCCTTTGGTCCTGGCATTGAAATTGCAGGTTAGATTGAGCCGGCCTTATGATGGATCAGACCTTGAAACCGCGTGGGTTTGTGAGGACTTGAGCGCCGGCGTGCCGCGTCGCGGTTCTGCGCCGGCGCGGCTGGCGCCGCTCAACGGCAACCCTCAGGGTGCTATTGTCGCAGGCGTGCCGCCCGCCGCCGGCCCAAACAGGTCGGGGCCGGTTCGTTACCTTGCGTTCGCGCCGGTCGACCGCCATAAACGCGGGTCCACCGTTCGGTTCCGTCGGCCAGCCCCTTTGGGCAGACCCTTTGGAACAGGCCGGTTCGGCCCCGCTTTTTTTACTGACCGAGTCCGCATGGAAGCCCTGACCGACGCCATCAACGCCCGCCGCACCTTTGCGATCATCTCGCACCCGGATGCCGGCAAGACCACTCTGACCGAGAAGCTGCTGCTGTTCGGCGGCGCCATCGAGACAGCCGGCGCCGTCAAGGCGCGCGGCGAGCGGCGCCGGGCGCGCTCGGACTGGATGAAGGTGGAGCAGGAGCGCGGCATCTCGGTGGCCAGCTCGGTGATGACCTACGAGTATGACGGCCGCACCTTCAACCTGCTCGACACGCCGGGCCACGAGGATTTTTCGGAAGACACCTACCGCGTGCTGACCGCGGTCGACAGCGCGGTGATGGTGCTCGACGTGGCCAAGGGCATCGAAAGCCAGACCCGCAAGCTGTTCGAGGTCTGCCGGCTGCGTGACATGCCGATCACCACCTTCGTCAACAAGCTCGACCGCGAGGGCCAGGACCCGTTCGCGCTGCTCCAGGAGATCGAGGAAACGCTGCAACTGGACGTGACGCCGGCCAGTTGGCCGATCGGCATGGGCCGCGATTTCCACGGCTGCTACGACCTGTTTCAGGACCAGTTGATCCTGTTCGACAAGGGCGGCAACGACACCCGCAGCGAGGGCGTGGCGCTGCACGGGCTCGACGACCCCAAGCTCGACGCGATGCTGCCCGACCATCTGGTCGCCAAGCTGCGCGAGGATGTGGAGATGGTGCGCGGCCTGTGCCCGCCGTTCGACGCCGAGGCGTATCTGGCCGGCAATCTGACGCCGGTCTATTTCGGCTCGGCGGTCAATAATTTCGGTGTCCGCGAGTTGCTGGAGGGGCTGTCGCGTCAGGCGCCGTCGCCGCGCCCGCAGACCGCGCTTGAACGCGCGGTGGCGCCCGACGAGGCCAAATGTTCGGGCTTCGTCTTCAAGATCCAGGCCAATATGGACCCCAAGCACCGCGACCGCATGGCGTTCCTGCGCCTGGTGTCGGGCCAGTTCAAGAAGGGCATGAAGCTCAAGCATGTGCGCTCGGGCAAGACCATGGCGGTGCACAATGCGCAACTGTTCCTCGCCCGTGACCGCGAGGTGGCCGAGACGGCGGTTGCCGGCGACATCATCGGCCTGCCCAACCATGGCGGCCTGCGCATCGGCGACACGCTGACCGAGGGCGAATTGGTGCGCTTCACCGGCGTGCCGAGCTTCGCACCCGAGCTGTTGCAGCGCGTCCGCCCGGAAGACCCGATGAAGGCCAAGCATCTGGGCCGGGCGCTCGAACAATTGGCCGAGGAGGGCGCGGCGCGGGTGTTCAAGCCCTATCTGGGCGCCGATTGGGTGGTCGGCGTGGTCGGCGCCTTGCAGTTCGACGTGCTGGCCGACCGTATCCGCACCGAGTTCAACGTGCCGGTGCGTTTCGAGCCCACCGAGTTGATGACCGCGCGCTGGGTCGAGGCCGACGATCCGCACCTGCTCAAGCAGTTCGTCGACAAGAACAAGGCCAGCCTGGCCGAGGACCATACCGGCGCGCCGGTCTATATGGCCCGCAATGCCTGGCACCTGAACAAGCCCATGGAGGACTTCCCGGGCTTGCGGTTCCTGAAAACCAAGGAAGAGTCGGTCTGACGCCGGGCCGGCCCAGGGGGAGGCGATGAGCGAGCGCTATACCGTCTACGGCATGGATGCCAGCTACTTCACCCAGAAGTTGCTGACCCTGATGGCCTATAAGTGCCTGGACGTGGACTATCGCCACAAGACCCTGGCCACCCGCGACCATGTGGAGGCCGCGGCCAAGACCCATCTGATCCCGGTGCTGGTGACGCCGTCGGGGCAGTGGCTGCACGACAGCACGCCGCTCGCCTTCATGCTCGACGACGAGCACCCGGCCAGCGCCGTGGTGCCGCCAGCCGACCCGGCGCACGCGCTCGACCGGATGCTGTGTCGGATGCTCGAAGACTATTTCGACGAGTGGCTGACCCGGCCGGCGATGCACTTTCGCTGGTTCCATGAGGCCGACCGGCAGACCAGCGGGGTGTCGCTGGCGCGAGACCTGGCCGGGCTCGACCCCGCCACGCCGCTCGACGCCGCCACCCAGCCCCTGGTCGACAATGTGCTCGATTTTCTGACCCGCTGGGGCCGCTCGACGGCGCCCAAGATCGCCGCCGGGCCCGACCATGCGGGCGCCATCGCCGGCGATTTCGCCCGCCTGGTCAGTCTGCTCGACCAGCATTTCCGCGCCCATGCCTTTCTGCTCGGCGACCGGCCCTGTCTGGCCGATTTCGCGCTTTATGGGCCGCTCAAGGCGCATTTCCTGGCCGACCCGACGCCGCACGCGGTGATCGAGGCGCAGGGGCCGGCGGTGCGCGACTATGCCGGGCGCATGGCCGCCGCGCGCGCCGCCGCCGCGCCCGAATGGCCGGCCCATGGGGGCGTGCCTGAGACCCTGGCCCCGGTGCTCCAGCATGTGGGCCAGGACTTCCACGCCTATCTGGTCGCCAACCGGGCAGCCCTCCAGGCGCGCCGCGACAGCGTCGAGATCGACACCGCCTATGGTCCGCTGACCCTGGCGACGCGCCCCTATACCGAGCGCACCCGCGCCGACACCGCCGCCGACCTGGCCGGCTACGAGCCGGCGGTGCGGGCACGTCTTGAGGCCGAGTTGGCGCCGCTCGGGCTGTGGCGCGCCTACACGCTGTAAGCGAGCCTGCCACGGTCGGGCGGTGATGGTGTTGCAGCCGCAAAATTGCTACAATGCGGCCGTACCAGAGACGCTCGACGAGTGGAGGTGGCGTCGATGGAGCGCGTTGGGCTGATCGAGACCGAGGTTGCCGGCCAGCTTTGGGATTATTGGGAGGAGTTGCGGCCTGCGGGCGATGCCATGCCGGCGCGCGCGGCGTTCTTGCCCCAACGGGTGCCCGAGAGCCTGCCCTATACCATGCTGACCGAGGCGCAGAGCGCCGCCTGGGAGACGGTCCGCCTGATGGGGACCGCCATCGATGCCTTGATGCCGACCCGCGACCGGACCTTCGACAGCGCCAGCCGGATCGACGCGGCGCTGCGCGGCTTGTATCAGGGCCTGTGCGCGGTGCGCGCCGAACGCCCGGTGGTCACGCTGCGCAAGAGCCGCCTGCTGATGAACGATGGCTGCCGGCTGGGCTTCGAGATTTTGCACCTGCCGTTGCGCGCCCCGGCCCCGGGCACGACGCCGGTGCTGGCCTGTCTCGCCCCCTACCGGACGCCGCCGCCCGGGCTGCGCTTCGACCACGGCCCGGACTATGAACGGGTCGACGCACTGTGGCTCCACGGCCTTGACCATCCGCTCGGCTGGAGCGATCTGCCGGCGCCGATGGTCGCCTATCTGGTCGACGCGCGGGTGCCCGTGCACTTCGCCCGCGTCGACACGGCGGTCGACCCGGCGGCCCTCCCGGTCTGACCGGGCAGCGCCCTGGCACGCTCGGCGTGACGGCCGGACGCGCGATAAGCCAGAGGCGGGCAGGGCCAGACGCGGGATAGAGCGGACGGCAACCGGGTGGCGGGATCGGGCGCGGCGGTCAGTCGATGCCCAGCACCTTGTGGGTTTGCACGCTCAGCCGCCAGCGTGGGTTGGCCAGGCAGTAGGCGATCGCCTGGCGGGTATTGTCGGCCAGCGCCGGGCCGTCCATGGGCTGGAGGAAGCGGTGGGCGAAGTCCAGATCGGCGAAGCGCTCGGGCTCGGCGCCGGGTTGCGGGTAGACCAGCTTGAGTTCCTGGCCCCGGGTCTGGACCAGCGGCGCGCCGGCCTTGGGGCTGACGCACAGCCAGTCGATGCCGGCGGGTGCCGCGACCGTGCCGTTGCTCTCCACCGCCACCTCGAAGCCGGCGTCGTGGAACCGCGCGATCAGGGCGGCGTCCAGTTGCAACAGCGGCTCGCCGCCGGTGCACACCACCAGCCGCCGGTCCCGACCCGCCGGCCACAGCGCCGCGGCGGCGGCGACCAGGTCCGGGCCCGCGTAGCGGCCACCGTTCTGGCCGTCGGTGCCGACGAAATCGGTGTCGCAGAACCGGCAGACGGCGCCGGCGCGGTCGGCCTCGCGCCCCGACCACAGATTGCAGCCGGCGAAGCGGCAGAACACCGCCGGCCGGCCGGCCTGACCGCCTTCGCCCTGCAGGGTCAGAAACAGTTCCTTGACCGCATAGGCCATCGCCTCAGTCCGTCTGATAGACGGTCGGGTCGGCAAGCCCCGCGTCGACGAAGCCCTGGCGGCGCAGGTGGCAACTGTCGCAAGCACCGCAGGCGCGGCCCTGCGCGTCGGGGTCGTAGCAACTGATGGTTTGGCCATAGTCGACGCCGAGTTCGGTGCCCCAGGCGACGATCGCCGCCTTGCTCAGGCCGATCAGCGGCGTGTGCAGGCGCAACGGCCGATCGCCGGCGACGCCGGCGCGGGTCGCCAGATTGGCCATCGCCTCGAACGCGCCGATGAAGCCCGGCCGGCAGTCGGGATAGCCCGAATAGTCGACCGCATTGACGCCGATGAACAGATCGTCGGCGCCGCGCACTTCGGCCAGCCCCATGGCGTAGGACAAAAAGATCGTGTTGCGCGCCGGCACATAGGTGATCGGCACCTGATCGTCGGCGGCGATGGCGTCGGCGTCGCGGTCCTTGGGCACGTCGATGTCGGCGGTCAGCGCGCTGCCGCCGAAGGCGCGCAGATCCATGTCGAGCACCTGGTGTTCGTCGACGCCCACATGGGCCGCGACCCGGGCGGCGGCCTCCAACTCGACCGCGTGGCGCTGGCCGTAGCGGAACGACAGCGCGATCACGCGATAGCCCGCCGCCTTGGCGGCCGCCGCCACGGTCGCCGAATCGAGCCCGCCCGACAGCAGCACCACGGCCCGGTCGCCGGGGCGGCGTGGCGTCTCGTCGGGCATCCGGGCGTCGGGGTCTTCTGCACCGGCCGTCTCGGCACCGGCGGCCGCGTCGGACTCGGACGACGCGACGATGCCGCCCCGCAGGATATCGGTTCGCGGCCTATTGCTGGCCATGCCGCTGCATCGTCATGGTGGATGAGGTGTCCGTCTCCGGGGAGGGGTCGGTTGGCGCATCGGGGGCGTTTTCCGCCGCCGCTTCGATGTCCTCATGCTTGAAGCCGAGCAGCCGGTCAAGCGTTGCCGAGGCCACCATGTCGCCGGTGACATTGACCATGGTCCGGCACATGTCGAGGATTCGGTCGACGGCGAAGACCAGCCCCAGATAGTATTCCGGTACGCCCACTTGCGTCAGGATCGCCGCCAGCAGCACGATGCCCACGCCGGGGATCGCCGCCGTGCCGATCGACGCGCCGATCGCCAGGGTCAGCACCAGCAGCGTTTCGGTCAGGCCGAAATCCACCTGGCCGTAGACCTGGACCAGAAACACCGTGGCCACCGCCTGGTAGAGCGCGGTGCCGTCCATATTGATGGTGGCACCCAGCGGCACCACCAGGCGCCCGACCGTGGGATTGACGCCGTGGCGTTCGTTTACGGTGCGCAAGGTCAGCGGCATGGTGGCGCCCGACGAGGAACTGGAAAAGGCAAACAGCAGCACCTCGCGCGAGCGTGACAGAAAGCGCCACGGCGAGCGCCGCGCCAACACCGCAAGGATGATCATATAGACCACCATCATGACCGCCAGCGCGCCGACCACGGTTAGCACATAGGCGCTCACCCCGGTCAGCACCTCAAGCCCGTTGTCCATGGTCACATCGGCGATCAGCCCGAACACCGCGATCGGCGCGAACTTCATGATCCAGTTGACGATGTTGAGGCAGACCGCCTGCGTCGAGCGCATCAGGTCGATCAGCGGTCGGGACTCGGTGCGCGGCAGCGCCAGCAGGGCGACCCCGAAGATTGCCGACGCGATCACGATCGCCAGCATATCGCCCTGAGCCAGCGACGCGACCGGGTTGGTCGGCAGCAAATTGGCGATCTGGTCGGGGATCGAACTGTCGTTCCCCACCAGCGCGTCGGTGGGGCTTTGGATGTTGACGTCGCCCTGCACCTGGGCGGAGGCGACCTGATCCTCGGCGATGTAATGCCCCGGCTTGAAAATCTGCGCCATGCTGACGCCGATGGCCACGGCGATGGTGGTCGTGGTGAGGAAATAGAGCACCACCGACAGGCCGAGCGCCTTGATTCGGTCGACCTCGTCGGAGTCGGCGACGCCCAGCGCCACCGACGACAGCACCAGCGGCACCACCACGAAGCGCAAAACGGACAGGAACAATTCGCCGGGCAGGGCGATCCATTCGCCCAGCAACTGCATCGCGCCGTCCTCGAACAACCCCAGATCGGGACCCAGCAAAACGCCCACGAGAAGCCCCAGCACCAGACCCGCAACCACTTGGGCCCAAAGCTGTTCTTTCATGATTGCGGCGAATTTCGAGGGCGGCTGATATTGGCTTTCCATAGGCAAATCCTCGACCAGACAGGGGCTCTTTCTGTCACCGTTTGTCGCAATTGTTCAAGGGACTTAATGGGCCGTTAACAAGCGTCCATCACAGTGGCAGCCACCATTGAAGCGGTCAGGTCTGGATGGACGCAATGGAAAACAATATCGATCAGGCAAATGAAAAGGCCCTGTTGGTCATAGCGGGTCTGTCGGTGGGCGAGCGGCAGGCGTTGGCCGAGACGCAATACCAACTGGGGCGTTTGTACGAAGCCGAGGGCGATCTGCCCACCAATCGCCAAGTCGCTCGGCGCTGGTATGAGTCGGCGGCGAATTGGGGCTATCGACCCGCCGCGGCGGCCCTCCATGCGATGTCCAACCGGTCGAAACGGCGGCCGCTGGCGACGCTTTTCGGCGCGCAGAATCGACGCGCCTGACCGACCGGGCCGGCGGCCGCCGCTGGCGCTTTTCCACCATCCCTGCGCGGCTTGGGTGCGTTCCGAAAGGGGCGGGCGAATATGCTTGCGTTCGCCCAGGTATTTTGGGTAAAGAATTTCTTGGTTTGAAATGGTTACGTCATAAGCGTTCGTTTAGATCATCGGGTCGGGCGGCGAGCCCTCGTCCTATTGTCGTTGAACCCCAAAATTCCCTTTATTTGTAACTGTTTGGGCTCATTTCGGGCTGCGACACAGTGCTGCGAACGGTTGCTTTTTCCCCGCGAACGGGTGCACCCCTCTGTCTGTTGATGTACATCAACGTGACCGGTCCCGGGCCGGTCATAGCGTCCGCCGGCGTCTGTTGCGCGCCTGCGCGGCGGGCCTGACTTACGCGCGATGTGGAGCTTGAACGATGGCGCACTCCCTTGTCTCGGCCCCGAATCTGTCCCGGTTCGCCAGCTATCTCGTGTTCGGTGCTGGCGCGCTGATGAGCCTGGTTTTGTGGGCGTTCGCCGAAGACCAGACCATGACGGTTCACGCCATGCTGTTTTTGGCCTTCTTTCTGGCGGCCATCTACTGGGTCGCTGGACGGCAGGGGCGGCCGCCGGTGGCTCAGGAAGTGGACGGTAAGCCCAATTACAACGAGGCCGTGGTAAAGGCCGGCGTCATCGCCACCGTGGTCTGGGGCCTGGTGGGCTTTTCCGTGGGCGTGGTGATCGCCTGGCAGTTGGCATTCCCGGCGCTCAACTTCGACACCTCGTTCATCAATTTCGGGCGCCTGCGGCCGGTGCACACGTCCGCCGTCATCTTTGCCTTCGGCGGCAACGCGCTGATCGCCACCTCGCTCTATTGCGTGCAGCGGACCAACCGGACCCGGCTGTTCGGCGACGGCCTGGCCTGGTTCGTGTTCTGGGGCTATCAGCTGTTTATCGTGCTGGCGGCCACCAGCTATCTGATGGGCGCCACCCAGGGCCGGGAATACGCCGAGCCCGAATGGCATGTGGACCTGTGGCTGACGCTGGTCTGGGTCTGTTATCTGCTGGTGTTCCTGGGCACGCTGATCAAGCGCAAGGAAAGCCACATCTATGTGGCCAACTGGTTCTACCTGGCGTTCATCGTCACCATCGCCATGCTGCATCTGGGCAATAACATGGCGGTGCCGGTGTCGCTGTTCTCGTCCAAGTCGGTGTCGCTGTTCTCGGGCGTTCAGGATGCCATGATCCAGTGGTGGTACGGCCACAACGCGGTCGGCTTTTTCCTGACCGCCGGCTTCCTGGGCATGATGTACTATTTCGTGCCCAAGCGTGCCGAGCGGCCGGTCTATTCCTATCGGCTGTCGATCATCCACTTCTGGGCGCTGATCTTCCTCTATATCTGGGCCGGTCCGCACCATCTGCACTATACCGCGCTGCCCGACTGGGCGCAGACGCTGGGCATGTTCTTCTCGATCATGCTGTGGATGCCGAGCTGGGGCGGCATGATCAACGGCCTGATGACCCTGGCCGGCGCCTGGGACAAGCTGCGCACCGATCCGGTGATCCGGATGTTGATCGTCTCGGTGGCGTTCTACGGCATGTCGACGTTCGAAGGCCCGGTGATGTCGATCAAGCAGGTCAATTCGCTCAGCCACTACACCGACTGGACCGTGGGCCATGTGCATTCGGGCGCGCTCGGCTGGGTCGGCTTTGTCAGCTTCGGTGCCGTCTATTGCCTGGTCCCGTGGCTGTGGAAGCGCCGCGAGATGTTTTCCAAGCGCCTGATCGAATGGCACTTCTGGATCGCGACCGCGGGTATCCTTTTGTACATCACGGCGATGTGGGTGTCGGGGATCATGCAGGGCCTGATGTGGCGCGCCCATGATGAGCTGGGCTTCCTGCAATACAGCTTCGTCGAAACCGTCGAGGCCATGCACCCCTATTACGTGATCCGGGCGCTTGGCGGCGTGCTCTATCTCACCGGTGCCGGGATCATGGCCTACAATGTCTACATGACGATCCGCGGGCGCGAAGCGGCGACGCAGGCCGCGCCCAAGGCCGTCCCGGCCGAGTAAGGAGATTCTGGCCATGGCATCGACACCCAAACTCTCCCACGAGCCGTTCGAGAAGCGCTCGATCCTGCTGCTGGTCGGTATTCTGATCGTGGTGGCGATCGGCGGCATCGTGGAAATCGTGCCCCTGTTTCTGGTCCAGAGCACGATCGAAAAGGTGCAGGGGATGCGCCCCTACACGCCGCTTGAGCTGGCCGGGCGCAACATCTATCTGCGCGAGGGCTGTTACAACTGCCACAGCCAGATGGTTCGGTCGCTGCGTTCCGAAGTGGAGCGCTACGGCCACTATTCGCTGGCGGCGGAAAGCATGTATGACCACCCGTTTCAGTGGGGGTCCAAGCGCACCGGCCCGGATCTGGCCCGGCTCGGCGGCAAGTATTCCGACGACTGGCACCGCATCCACATGGCCAACCCGCGCGCCATCGTGCCCGAGAGCATCATGCCGGGTTATCCGTTCCTGGTCGAAACCAAGCTCGATTACGACAATATCGACAAGGTGATGATCGCCAACCGGCGCGCCGGCGTGCCCTATACCGACGCCCAGATCGCCAATGCCCATGCCGATCTGCGCGCCCAGGCGAGCGCCGACGGCGGCGATCTGGCCGAGCGGTACAACAAGGCCACGGCGCGCGACTGGGACGGCAAGCCCGACCAGATCACCGAGTTGGACGCCTTGATCGCTTACATGCAGATGCTCGGCACGCTGGTCGACTTCGAGAGCTACGACGTCGACGCGTCGGACAACCGGCGCTGAGCGGGGGTGGGTGATGGTCAGCTATGAAGCTTTCTCACGCTTTGCCGGCACATGGGGACTGGTGTTGTTGGTGGTGATGTTCGTCATCGCGCTGGCTTACGCCCTGTGGCCCAGCAATCAGGACAAGTTCAACCGGGCGGCGCGCAATCCGCTGGACGACGAGCGTGGCCCGGATGCTTACGAGGACGCCGACCGGCAGCCCGGGAACGGCGACGCAGGGAGCGGTCGATGAGCACGCGAGAAACCGACGAACCCACCGGCAAGGAAACCACCGGCCACGAGTGGGACGGCATCAAGGAACTGGACACGCCCCTGCCGGCCTGGTGGCTGTATACCTTCTATGCCTGCATCGCCTTGAGCATGGTGTTCTTCGTGCTGTGGCCGTCCTGGCCGATCCCGACCGCCGACGGCTGGACCTATACCAAGGGGATCGTTGGCTATTCCCAGCGCCAGCGGGTCGAGCAATTGACCGCCGAGGCGCGCGCCGACCTGGAACAGGAGATGGAGGCCATGCGCGATCTGTCGCTGGCCGAAATCCGCACCGACAAGGCGTTGATGCCGATTGCGCTCAAGGCCGGCGAGGCCGCGTTCGGCGACAATTGTGCCGGCTGTCACGGCTCGGGCGCACAGGGGTTTGAGGGCTTCCCCAATCTCAATGACGACGCTTGGATCTGGGGCGGCAGCCTGGAAGCGATCCACCAGACCATCGAAAACGGCATTCGGTGGGACGACAATCCCGATACGCGCTACAATGTCATGCCGTCGTTCCTGTCCGACGGCATCCTGACCCGCGAGCAGGTCGGCCAGGT
Organism: Rhodothalassium salexigens DSM 2132; assembly: GCF_004341375.1. Classification (GTDB taxonomy): domain Bacteria; phylum Pseudomonadota; class Alphaproteobacteria; order Sphingomonadales; family Rhodothalassiaceae; genus Rhodothalassium; species Rhodothalassium salexigens. The sequence continues at coordinate 106,289 of NZ_SLXO01000001.1, forward strand.
GGTCCAGTATGTGCGCCGCATCTCGGACCAGGAGCACGACGCGGCGAAGGCCGAACAGGGCGCGGCCATCTATGATCAGCAATGCGGCTTCTGCCACGGCGCGCAAGGCAAGGGCATGACCGATCTGGGGGCGCCCAACCTGACCGACGCCATCTGGCTTTATGGCGGCGACGTGGCGTCGCTGACCGAGACCGTGTCCTACAGTCGCTACGGGGTTATGCCGGCCTGGGAAGACCGGCTCGATCCGCTGACCATCAAGCAACTGGCGGTCTATGTGCATGCGCTCGGCGGCGGCGAGCCGGTGGCCACCGCCGATGCCGGCTCGGCGACCACTCCGGCGACGGACGACGGCGGCTCGGCCAGCGGTGAAACGCGCGGCGGTCTGTGACCGGCACCAAGACGGTCGCGTCCGGCGGCGGTTGCGATGGCGTCGGCCGGCGGAGCGCGGCTCTACGGCCGGCCGGCACGACCAAGGGTCGCAGTCGGGTTGATCGGGCTGACAGCCCGGCGCAGTCGGCACTAGTTTAAGGGGCGATCATCGGGTCGCGCCGGGAAGCGAGTAGAAACGATGGCGACATCTGCCCCAGACACGGTGGCCGACGGCAAGGCCCACGGGCTCCAGGCCCTGAGCGAGACCGTCGCCGCCGACACCGAGGCCCTGGCGGACGACCGGGCCGAAGCGGTCAACGCCAAGCACAACCGGCCGCTCTATGAGTCGCCGCCGAAGATCCACCCCAAGCAGGCCAAGGGCCGGTTTCGGCGCATCAAGTGGATCGTGCTGTTCGTCACCCTGGGCATCTATTATCTGGCGCCCTGGGTGCGCTGGCCGCGCGGCGAGGGCATCCCCGACCAGGCCATTCTGGTGGATTTCTCCGACCGCAAATTCTACTTCTTCTTCATCGAGATCTGGCCGCAGGAATTCTATTACATCACCGGTCTGCTGATCCTGGCCGCGTTGGGGCTGTTTCTGGTCACCAGCGTGTTCGGCCGGGTCTGGTGTGGCTATACCTGCCCGCAGACCGTGTGGACCGACCTGTTCGTGCAGATCGAGCGCTGGATCGAGGGCGACCGCAACAAACGCATTCGTCTCGACCAGGCGAGATGGACGCTGGCCAAGCTGGCCAAGCGCACCGCCAAGCATGGGCTGTGGCTCTTGGTGGCGGTGTCCACCGGCGGCGCCTGGGTGTTCTATTTCAACGACGCGCCGCAGCTTTTGGGCGATCTGTTCGCCGGTACCGCGCCGACGCCGGCCTATGTGTCCATGGGTGTGCTGACCGCGACCACCTACCTGCTTGGCGGCCATGCGCGCGAACAGGTGTGCACCTATATGTGCCCGTGGCCGCGCATCCAGGGCGCCATGTTCGACGAGAACACGCTGTTGGTCAGCTATCGTTGGGATCGTGGCGAGCCGCGCGGTCGCCACAAGAAGGGCGACAGTTGGGAAGGCCGCGGCGACTGCATCGATTGCAACCAGTGCGTGGCGGTCTGCCCCGTGGGCATCGATATCCGCGACGGCGCGCAGATGGAGTGCATCCAGTGCGCGCTGTGCATCGACGCCTGCAACGATGTGATGGCCAAGGTCGGCCGACCGCCCAACCTGATCGCCTATGAGACCATCAACGCGCCCGAGCGGCGCGCCCAGGGCGATTATTCGGGCATCCGGTTGTTGCGGCCGCGCACGCTGCTCTATTCGGCCTTGATCGCGGTGGTTGCCGGCATCATGGTCGCCGGCCTGTCGACGCGCGCGACCACCGACGTCAACGTGCTGCGCGACCGCAATCCGGTGTTCGTGCGCCTGGCCGACGGTGGCATCCGCAACGGCTATGAACTCAAGGTGTTGAACAAGCTGCACCAAGACCGCACCTTCGAGATCAGCGTCGCGGGCCTGCCGGGAGTGCGCTTGTTCAACCCGGTAACCCGCGAAGAAGGAACCGTGGCCCTGACCGTGCCCGCCGACAGCGTCGGCAGCGTCAAGCTCTACGTGTCGCTGCCTAAGGGTCATGTGACCGACGGGACGCTTGAGGACGGGTCGGCGGCGGTGGATTTCGTGATCCGCCACGATGCCACCGACACCCGGGTGGTCGAGACCATGCCGTTTCGCGGCCCGAACTGACCGGCCGGAGCGCGCCGCGCCAGGGCACGCACCGTCGCCGCGCGCCCTGGAGCCGGGTTTAGGAAACGGTCCCACGAGCCGGGCAAGGGAAGGTTCCTTTGGCGCGAGTGTCGGTGTCGGTGCTGCGGCCGCGGGCGGGACATCATCGACGGGGCGGTGGATGCAGCGGGGGGCGCGTCCTCAAGCGGACGTCGGTTCGGCTTTTCCCGTCGCGGGTCCATGCGCTAGACTGACACGCTGCGGGGGGGTAGGCCCCGGGCAACCAACTCTCCCAGGCGAGAGGGACGACCGTGATCAAGAGTTTTTTCCAAGGCCCCTGGACCGGTAAGCATATCTGGACGCTGATCCTGGCGTTTTTCGGGGCGGTGATCGTCGCCAACATGGTGATGATCTATTTTGCCGTGAACACCTTCCACGGCGTCGAGGATCGTGACGCCTACGCCAAGGGGCGTGACTATAACCAAGTGATCGCTGCCGGCGCGGCCCAGCGCAGGCTCGGCCTGGACGCGGTCTTGGCGCATCGGCTGGTCGAGCAGGGCGGGGGCGACGCCGTGGCGGTGTCGCTGACGCTCGCCGATGCCAAGGGGGCAGCGGTGCCGAGCCTCAAGCCCGTGCTGACGCTGCGCCGGCCATCGGAAGCGACGCTCGATCGCACGGCGGCGATGGTCGAACCGATGCCGGGGCGCTACACTGCCACGCTTGACTTGCCGAAGCCCGGCAAGTGGGAAATCCGCATCACCGCCAAGCATCCCGACGGCACCGCACTGCGCTGGGACAAACCGGTGGTGCTGGCGCCATGACCCCGACGGCCCGCGACGAGGATAACACCCAAGGCAACGCGTCTGGCGGTGTGCCGGTGACGCTCGGGCCGGCCGACCCCGCCGCCGCCCTCGACCGGGCGCTCGGGCTGGAGCGCTATGTGCGCCGCGACGGCGACAGCGCGTCGATCAGCCTGGTGGTGCCGGGCATGCACTGCGCCGGCTGCATGGCCAAGGTGGAGCGGGCCTTGAACGGCGACGAGGCGGTCACCGGGGCGCGCGCCAACCTGTCCACCAAGCGCGTGTCGGTGTCGTGGACGCCGGGGCGGACCACGCCCGAGGCGCTGATCGCGCGGCTGGACGCCATCGGCTTCGACGCCGCGCCGTTCGACCCCAAGCTGGTCGGCAGCGACCAGCACACCCGCGAGGGCGAACTGCTGCGCGCCATGGGCGTCTCGGGCTTTGCCGCCGCCAATGTGATGCTGTTGTCGGTGTCGGTGTGGGCGGGGCTGTGGTCGGAGGACATGGCACCGGCGACCCGGCAGCTGTTTCACTGGATCTCGGCGCTGATCGCGATCCCGGCGGTCGCCTATGCCGGCCGGCCGTTCTTTCGCTCGGCGCTCGGCGCGTTGCGGCGCCGGACCATGAACATGGACGTGCCGATCTCGCTTGCCGTGGTGCTGGCGCTCGCCGCCAGCATGATCGAGGCGGCGCGCGGCGGCGAGCATGTCTATTTCGACGCCAGCGTGTCGCTGCTGTTTTTCCTGCTGATCGGGCGCTATCTGGACGTGCGGATGCGCGGCCGGGCGACCGAGGCGGCGCAGAACCTGCTGGGCCTGAAAGCGGTCGCCGCCACGGTGGTGCGCCCCGACGGCAGCCGCGCCCAGGTGCCGGTCGACGCGCTCGACCCGGGCATGCGGGTGTTGGTGCCCGCCGGCATGCGGGTGCCCGCCGACGGCGTGGTGCGCGCGGGCGCGTCGAGCATCGATGCCGGCCTGATCACCGGCGAGGCGGTGCCCGAAGATGTGGGCGAGGGCTGCCGGGTGTTCGCCGGCACGCTCAACCTGTCGGCGCCGATCACGGTAACGGTGACCAAGCGCGACGAGGACAGCCTGCTGGCCGAGATCGTGCGGCTGATGGAAGCCGCCGAACAGGGCCGCGCCGACTTCGTGCAACTGGCCGACAAGCTGGTGCGCTTCTATGCGCCGGCGGTGCACATCCTGGCCGCCGGCACGTTCGGCGGCTGGATGCTTGCCGGCGCCACCTGGCACGACGCCTTGTTGAAGGCGGTGGCGGTGTTGATCATCACCTGCCCGTGCGCCTTGGGGCTGGCCGTGCCGGTGGTCCAGGTGGCCGCCACCGGTCGGTTGATGCGCCGCGGCGTGCTGGTCAAGACCGGTGACGCGCTCGAACGCCTGTCGCGCGCCGACACGGTGGTGTTCGACAAGACGGGCACGCTGACCGCCGGCGACCTGACGCTGGTGGCGGGGCAGGACCACGACCCGGCCGACCTGCGCCTGGCCGCCACCCTGGCACAGAACAGCCGTCACCCGCTGTCGCAGGCGATCGTGCGCGCCGCTGGCGCTGTCGGTGCTGCCGGCGGCGCCTTGCCGTCAGCGGACGAGGTTAAAGAAGTGCCGGGCTGCGGGCTGACCGGCCGGGTCGACGGCCGCACCGTGCGGCTGGGCAATGCCGCCTGGCTCGGGCATGGTGGCGAGGCAGGCACCGCGCGGGCCGAGGCGGCGGGGCCCGAGATGTGGCTCGACCGGGGCGACGGCGGCGCGCCGCTGCGCTTCGCCTTTCTCGACCATCCGCGCGCCGACGCCGCTGAAACGGTGGCCGCGCTCAAGCGGCTCGGGATGCGGGTCGAATTGCTGTCCGGCGACCGTGCGCCGGCGGTGCGCGCGGCGGCCGAGGCGGCGGGCATCGACCATTGGCACGGGCAGAAGTCGCCAGCCGACAAGATCGCCCATCTCAAGGCGCTGGCCGACCAGGGCCACACCGTCGCCATGGTCGGCGACGGTCTCAACGATGCGCCGGCATTGGCCACGGCGCACGTTTCGGTGTCGCCGGCAAGTGCGGCGGACGTGTCGCTGACCGCCGCCGACGTGGTGTTCCAAGGCGAGCAACTGGGGCCGGTGGCCGGCCTGTTCATCCTGGCGCGCCGGTCGCAGCGGCGCATCGTCGAGAATTTCGGCCTGGCGCTGACCTATAACGCCATCGCCGTGCCGCTGGCCGTGGCCGGCTTCGTGACCCCGTTGGTGGCCGCCATCGCCATGTCGTCGTCGTCGATCCTGGTCACCGCCAACGCGCTGCGCCTGCGCCTGAAGGAGAGCCCATGAGTGTGTTGCTGGTGTTGATCCCGATTGCGCTGTTTCTGGGCGCGCTGGGGCTGGCGGGGTTTCTGTGGTCGCTCAAGGCCGGTCAGTATGAGGATTTGGACGGCGCGGCCGGGCGCATCCTGCTCGACGACGACCTGCCCGAGAGCGACCAGCGCCCGGCCGCCGGTGTGGAGCCGACCAACCCGCCCGCCTCAACTGGTGGTCGCCACGGTCAGCGCTAGCGTGCCGGTATTGTGCACGTCGATGCTCGGGAACGCGGTGACGTCGTAGCTGTCTGTATAGCCGGGCCCGAGCGCGTGCGGGCGGGCATTGGGGGCGTCCACCGACAGTCGGTAATGGGCTTGACCGGCCTCGGCGGGGTTGGTCACGGTCAGGGTGTCGTGCGCGGGCCCCGTGGGCACGGTGCGGCGTTCGCCGCCGGCCAGCTTGTAAACGGGCATGGGCTGGGCTCCTTCTTGCGCTCGCCCCTTGGGCTGGGCGTTATTCGAAATCCACTTCGATGGTCAGGTCGCCGGTGTTAGTGAGCGCCGCCGTCTCATGGTCGGCCAGGTCGTAATTGGCGCTGGTGCCGGGGGCGAGCGTGTGGTTGGTCGGGGTCTGTTGGTCGAAGGCGATGGCATAGCGCGCCTCGCCGTCTTCGTGGTTGTTGGTCAGGCTGAGCGTGTCGCCGCCTTCGCGGGTGTCGACGGTCCGGCTGTCACCGGGGTTGAGGATGAAACTGGCCATTGGGTGCCTCCTGGTTGCGGTGCGGTCATGCTAGGCGCTGGCGCTGCGCGTGGGCATGGGGGAAGCGTGCCCCGGTGGGCGCCGGCCGGCCAGGGCGGGGCGGTTGCCGGCTTGCCCGGCCACCCCGTCGCTGAACCGCCCGGCCGTGCGCTGATCCGATAGGGGGTTTACCCCGGCCGCCGGGCAGCCAAATATAGCGGCCATGAAACGCGCCCAACTCCCCCTCAATGCGCTGCGGGCCTTTGATGCTGCGGCCCGGCACATGAGTTTCAAGAAGGCGGCGGACGAACTGGCGGTGACGCCGGCGGCCGTCAGCCAGCAAATCCGCAGCCTGGAAGACCTGTTGGGGGTGGAGTTGTTCCGTCGCACCAGCCGGTCGCTGATCCTGACCGACCGCGCACAGATGGCGCTCGCCTCGCTGCGCCAGGGCTTCGAGGCGATCGAGGACGCGGTGTCGACGCTGGAGGCGGCGCGCGACGACGGCACGCTGCACCTGTCGGTGTCGCCGTCCTTCGCCTCCAAATGGCTGGTGCCCCGGCTCGAACGCTATTACCAGCAAAATCCCAATGCGGTGGTCAAGATCGACGCGTCGATGGAGGTGACCGACTTCGCCGAGACCGAGATGGACCTGGCGATCCGCTATGGCGCCGGCCAGTATCCGGGCCTGCACGCCGAAGAACTGATGCGCGAGGAAGTGTTTCCGGTCTGTTCGCCAGCCCTTCAGGACGGCGAGACGCCGGTGCGCACGCCGGGCGATCTGGTCAATGTGCCGTTGATCCACGACGACAGTTCGCTTGACGACGAAAGCTGTCCCAGTTGGGCCATGTGGCTCAAGGCGGCCGGCGTGACGGTGCGCGAGGGCCAACCGGCGCTGCACTTCAACCAGACCAGCCTGGCGATCGAGGCGGCGATCGCCGGGCGCGGCGTGGTGCTGGCCAAGCGCACGCTCGCCCACGCCGATCTGCGCGCCGGGCGCCTGGTGCGGCCGTTCCGTCACACCCAGTCGGTGGGCTTCGCCTATTTCATGGTCTGCCCGCGCGCCAAGAAGGACATGCCCAAGGTGGAAACCTTCATGAACTGGCTGCGCGTGGAGGCCGGTCACGATTGGGCCTACGAGATCTGACCGCGGCGCCGGCCTTGTCGCGCGTCCACTGCGCCCGGTGGTCGCGCCTGTACCGATCCGATGATCGCCAGCCGCCCCTTGGCGGCCGCTGGGGGGCGTGCGCGTCGCCGCCCGGCGGCTTGGGCGGCTGCGCGCGGTGCCAGCGGCAGGGTGCCCCGGGGGCCAGGGGAGCGCCGCGGCGGGAAACCGCGGCGCCCTGGTTGGTTAGTCGTCGGCCTCGGCGGTGGCTTCCGCCGGCGTCCGGTAGCGGTCGACGATGGTCGAGAAGAACAGGCTGTTCATGAACAGCTTGGACGTGCCGAGCATGGTCGCCCGGAAGTTCGGGTTGTCGGCGTAGAGGCTGACCGCGCCCTGGCCCATGCGCCGGTGCACCATCATCGGCGTGCCGGCGATCTCCGACTGGCGCCGCTCGGAGGCATAGCCCGAGACCAGCGGCGCGTCGGTATAGCGCGCCACCGTGGCGATCGGGCTGTCGGGCACGCGCAGGGTCTCGGCCGTGTTGCGATGGCTGGTCAGGTCGCTGTCCAGATAGCCGAAGCCCAGCGGGTGGGTGATATCCACCCGGGTCGCGAACAAGGCGCCGCCGATCACGTGGCGGGCGTTCTCGATCGCCAGATCGGCATAGGCGAACGGCTCGACCTCGGCGGTCGGCTCGCCGTTGGTGTCGGTCTCCTTGGCCGGGAAGAGCACATCCTCGGCCCACTGCGCACCCTGGCGCGAGGCGACCAGCGTGCCGCCCTCTTGCACCCATTGCTTGAGCCGCCGGGTATCCGCGTCCGACAGGCCGACGCCATAGCCGCCGGGCAGCACGATGTGGGTATAGCGGTCCCAGTCGAGCCCGCCGAGCTGGTCCTTCTTGCGCAGCGTCACCGGCATGCGCATGCGGTAGTCGAGCTGATACCACACCTCGCCAGCGTCATAATTGGCGATGCCGTCGTCGTGCAGCAGCAGCACGCTGGGCTTGGTCACCACCTTGAAGCTGTCGCGCCCGCCAAGGTCGGCGCCCGGCGTCGGCGTCCGCCCCGAGGTCACGGCGTGGACCCGGACGCCGTCTTCACCCGCCACGGTCGCCGCGATTTCGTGCAGGCGCTCGGCCGACACGCTCTGGCGCGCCAGGGGCACGAACACCGCCCCGCGCTCGAAGTCGACCACGCCGTCGCTGGTGTCCACCGACACCGGGCGTAACGCGGTGCGCGCGATGGCGCCGGCGTCGAGGAAGCGATAGAGCGCACGCGGCGCGTAATAGGGCGTCCACTCGAACATATAGCCATAGGACGACATCGGCGGCGCGTCATAGCGGGGGAAGGCCGGCTGGTCGATCGCGGTGCCCAGCAGGTCGTCGTCGAACCGGCGGCCGAGCGGCGCATAGGCCAGGTCATACGCTTCGGGCAGCGTCCAACCCGAAACGTCGTAGAAGACGTTCTCTTCGAACTCGGTCGCGGTGTCGAAGATGCCGGCGATCATGCGGTATTGCGGCTGGGTCAGCGGCACCACATAGGCCTCGCCCGCGCGGTAGCGGGTGTCGTCGACGGTCACATCCTCGGCCAGCGCGTGGACGCGGATGTCGTGGCGCTTGAGCACGTCGAGGAAGTGATAGGCGCGCGCCGCATCGCCCGGTGCTGCGAACACGAACGCCCGGCGGTCGTCCTTGCGCCCGGCCTCGACCGCGCTGTCGAAGAAGTCGCGCTGGAAGCGGTGCAACTCGGTGCGCTGGGCGATGGCCCCTTCGACCGTGGTCAGCGAGGTGCGGAAATGGGTGCGGATATTGTCGGCATAGGTGCGCAGGCCGTTGGGGCTTTCGATCTGGCCGCCGCGCGCCGCGCCGATCTCGAACAGAAAGCCCACCGAGCCGTTGATCTGGGGATAGGTCGAGCCCTTGCCGATGTAGAAGTTATCGAAGCCCTCCTCACCGAAATAGAGTTTCGCCTCGCTGTCCAGGAAACCCACATGGCTCTTGGCGATCTCCACCGCCAGCTCGCGGGTGCGCGGCAGGATCAGCGGATTGATGCGCGCGGGGATGCCTGGGTGGAAGTAGAAGGTCGAATTGGTGCCCATCTCGTGATAGTCGGCGGTCACCTGCGGCTTCCACTCATGCCATTTGGCCAGCCAGGCTTGCGATTCCGGCTGGGTCTGCAACAGCCATTGCCGGTTCAGATCGAACCAATAGTGGTTGACCCGCGCGGTGCCCCAGAGCTGGTGCTGTTGGTGGGCGGGGTCGGTCACCGGCACTTCGCTGCCATAGCGCCACACATGGTTGATGCGCCGGCTGTGGCCATCGGGATTGAAGATCGCGGTGATCAGCAGCACCGAGCGGTCGAGCATCGCGTCGATCGCGTCGCCTTCGGCGGCCGCCAGATGGTAGAGCATCGGGATCGCCGCATCCATGGCGGACGATTCCGCGCCGTGGACGCCATAGTTGAGCCACACCACGGCCGGGTTGTCGCGCGCGATGGTGCGGCTGTCGGGGTCGGTGCGCTTCAGGTGGGCGGCCTTGATCTCGTCGAGGCGGGCGTGATTGTCGGGCGAGGTGACCTGGAAGAACAGGATCGGCCGGCCCTCATGGCTGTAGCCCGCGGTTTCCACCGTGATCCGGTCGGAGCGTTGGGCTAGGTCGCGCAGATAGGCGACCATGGCGGCGTGGCGCACCGGGCGCTCGCCCAGGCCATAGCCGAAGGCGCTCTCGGGCGTCGGCACGGCGGCGTCATAGCGCACGCCTTCGACCTGGAAATAGTCGATCGGTTCGGCGACGGCAGCGCCGGTGGCGCCGGCAAGCGCCAGCGCGCCAGCGGCAAGCGCCGGCTTCACCCGTGCCATCGCCCGCAGGCGCGGTCGGAAAAGGGGTATCGGCATGGGGGCGTTTCTCCCTGTATCGTTGAAGCGCGGTCGAGCGGCCCCCGAGCAACCGGGAGGCTGAGGGGGCCGAGGTGGTCCCGACCGGCGCGGCTTGTGCAGCGCGCTTCGGGGGCCGAGCGCAGCGTTTGTTGGTGTTCGATCTCTAACACCGGCGGACGGGCAAGGACAAGTTGGCGCACCGGCCCCTGGCGCACGGGCATTTCGTTTAGCGGCTGGGCGTTGATGGGTTGGCCGCCCGACCGGTCGGCGGTTATGATAAAGTTGCGGCGGCCCATCGCGGCCGCCCGGTCGGATCGCGGAGGCGCCGAGCATGGATAGCACCGGGTTCGAACGACGGGTGGCGATCGCCGCGCGGCTGATGACCTTCGTCGCGGTGTTGGCGTCGACCATCGGCGCTGGCCTGATGATCATCATCGGCCTGAAGGAAACCCTGTTGGCGATCCGCTTGCAGGTCGCCGCCGACGGCGACGCCTTGCCGGCGGGGGACGCCACGGCGATCCATCTGGTGACCGCGCTCGACCGGTTTTTGATGGGCGTGGTGCTGCTTTACTTCGCCTATGGGATCTATCTTTTGTTCGTGCGTCCCGAGCGCAGCAGCGTCGAGATGGGCATTCCGCGCTGGTTGCATGTGGAGGGGATCGACCAGCTCAAACAGACCCTGGCCGAGGTGATCATCGTGATCCTGTTCGTGTTGTTCCTGCGCGTGGCGTTGGAGACGTTCATCGCCCAGGGGCCGGATATGTCCTGGTCGGAGATGCTCAAGCTGTTGACCCTGCCGGTGTCGATCTTCCTGCTCGCCGCCGCGCTCAAGCTGGCCGAGTTGCATCCCAAACCGCGGACGGCGGCGCGCCCGCCGGGGCTTGACGGTGGCCAGGGCGGGAGCGCGCCGCCGAGCCCCGGCGGTCAGTCCAGGTCGCCCGAGAGCCAATAGCGCACAACTGGCCACCTGTCCGCTGCCACGCGCAGGCGGCCTAGGGCGCCGATGAGCTGCGGCGGATCGCGCGGGGGCGCCGCGTCGGCGGTGCTGGCGGCTGCCGACCCTGGCGACCCGAGGCCAGCCGGCGCGCCGCCCGTGGCCCGATGGTCCGCCGCCTGGTCGCTTTAGTCGCCCATGCCAGACCGCCGCGCCGACTCGTCGCGCTTGGCGCGTGGCCGCGACATCGCCCACGACCTGGCGTGCATCGATCAGGATCGTCGGACTTGCCAGCATTTTTGAAGGCGCTCCTGGACCCACAAGCGGTTGATTGTCCGGTCTTCGGGGTTTGCACCGCCCGGTCGCCCGCCGGTCTTCTTGATGACCGTCAATCGGACCCGGGCGGGCATGCCCCAGACTGGACCGGCCAGCATCGCTTTGGGGAGATGGATGCTATGGAAGATGTCGTCGTCACCGCGGTCGCTCGCTATATGAAAAACGTGCATGGCTATCGCGCCGAAGCGGAAGCGACCCGCATTCAGGCCTTTTGTCGGCAATTGGGCGACCGTCAAGAAGTGGAACACTGGGGCCAGGTGAAACGGGCCCTCTATGATATGAGCCGCAGCCGTGCCGTTGTGCCTCCGCAATCGACGGCGGTCTGACGGGCGACGCGGTTCGCCATGATCCACAGGGCTTGGGAGCCGACAACGGCCCCCAAGCTCCTGTTTACCGCCACGACGGTCAAGAGCAGCGGGCATAAGCCGATCTGGGCCGAAAGCGCCGGGCGTCAGGTGGGGGCGCGCTATGGCACGCGGCCGGGCGGGCCGGGGTGCCGCGCGCGGCCGTGGCGCCGGCCTCTGCTCGGGCTCGCGTGCCGGCCTCTCTCTTGACGGCGCGCCGCTCTCGTACCGACGCGCCCTCTTACCGGCCCGCTCTCTTACCGGCCCGCTCTCTGACTGGCCCGTTGGCGGCGACCCTGGGAGCCTCGTTGCTGTCCGTCCTCTTGACGGCCGGCCTGACCGCGCCGCCTTTCCGGCTTGCCTCGCCGGGGGAGCGCACTCCGACGAGGCCGGTTCAACTGACGCCGGTTCAGGCCGCCTTGATGTGGATCTTGCGTTCGTGTTCCTTGGCCGCCGTCGATTTGGGCAGGGACACGGTCAGGACACCGTTTTCGAACCGGGCTTCAACCTGATCCTCGTTCACATCGCAGGGCAGGGCGACGCGCCGGTAGAAGGCGCCGTAGCGACGTTCCACATGGCGATAGTCGCGCGCCTTGTCTTCATGGCTGTCGACCCGCTCGCCGCGGATCATCAACGCCCCGTCGGTCAGGGTGATGTCCACGTCCTTGGGGTCCATGCCCGGCAGGTCGACGCTGATTTCGACGCTGTGTTCGGTCTCCATCACGTCGAGACGGGCCAGGTCGCGACCGGCTTCGTCGAAGCTGGAAAGGCTGGTCGACGGGAAATAGGTGTCGAACAGGTCCTCCATTTCCTGGCGCAGATTGTCGAAGGGATGAAACAGCGACCGCCGCTGCGGGACACCGCCGCGACGACGGACGGGAAGGGGGCTGGCTTCGTTCATCGGCTTGCTCCATTCATCGACTGGCTTCGTCGTCTGGTGCCGGGCCGCCTTGGCCCGACAGGCCCAATGTAGTGCCATCGAGCGGCGGTCGATTGACGGTCATCAACGGCGCCGGGCGAGCCCGGGTCTGCTGTCGTGCCGGTCTTCCGCCGGCCGGTCCGCCGCCCGGCGCCGCGGTCGGTCAGACGCGCGCCGCGCGCCCCAGGCGCAGGGTGTCGTCATCGGGATCGTCGGCGGTCTCGGCCGGCTCGGTCAGACACAGCGCTTCCAGTGCCGCCGGGTCGCGCAGCACCACCAGATCCCATTTCGGCGTGTCGATCACCCGTCGCGCCCGTAACCGGGTCAGGCAACGGCAAACGGTTTCGGTGGACAAGCCCAGATAGTCGGCGATATCGCGCCGGGTCATGGCGATGCGGAGGGTCGGGTGGCGGTTCTGGCCGCGATAGCGTGCCGCCAGGTCGAGCAGGAACCAGGCGACGCGCTCCATGGTCGGTTTGCGGCCGATGATCGCCAACTGGCGATAGGCATGGTCGAGCGCTGCGTGGGTGGCCCGCCACAGGTCGCCGGCGACGCGCGGGTCCTGGGCCAGCAGCGCATCGAGGCGCGCGCGCGGCCAGATGCGCAGCGTGGTCTGGCAGGTGGTCTCGGCGGTTTCCAGATGTCGACTATGGTCGAGCAGCCCGATCACATCATTGGCGAGTGCAAAGCGGGTGACATGTTCGCTGCCGTCGAGGTCGGTGCGATAGGTCTTCACCGCGCCCGACAGCACCTGATAGACACTGGTGCAGTGTTCTTCTTGCCCATACAGCACGGCGGCGCGGGGATACTCGCGCACCACGGCGGGCCCAAGCCGATGGTTGACCAATTGGCTCAAAGCGAGCGGGGTCGAGGCAGCGGCGGTTTTGCCTGAAACCGACGTGCCATAACAAATTTTGTCATTTTGTTTCATTTTCGTCCCTGCATTGCTCTCGGTTGAAAAGCAATCTCAGGATAAAGTCGTTTATCGCTGCGATTATGGTGGCGATGTTCGTTTATGGTGTATAAAATATGAACGAGGTGGTCTGCGCGCACACAGGGCGGGCACAAGGGACGGCCGGTGGCGAGGATTGCCGGTGGCAAGGTCGGCCATCCGCCGGACACGGCGATCAGCCGCTGCCAACGGTCGGAGGCAGGGATCATGGCGGCCAACCGCGCACAGCGCATCCTGGTGGTCGATGACGACGATCGGCTTTGTCGGCTGATCGCCGACTATCTGGGCGACGAGGGCTATCGGGTGGACGTGGCCCGCGACGCCGCCGCCATGTGGCAGGCCTTGGACGAGGCCGATTACCACCTGATCACCCTCGACCTGGCGCTGCCGGACGAAGATGGCCTATCGGTGGCGCGCGAGCTGGGCCGCCGGGCGCAAACGCCGATCATCATCGTCAGCGGCAAGGGCGATGTGGTCGATCGGGTCGCGGGGCTTGAGGTGGGCGCCGACGACTATATCGCCAAGCCGTTTCACATGCGCGAGATCCTGGCCCGCATCCGCGCGGTGCTACGGCGCAGCGCGCCGACGTCCGCCCCCGATGGCCCGGCCGAGGTCGAAGCGCCGGCGCGCGGGCGGCGGTTGCGGTTCGACCAGTGGGAGTTGGACCTGGATCTGCACGAGCTACAGGCCGCCGATGGCTTGCAAGTGGGCTTGACGGCGATCGAGTACGACCTGTTGCTGGCGTTTCTCAACCGTCCGCAGCGGGTGCTCACCCGCGACCAGTTGATGGATCTGACCCGCGGGGCGACCTGGGAGCCCTATGACCGGACCATCGACAGCCTGGTGGCCCGGCTGCGTAAGAAGCTGTCGGCCAAGAGTGCCGCACACGACCTGATCCGCACGGTTCGCGGCACCGGCTATGTCTTCAATGGCCTGGTCCAGCGGATCGGCCGCCCGGTCGAACCGTCTGCAGGACGTCCCTGACCGCGGCATCCAGATCGGCCCGGCTGAACGGCTTGAGCAGGATCGGAAAGGGCCGGGCGAGGGGGTTGGCGGCCTCGGCGGTCGGGCTTTCGCCGCCGGTATCGGCGGCCGGGCTCAGGTCCGGCGGGGCATAGCCGGAGATCAGCAGAACACCCAGCGTCGGCAGCATGGCCCGCGCCTTGTTGGCCAGGGCCACGCCGCCCATGCCGCCGGGCATGACCACATCGGTGACCAGCACATCGGGTTGCGGTGGGTCGGCGAGGCGCTCCAGCGCCTCGGCGGCATTGGCGGCCTCGCACACCGCGAAGCCCAGATCTTCCAGTTGCGCGGACGTGATGCGCCGCACCCGGTCGTCGTCTTCGACCAGGAGGACGCGTTCGCTGCCGCCTTGCGGGCCGAGGGCCGCCCGGTCGTCGTCGGCCGTGGGCAGTCTGTCGTGTCGGGGCAACAGGATGTCGACGCTGGTGCCGACGCCCGGCGTGCTGGCGATCCGCACATAGCCGCCCGATTGGCGGGCGAAGCCGTAGATGCTGCTGAGCCCGAGCCCGGTGCCGGCGCCTTCGCGCTTGGTGGTAAAGAACGGCTCGAAGGCGCGGGCCTTGATTTCGGGCGTCATGCCGACGCCGGTGTCGCTGACCCGCAGGCGCACCAAGCCCGGGGTCGATGACGGCCTCGCAGCGCCGGTCCGGCCCGGACCGCGCCCCGCGCCCTGGCTCTGGCCCTGATCCGGACCTTGGCCCTTGCCCTGGCCCATGTCCTGGCCCGTGCCCGGATCCTGGCCGCCATCGTCATTGCTCGGCTCGACCGATGTGGACACGGTCAGCGTGCCACCGTCGGGCATGGCGTCGCGGGCATTGATCGCCAGGTTGATCAGCGCGTTGCGCACCTGCGCGGGGTCTGCCTTGGTCCATGGCGGCACCGCCGACAGAACCGTCTCGACGGTGATCGCCTCGCCAAGCGTGCGCGACAGAAAATCCGACAGGGTGGCCACCAGGGTGTTCAGGTTGACCAATTCCGGGCGCAGCGATTGGCGTCGGCCGAAAGCCAGCAGATTGCGGGTCAGCTTGCCGCCCAGGTCGGCCGCTTCCCGGGCATCGGCGACGCGCCGGGCGAGCCGCGCGTCGAGATCGAGCCGCTCGGACAAAAACTCCAGATTGCCTTGGATGACGGTCAACAGATTGTTGAAATCGTGGGCGATGCCGCTGGTCAACTCGCCGATCGCTTCCATCTTGCGGGCCTGTTCGCTGTCGGCCTCCTGGGCCCAGCGTTGGGTGATGTCCAGGCCGGAAAAGACGTAATAATTGTCGACCGCGTCGGCGCCGTGCATGGGACTGACCGACCAGGCGAGCCGGATGCGCAGGCCGTCGCGGGTCAGCCAGACCGATTGGAAGCGCTGGACATAGCCGCCTTGGGCGTCGGGGTGGAAGGCTGCGGCCATGGTCGCGGCTTCGTCGGGCGGCAGCAGCAGGTCGGCCACGCGCCGGCCGCGCAGCGCGTCGAGGCGGTAACCGGTGAGCCGCTCGCAGGCCCGATTGGCGTGGACGATGCGCCCCGCCGCGTCGATCAACAGGATCAGCGCCTCGACCGTCTCCAGGATCGCCGCGTTCAGATCGGTTTCGTCGCGGAGCTTGCGCTCCGTCTCCACCTGATCGGTGACGTCGCGTTGGATGCCGATGAAATGGGTCAGGGTGCCGCTCACGTCGCGGACCGGCGAGATCTGGAGCGCATTGATGAACACGCGGCCGTCCTTGCGCCGGTTTTCGACCCGGACGTCGGCGGTGCGCCCCGCGCGCACCGCGCTGCGGACGTCGTCCAGGGCCGCCTGGTCGCCCAGATCGGCTTGCAGGAAGCGCGGATTGCGCCCGATCATCTCATCGGCGGGATAGCCGGTGATGCGCGACAGGGCGGGGTTCGCATAAATGATCGGATTGTCCGGCAGGCGCGGGTCGGTGATCATGATGCCGGTATCGGTCGCCTCGACCGCCCGGGTCAGCAGTCGGACCGGCATATCGCTCAGCTCGTCGGTCGCGGCGGCGTCCATGGGGGCTGCCTCCCGCCTCGCTTGGGTCGGCCAGCGATACCAGGCGGCCGCGATCACCAATGCCGACGCGACGATGCGGTCGATGGCCAGGTTGCCGTCGCCATGCCAGACCGCGCCGCCCCACAACAGGGCCAGAACCAGCGCTGCGACCCACAACGGCACCGGCAGCGGACGCGGCCGCCCGCGCGGCACCGCCAGCACCGCCAGCAGATAGGGAAAGCCATTGGCCGCGTAGGCCGGCGGGCCCACCAGGTCGAGCGCGAAGGTGGCGAAGATGGTCGCCGTACAGACCGCCCAAAGCGACAGGTGCCGCCACCGCCCGACCCTGGTCTGGCGTGGCGGCTGGATCGGTCGATCCCGATCGTCGGTCATGGCTCAGATGTCCCCCATGCCGGCTGGCGCAACCAGCCAGCGCGCGGTGTACATGGCCACCTTGTCGGGGACGGTCGCTGCCAAACCAAGGGCGCGAAGCGTTCGGTGACACGCGAAACGCGTTGACCGGGGCCGGGTTCGCGCCGGCCGTTCCAGCCTTACGCCACAGGCTATGGCGGTTGATTGACGGCCGTCAACAGGTGGCCGGTTTGGGCGCCTATGCTGGCGGGGCAAGTCTCGACCCGGGCGGTGGGCGTCCACCGCCGCCGGCGCGCCGCGAGATTCCAAAACGCCGCGAGATTCCAAAACCAAGACCAAAGGACGGACCTCGATGCCACAAGCAAAGACGAGCGCCACTGCCGAGAATAAGAAGACCGCCCCCGGTATGCCCGACATGTCGACCATGTTCGACAACAGTGCCATGCTGGAGATGGGCACCAGCCAGATGCGCACGATGACCGCGATGAACGGTAAATTGCTGTCAGGCTGGGTGAGCATCCAAGAGGAATTGGCCGAATTCGCTCGCCAGCGGCTGCAAAAGGACATGGACTTCCAGCACGCGTTGGAGACCTGCGCGTCTCCGGGCGATGCGTTCCAACTATATTCGTCGTTCATGCAGAATGCCATGCGCGAGTATTGGGACGAAGCCACGAAGGTGGTCAGTCTGGCCGCACGCAACGGCTTCGACAGCTATGGCGCGGCCACCAGACCGGCGGGCAAGCCGAACGGCAAACCGGCCGAGCCGAAAGCCGCCGAGTAGCTGGCCACGACCGGGATCACGCCCCACCGCGCGTCGGCTTGGTGGCGATCGCCAGATCGCCGGTCGGCGGCGGCGCGGCCCGCTTAGCGGCCTCGGGATCGGCTTCGGGACCGGCACCGGCCTCCGGGCCGGCCGCGCTCATGGTCTTGGCGGCGGTCTGGTTGGTGGCGGCTTCGTTGGCGGTGGCCTCTGGAGCACCGGTCTCTGGACCACCGGTCTCTGGGGCGCCGGTCGGCGAGATCCCAGGCGGCGCGGCCTGCAAGGCAGTGATCATCCGCTGCATGTGACCGATCAGAGCCGCCCGCTGCGGCTCATCCAAATCGCCCAATGCCGTGCGGTTGACCGCCTCAGCCGCGCCGAGCGCGGCGGTTTCAAGCGCTTTCGCGCGCGGCGTCAGGCGAACCCGTTGCACCCGCGCGTCGGCCTCGTCCCTGGTGCGGACGATCAAGCCGTCGCGCTCCATGCGCGACAGCGTGTTGGCCATGGTCGCCTGCTCGATGTCCAGGCGCTCGACCAATTGGCGCTGGGTCAGCCCCTCTTCGCGCCACAGTTCCAGCAGCACCGGAAACGTGCCGGGGCTGAGCCCCAAGGGCTTGATCCGGGCGTGCAGATGGCGCGCAAACAGCCGCGCCAGATGGTTGGCGAGATACCCCGCCGAGCGATCTTTTTCAAACTCCATGGTCCCATTCCAGCATTGAATAGCGAGCTATTCAATGATATATAGCTTGCTATAGAAATGTCACGACACGGAGGATCAACGATGCTCAAGACACTCCACGCGGTCGCCGGTGCGTTGGCGCTGGCGACCATCTGCACCTTCTGGGGCGCGACCGCGATCACCGAGGCGGCCGGGGCGACGGCGGCGGTGGTGATGGTCAAGACCTGGATACCCTGGGGCTTTTTCGTGCTGATCCCGGCGCTCATGGTGGCCGGCGGGTCGGGGTTCCGGCTCGGCCAGGGCTGGCGCGCCGGGCTCGTCGAGGCCAAGCGCCGGCGCATGCCGATCATCGCCATCAACGGCCTGGTGATCCTGGTGCCGTCGGCGCTGATCCTGTCGATCCGCGCCCAGGCCGGCCAGTTCGACACGCTGTTCTATGCCGTTCAGGGGGTCGAGTTGCTGGCCGGTGCGGCCAACATCGTGCTGTTGGGCATGAACATGCGCGACGGCCTGCGCCTGCGCCGGCGCGACGCCGTGCTGGCGCAAGCGGGGAGGGGCTGACCATGACCCAGACAATGGAACGCGCGCCCCGCTCTCGGGGCTTGGCACGGGTCTTGGCGCTGGCCTCGGCCACGGTCTTTACGGGCTTTCTGGCTGGCTGCGGCGCGCCGCACCTGCACACGGTGCGCGAGGCCAAGGCGGAGTTGGTGGGCCAGGATGTGGCCGTGCTCGAACAGTGCATCGGCGAGCCGTTGCTGGCCGATTGGACCCAGGGCGGCGGCGTGCGCTACGCCTATTCCTCGGCCCAGATGCGCGACGATGGCGGCCTGTTGCTGTCCGAGCCGGTGCCCGACGAAGCCGACCGCGAGCGCGCCTGCGTGTTCACGGTCCATGTGGACGGCGACGGCCGGATCACCGCGGTGCGCTCGAAAAACCACGCCGGCTGGGGCTTCGGCAGCATCAAGGCGTGCTCGCGCCTGGTCCGCGAGTGCGTCGAGGACGACGACCTCTATTGAGCCGCGGCGCCTTGGCGCCGGCTATTGCGGCCACGGTCAAACAAACGGGGGCGGCACCGGGTGCCGCCCCCTCGTTTTGGTGGTGAACCGCTGGTCGCGCGGCGTCAGGCGCCGGCCACCGCCCAGGTTTCGTTGGCGTGCTTGAGCAGGTCGGGCTCGGTCTTGCAGCGCTTGATGAAGTCGGCGACCTCGGGGCTGCGCCAGCCGCGCTTGTAGGACTCCCAGGCTTCCAGGATCGTCTGCCGGCGCAGGTCGCCCGGCGCGAAGGGCAGGGCGTTCAACAGCTTGGCGCGGCCGTTGGGGACGATCAGCATCATCGCCTGGGGGCTGTCCAGGCGTTGCTGGATTTCCGATTCGATATCCCAGGGGTAGATCGACAGCCGCGTGGTGTCCTGGCCATGGACGCGCGCTCGCGCTTCGAGGGCTTCGACCGTGCGCTGCCAGTCGTCGGCGTCGGGTGCCATATTGGCCCAGTCGAACGCCGCCCGGCCGATGCGCATCAACGGGCCGGTGACGAAGGCGTGGCAACCGATCTCCACCGCCTTGTCATAGGCCGCCACCGCCTCGTCGAGATTGTGGCGCGTGGGCACGAACACCCATTCCGCCGGGATGCCGCCTTCGGCCAGCAGCTTGAGCGCGTTGGTCGCCTGCTCGAACGTGGCCGAGCCCGGGCGCATGCGCGCATGGGCTTCGGGCGTGCCGCCGTCGACCGAGATCTGGGCGTTGTCGACCCGCAGGTCTTTCAGCCGTTGCACCGCCTCGGCGTCGATATACTGGCCGTCGGTCTCGATCTTGAGCGCCGCGCCACCCTTGTTGAGGGTTTCGAAAATGTCCCACACATGGGGCACGCCCATGGGCTCGCCGCCGCCGAAGGCCACATAGGGGATGCCGGCGTCGACAATCTCCTGGGCCACGCGCACGGTCTCGTCGCGGGTCAGTTCGTCCGGCCAGCCCTTGTCGGGGCCCGACTCTTCGCAACACGCCATGCAGCGGCCGCTACAGCGGTTGGTCAATTGCCAGGCGATGAACAGGGGGGCGCTGAAATCTTCGATCGTGGCTCCGGGAAGCATGGGCTAGCGAACCGTCCGTGAACTAAGGGTGGGCACCAAAAGGGGCGTACAAAGACGAAACAGCGCCGGCCGGTGCGCATCGGGGGCGACGGCTTGGGCGCTGGCATGGGGGGATCGGCGCGCGGGTGCGCTGCGATGATCCTGCACCGTCCCGGCGCCTTGTGGCAGCGGTCGTTCAGGCGACCGGCGCGGGGGACGAGAAAGTGGCACCGCCGGCGAACCGGCGGTGCCGAACGATCCGGATCAGGTGAACCGGATGTAGGGTTGGGCCATAACCTGCTCCGAGACGTCTTCCATCTTCGGAGTTTCCCAGGTCATGCCGTCCCGCGAAGCGGCCGGCTGGTCCTTGCGGGCCTCGTCCAGCGTATTCGCGGTTTGGGTCACAGTGCTTTCGCTCATTGCAAAGCTCCTTTTTTGCACTCGGTGCGGGGCACCGCCAACGCCCGCCAGGCATTGGCCGTGGCATGGTCGGCATTATCGCCGGCGGCCTGTTCGACTGCCGACAACAGTGCCGGATTTCGCCAAGCCTGACGGTAGTTTAGCCAAGCGTCCGCCAGGCTGTCCAGGCGGATGTCGGCGACGATGTAAGGCAACGCCGCCAACGCTTTCACTTGGCCATTCGGAAGCACGAGCAAGGTCGCCGGTGGCTCTGCGAGACACTGGCGCAGCCCGTCTTCCATCCGGAACGGGAGATAGCAAAGCTCCATCCCCGCGTCGCCGGACTCCGCCTCCCGCTCCAAAATGGACCGGAAGAGAGTGTATTGCTCGTCCGTGGGTTCGAGCTTGCGCCAATTGCGCGCCGCGTTCCCGATGCGCATCAAGGCGCCGGTGTTGAACCGGAACGCGCCCAATTCCCGCGCCCGGGCGATCGCGGCGGGCAATTGGGCGATGTTCACCCGGGTCGGCGCGAAGGTCACTTCCAGCGGCAGGCCCGCCGCGCGCACCGCCCGACAGGCGTCGTGCACCTTGTCGAGCGAGGCGCCGGGGCGTTGCCGCGCATAGATCGCCGGGTCGTCGGCGTCGAGGCTGATCTGGATCGAGCGCACCGGCAGGTCGGCCAGGCGCGCTGCGGTGTCGGCGTTGAAGCGCTGACCGTTGGTTTCGATCTTGAGCTGCACCCCGGCGCGGCCCAGGCGTTCGGCCACCTCCAGGAAGTGAGGCACCACCATGGGCTCGCCGCCGCACAGCATCGCATAAGGCACGCCCTGGTCGATGATCTGGTCGGCCAGGTTCAGCGCCTCGTCGCGCGACAGTTCGCCCGCCATCACCTTGCCCGGTGCGCTTTCGGTGCAGCAATGGATGCACGCCAGATCGCAATCCCGGGTCAATTGCCAGGACACGAACAGAGGCGCGCCGAGGCGCTGGATCTGTTGCGGGGGGGCGTTGTGGCCGGCGTCGGCCATGGGGGTCCTCCGTTCGGTCACAGGCTGAGGCCGAACAGCGGCTCGGCCAGCAGCCCCAGGGTGAACAACACGGTGGTCACCACATAGGTGCGCACGATGGCGCGCACCGCGGGCACAAAGGCGCGCGGGCTTTGCCAACTGGTCCGCGCCCGTTGCAGGCTTTGATAGAGCAACGGCAGGGCGATCAGGGCGGCGGCACAGGCGAGCGGGAACAGCCCCAGCGCCACGCCGAGGGCCACCACGCACAAGGCCGCCAGGGCCATGCCGTTGTAAACCCACACCGCGCGCTCGCGGCCCATGCGCACCACCAGATTGCGTTTTCCGACCAGCCGGTCCTGGTGATAGTCGGGGATCGCGTTGGTGACGGCGAGCGCCATGATCAGCAAGCCCGGCACCAGCGAGGCGAGCAGCGCGGGGCCGATCACCGCCCAGTCCATGGTGCGCGCGTGCAGGTGCAGGCTGCCCAACACCATCAACGGCCCATAGGACAGCGCGATCACCGCTTCGCCGAGCCCGCGATAGACCCAGCGAATGGGCGGCCCCACATAGAACGCCGCCGCCATGCCGCCAAGCCCGGTATAAAGCAGGATCGGCCAACCGGCGATGGTGGTGAGATAGATACCCACGGCCAGCGCCGCTGCGAACGCGGCGAGGCCCAGATAGAGCACCATCGGCGACATGGGCGGCAGGTCTTCGGGATCGAAAACCCGGTCGGTGCCCATGCGGCTGTCGAAATACTCGTTGAAGGTCTCGACCCCGATCACCGACAGCAGAACGCCGCCGAGCCCGATCCAGAACATGTCGGGCCGGAACACATCGACCATACCATGGGCCCAGGCGGCGCCCAGCAAGTACGGCAGCAAACCGGCATAGAGGAAGAAGCGATAGCGGATCAGGCTGGCCAGCCGACCCACCCAGACCGCCGGTCCACCCGCCGGCCGGGTCGCCACAGAGGCTTGATCAGTCATGAGCCGTTACACATAGATCCATTTGTGCAGGTCGGCGGTTTTCTCGGGGTCCTGTTCCAGTTCCTCGACGAACTCCGCCACCTTGGGGTTCTGCCAGGCGCGCTGGAAATTGCCCCAGACGTCGGCCAGGCTGTCCTGGCGCAGGTCACCGCACACGAAGGGCAGGGCGTTGATCAGCTTGACCAGGCCGTTGGGCAGCACGATCAACAGGGCGGCCGGGTTCTTGACCCGCTCGCGCATCTCGCTCAGCAGCCCCTGTTCGTGATAGTGCACGCGCAACAGGCCGCCATATTCGATCCGCTTCATGTAGAGCGTTTCGAAATATTGTTTGTACTGCTCATCGCTCGGCACCAGCTTGTGCCAAGTCTTGACCGCGTTGCCGGTGTACATGGTCCGGCCGGTATAGAAGCTGTGCGCGCCCAGTTCATAAGCCAGGTCGACCGCCTGGCCGATCTCATGGGTGTTGAACTTGGTCGGCGAATAGTTGATCTCCAGCGGCACATTGGCTTCGACCAAGTTGCGGATGCCTTCGACCACATGGTCGAAATCGCCGCGCACGCGCATCTTGTTGAAGGTCTCGCGGCTGGCGCCGTCCATGGACACCTGCACCGACTTGACGTTCAGATCGTGCAGGCGCCGGCACGCTTCCTTGGTCAGATAGTGGCCGTTGGTTTCGATCTTGAGCTGCGCGCCACGGCCGGCGGCATATTCGACGAACTCGAAAAAGCGCGGATGGACCATGGGCTCGCCGCCCGACAGCGAGATGTAGGGCACCGACAGATCGATCGCCTGACGCAGCACGTCGAACACCTGCTCGTCGTTCAACTCGTCCTTGAACGCCTTGCCCGGCCCGCTTTCTTCGATGCAGTGCAGGCAGGCATAATTGCATTCGTTGGTCAGCTGCCACGCCAGATAGAGCGGGGCGCCGAGCGTGCCCGACGTGGTGACGCCCGGGGTCGAGACCTCGACCTTGGCGCCGTCCGTCGGCTGGGGAGAGACATCATCCATCATATCAGCCTTCGACCAGGCCCTGGTCGCGCAGTTGCTGGGTGAAATCGGCCGCTTCGCGCGCCAGTTGGGCGGGGTCTTGGGCGGCGAATTCCGCTTGCAGCCGGGCCGGGATGTCGCCTTCCGCGGTGCCGGCGTCGATTTCGCGGATCACCGCGGCAGCCGTGGGGTTGAGGGTGAAGACTTTTTCCGACCGGGTCTCGAACAGCACGCCGCCGAATTTTTCTTGCCGGAATTTAACGTATTTCGCCAGTTTCATAGCACCGTCCATCGGTTGGGTCAGGGTGGTTGAGCTTGGTCGAGACGGAGCCGCCGAACTCATCTCACAGTACAAGGGTTTGCGCCGACGACGCAACAGCTTCCCCTAGCTGCCGTTGGGCCGCTAGAGCCTTGATATCGATCAAAGAGGGCCGGGGAGCAATTGTGGCACGCGGCCGCATTCCGGGCTTGGGGCGACGCCAAAGCGGCGCGGGTCCGGGCCGCCGGCTCAGAAATTCCGCCGCAGGGCGAAGAAGACATTACCGGCGTCTTGCAACTGGCCGAAGAAGCTGTCGTTGCGGGCGCCGAAGAACAGGTTGGCGCCGCCTTCCACCAGCCATTGGTCGGTGATCTTATAGCCGGCGCGCAGCCGCACATGGCCGTCCTTCTGGTTGGGGCTCCAGAAGGTGAACAGGGACAGCGTCAGCGTCTGGTTGAGCGCCTGCTTGGTCATCCGCAGGGTCAGCTGATGGCGGGCGCGGTCGGCGAACGGGCTCTCGGCGTCGATGAACGCCGGCAGGGCGGCGCGCAGGGCGGCCACATCGGTGTTGATCTCGGTATTGACCTGGGCGCCCACGGTCAGATTGGGCAGCCACTCCCATTCATAGCCGATAAGCGCGCGCCACTGGCTGTTCGGGGTGGTGAAGTCGGTGCCGCCTGGGTCTTCGCGGCTGTGGTAATAGGCCATCTCGGCGCTCAGGATGCCGGCGCCCACGGGCCCGCGCAGGCTGGCGCCATAGGCCGCGAGTTCGGGGAAGCGAAAGCCGCCGGCGGGCGTCAGCCCCTCGGGGTTTTTGTAATAGCCGCGAAAGGCATAGGCCGCCACCTCGAAGGCGCCCACATTGCGATAGAGGCGAAACGCCAGTTCGTCGTCGCCGAACCAGTCGTCGCGCGGCACCGGGCGCACCGCCCGGCCGCCGCCCACCAGCGCGTCGAGGGCGGGATTGTACAGCGACAAGCGCTCGCCGGTGATGAAGCGGTTGGGCTCGAAGCGCGGCATATAGACCATGTCCAGATTGGCCAGGCCGCTGAACAGCGACACCCGCACGGCGTCCGACGGCGCCTTGAGATACTCCGTGTCGCGGCCGATGAAGAACGACACGAAGTCCTTGGGAAACAGGTCGTTGAGAAACACCAGATCGCCCACCCCCCAGGTGAGGATCTGGCGGCCGACCTTGACGTCGGCGAAGTCGAGCGGGCGCAGCAGGATGTTGGCGGTGCGCAGATCGACGACGCCGCGCCCGCGCTCCAGATCGATGCTGCGGTCGCGGGCGATGGCGTCGCCCAGGAAGTCGACGGTCAGATTGAGCGTCGCCGGCCCGGTGTACCAGGTGCCGTCCAGTTGCAGCCGCGCCTCGCCCATGGCGAACGCATCCTGGCGCGGGTCGTCGGCCAGCCGCACCGCCGCCCGGGTTTCGGCAAAGCCGGTGACGCCATCCAAGATCCGCCCCCAGACCCGGTCGACCGGCGACGCTGCGTCGGTGGTCTGGGCCGCATCGTCGGCCGCCGCCGGGGCGTCGGGTCGGCCCAAGCCGGCCGGCAGTGCCGGCGGCGTCTCGGCGCGTGGGCTGGCGGGCTTTGCCGGCGCCGCCAAGCCCGGCGGCAGCGCCGGTCCCTCGGCGCTGGTCTCGCTTCGCTCGGCGGTCTCGCGGTTTGGGTCGGGCGGCGCGGCGAGCCCCGGTGGCAGCGGCGGCGGGTCGGCCAAGGCCGGCGCTGACACCAGCGCCGGGGCCGAGACCAGGGCCGCCCCGAACCCCACCACGAGCCCCGCGCCGGCAAGGCGTCGCCGGAGACGGCACGGACAAAAGCGGCGGCGGGTCGGCATGGCGGGCGATCCTCGGTCTTGTGGTCGGCGCCGCGTCGGGGCGGGGTTCGGGGCGGCGTCGGGGCCATCGGCGGCGGTGAGGGGGGGGCCGCCCGCTCCGTCCCGTTGCGGTGTCGTTTCCGCCCGACCGGTTGGCTGCGCGGGTCGGGTGCCGGTCTGGGGAGCCGGCGGCGCGGGGGGAGCGGACGGCGCCCGCCGCTCAGCGCAGATGCTGGCGCGGCGGGTTGCGCAGATAGCGTTCGGTGAAGACGTCCTGGGGCAGCCCCACATCATAGGCGACGCTGGAATAGCGCATCACCGTTGCGCCGCCGATCTGGCTGTCGGCCATGCGCGCGCGGGTCACCGTGGGGTGGCCGTCGATGGTTTCCACCTGCTCGACCGTATAGGTGCGATAGACCTTGCCCTGGCCGTCGAAATACTCGGTCTTCACCGGCAGGAACGTATCCTTGTGAATATAGTTGCGGTAGCGGGCGAATTCGGCCTTGGACGGGTCCTTGGGCTCGCTGTCGACCACATAATAGGTGTCGGTGGTCTGGGCGAGGCTGTGGGTGTCCTCGCGCGGGCCGCGGCCCGACACGTCCTCATAGAAGAAGTGCGAGCCCACGAAGCTGGTGCGTTCGTCCGACGCCGCGATGCGCTTCACCAGGTCGAGGGCGGGCAGATAGAGCCAGCGGTCGTCGTCGGCGCCCACATGCTTCCAGACCATGAACACCGTGCCGTTGACGTCGGCGGGGCGGCTGAAATGCACGTAGAAGCGCTGTTCGCCATTGTCGCGGTCGTCGATATCGGTGCGCAGGATGGTGAAGTCGCGGCTGCGCTCGCGCCCCTGGGCGTCGGTGATCGACATGTGCACCCGGGCCCGGCCGTCGGGGCCTTGATAGTAGGACGCGGCACTGGCGCGGTCGACGATCGCTTGCGCGTCGGTCAGGTCTTGCGCCACGGCGCCGGGGGTCAGGCCGCCGGGCAGGGCAAGGGCGGCCACGAAGGCCGCGCCAGCGATGGCGTGGGCGGCGGCGAGCGGTCGGCGGAACAAGCGGGTCATCATCGTCAGGCCCTCCTTTGCGCGGGTTGGCTGGCGGGGGCGTCGGCGAACAGCCACCGCCGGAACAAGGTGATCAGCGCCGGCAGACCGATCAAGGTGGCGATCCCGGCACAGACCAGAATTGCCGAGATCAGCGCGCCCACGGTCTGATACGGCACCAGGGGCGCGGCCAGCAGCGGCGTGAAGCCCGCCCCGATGACGATCACATTGCGGGCGATGGCGCGCGCCGGCTCGCCGAACACATGGGTCAAGGCCGCGTGCCAGTCGCCCAGGCGCTGCTGGATCTGGCGGCTGCGCACATTGAAGTGGATGGCATAGTCCACCGCCAGCCCCAGGCTCAGCGACGACAGCACCGCCACCGGCATGTCATAGGCTTTGCCCACCAGCCCGATCACGCCATAGATCAACGCGATGGTGACGGTCAGCGGGACCATGCTCAACAGCCCCCACAAGGGCGAGCGGAACAGCAAGGTCATCAGGATCAGCACCGCCACGAAGCCGCCGGTCAGCGCCTTGGCCATGCCGGCGACCATCTTCTCCTGCCACACCACATTGATGTAGGTGAGCCCGAACCAATCATGGTCGAGCGCACGGGGCGGCGGGTTCTGCGCCATATAGGCTTCGGTGGCATCGACCACCGCGCGCATATGGGCATTGTCGCCGCTGGTCAGTTGCAGCCACACCACCGCTTGGCGATAGTCGGGCGTGACCAGCTTGAACAGGTCCTGCGGGCGGTGGCTGTTCTGGAAGGTGATCAGCGTCTGCGCCACCCCGCCGGCGCTGTCGGGGATGCGGAACGCCTGGTCCTCGCCGCCCAGCAATTCCCGGTGCACGGTCTTGACGATATCGGGCAGCGCGTTGGTCTTGCCCACATCGTCGCGCGCTTCGAGGGCCGCTTGCAACTGCGCCACATAGCGCAGGACGGCGGGGTCCTTGAACACGTCACCGGCTTGAGCGGCGCGCTCGACCGCCATGGCGGCGTCTTCCCACGCCTGCCAGTCGGCGTCGCCGGCCGCAGCCTGGGCGTCGGCCACCCAGCCGGCCAGGTCGTCGAGCAGCGCCTGCGGGTCGGTCGCCGTTTCCGTCTGCTGGTCCAGGCGCTCGGCAAGCCGCCGGGCGGGGGCGCTGTCGAGGGCGGCGAGGCGCTCGCGCAGGTCGCCGGCGACGCTCGCCACCGTGCGCGGCTCGGCCGCGCCCAGGTGCAGATAGGCCATATAGGTGCCGCCGAAACGCTCATTGAGCGCGCGGTCGGCGACGCGGATTTCATGGTCGGCGCGGAACCATTTGACCGGGTTGTCGTTGATGGCGATCAGGCTGATGCCATAGCCGGCGACCGCGACCGCGGCGACGAACAGCGCCAGCACCAGCCGCGCCCGGCGATAGGCGACCCCGCCCACGCCCTGCAACAGCCGGCCGAGCCAGCCGATATGCTCGGGGTGCGCGGCGACGTCGGCGGCGTCGCGGCGGAACCGCTCGAACGCGCGCTCGGGCATCAGCGCGATATAGGCCGGCACCAGGGTCACCGTGGCGGCCCAGGCAAAGATCACCCCCAGCGCCACGAAGATACCGAACACCTGCACCGGCGGGATCGGCGTGATCGCCAGCGAGGCGAAGCCCGCTGCGGTGGTCAGGGTGGTGAACAGCATCGGCCGCCACAACTCCTCCATCACCGCGCGCACGGTTTTGCGCCGATCGCCGATCTGGGGATAGCGGTCGTGGAAGTCTGACAGGATGTGCACCGCGTCGAGCACCGCGATCGGCATCACGAAGATCGGGATCATCGACGACATGATGTGCACGGTCTGTCCGGTGGCGATCAACAGCCCCATGGCGCCGATCACCGACACCATGGCGACCACCATCGGCGACAGCACCAGGTTGAGATTGCGGAAGAACAGCCACATCAGCAGCAGGATCAGCGCCATGGCCGCGGGTGCCGAGATCGCCATCTGCTTGAACATCTCGACCCCGAACTGGTCCTGGGCGATCGGCAGGCCGGTGATGTGATAGGTGGCGTCGCTGTCGAAGCCGGCGATCCGGTCGCGCAGGGCGGCGGCGACCCGGTAGCTGTCGTTCTTCTCGCGGATCGGGATATAGAGCGCCAACGCCCGCCCGTCGCCCGACACCAGCGTGTCGTCGAGCATCGGCAGGGCGAGCGCCTTGTCGCGCACCGCCTGGGCCGCTTCCGGCGTCTCGGGCGCTGCCGGCATCAGCCAGTTGAAGCTGACCGAGCCGAGCCCCGCCTGGTCGATATTGTCCACCTTGTCGGGGGCGATGATGTCGGCTGCGATCACCCCGGCCGGCCCGTCCTCCTCGTCCCAGGTCAGCGTCTCGGCGGCCTGCGACAGGCGATAGACCTCGCCCAGCGTCTTCGGGTTGAAGACGCCTTGGGGGTGGTCTTCCTGGACCACCCCGACCACGATCAGATCGTTGAGCGAGAAGGCCGCCTTCATGCGGTTGTGGAACAGGCGCACCGGCTCGTCGTCGGCCAGCATGTTTTCAGGATCGGTGTCGATCTTGAGGCCGTGGAGCGCCGGGACCGCCTGCGGCCAGATCGACGGCACGGCGGTGAGCGCGATCAGCACGACGCTCAGAAACGCCGCCAGCCCCATGGCGCGGCCGGGGCGGGACATGGCGGCTTCGGACATGGTGACCATGGAGACCTCCGGGGTCGGGGAGCGTTGGGGCTTGGGCGACGGTCAGGAAAACGCCTGGCCCGGCTTGATGCCCAGGGTTTTCAGAACCCAGGCGAGCGGGCAGAAGCCGGTGAACGCGGCCTGGAGCATATTGAGCCCGACAAAGCCGGTGAGCGCGAACCACCAGGGATGGTGCAGCAGGCCCAGGGTCAGGCTGACCAGCACCATGGTGCCGGCGAAGGCAATCACATAACGGTCGATATTCATCGTCTGTCCTTTCGCTCGCGCCGTGGCGCCACGTCTGGTTGGCCAGATAAAGTCTGGACCGCCAGACCCGGCCCGCCTAGCGGCCCGGTCAAGTCTCGGTAATCGCGTATATGCGTATATACGAATATAAGGCCCGCCCACAAGAGGGCTTGATGGCACCCAGGGAGGGCGGCGCGACCCGCAGCCGACAGAGGCCCGCCCGCCGGCGTCGGTGGATGGCGTCACTTGCGCGCGCCATTGCAGCAGGCGTGACGCTTGGCCGGGCAGGCCGCTGCCTGGTGTCGCTGCACCCAAGCAACCGGCCGCCAGGATCGAGCCCCTGGCCGGTCGACCTGGCCATGGCACCGAAACCGGCGACCGTCGGACGGCCACTCCGACACGGTCATGGCGAGCGGAAGCGACGCCATCCACGGACGGGCGCTTACCCCGGACACCGCCGCCTGCAAGGCGGCCCGTCATCGGTTGGGGCGTTTAGCGCTCTTGATGAGCGCGGGGGGGGCGGCGGTCGGTCGCTCAGGCGGTCGCTTCGGCGGCCTCGGCCGGGGCGCAATAGAGCCGGTAGAGGGTCTCGATCACCTGGCGCGCGGCGGCGCTGTCGAGCGAGTAATAGATGGTCTGCCCGTCCCGGCGCGGGGCGACGATGCCGTCGCGCCGCAACAGCGACAGGTGCTGCGACACCACGGTCTGGCGCACGCCGAGCAGGTCGGCCAGGGCGCCGACGCTGCGTTCGCCGGTGACCAATTGGCACAGGATCATCAACCGGTGCTCGTTGGACAACAGGCGCATCAGGTCCGCCGCGGCGCGCGAGGACTGTTTCATCTCGTGCATATTCATGATTGCGAATATATGGTGCCGGACGGCGTCGGGCAAGCCATTGTGCGGCGCACCGCCGGTCAGCCCTCGCTTTGGCCGGGCGGTTGGGCCGTGGGCGGGGGGGCAATCCAGCCATTGACCCGCGCCCAGGTGCCGGCAACGCCGCCGGCCTCGTCGACCAGCCAATAGCCGTCATGGCCCGCAGCGGTGATGCAGGCGTGGTTGGGCAGGATGCGCACCGGCTGGCCCGCGGCCAGCGCGCCGGCGAGCAGTGTGGCGGGCAGGGCGCCGCCGCCGCGCCGGGCGACGAGCCCATGTTCCTGGGACACCGCGGTCACCACCACGTCACCGTCGCCCAAGGGGGTGCCATGGGCGTCGCACAGCAGCCCATAGCCCTGGTCGTCGGCTTGGGGACCGGTCGAGCGATCCTTCGAGAGCGCGAGCGCGCCGGCGTCGACGAACAGCCGGCCGGTTTCGCGCTGGTGCTGGACCACGCGGGCGAGCACCGACAGGGCGATGCGCGCGGGCTGGGCCACGCCATTGCCGCACTGGGCCAGGTCTTCGACCATGGCGACGCCGGCGCACAGGCTGTCGATGCCGGCGAGGTCGGCGGCCCGGGCCTCGGCCAACACCGGCGACCCGCCCAGCGCGCGGTGGCGCACGGTCCAGCCGTGGCGGGTCAGATGGTCGGCGGTCGCCGCGACGCCGCCGGCGATGCGGGCGACGAGCGCCTGGCGCGCCGGGCGCTCGGCCAGGTCATAGGTGCCGCCGCCATAGCCGTAGAGCCCGACGAGGTCGAGCGCGCGGGCCTGCCCGAGCACGCCCAACAAGTCGCCAAAGCGCGGGCTGTCGGGTTCAACGCCGCCGCGATGGCCGTCGATATCCAGTTCGATCATCGCGCCCAGGCGGACCCCGGCGGCTTGGGCCGCGGCGTCCAGTTGGGCGGCATGGGCGGGGTCGTCCAGCAACAGGGTCAGGGACAGGCCGTTGGCGACCAGCGGCGCGAGCAGGGCGGCCTTATGGGGCGCGAACGGCGCCGTGTACCACAGATCGCCGAGCCCGGCGGCGACACAGGCGGCGGCTTCGGCGGGCGTGCTGACCGCAGCACCGGTGGCGCCCAAGGCGCGCAGACGGGGCACGACGGCGGGCGCCTTGAGGGTCTTGAAATGGGGCCGCCAGGTGACGCCCAGCGCCCGCGCGCGCGCCGCCATGGCGCCCAGATTGGCGTCGAGCCGGGCGGTGTCCAACAGCAGCGCCGGCGTCGGGATCTGGTCGAGGGTGCGGATGGGCATGGACATCTCCGGCAACGGACGGCGGTCGAGGGCTTGCGGCTCGGCGCCCGGTCCCGGCGAGCATGGCGATACCGGCCCCGGCCGCCAGCCAAGGATGCCGCCGGGCGCGTGGCGCGGCCGGCGACGGGCTGGCGTCGCGTCGCTCTTTGTCCGGGAAGAGGGGGCCGGGCAAGGGGCGTGGGCACCCGGCCGGGGGCGGCTATTCCAGTTCGACCACCTCGACCTCGCCCTTGCCGGTGCCGGCGAGCGCCAGCCGGCCGTGCTTCATCTTCAGCGCCTCGTCGCCATAGATGCGGCGCCGCCAGCCCTTGAGCGCCGGCACGTCGGCCTCGTCGTCGCGCGCGATCGCCTCCACGTCGGCGGCGCTGGCGATCAATCGGGCCGCCACGCCCGACTCTTGTGCACGGATCTTCAAGAACAGCTTGAGCATGTCGGCGATCGGCGGCGTCTTGTCGGCGATGCGGCGTTTCTTTTCCACCCGCGGCAGGTCGTCCTCGGGCGTCTGGCGGCCGCGTTCGAGCGCGTCCATCAGCTCGCGCCCCGAGCGGTTGCCGGCCAGTTTGCGGCCCAGCCCGCGCACCGACGCCAGCGCTTCCTGGCTCGCCGGCGGTTCGGCGGCCAGTTCCAGCAGCACCTCGTCCTTGGCGATGCGGTTGCGCGGCTGGTCGGCGCGCTGCGCCTCGCGCTCGCGCCAGGCCGCCGCCTCGCGCAGCATGCCGAGGAAGCGCGGTGCCGTGGTCCGGGTCTTGATCCGGCGCCAGGCGTCTTCGGGCTCGACGCGATAGGTGGCCGGGTCGAGCAGGGCGTCGACCTCTTCGCTCAGCCACGACGCGCGGCCGTTGCGGCCCAGTTCCTCGGCCAGCCGGTGGTAGATGACCCGCAGATGGGTGACGTCGCCGAGCGCGTAGCTCACCTGGCGTTCGGTCAGCGGCCGGCGCGCCCAGTCAGTGAACCGGGCGGATTTGTCAAGGCTGTGGCGGGCCAGCTGGTTGACCAGCGACTCATAGCCCACCTGGTCGCCATAGCCGCACACCATGGCCGCCAACTGGGTGTCGAACAGCTTGTTGGGCAGCGTGCCGGTGGCCTGGTAGACGATCTCCAGGTCCTGGCGGCAGGCGTGGAAGACCTTGAGCGGCCGGCCCTTGACCATCAAAGACCAGAACGGCGTGAGGTCGAGCCCCTCGGCCAGCGGGTCGATGGCCTGGGCCTCGGTCTCGTCGGCGACCTGGATCAGGCACAGTTTGGGCCAGTAGGTGGACTCCCGCATGAATTCGGTGTCCACGGTGAGAAACTCGGCCTCGCTCAGGCGGTCGCACAAGGCGACGAGCGAGTCGGTATCGGTAATCAATGTGGAATTGGCGCGTGTCATGGCAACGGTCTAACCCCGCCGACCCAGGCTTGCAACGGCCTCGATGGTGCATCGGCGAGAAAGGGGACAAGACCCGCCGGGCGCGCCGGCCGGCCGCGACGCTTGACAAAAGCCGGCCGGCCATGCGCTTTAGCGGCGCTCGTGCGTGTGCCTCGCTCCGCCCGTGGGTCGGCGCGCGCCCCTTGCCTTTTTCATTGTCCGTGACCGACCGACCGTCCAGGAGAGAGCGCCCGTGCACGCCTATCGCACCCATACCTGCGCCGAGCTGACCAAATCCCATGTGGACGCTGCCGTGCGTCTGTCCGGCTGGGTGCACCGCAAGCGCGACCACGGCAATCTGTTGTTCGTGGACCTGCGCGACCATTACGGCATCACCCAGTGCGTGCTCGACGTGGACGCCGACGCCTTCAAGGCGGTCGAGGCGATCCGCTCGGAAAGCGTGGTGACGATCACCGGCAAGGTGGTCGCGCGCTCACCCGAGACCGTGAACGCCGACCTGCCCACCGGCGAGATCGAAGTGTGGATCAAGGATTTCGAGGTCCAGTCGGCAACCGGCGACCTGCCCATGCCGGTGTTCGGAGAACAGGAATACCCCGAAGACATCCGCCTGCGGCACCGCTATCTCGACCTGCGCCGCGAGACCATGCACAAGAACATCGTGCTGCGCAGCCAGATCATCCGCTCGATCCGCCGGCGCATGGAAGACCAGGGCTTCATGGAATTCCAGACGCCGATCCTGACCGCGTCGAGCCCGGAAGGGGCGCGCGACTTCCTGGTGCCGAGCCGGCTGCACCCGGGCAAGTTCTATGCGCTGCCCCAGGCGCCGCAGCAGTTCAAGCAGCTGATCATGGTGTCGGGCTTCGACCGCTATTTCCAGATCGCGCCGTGCTTCCGCGACGAGGACGCGCGCGCCGACCGCAGCCCGGGCGAGTTCTACCAGCTCGACGTGGAAATGGCCTTCGTCACCCAAGACGATGTGTTCGCGGCCATCGAGCCGGTGATGGCGGGGCTGTTCAAGGAGTTCACCGACCGGCCGGTGACCGACACGCCGTTCCCGCGCATTCCCTATCGCGAGGCGATGCTGAAATACGGCACCGACAAGCCCGATCTGCGTAACCCGCTGGTCATCGAGGACGTGACCGAGGTGTTCCGCGACGGCGGCTTCGGCCTGTTCGCCAAGCTGATCGACAAGGGCGCGGTGGTGCGCGCGATCCCGGCGCCGGGTGCGGGCGCCAACCCGCGCAGCTTCTTCGACAAGATGAACGATTGGGCGCGCAGCGAGGGCCATGCGGGCCTCGGCTACATCAATATCAAGGACGGCGTGCCGGGCGGCCCGATTGCCAAGAATCTGGGCGAGGAACGCCTGGCCCAACTGCGCGAGCAGATGGGGCTTGGGGACAATGACGGGGTGTTCTTCGCCGCCGGCGCCGAGGCCGACGCCGCCGCCCTTGCCGGTGCCGCGCGCACCAAGGTGGGCGAGGATCTGGGCCTGATCGACGCGGAGCGCTATGCGTTCTGCTGGATCGTCGACTTTCCCATGTACGAGTACGACCCCGACACCAAGACGCTCGACTTCAGCCACAACCCGTTCTCAATGCCGCAAGGCGGGCTCGACGCGCTGGAAACCAAAGACCCGCTCGATATCCTGGCCTATCAGTACGACATCGTCTGCAATGGCATCGAGCTCAGCTCGGGCGCGATCCGGAACCACCGGCCCGACATCATGTACAAGGCGTTCGAGATCGCCGGTTATAGCCCTGAGGTGCTCGAAGAGCGCTTCTCGGGCATGCTCAACGCGTTCAAGTGCGGCGCGCCGCCCCACGGCGGCATCGCGCCCGGCGTCGACCGGATCGTCATGCTGCTCGCCGACGAGCCCAATATCCGCGAGGTGATCCTGTTCCCGATGAACCAGCGTGCGGAAGACCTGATGATGGGCGCGCCCAACACGGTCGACCTCAAGCACCTGCGCGAACTGCACATCCGCGTGGTCGAGCCGCCGAAGAAGACGGCGGCGCCGAGCGAATAAGGCCGCGACCGACCGCCGCCGGCGTATCGAGGCGAACCGATGGCCCGCTTTCGCACCTTCGAGCCGCGCCCGTCGAAGGCCCTGATCTGGGCCTATCGCGGCTGGCTCGCCCTGGCGCTCGGCTATTGCCTGGCCAATGTCTGGCTGCCGATCGTCTGGGCGCAGGGGGCGGGGCAGGGGCTGTGGCTCGTGGGCCTGTTTCTGGCCCTGTCCATGCTGTTGACCGCGCTCGCCGCGCGGTCGGTCGGCCTCGCCGTGCGCGGCGCGGTGATCGTGGTGCTGGGCTTCTTCGCCCTCGGGCCGCAGGAGGGCGCGCCGGTGGTCTCCGCCGGGCTGCGTCTGCTGAGCAACCAGGGGGTCTATGAAGAGGCGCTCGCCGCCCACGCCTTGGGCGCGCCGGTGCGCTGCGATTGCCTGTTCACCAACGCCGCCGGCGCGCCGGTGGCGGCGTTTCGCTGGCGGCGCGGGTTCGGCGCCTGGGACGGCATCGCCCACGACCCCGACCGGGCGTTGACCGCCGCGCCGATCCGGCGCCTCCGCGACCGCGCCGCCAATCCCGGCGACCAAGCCGGCCCTGGCGAAGAGGGCGGGACGCCGGCAGCGAGCCAGGCACCGGCCAGCCCGCTCGGCGGGGCGCTGCTGGCGGTGCGGCCGGTCTTTGGGCCCTGGGTCTATGTGGTCGTCGCCCGCGACCGGCAGCCCGCAGGCGGGGCTGTCAAACCTTGAGGCCGGCGCGTGTCGCCGCTAGACTTTCAGTTATCCAGCCAAGACGGGGAAACCACCATGGACCCATTGACGGTGTCTTCCGAAACCGTGGAGTCGTTCCACCAGACGCCCATCGGCGGCATGGTCTGGTGCGCGGATGTGGTCGCCTTGTTGTTTGGTCCGGCAGCCTTCGCCCGCGATCATCACGACGGCGGCAGCGGCGGCCATATGGGCGGCGGGCTAGGCCATGTGGGTGGCTTTTTGATGGGGCATTGGTTGTGGCTGATCATCCTGGCGCTGTTGCTGTGGGTGGTGGTGGCGCTGGTCGGCCGCGGACGCCGGGACACGCGCGGCCAGGACTGACCGCGGTCCGGGGCCGGGGCTGACCCGGCGCCGGCCGCCCGATCCGAAGCGGGCCTGACCCGCCGGTCGCCCGATCCGAAGGGGGCCCCGATCCGAAGGCAGCCCCGCCCCGAAGGAGGGGCCGCGCGCCGTCCGTCCAGCCAAGGTCCTGCCCGCCATGTCGCAATCGTCGCCCACCGTGCCCCAATCAGCAGCCCATGCCGGGTTCGTGCATCTGCGCGTGCACACCGCCTTTTCGCTTTCCGAAGGGGCGATCCCGATCAAGGCGCTGGCCGAGGCGGTGACCGCCGACGCCCAGCCCGCCGTGGCGATCACCGATACCAACAATCTGTTCGGCGCGCTGGCGTTTTCCCAGACCATGGCGGGCAAAGGCGTGCAGCCGATCCTGGGTGTCACCCTCGGCCTGGAAAACCCGCAGATCGCGCCCGACCGCCACGGCCGCAAGCCGGCGCCCGACCCGCTGGTGCTGCTGGTCCAGAACCAGGTCGGCTATCGCAATCTGATGAAACTGGTGTCCAAGGCGCACCTGGACAGCGGCGACATGGACCCCGCGCACATCGCGCTTAGCGATCTCGACGGTCTGACCGCCGGCTTGATCGCGCTCACCGGCGGCGCGGCGGGGCCGGTGGGCCACCTGTTGCAGCAGGGCCAGGACGTCAAGGCCGAGCGGCTGTTGCTCGACCTGGCGCACCATTTCCCCGGTCGGCTGTATGTGGAGATCCAGCGCCACGGCCTGGCCTGCGAGGCGGCGACCGAAGAACGCTTCATCGAGTTGGCCTATGCCCATGACCTGCCGCTGGTGGCCACCAACCAGGCGTTCTTCCCCGACGCCGAGATGTACGACGCCCACGACACCCTGCTGTGCATCGCCGAGGGGCGCTATCTGCGCGAGACCGAACGGCGCCGGCTGACCCCCGACCACCGGCTGAAGACCGCGCGCGAGATGCGCCTGTTGTTCGCCGACCTGCCCGAGGCGGTGGACAACACGCTGGTGATCGCCCGGCGCTGCGCCTTCAAGGTGGCGCCGATCGACCCGATCCTGCCCAACTTCACCGAGGGCCAGGGCATTTCCGAGGCCGACATGCTGCGCAGCGAGGCCGAGGAGGGCCTGCGCCTGCGCCTCGCCACCCATGTGTTCACCGACGACATGGACGAGCCGGCGCGCGCGGCCGCCGCCAAACCCTATTGGGAGCGCCTGGAGCACGAGCTCAAGATCATCAACCAGATGGGCTTTCCGGGCTACTTCCTGATCGTCGCCGACTTCATCCAGTGGGCCAAGGACAATGGCATCCCGGTGGGGCCCGGGCGCGGCTCGGGGGCCGGCTCGCTGGTTGCCTTTTCGTTGCGCATCACCGATCTGGACCCGCTGCGTTTCACCTTGCTGTTCGAACGGTTCCTGAACCCCGAGCGCGTGTCGATGCCTGACTTCGACGTGGACTTCTGCCAGGACAAGCGCGAGCGGGTGATCCACTATGTGCAGGAGAAATACGGCCGCGACCGGGTCGCGCAGATCATCACCTTCGGGAAGTTCCAGGCCCGGATGATCCTGCGCGATGTGGGCCGGGTCGCCGAACAGGCGTACCGCGAGACCGACAAGCTGTGCAAGATGGTGCCCAACAACCCGGCCAATCCGGTGACCTTGCAAGAGGCCATCGACACCGAGCCGCGGCTGGCCGAGGCGATCCGCACGGACGAACAGACCCGGCTGATCGTCGACCGGGCGCTCAAGCTCGAAGGGCTCTACCGCCACGCCTCGACCCACGCCGCCGGGGTGGTGATCGGCGACCGGCCGCTCGACGAGCTGGTGCCGCTCTACCGCGACCCGCGCTCCGACATGCCGGTGACCCAGTTCGACATGAAGTGGGTCGAACAGGCGGGCCTGGTCAAGTTCGACTTTCTCGGCCTCAAGACGCTGACCGTGCTGGCCCGGGCGGTCGATTACATCGCCGAACGCGGCATCAAGGTGGACCTGGATACCGTCCCGCTCGACGACCCGGCCAGCTTCGCCATGCTGTCGGCGGGCGACAGCGCCGGCGTGTTCCAGCTTGAAAGCACCGGCATGCGCAAGGTGCTCAAGGGGCTCAAGCCCGACAAGTTCGAGGATATCATCGCCATCGTGGCGCTTTATCGGCCCGGGCCGATGGACAATATCCCCACCTATATCGAGCGCAAGCACGGCCGCGAGGTGGTCGAATACCCCCATGAGATGATCGCCCAGGTGCTCGAAGAGACCTATGGGGTGCCGATCTATCAGGAACAGGTGATGCAGATCGCCCAGGTCATGGCCGGCTATACGCTGGGCCAGGCCGACCTGCTGCGCCGCGCCATGGGCAAGAAAAAAGCCGAAGAGATGGACAAACAGCGCCAGATCTTCGTCGCCGGGGCGGCCGAGCGCGACGTGCCCGAGAAGAAGGCGCACGAGATCTTCGACCTGTTGGCCAAGTTCGCGGGCTATGGCTTCAACAAATCGCACGCCGCCGCCTATGCGCTGGTCTCGTACCACACCGCCTATCTCAAGGCCAATTACCCGGTCGAGTTCATGGCCGCGATCATGTCGCTCGACCTCAACAATACCGACAAGCTGGGCCAGTTCCGCGACGACGTGCGCCAGATGGGCATCGAGCTCAAGGGCCCCGACATCAACAAGTCCGGCCGCCACTTCCGGGTCGAGCCGGTCGACGACGCGATGGACGCCGACGACCCGCGCGCGGGCCTCGGGATTCGCTACGCGCTCGCCGCCATCAAGGGCGTGGGCGAGAAGGCGGTCGAACAGATCGTCGCCGAACGGCGCGCCAACGGGGCCTATAAGGACCTGTTCGACTTCGCCGAGCGGGTCGACCCCAAG
The DNA here is from genome assembly GCF_004341375.1 of Rhodothalassium salexigens DSM 2132. Classification (GTDB taxonomy): domain Bacteria; phylum Pseudomonadota; class Alphaproteobacteria; order Sphingomonadales; family Rhodothalassiaceae; genus Rhodothalassium; species Rhodothalassium salexigens. The sequence goes on from NZ_SLXO01000001.1 coordinate 145,389, forward strand.
CTGATGAACCGCCGGCAGTTGGAACAACTGGCCGCCGCCGGCGCCTTCGACAGCCTGAACGCCAACCGCGCGCAGGTTGCCGCCAGCGCCGAGATGCTCATGCGCCACGCCGCCGACGCGGCCGAACGGCGCAGCTCGGCGCAGGTCAACCTGTTCGGCGAGGCCGCCGACGACAGCCGGCCGCCCTTGCCCGACATGCAGCCCTGGCTGCCCATGGACCAGTTGACCTACGAACTCGGCGCGATCGGCTTTCACCTGTCGGCCCATCCGCTCGACAGTTATGACGAAGCGGTGCGCAGGCTCGACGCGGTGGCGGCGGAGGATGTGCTCGCCGGCAAGGTGCAGGGCGAGACGCTGCCCATGGTCGGCGCCATCGTCGACTTCGCCCAGCGCAAGAGCCGCAAGGGCAAGCCGTTCGGCATTCTGACCCTGTCGGACCGGACGGCGAAGTATGAGGTGATGGTGTTCTCCGACATGCTCGACGGCGCGCGCACCCTGGCCGAAGCCGGGGCGCCGTTGCTCGCCAAGGTCGAGACCCGGCGGCGCGAGGATGACGACATGGTGCGCCTGAGCGCCAAGGCGTTGCAGCCGCTCGACGACGCCATCGCGCAGAAGGCCGCGACCTTGAAGGTCTATCTGACCGAGACCGACCCCCTGGCCAATCTGGCCGAGTTGTTGGGCCGCTATCGCGGCGGCCGCGGCAAGGTGCAGTTGATCCTCGGGCTCGACGGTCAGCGCGAAGCCGAACTGGAACTGGACGGCGGCTATAAGATCGCGCCACCCTTGCGCCAGGCGCTGGCTCATATGCGCGGCGTCGTGGAAGTGGAGGAGGTCTGAGACCCATGGCGATGTCGGCGGTATCGGGACAGGACGGGCGGCCCACGGTTGAGACCGATCCGGAGGCGGAGCCCAAGAGCGGAGCGACAACCGGGCGGGCAGCCGGGCAGGTGGCAGGGCCGGTCCCGGCGCTGCCGGCTGCCTCGCTTCTGGTGGTGCGCGACGGGCCGGCGGGGCTGGAGGTGCTGATGCAGACGCGCGCCGCCGGGCTGTCGTTCGCCGGCGGACTGATGGTGTTCCCCGGCGGCCGGGTCGACCGCTTCGACGGGCCGGGCATCGAAGGCTTTCGCCGCGGTGGCGTGCGTGAGCTGTTCGAGGAGACCGGCCTTCTGCTCGCCCGCCCGCGCGGCGCCCAGGCGCCGGTGGGCGAGGCGCGGCGGCGCCAGGTGGCCCGGCGCTACCGCGACCGGGTCAGCCGCAAGCCCGGCCTGTGGCGGCACATGCTGCGCCGGGAAGGGCTGGTGGAGGGGTGTGCCACCGGTCTGGGCGATCTGGTGGCGTTCGCCCATTGGATCACTCCTGAGCCGGTGCCCAAGCGCTTCGACACCCGGTTCTTTCTGGTCCGGGCGCCACGCGGCCAGCGCTCCAGTCCCGACGGCGCCGAGGCGGTCGCCTTGCAGTGGCTGAGCCCGCACCGTCTGCTCGACGCCTGGGCGCGCGAGGAGGCATTGCTCATGTTCCCGACCCGGCTGATCCTGACCAAGCTGGCGCGCGCGCGCACCGTGGCCGAGGCCTTGGGCCTGGCGCGCGCCAGCGTCGACGCGGCGATCCTGCCCAAGGTGATCTCACGCGACGGCCGGCGCACCGTGACCATCCCGGCCGACGCCGGCTATGGCGTCACCGAGGCCAGCCATCTGGACGCCGAATTGCGCGTCCGCCGGCGCTGGTGACGGCTGCGGCCGGCAGCCGCTCAGCCTAGGGGTCCGGTCGTCCCGTGCGCGTCCGGTCCGGCACCGGGGTTGTGTACCATCGGGATCGCCGCCACTTAAGGCTTGCAAAGCGATCGGGCGACGGGTAAGACCGCGCCCGCGAAAGCAATCTCACACGCAGGGTTCGGGCCCGCCGGGGGAGACATCCCCGTCCGGCCCCTCCGGTGTCCATGGGATCGACCCATGGATCGCTAACCCTGCGGCGGATCAACCGGAAAAGGAGACAGGATATGGCCCTGCCCGACATTTCCATGCGCCAGCTTCTGGAAGCCGGCGTGCACTTCGGCCACCAGACCCACCGTTGGAACCCGAAGATGGCGCCGTTCATCTTCGGCGATCGCAACCGCGTTCACATCATCGACCTGTCGCAGACCGTGCCGCTGTTCGACCGCGCGCTGCGCGAAATGCGCGACGTGGCCGCCAATGGCGGGCGCATTTTGTTCGTCGGCACCAAGCGCCAGGCCGCCCCGGTGATCGCCGAGACCGCGCAGCGTTGCGGCCAGTACTTCGTCAACCACCGCTGGCTCGGCGGCATGCTGACCAACTGGAAGACCATCTCGCACTCGATCCGCCGCCTGAAGACGCTGGACGAGCGCTTGGGCGAAAGCGAAACCGGTCTGACCAAGAAGGAACGGCTTGACCTGACGCGCGAGCGCGACAAGTTGGAGTTGAGCCTGGGCGGCATTCGCGAGATGGGCGGTCTGCCCGACATGATCGTGGTCATCGACACCAACCGCGAAGATCTGGCGATCAAGGAAGCGCGCCGGCTGAACATCCCGGTGGTCGCGGTGGTCGACACCAACTGCGACCCCGACGGCATCACCTTCCCGGTGCCGGGCAATGACGATGCCAGCCGGGCGATCCGGCTGTATTGCGACCTGATGGCGGCGGCGGTGCTCGACGGCCTGCAAGAGTCGCTGCGCGCGCAGGGCATTGACCTCGGCGAGACTGACGCGCCGGTGGCCGAAGAGGCGCTGGCGCCGTCGGACGCCGCGGGCGACGGCGCCGCGGCCGCGCCGGCCGACGCGTCCTGATCGAACCACGGTCGGGGCGGTGCCCCGACCGTGCCGGAGCAAGCGGATTGAAGCGGTCGACCGGCTCGGCAGCGCTCAGGCGCGCGGCCGGCGGTCGAGACACAAGGACGATTGAAGATGGCTCAGATTACGGCGGCAATGGTGAAGAGCCTGCGCGAAAAGACCGGCGCGGGCATGATGGACTGCAAGAAGGCGCTGGCCGAAACCGACGGCGACGTGGACGCCGCGGTCGATTGGTTGCGCACCAAGGGGCTGTCGCAGGCGGCCAAGAAATCCGGGCGCGCGGCGGCCGAGGGCCTGGTGGGCCTGGCGGTTGACGGCACCCGGGGCGCGCTGGTCGAGGTCAATGCCGAGACCGACTTCGTGGCCCGCAACGAGCAGTTTCAGGGCTTCGTGGAAACCGTCGCCGGCCTGGCGCTGGCCGAGGGCGGCGACATGGACGGCTTGAAGGACAAGCCCTATCCGGGCAGCGACCGCACGCTGGGCGACGAGCTGACCCACCTGATCGCCACCATCGGCGAGAACATGGAGCTGCGCCGCGCGGTGCGGGTCGAGGTGGCGCAGGGCGTCATCGGCAGCTATGTGCACGGCGCGGTCAAGGCCGGCACGCTCGGCAAGATCGGCGTGCTGGTGGCGCTGGAAGGCGACGCGGCCGAAGACAAGATGCAGGAGTTGGCCAAGCATATCGCCATGCATGTGGCGGCGACCAACCCGGCGTCGCTCGACGTGGCCGATCTCGACCCCGAACTGGTCGAGCGCGAAAAGCAGGTCCAGCGCGACAAGGCCGCCGACAGCGGCAAGCCCGCCGAGATCATCGAGAAGATGATCGAAGGCCGGATGCGCAAATTCTACGAAGAGGTCTGCCTGATGAAGCAGATCTCGGTGGTCGACGGCGAGACCAAGATCGAAAAGCTGATCGAGCAGGCGGCCAAGGATGCCGGCGCGTCGATCACGCTCAAGGCCTATGTCCGCTACGAGCTGGGCGAGGGCAAAGAGAAGAAGGAAGACGATTTCGCCGCGGAAGTGGCGGCGGCTGCGGCCGGGTCCTGATCGCCCCGCCGGATCGTTCCGGGCCCGGTGACCTTGTCGCCGGGCCTTTTTCATGGCTGACCCGCCCGCGGCCGGGTCGCAACCCGCTGTCTGGCGGGCGCGATTGAGTGTTGGCAAGCCGCGGAGAACCTGACTATTGTGCGCCACTTCTTGAGCCAGGGGGGCTAAGGCCATGACCGAACCCGAACCGGTCCGACGCGTTCTGATCAAATTGTCCGGCGAGGCCCTGATGGGCGACCAGCAATATGGGATCAGTCCGGCGACGGTGAACCGGGTGGCCGAGGAACTGATGGCCGCGCACGATGCCAATGTGGAGATTTGCGCCGTGGTCGGCGGCGGCAACATCTTTCGCGGCCTGGCCGCCGCCGCCAAGGGCTTCGACCGGGCGTCGGCGGATTATATGGGCATGCTGGCCACGGTGATGAACGCGCTCGCGGTTCAGAACGCGCTCGAAAAGCTCGGCGTACCGACCCGGGTGCAATCGGCGATCCATATGGAAAGCGTGTGCGAGCCCTATCTGCGCCGCCGGGCGATCCGGCATATGGAAAAGGGCCGCATCGTCATCTTCGCCGCCGGCACCGGCAACCCGTTTTTCTCCACCGACACGGCCGCCGCCCTGCGCGCCGCCGAAATGGGCTGCCATGCGGTGTTCAAGGCGACCCAGGTGGACGGCGTCTATACCGCCGACCCCAAGACCGACCCGTCGGCCGAGCGCTATGAGCGGCTGACCTATATGGATGTCCTGCGCGACGACCTGAAGGTGATGGACGCCAGCGCCATCTCGCTGTGTCGCGAAAACGGGATTCCCATCTATGTGTTCTCCATCGAGGATCAGGGCGAACTCGGCCGGGTCCTGCGCGGTGAGGGGACTTGCACGATTATCGGAGAGGAAGTGGCAGCATGAGCGGAGCGTTCGACAAAAAAGACCTGAAACGGCGGATGGACGGCGCGGTGGACGCGCTGAAGCACGAATTCTCGGGCCTGCGCACCGGCCGGGCGAGCGCCAGCCTGCTCGACCCCGTAACGGTGACCGTCTATGGCAGCAGCATGCCGATCAACCAGGTCGGCTCGATCACGGTGCCCGAGCCGCGCATGCTCGCCGTCCAGGTCTGGGACCAGAACAATGTCGGCGCGGTCGAGAAAGCGATTCGCAATGCCGGCATCGGTCTCAACCCGATGATCGACGGCCAGACCATCCGGGTACCGGTGCCCGAACTCAATGAAGAACGGCGCAAGGAATTGACCAAAGTTGCGGGCAAATATGCCGAACAGGCGCGCATTGCCGTGCGCAACGTGCGCCGTGACGGCATGGAGGGCCTGAAAAAGTTGGAGAAGGATGGCGAGATCGGTGAAGATGACGCCAAGCGGCGTGCCGACGAGGTCCAAAAAATGACCGATTCCACCATCAAGGAAATCGACAGCCTGCTGGAAGCAAAAGAAAAGGAAATCATGCAGGTCTGACGATCGGGTCTGAGGATTGAGTCTTAGGATTCTGGCGCCATGTTGCACGCCAAGCCCCAAATCGAAGCCAGCGTCGCACAGCCGCGCCACGTTGCCATCATCATGGACGGCAACGGACGCTGGGCGGCGCGCCGCCGCCTGCCGCGCGCCTTCGGCCACCGTCAAGGCGCGGAAGCCGTGCGCCGGGCGGTGCGCGCGGCGGTGCGCCAGGGCGTTTCGGTGCTGACGCTTTATGCCTTCTCGTCCGAGAACTGGAAGCGGCCGCCCGACGAGATCGACGATCTGATGGGGCTGCTTCGCCACTATCTGCGCCGCGAGGTGGACGAATTGGACGCCCAGGGCGTGCGCGTGCGGGTGATCGGCTCGCGCGATCGGCTGTCGGCCGATATCCTGTCGCTGATCGACATGGCCGAGCGGCGCACTGCGGCCAACGGCACCATGCAACTGGTGCTGGCGCTGAATTACGGCGCCCAGGGCGAGATCGTCAGTGCGGTGCGCTGCATCGCCTCGTCGATCGCGCGCGGCGAAATGACCGCCGACCAGGTCACCGAAGAGACCGTCGCCCGGCATCTGTTCACCAACGATCTGCCGGACCCGGATCTGATCATCCGCACCAGCGGTGAAAAACGGCTGTCCAATTTTCTGTTGTGGCAGTCGGCCTATGCCGAGTTGGAGTTCATGGACGTGCTGTGGCCCGACTTTCAGGAAAGCCACCTCGATTCAGCGATCGAGGATTTCCGCACCCGCGACCGCCGTTTCGGCGCCCGATCCTGACCCCGCCCCGGACGCCCATGGCGCACCGTCTTTTCCAGGGTCTGTTGCCCCGCATCCTGTCGGCTTTGGTGCTGATCCCGTTGGCGTTGGGCGCGGTCAGCGCCGGCGGGCCGATCTTCGCCGCCATGGTCGCGGTGGCCGGTCTGGTCATGGCGACCGAATTCGCCCGCCTGTTCGCCGACGCCGGCTGGACGGCGCGCGGGCTCGGGCGCTTCTACCTGCCGCTCAACATCGCCATCGCGCTGGCGCTGCCGGCGTTGACCTGGGGCGGGCTCGAAGGCCAGGCGCTGGTGGCGGTGGCCGGGGGCGCCGGTCTGGTGGTCCTGCTGGGCTGGCTGTTCGACCGCACCGGGCCTGTTTGGGGCGGCGTTGCCGGGCTTTATGTCTGGCTGCCCTGTTTCTGTCTTGCCTGGATGCGTGGGCAGGAGGGCGGGCTTGGCTGGGTGGTCTGGGCATTCCTGCTGGTCTGGGCCACCGACATCGGCGGCTATTTTGCCGGCAAGCTGATCGGCGGGCCCAAGCTGATGCCCCGGGTCAGCCCGAACAAGACCTGGGCCGGGGCGGTCGGCGGTCTGGTTTGTGCGGCGGCGAGCTCTGCCGTGTGCGGTTGGGTCTTTGAGGCGTTGCCGCTGTCCCTTACCCTTGGTATGAGCCTGCCACTGGCGGCGTGGAGCCAGCTGGGCGACATGGCGGAAAGCGCCATCAAACGCCGGTTCGGTGTCAAGGATTCGGGGCGGTTGATCCCCGGCCACGGGGGTATGATGGATCGGGTCGACGGCTTGGTCTTCGTCACGCCGGTCCTTGCCGCCACGATCCTGTTTCTTTGAGCCAAGGCAGCACACAGCGATGAAAGACAGCAATCCGAGCCACGCACCGAAGGCGGTCACCATTCTGGGCTCGACCGGCTCGGTGGGGGCGAACACGCTGGACCTGATCGGCCGCGACCCGGATGCCTACACGGTGGTCGCCCTGACCGCCAACGAGAATGTGGCCGCGCTGGCCGACCAATGCCGGCGTTTCCGTCCGCAGATGGCGGTGATCGCCAACCCCGAGCGCTATGGCGACCTGGTCGCCGCGCTCGATGGCACCGGCATTGAGGTGCGCGCCGGCGCCGACGCGGTGATCGAGGCGGCGAGCCTGCCCGCCGACTGGCTGATGGGCGCCATCGTCGGCGCCGCCGGGCTCAAGCCGACCATGGCTGCGGTCGAACGCGGCACCACCGTGGCGCTGGCCAACAAGGAATGCTTGGTGTGCGCCGGCGAGTTGGTGACCGCCGCGGTGGAGCGCTGCGGCTCGATCCTGTTGCCGGTGGATTCCGAGCATAACGCCATTTTCCAGGTGTTCGACTTCGACAAGGCCGACGACGTGTCGCGCATCCTGTTGACCGCGTCGGGCGGGCCGTTCCGCACCCGCGCGCGCGACAGCCTGGCCCAAGTGACGCCCGAGGAGGCGGTCGCCCATCCCAACTGGTCCATGGGCGCCAAGATTTCGGTCGACAGCGCCACGATGATGAACAAGGGCCTGGAACTGATCGAAGCCTATCACCTGTTTCCGGTGCCCGAGGAGCGCATCGAGATCGTCGTCCACCCGCAATCGATTATCCATTCGATGGTGGAATATGCCGACGGCTCGGTATTGGCCCAGCTCGGGTCGCCCGACATGCGCACGCCCATCGGCTACACCCTCGGCTGGCCCGAGCGGATCGCTACACCGTCGCCGCGCCTTGATTTCGCCACGCTGGCCCGGCTGGATTTCGAAGCCCCGGACCCCGACCGGTTCCCGGCCCTGACCCTGACGCGCGACGCGCTGCGCGCCGGCGGCAGCGCGCCGGCGGTGATGAACGCAGCCAATGAGGTGGCCGTGAAGCATTTCTTGAACCGCACGCTGAGTTTCCTCGGCATCACCGACGTGGTTGCCGAGACGCTGGCGGCCATGCCGGCGCGGCCGCTGGCCGATTTGGACGATGTGATCGCCCTCGACGCCGAGGCACGGCGCCGGGCCGAGGAAGCCGTGATGCGGCGCGCCTGATCTGCCGACCCGCCCCAAACGCCCCTAGGAGCCGTCGCCCATGGAAGCCGACACGCCAGGCCTGCTGTACACGCTGGGCGCCTTTGCGCTGGCGCTTGGCGTGCTCGTGTTCATCCACGAGTGGGGCCACTACTATGTGGGCCGCCTCTTAGGGGTGGGGGCGGAGGCCTTTTCGATCGGGTTCGGGCCGGAGATCGCCGGCTGGACCGACCGTCGCGGCACTCGCTGGCGGGTCAGCCTGATCCCCTTGGGCGGCTATGTGAAGTTTGTCGGCGACATGAACCCGGCGAGCGTGCCCGACGCCCGCCAGTCGGCGGAAGACGCGCCGCCGGACGCCTTCCACACCAAGGCGCTGTGGCGACGGGCGCTGATCGTTGGCGCCGGCCCGGCGGTCAATCTGGCGTTTGCGGTGCTGATCTTCGCCGCCACCTTCTGGATCAACGGCCAGAGCGTCAATCCCGCGATCGTCGAGGATCTGGTGCCCGGGTCGGCAGCCGAAGCCGCCGGCATCCAGCCCGGCGATCGGATCGTCGCGGTCGACGGGGAGCGCATCGACCGCTTCACGGAGTTGAACCGGCGGGTGCGCATCAACGCCGGCACGCCCATGTCGGTGACCGTGCTGCGCGCCGGCGACCGGCGCACCCTGACCATCACGCCCGATCGGATCGAACGCGAGGATCGGTTCGGCAACCGCTACACCATCGGCCAGTTGGGCATTTATCGCCAAGCCACCGAGCAAGTGCGCCAGCTGTCGCTGCCCATGGCGCTGGTGGAAGGGGTGCGCGAGACCGGGCGAACCGCCCAGACCATGTATGTGGCTCTGCGCCAAATCATTCTCGGGCTGCGGCCGGTGGAGGATCTGAGTGGACCGGTCAAGATTGCGCAATATTCGGGCCAGCAACTTTCGCTTGGTGCCGAGACCTTCATCTTGTTCATGGCGTTGATCTCGGTCAATCTCGGGCTCGTCAACCTGCTGCCCATTCCGGTTCTTGACGGGGGGCACCTGCTCTTTTACGCCATCGAAGCGGTCACAGGGGGGCCGGTCCCGCCTCGGGTGCAGGAATTGGGCAATCTCATCGGTTTGGCGCTGGTGCTCAGTCTCATGCTCCTGGTCACCTGGAACGACGTTTCATCGCTATAGCGGCGGTCGCCGGGCATTGCGGCCGGTTTATCAATTGGGGGTTTTCTGCCGTGTCATTTTTTTGTCGGCTTGCGGCCTGGGGGGTGATCCTGGTGGGCTTGGGCGTGGTTGCGCCGCGCGCTGTGCCGCCGGCCAACGCTCAGACACAGACCGGCACGATCTCGCGCATCGAGGTGGTCGGCAACCAGCGCATCGAGGCGGGTACGGTGATTTCCTATCTGACCGTGCGGCCGGGCGACCGGTTCGACCCGCAGCGCCTGAACGACAGCCTCAAGGCGCTGGTCAATACCGGGCTGTTCGCCGACGTGGCGTTCCAGACCCGCGGCAGCGTGCTGGTGATCGCGGTCGAAGAAAACCCGATCATCAACCGCATTCGCTTCGACGGCAACGACAAGCTGGACAATGACGAGTTGCAGGAAGAGGCGCAGTTGCGCCCGCGCCAGGTGTTCACCCGCGCCAAGGTCCGCGCCGACGTCCAGCGGATGCTGGAGATCTACCGCGCCAAGGGCCATTTCGCGGCGATCATCGAGCCCAAGATCGTGTCGCTGTCGCAAAACCGGGTCGACCTGGTCTACGAGATATCCGAAGGCCCCAAGTCCAAGGTTCGGCGGATCAACTTCATCGGCAACAAGGCGTTTTCCGACGGCGAGTTGCGCGGCGAGATGGTCTCGGTCGAGGCACGCTGGTGGAAGCTGTTCACCTCGTTCGACACCTATGACCCCGACCGGCTGGCGTTCGACGCCTCGGAGCTGCGCGGCTTCTATCAGGATCAGGGCTATGCCGACTTCCGGCTGATCTCCCAGGTTTCGGAACTGACGCCTGACCGCAAGGATTTCATCGTCACCTTCGTGGTCGACGAGGGCGAGATCTACACCTTCGGCAACATCGAGGTGGAAAGCGAGATCCGCGACATCAATCCGCAACTGTTCCGCGGCTTCTTGAACATTCGCGAAGGCGGCACTTTTTCGGCCAGCGGGATTTCCAACAGTGTCGACAATCTGACCAACGCCGCCGGCGTGCTCGGCTTTGCGTTCGTCAACATCGCCGTCGACCAGACCCGCAACCGCGAAGACCGGACCATCGACGTGAAGTTCACCGTCGAGTCCGCGCCGCGGGTCTATGTGGAACGCATCGACGTGCGCGGCAATGTGCGCACGCTCGACCGGGTGATCCGCCGCGAAATGCGGCTGAGCGAGGGCGATGCCTTCAACCTGTCGAAGCAGGAACGCTCGCGCCAGCGCATCCAGCAACTGGGCTTCTTCCGCGAGGTGGAGATCGAGCAACTGCCGGGTAGCCAGAACGACCGTATCGTCCTCGACGTGTCGGTGCAGGAGGAGGCGACCGGCAGCGTCAGCCTCAGTGCTGCCTTCTCGTCGTTCGCCGCGTTCTCGTTCCAGTTCGGGTTGCAGCAGCGCAACTTCTTGGGCAAGGGACAGAATCTGGCGTTCAACTTCTCGATCTCGGCCTTGTCCACCAACACCAGCATCAGCTTCACCGAACCGTGGCTGTTCGGGCGCGAACTGCGCGGCGGGTTCGACATCTTCCGCACCGATATCAACAACACCGTGCGCGGCGTGCGGATCTCGGCGTTCGAGCAGACCAGCTACGGGCTGACCTTGCGCGCCGGCCTGCCGCTGACCGAATATGTGGGCCTGGGCGTCAACTACACGATCCGGTCGGACGACATCACGCCGCGAACCACCGGCGATGCGGTGTTCAACCTGTTGCTCAACCAGCAATCGGGCGATTTCCTGACCTCGCAGTTGGGCTATAATCTGGTTTACAACACGCTCAACCATCCGATCCGGCCGACCCGGGGCACGCGCGCCACGTTCAGCCAGAACTTTGCCGGTCTGGGCGGCGATATCACCCGGCTGACCACCCGCTTCGATTATGACCGGTTCACGCCGCTGTGGTACGGCTTCGTCTTCCGGCTTGGGCTCGAAGGCGGCTTTGTCGAAGGTCTGGGCCAGCCTGTGCGCACCCAGGACGCCTTCTTCATCGGCGGTCCGCGCATTCGCGGCTTCGATAACTCGGGCATCGGTCCGCGTGAGTTGCTGGTTGACGACGACGGCACCGTTTTGGATTCCAGCCGGCAATTCCCGCTCGGCGGCAACGCCTTCTATCTGGGCACGGCGGAATTGTTCCTGCCGCTTGGCGAAGGCGCGCGCGAGTTGGGCGTTCAGGCCAGCGCGTTTGCCGACGTGGGCTCGTTGTGGGATACCGATTTCGAGGAGTTCGCGACGACGCAGCAACAGCTCAACGCGCTCAACTTCGCGGACAGTTCGCAGCCGCGGCTGGCGGTCGGGTTCGGGGTCTCGTGGGAGTCGCCGTTCGGGCCGTTCCGCATCGATCTGGCGTGGCCGATCCTCAAACAAGAGAATGTGGACAACACGCAGACCCTTCAATTCAACGTGGGAACCTCTTTCTGATGACACGGATACCTTTTCTGACGACAGCCTTTGCCGTCCTGATGACCCTGGTGGCCGGCGCCGCCGCCGCGCAAGACACGCCGGTGGCCCGCATCCTGGTGGTCGACTTCCAACGGGTGAACAATGACAGCCTGGTGGGCCAGGATATCGCCGCCCAGATGCAAAGCTTCCGCGTCGACATGGAAGGCCGGCAGCGCGAATTGCAGGAGGCGCTGCGCTCCAAGGTGGAAGAGCTGCAAGCCCAGCGGAACATGCTCAGCGAAGAGGTGCTGCAAGAGCGCGTCCAGGGCATCCAGCAAGAAGAGCAGGCCGCCAACCAGGAAGTGCGCGACCTGATGAACCGCGGCCAGAACGCCATGCAGCAGGCCCGCCTCGAAGTGCGCCGGGTACTGCGCCCGATCATCAAGGGCATCATGGAAGAGCGCGACGCCACCATGGTGCTGGACAAGAATATCGTCAGCCAGCACGTCTCGGGCCTCGACGTCACCACCGCGGTGATCGAACGCCTGGACGCCGAAATGGCCAGCTTCGACGTCAACCTGCCCACCAAGGGCGAAGGCGGGAACTGACCGCACACCCGCGCCGATCCGCCCGGGCCGGACCGACCCCGGCGGATCGGCGGCGTCGAGACCGTTGATTGACGGGGCTGGGACGGGGCGTCCGGCCCCGTAGCGCGTTCCAGGCCGCCCGCCGCCGTTGGCCGCGTCGGGTCCCCAGCCCCTCGGGGCCCCCCACCGGTCCCCTGTGCCAGATAAGGAGAATAACGCCATGTCGCAGACCCTGGAGGTTCTGGAGATTCAGCAGGTGTTGGAACACCTGCCGCATCGGTATCCGTTCCTGCTGATCGACCGGCTGGAAGACATCGTGCCCAGCGAAAGCGCCACCGGCGTCAAGATGGTCACCATCAACGAGCCGTTCTTCCCGGGCCACTTCCCCGGCGCGCCGGTGATGCCGGGCGTGTTGATCATCGAGGCGATCGCCCAATCGGCGGCGGCCCTGGTGGTCCACAGCCTGGGCGACGACGGCTTTGGCCGGCTGGTCTATTTCATGACCATCGACAAGGCCCGGTTCCGCAAGCCGGTGCATCCGGGCAGCGTGCTCAAGCTGCACGTGCAGAAAGAACGCCAGCGCCGCGATGTCTGGCGCTTCGCCGGCACCGCCACGGTCGACGGCACGACGGTTGCCGAAGCGGTGATCTCGGCCATGCTGCTGCCCAAGGACGCCGCCGAGGGGTAAGCCCGCCGCGCCCGCGGCGTGGCGATGACCGGACAAAAAAGGCCGCGCCCGGAGACACCGGGCGCGGCCTTTGGTTTGACCGCTTGGCGGTGCGGTTGGCGCTCTTGGCTCAGCCGCGTTCGTGGATCGGCTTGATGTCGCGCCGGGTCGGCCCGGTGTAGAGCTGACGGGGCCGGCCGATGCGCTGGCTCGGGTCCTCGATCATCTCGTTCCACTGGGCGATCCAGCCCGAGGTGCGGGCGAGCGCGAACAACACGGTGAACATGCTGCGCGGGAAGCCCATCGCCTTGAGGATAATGCCCGAATAGAAGTCCACATTGGGGTAGAGCTTCTTCTCGATAAAGTATTCGTCTTCAAGGGCGATGCGTTCAAGCTCGCGCGCGGTTTCGAACAGCGGGTCGCTGACGCCCAGTTCGTCGAGCACCGCATGAGCGGCTTTCTGCATCACTTTGGCGCGCGGGTCGTAATTCTTGTAGACCCGGTGGCCGAAGCCCATCAGACGGAACGGGTCGTCCTTGTCTTTGGCCTTGGCGATGTAGGTCTGGATCTGGTCGGGCGTGCCGATCTCTTCGAGCATTTCGAGCGCCGCCTCGTTGGCGCCGCCATGGGCGGGGCCCCACAGGCTGGCGATGCCGGCGGCGATGCAGGCGAACGGGTTGGCACCCGACGAGCCGGCCAGCCGCACCGTCGACGTGGACGCGTTCTGCTCATGGTCGGCATGGAGCGTGAAGATCAGGTCCATGGCGCGTTCCAGCGTCGGCGAGGGATGGTAGGTCTCGCACGGCACCGAGAACATCAAGTGCAGGAAGTTGGCCGAATAACTCAGATCGTTGCGCGGGTAGGTGAACGGCTGGCCGATCGAGTATTTATAGGCCATCGCCGCGATGGTCGGCATCTTGGCGATCAGGCGATAGCTGGCGATCAGCCGTTGCTTGGGGTCACGGATGTCGGTGCTGTCGTGATAGAAGGCCGACAGGGCGCCGACCACGCCGACCATGATCGCCATCGGGTGGGCGTCGCGGCGGAAGCCGTTGTAGAAGTTCTTCAGCTGTTCATGGACCATGGTGTGATAGGTCACGCCATGGACGAAGTCTTCTTTCTCCGACGCGGTCGGAAGGTCGCCGAACAGCAGCAGATAACAGACTTCCATATAGTCGCACTGTTCGGCCAGTTGCTCGATCGGATAGCCGCGATAGAGCAATTCGCCCTTGTCGCCGTCGATATAGGTGATCTTGGATTCGCAACTGGCCGTCGAGGCAAAGCCCGGGTCATAGGTGAACATGCCGGTCTGGCTGTACAACTGGCGGACATCGAGTACCGCCGGGCCTACCGTTCCCTCGCGATAGGGTAGGTCGGCGCTGGTGCCGTTGGACCCGTTGAGCGTGTAACTCTGAGACATTCCCTTTCTCCTTACCTAGAGACCCCATCGGGGGTCGGTCGGCATGGCGCTGCACCCGCCATGCCGGGCAGTCAGCCGGCCGCGGCGTCGCGCAGCCGGGCCAAGGTCTCCTCGCGTCCGAACACCGCCAGCACCTGAAACACGCTCGGGCTGACCGTCGTGCCGGTGACCGCGGCGCGAACCGCCGGGGCGACCTTGCCGACCTTCAACTCTTCCTCCTCCGCAAAGGCCCGCACGGCAGCGCCGAGCGCGTCTTCGTCCCACGTCTCGACCGCATCGAGGCGCGGGATCAGCCGCCCCAGCATCGCCCGGGCGGTGTCGTCCAATTGGCGCGCCGCCTTGTCGTCCGGGCTCAGCGGGCGGCGGCCGGTATAAACCGTCGCCGCCTGGGCCAGATCGACCAGGGTCTTGGCGCGCTCCTTCAGCCCGGCCATGCCGGCGGTCAGGCGTGTGCGTTCCCGGTCATCGATCTTGCGATCGATATGGGCCTCAAGGGACGGCGTGACCAGGGTCAGCAACCGGTCGTCGTCGCTGGCCTTGATATAATGGGCATTAAGGCTTTCCAGCTTGGCGGTGTCGAAGCGCGCCGCGCCGCGTCCAATGGCGTCGAGGCGGAACAGCGCCTGGGCCTCGTCGCTGGAGAACACTTCCATGTCGCCATGGCCCCAGCCCAGACGCATCAGATAGTTGCGCATGGCCTCGGGCAGGAAGCCCATGTCGCGATAGGCTTCGACGCCGAGCGCGCCGTGGCGCTTGGACAGCTTCTTGCCGTCGGGACCGTGGATCAGCGGGATATGCGCGAACACCGGCACCGCCCAGCCGAGCGCCTGGAACAGCTGGCTTTGAATCGCCGCGTTGGTCAGATGGTCGTCGCCGCGGATCACGTGGGTGACGCCCATGTCATGGTCGTCGACCACCACCGACAGCATATAGGTGGGCGTGCCGTCCGAGCGCATGATGATCAGGTCGTGCAAGTCGCTGTTGGGCACCGTGACCCGGCCTTGCACCGCATCCTCGATCACCGTCTCGCCGTCGAGCGGGCAGCGAAAGCGGATCACCGGCGCGACGCCCTCGGGCGCCTCGGCCGGGTCGCGGTCGCGCCAGCGGCGGTCGTAGCGCCACGGCTTGCCGGTACCCTCGGCGGCGGCGCGCATGGCGGCCAGCTCGTCCTGGGTGGCGTAGCAGCGATAGGCGCGGCCCTCGGCCAACAGGCGCTCGGCCACCTCGGCGTGGCGGTCGCGGCGGCTGGCCTGGCTCACCGCTTCGCCGTCCCAGTCAAGCCCGAGCCAGGTCAGGCCGGCGAAGATCGCGTCCTTGGCTTCCTGGGTCGAGCGCTTGAGGTCGGTGTCCTCGATGCGCAACAGAAACTTGCCGCCATGGCCGCGGGCGAACACCCAATTGAACAGCGCCGTGCGAGCGCCTCCGATATGCAGGAAGCCGGTGGGCGAAGGCGCGAAACGGGTAACGACGGACTGTTCCTCGGTCATCGTACTGCGATATACTCTTGAATTGTCGGGATCCTGGCGGTTTGGCGGCGCCTGCGTTCCCGGCGCGTTGGACTGGCCGGTGCGTGTCGCCGCCGGGGCGTCCTAGCACAGCCCGGACGATGAAACAAACGCCGCGGTGCAGCATGTGTTGCCGAAATCCGGTGTTTCTCAAGACTTTTCGCCATTATTTCGTGTTTTCAATAGTTTAGCTTTGTGGTTCCCGGATACCGCATCGGCCCCAGGGGGCAACTGTGTTCAGGGTTAGAGGCGAATGGGCTCCCGATGTCGGATCATGGCGTTGAGTATGACGAGGAGCTGTCGGGCGATGGCGATTAGAATGGTCTTTGGCGCTTTGCCAGCGGCCCGCATGCGATCTCGCATTGCGATGAGGGTTGGGATCCGGCGCGAGGCGCTTAGGGCTGCGATGTAGAGGGCTTCGCGGACCTTGCGTCGGCCGCCCCAGATGCGTCTGGTTCCGCGCCAGGTTCCGCTCTCCCGCGGGTGCGGTGCGAGGCCGGCCAAGGAGGCGATCCGGCGGCGACAGAGGGTGCCAAGTTCGGGGAGTTCGCCGAGAAGCGTTGCCAGCACTGTTGGGCCGATGCCCGGAACGGCGGCGAGCAACCGGGCCTGTTCGGAGAGTTCTTGATTGGCCGCGATCAGGGCGGCGATCGTGCGGTCCATGTTGGCGATGCGTTGGTCGAGGAGCGCGATCATCGCTTCGATCTCACTTAAGATCGCAGGCTGGCCGGCATTGTGACGGCGGACCTTCTCGGCTTTGCGCATTTCAACCAACTGCTTGCGACGGCGCAGGAAGTCGGCCAGCCGCATGCGATCGGGATCGGGTGGCGCCGTGGCTTCGAGGGGTAGCATCCGCCCCATCTCAGCGAGAATGCGGGCATCGACCCGGTCGGTCTTGGCCAGCACGCCGAGAGCTCTGGCGAACTCTCGGGCTTGCCGTGGATTGACCCGCGCGAAGCGAACACCGCGGCTGGCGAGTGCCTCGATCAGGGTGCCGTCGCAGCCGCTCGTCGCCTCGAAGACGACAAGTGCGCCGTCCCCCCAGGATGCGATCCATCGCGCAATGCCTTCAGGCGTATTCTCGATCCTCGCCGTCGCGCCGGACGGCAGGACGTGCGTATCGATCCAGCCGCGTGCGAGGTCGCAGCCGATGACGGTTTGTGGCATGGTTAAGGCTCCTGTCCATGTCGTGCGGGATCGGGGCCAGCCGTCCCAAGCAACTGTTCAGGTTGATCGTTACGTGGAAGGGACCCTTGCTCCCACACGGGCTCATCGGCCCTGGGGGGGGACGGGCTCCCTTCCACACCTGCGATGCTACCTCATCAACAACAGACAGGGGGGGCGAGCCAGGGGCGGTCGGCGTGACCGTTTTCAGACCGTCGCGCCGGGCCCGGATGGCTTGGTCCCCGCTGTCGTCGAGGCACCGCGAACGGAGCGACCATGGCCCAGGGCAGGCAGGGGTTCAGCGCCGCCGACCGGATCGTTGCCGCATTGGCGCGCGATGCGCGGCGCTGGCGCGCCGGGCTGGCCCTGGCGGTGGCCGCTCAGGCGCGGCGGGGGCTGTTATGGGCGCCGGTGGCGCTCGGCGGCGGCGTCGCGGTGTATTTCGCGCTGCCGGTCGAGCCGCCGCTGGCGCTGACCCTGCTGGTCTTGGCGGCGGCGCTGGCCGGGGCGGTCCTGGCCGGGCCAGAGCGGCGCCCGTCGGCGCTGTTGCTGGTGCTGATGGCCGCAGGGCCCGCCGTCGGTGCCTGGCGCACCGCGCAGGTGGCGGCACCGGTGCTGAACCGCGAGACCGGCGCGGTGGTGGTGACCGGGCGGTTGCTGGCTCAAGGCGTCGACGCGGCGGGCGTCCGGCGCCTGACCCTGGCGCCCGACCGGCTGGGCGCGTTGGGCGACGCCGCGCGGCCGGCCCGGGTGCGGGTCTCGGTGCGCACCGAGGCGCCGCCCTTGCGCCCCGGCGACCGGGTGCGCCTGACCGCCGTGCTGGCACCGCCGCCGGGCCCTGCGGCCCCCGGGGCGTTCGACTTTGCCCGCCAGGCCTATTTCGCCCGCCTCGGCGGCGTCGGCTACGCGGTTTCGGCGGTCGAGCGGCTCGACCCGGGCGATCATCGGGCAGGGCGCGCCGCCTGGGGGCCGCGCGGACGGGCCTGGCTTCAGGGCTTGCGCGAGGGCGTGGCCAGCCGGGTCCGCGCCGTGGTGCCCGGCGCCGAGGGCGGCGTGGCGGCGGCCTTGTTGACCGGTCTGCGCGGCGGCATCCCGCCCGACACCGCCGAGGCGTTGCGGGTCGCGGGGCTGGCCCATCTGCTGGCGATTTCGGGGCTGCATGTGGGGTTGGTGGCGGCCGGGCTGTTCTTCACCGTGCGCGCCGGGCTCGCCTTATGGCCATGGTTGGCGCTGCATTGGCCGATCAAGGCGCTGGCGGCGGCGGTGGCGTGGGCCGGGGCGGGCGGCTATGTGCTGCTGGCCGGGGCGACGGTGCCGACGCTGCGCGCCTTTATCATGGTCAGCCTGTCGCTGCTGGCGTTGATGGCCGGGCGGCGGCCGATTTCGCTGCGCCTGGTGGCGGTGGCGGCGCTGGCGATCCTGGTCGCGCGGCCCGAGGCCCTGGTCAGTGCCGGGTTTCAGATGTCGTTCGCGGCGGTGGTGGCGCTGGTGGCGGTCTATGACCGCGCCGGCCCGGCACTCGCCCGCTGGCGCCGCGATGCCCCGCCCGGGCGGCGCTTGGCGCTCTATTTCCTGGCCGTGCTGCTGTCGACCCTGGTGGCCGAGCTGGCGATCGCGCCATTTGCCGCCTACCAGTTCCAACGCCTGGGCTTCTATGGCCTGGTCGCCAACATGGTCGCGGTGCCGCTGATGAGCCTGGCGATCATGCCCTTGGCGCTGGTGGCGCTGGTGCTCATGCCGCTGGGCCTCGACGCATGGGCGCTGCGGCCCATGGGCTGGGCGGTGGGCGTGGTGCTGGACACCGCAGCGGCGGTCGCCGCGTGGCCGGGTGCGGACATCGGCGTCAAGGCGTTCCCCGCCGCCGCTCTGGGGCTGATGGCGCTCGGCGGGTTGGTGGCAGCCTTGGGCGGCCAGCGCGCCCTCATGGTGCCCGCGGTCGGATTGGCGGCACTGGGGCTCGCCTGGGCCGCGAGCGCCGGCCGGCCGGACCTGTTCGTCGACCGCGAGGCGCGGCTGGTCGCCTGGGTCCATGACGGCCGCTTGTGGCTTAGCCACCCGGCGCGCGGCGCCTATGATCGGGAGCAATGGCGGCGGCTGTCGGGGCTCGGCGGCCGGCCGGGCGCGGGCCGCGACCGCGCCATGGCCGACGGCATCGGCCATGGTCTC
This sequence comes from Rhodothalassium salexigens DSM 2132, assembly GCF_004341375.1. Lineage (GTDB taxonomy): Bacteria > Pseudomonadota > Alphaproteobacteria > Sphingomonadales > Rhodothalassiaceae > Rhodothalassium > Rhodothalassium salexigens. Next base: position 164,545 of record NZ_SLXO01000001.1, read on the forward strand.
GACCTGCGCTGCGACCCCTTGGGCTGTGCCGGACGCCTGGACGGGCTGCGGGATGCAAGACCGGGGGGATTTGGCGGCGGGCGCTGGATGGCGATTGCCTTCGACCGGGCGGCGCTCGCCGACGATTGCCGGCGCGCCGACGTTCTGATCGCGCTGGTGCCGGTGACCGGCAGCGCCTGTCCGGCACCGCGTCTGGTGGTCGACCGCACGGCGATCCTTGCCGCCGGGGCGACGGCCATCGACCTCGACGCCGAGCCGCCGCGCCTGGTGACCGCCGCCGGCGTGCGGGGCTTGCGCCCCTGGGTGCAGCCGCATCCGGCGCGGTCGCAGTGACCGGCGCGGGCCTCGGTCAGTCGGTACCGGGTTCCCTGCCGCTGTCGGGCGCGGCGTCGTTTTGCCGCTCGGCCAGTTCGACCATCACTTCGTTGCGTTTCAGAAACGGCGGCGTCCAGGGCGGGTTATAGAAGGCGAAGGTTGGCGGACCGGCGGTGTCGAGCCCTTCGCGCTTGAGCCACGCCATCAGCCGGTCGCGCTTCTCCGCCAGGGTGCTTTCCCAGTTGAAGCCTGAAAAGCGCAGCACCGCCACCCGGCGCGGCTGCAGCCGGCGCAGCTCGACCCGGCGCGAGCGCGGTTTGGGCAGGCTGGCCATGTCATAGCCCGGCGGCATGACGAACTGCACCCGCCAGCGCTCGGTAGCCGCCACGTCGGGCACGTCGGTGGCAGCCGAGGCCGGGCTGGGGGGCAGGCTGGGAGTTTGCAGCACCGGCGCGGTCATGGCGATTTTCTCCGACACCTGGTTGCCGCCGAAGATATAGTCGGCGAGGGCGCGGAAGCCGTCGCCCGCGGCTTGCGAGCGGCCGCCGCGCGCGTCCACCTCGGCGACCAGCAGATCGCCATAGCGGCGGATTTCGATGGCGCCGTCGGCAGCGGTGCGTTCCACGGTATAGTCGGGCGTCGGCGTCTCGGACATGGCACAGCCTGCAAGCGTTGCGACCAGAAACAGCAGAAAAGAAAAGCGCATCGGGATAAACCTCTTTTAACCCTTTCTTCAGGTACGCGGAAAGGGGTGGATCGGACCCGTCGCCTGGCGGTTTTGGCGATGATCGCGCCACGCCCGGGCGTGGCCGCTGGCCTCGGCAGGGTCCTTGAACCCCACCGCTGCGCTGGCTATGACAGAGCGCGCAATCGACGACCGACACGCCGTCTGGCGCACCCTGTCCGGCCCGCGACCTAGAACGACCCCAGAACGACTCTCGAACGACCCCCAACGATCCCAAAGGAGCTTGGCCCATGGCCGCCATCATCGACATCGTCGCCCGCGAGATTCTCGACAGCCGGGGCAATCCCACGGTCGAAGTGGATGTCTTTACCGAAGACGGCGGGTTTGGCCGGGCGGCGGTGCCGTCGGGGGCGTCCACCGGCGCGCACGAAGCGGTCGAGCGGCGCGACGGCGGCCCGCGCTACAAGGGCAAGGGCGTGACCCAGGCGGTCGAGGCGGTCAATGGCGAGATCTTCGACGCGCTGAGCGGCCTTGACGCCGCCCAGCAGGTGGAGATCGACCAGGTGATGCGCGACCTGGACGGCACGCCCAACAAGAGCCGGCTCGGCGCCAATGCGATCCTGGGCGTCAGCCTGGCGGTGGCGCGCGCCTCGGCCGACGGGCTCGGCCTGCCGCTCTATCGCTATCTGGGCGGGCCGATGGCGCGGGTGCTGCCGGTGCCGATGATGAACATCCTCAATGGCGGCGAGCACGCCGACAACCCCATCGACATCCAGGAATTCATGATCATGCCGGTGGCCGCCAGTTCGCTGGGCGAGGCGGTGCGCATGGGCGCCGAGGTGTTCCACACCTTGAAGGGCCAGTTGAAGGACAAGGGGCTGTCCACCGCGGTCGGCGACGAAGGCGGCTTCGCGCCTGCGCTCAACTCGACCCGCGCCGCGCTTGACGAGATCATGGCCGCCATCGCCGGCGCCGGCTACAAGGCGGGCGAGGATATCGTCCTGGCGCTCGACGCCGCGGCGACCGAGTTCTACAAGGACGGCCGCTATGTGCTGGCGGGCGAGGGCGCGACCCTCGATGCGGGCCAGATGGTCGACTATTGGGCCGACCTGATCGACAGCTATCCCATCGTGTCGATCGAGGACGGCATGAGCGAGGACGACTGGGACGGTTGGGCGGCCTTGAGCCAGCGCATCGGCGACCGCTGCCAACTGGTCGGCGACGACCTGTTCGTCACCAACCCTGCGCGGCTGGCCCAGGGCATCGAGCGCGGCGTCGGCAATTCGATCCTGGTCAAGGTCAACCAGATCGGCACGCTGACCGAGACCTTCGAGGCGGTGGACATGGCGCACCGGGCCGGCTTCACGGCGGTGATGTCGCACCGCTCGGGCGAGACCGAGGACAGCACCATCGCCGACCTGGCGGTGGCCACCAATTGCGGCCAGATCAAGACCGGCTCGCTGGCGCGCTCGGACCGGCTGGCCAAGTACAACCAGTTGATCCGCATCGAAGAAGAGCTGGGCACGGCGGCCCACTATGCCGGCCGCGCGATCCTCAAGCGCTGACCCAGACGCACAGCCCGGTCGCCCCGTTTCGGGGCGGCTCGGCGGGCGCTGCGGCCGCGCCACCGGGCGGCGCGCGGTCGGTCAGTGCAGCCGGCTGCCGTCGGGCACCGAATGGTCGGGGCGGACCAGCGAGATCGCGCCGGTGGCGTCGGAAAAGCCCAGAACCAGCACTTCCGACATCCACTTGCCGATCTGCTTGGGCGGGAAGTTCACCACCGCCGCCACCTGGGTGCCGACCAGCGCTTCGGGCGTGTAATGCTCGGTAATCTGCGCCGAGGTTTTGCGCCGGCCGATCTCGGCCCCGAAATCAACGATCAGCTTGATCGCCGGTTTGCGCGCCTCGGGGAAGGGCATCGCCTCAACCACCGTGCCGACGCGGATGTCGACGGCGAGAAAGTCATCGAACCCGATGGTCGACCGGGCGGTGTTGGATCGATCGTCTGCCATTGTTTTCTCCCGCGACTCAATGCTTCTCGCCGCTGGCTGATTGCGGCGGTTCGAGTCGCAATGATCGTTTTCCCGATGGATCGCGGCGTCTTTTCGTTGACGCGGCGATTCGCTTGTGATTCGCTAGGTCCATGATGCGTTTGAGGTCGATCAATCCCCGTTTGGTGCGCGCCCTGCCGGCTGCGGTGGCGCTGTTGGTGCTGGCCTATTTTGGCTATCACGCGCTGCACGGCAAGTATGGCTTTTTCGCCTATTCGCGCCTGGTTGAAGAGCATGCGCAGTTGAGCGCCGAGGCCGAGCGCCTGATGGCCCAACGGCGGGCGTTGGAGGCCAGGGTGGCGCTGATGCGCCCCGACCGGCTGGACGCCGACTGGCTCGACGAAGAGGCGCGCCGTTCGCTCGGTTATCTGCACGCCCAGGACGTGGTGGTCATCGAGCGGTAACACGCTCCCGAACGATCGTTCGGCGCATCGGCTTGCATCCCCGGCCCGGCTCTGTTTTAACGCAATAATAAGAGGCATGGCGGCGACGTCCGCCGGCGTGCCCAGATCCAGTTGGGGACAGTGCCATGGCCAAGACACCCGCCAAATCCGGTAGCCGGGGTTCCGCGTCGTCGCGGGGCAAAACGGCCCGGAGCGAAACGCCGGCGCGCTACGACGCCAGCCATGACGAGATGATGGACTTCTACCGCCAGATGCTGCTGATCCGGCGGTTCGAGGAGAAGGCCGGCCAGCTTTACGGCATGGGTCTGATCGGCGGGTTCTGTCATCTTTACATCGGCCAGGAAGCGGTGGTGGTCGGCCTGCAATCGGCGCTCAAGGACGGCGACCAGGTGATCACCGCCTATCGCGACCATGGCCACATGCTCGCCTGCGGCATGACCCCGCGTTCGGTGATGGCCGAACTGACCGGCCGGGTCGGCGGCGCCTCCAAGGGCAAGGGCGGCTCCATGCACATGTTTTCGGTCGCCCAGGGCTTCTATGGCGGCCACGGCATCGTCGGCGCGTCGGCGCCGCTCGGCACCGGCCTGGCCTTCGCCCAGAAATACAATGACACCGACAATGTGACGCTGACCTATTTCGGCGACGGCGCGGCCAACCAGGGCCAGGTCTATGAAAGCTTCAACATGGCCGTGCTGTGGAACCTGCCGGTGATCTTCATCATCGAGAACAACCAGTACGGCATGGGCACGTCGGTCAAGCGCGCCTCGGGCCAGACCGACCTATACAAGCGCGGCGAGAGCCTGGGCGTGCCCGGCCGGCTGGTGGACGGCATGGACGTGCTGGCGGTGCGCGCGGCGGCCGAGGATGCGATCGCCCATGTGCGCGCCGGCAAGGGGCCGTTGCTGCTGGAACTCAAGACCTACCGCTATCGCGGCCATTCGGTCTCCGACCCGGCCAAGTACCGCTCCAAGGAAGAGCTCAACGAGTATCGCGAGCACCATGACGCCATCGAGATGGTCAAGGCGCAATTGCTCGACGCCGGCGCGGTCGGCGAGGACGATTTGAAGGCGGTCGACAAGGAGGTACGCGGCGTGGTCAACGACGCCGCCGACTTCGCCCAGAACAGCCCCGAGCCCGACCCGTCGGAGCTTTACACCGACGTCCTGGCCGACGCCTGACGGCCCCGCCCGGTGGCCCGCCGCCGGGCCGGTTGCGGCCGGCCGATGGCGCGGACCCCCAAGGCGCCCCTGACAATCGAGAGTGCCCATGCCCAAAGACATCACCATGCCCGCGCTCAGCCCCACCATGGAGGTGGGCACGCTGTCGTCCTGGAAGGTCGGCGAAGGCGACCGGGTCGGCCCCGGCGACGTGATCGCCGAGATCGAGACCGACAAGGCGACCATGGAAGTGGAAGCCATCGACGAGGGCACCATCGCCCGGCTGCTGATCGACGCCGGCACCGAGGACGTGGCGGTCAACACGCCGATCGCCGTGCTGCTGGAGGAGGGCGAGGACCGGAGCGCGCTCGACGGCTACACGCCCGGCGGCGGCGCGCCAGCCCCGGCGCCCGCGGACGCCAGCGCCGAGCCCGCGCCCCAACCGGCTCCGCAATCGCCGTCCCCGGCGCCGACAGCAAGCGGCACGCCCGGCCCGATCCAGACCCCGCAGCCGGGCGAACGCCCCACCGGGGATGCCGACCCCGAGCCCCCCGCCGGCACCAAAATGAAGACGCAGACGGTGCGCGAGGCGCTGCGCGACGCCATGGCCGAGGAGCTGCGCCGCGACGGCCGGGTGTTCCTGATGGGCGAGGAAGTGGCCGAATATCAGGGCGCCTATAAGGTCACCCAGGGGCTTCTGGACGAGTTCGGGCCGAAGCGGGTGATCGACACGCCGATCACCGAATATGGCTTCGCCGGCGTCGGCGTCGGCGCGGCGTTCGGCGGCTTGAAGCCGATCGTCGAGTTCATGACCTTCAACTTCGCCATGCAGGCCATCGACCATATCATCAACTCGGCGGCCAAGACGCGCTACATGGCCGGCGGCGAGATCGGCTCTCCGATCGTGTTCCGCGGCCCCAATGGCGCGGCCGCGCGCGTCGCCGCCCAGCACAGCCAGAACTTCGCCGCCTGGTACGGCGCGGTACCGGGCCTGATCACCATCGCGCCCTACAGCGCCGCCGACGCCAAGGGGCTGCTCAAGGCGGCGATCCGCAACGAAAACCCGGTGGTGTTCCTGGAAAACGAGATCCTCTATGGCGACCAGGGCGAGGTGCCCGACTGGGACGACTGGGTGCTGCCGATCGGCAAGGCGCGCACCGTGCGCCGGGGCGCCGACGTGACCCTGGTCAGCTATTCCATCGGCATCCGCCACTGCCTCAAGGCCGCCGAGATACTCGCCGGCGAAGGGCTGGAGGCCGAAATCATCGACCTGCGCACGATCCGCCCGCTCGACATCGACACCGTCGTGGCGTCGGTCAAGAAGACCAACCGGCTGGTGGTGGCCGAGGAAAACTGGCCGCAGTTCGGCGTCGCCTCGGAGGTGTCGGCGCGGGTCATGGAGGCGGCGTTCGACCATCTCGACGCGCCGGTGTCCCGGGTCGCCAACGAGGACACGCCGACCCCTTACGCCGCCAATCTGGAGAAGCTGTGGGCCATTGACGCCGAGCGCATCGTCGCCGCCGCCAAGGCCGTTTGCTACCGGGACTGAGGCTCAAGGCGGTGCGGCGCGCGCCCCGTGCCGTTGCCGCGCTGACGCCGGCCCCAAGACGCCCGACCCACGCCGCCCGCCCGTCGCCCAGGGAGTGACCGAGGATGCCCATCGAAGTTTTCATGCCCGCGCTGAGCCCCACCATGGAGGTGGGCACGCTGTCGTCCTGGCAAGTGAAGGAGGGCGACAGCGTGGCCCCCGGCGACGTGATCGCCGAGATCGAGACCGACAAGGCGACCATGGAGGTGGAGGCCATCGACGAAGGCACCGTCGGGCGCCTGCTGGTCGCCGCCGGCACCGAGGACATCCCCGTGGGCCGGACCATCGCGCTGCTCCTTGAAGAAGGCGAGGACGCCGGCGCCCTCGACGGCTACGACACCGCCGCCGGGACGCCCGGTGGTCCGGGCGCCGGCAGCGCCGCGGATGGGCGGGGCGACCAGAACGGGCAGGGCGACCGACCGGCCCAGGCCGAGGCGCCCGCCGCTGTCTCGTCCGCGTCCTCACCGGCCCCGTCGCCCGCCCCGGTGGCGGACGACACCACCACCGCAGGGCCAGCGCCCACCGACCGCCGGGGCCGGCGGGTGTTCGCCTCGCCGCTGGCGCGCCGGATCGCCCGCCAGCGCGGCGTCGACTTGGCGACACTGACCGGCAGCGGCCCGCGCGGCCGTATCGTCCGCGCGGATGTGGAGGCGGCCGAGCCCGCCCAAACCCAGCCCGCAGCGGCCGAGGCCGGGCCCGCTGCGGCGCCTGCGCCGGCGGCCAAACCGGCGGCCGGGGAGCCCGCCGACGCGATCCTGCCGCCGCCCGCCGGCGTGCCCTATGAGGAGGTCAAGCTGTCGGGCATGCGCAAGGTGATCGCCCGGCGCATGACCCAATCGAAGCAGACCGTGCCGCACTTCTATCTGACCGTCGACGTGGGCCTCGACGAGCTGCTGGCGACGCGCAAGGCGCTCAACGCCAAGCTCGACGCGCGCGGCGTCAAGCTGTCGGTCAACGACTTTCTGATCAAAGCGTCGGCGCTGGCGCTGGTCCAGGTACCCGACGCCAATGTGCAATATGCCGGCGACACGCTCTACAAGTTCACCCGCGCCGACATCTCGGTCGCCGTGGCGGTCGACGGCGGCCTCATCACGCCGGTGATCCGCGACGCCGGCACCAAGGGCCTGGCGACCATCTCGGCGGAGATGAAGGACCTGGCGGCGCGGGCGCGCTCGGCCAAGCTGGCGCCCGAGGACTATCAGGGCGGCACCTTCTCGCTCAGCAATCTGGGCATGTTTGGCATCCGCGAGTTCGGCGCGGTGATCAACCCGCCGCAAGGCGCGATCCTGGCCGTGGGGCAGGGCGAACGCCGTTTCGTCCCCGACGCCGACGACCAGCCGGTGGCGCGCACCATGATGACCGTCACCCTGGCGGTCGACCACCGCGCGCTCGACGGCGCCATCGGCGCGCAATGGCTCGCCGCCTTCAAGGCGCTGGTGGAAGACCCGATGATGATGATGGCGTGAGGGGCACCCCGCCGCGGTGCTGAGGCGGCAGCGCGCACCAGGGCAAACCGCCACCGCCGCCCGACCCTACGAGGAGACAAGCCATGGCCACCGACCGTTACGACCTGATCGTCCTGGGCGCCGGCCCCGGCGGCTATGTGGCCGCGATCCGGGCCGCGCAACTGGGCATGAAGACCGCCATCGTCGAGCGCGAAAATCTCGGCGGCATCTGCCTCAACTGGGGCTGCATCCCCACCAAGGCGCTGCTGCGCTCGTCCGAGGTCTATCATCACCTGCACCGGCTGAAGGATTTCGGCTTGCACGCCGACAATCCGGGCTTCGACCTGGACGCGGTGGTCAAGCGCTCGCGCAGCGTCGCGGGCCAGCTCAACCGGGGCGTCGGCCACCTGCTCAAGAAGCACAAGGTGACCACCATCATGGGCACCGGCCGGCTGACCGGGCCGGGCACGCTGAGCGTCGAGACCCAGGACGGCACCCAAACGCTCGCCGCCGCCCATATCCTGCTCGCCACCGGCGCGCGGGCGCGCGAGCTTGACCATCTCAAGGCCGACGGCGAGCGCATCTGGACCTACCGCCACGCCATGACGCCCAAGGCCATGCCCAAATCGCTGCTGGTCATCGGCTCGGGCGCCATCGGCATCGAGTTCGCCAGCTTCTACGCCGACATGGGCGCCGAGGTGACGGTGGTCGAGGCGGTCGACCGCATCCTGCCGGTGGAAGACCCCGAGATCAGCCAGTTCGTCGCCAAACAACTGACCGCGCAAGGCTTGACCCTGCACACCGGCGCCAGCGTCGACGCCCTCACGGCCACCCGCGACGCGGTCGAGGCGCGGATCACACTTGCCGACGGCACCACCGAGACCCGGCAGTTCGACCGAGCGATCCTGGCCATCGGCATCGTCGGCAACACCGAAGGCCTGGGGCTTGAAGACCTGGGCGTCCGGGTCGAGCGCGGCCATGTGGTCACCGACCAATGGGGGGCCACCGGCATCGACGGCGTCTGGGCCATCGGCGACCTGACCGGCCCGCCCTGGCTGGCCCACAAGGCGAGCCACGAAGGCGTGGCGGCGGTCGAGCGCATGGCCGGGCTTGAGACCGCGCACCCGCTCGACACCGACAACATCCCCGGCTGCACCTATGCCCGCCCGCAGGTGGCCAGCGTCGGCCTGACCGAGAGCCAGGCGAAGGACGCGGGCTATGAGGTCAAGATCGGCCGCTTCCCGTTCATCGGCAACGGCAAGGCGATCGCGCTCGGCGAGCCCGAGGGCCTGGTCAAGACCGTATTCGACGCCCAGACCGGCGCGCTGCTCGGCGCCCATATGGTTGGCGCCGAGGTCACCGAGTTGATCCAGGGCTATGTGATCGCGCGACAGTTGGAGGCGACCGAGGAAGACCTGATGCGTACCGTGTTCCCACACCCGACGCTGTCGGAGATGATGCACGAAAGCGTGCTCGACGCCTTCGGCCGGGTCATTCACTACTGAGCGACGGGCGGCGCGGTGCGAGGTGGGGCGGCGATGGCCGGCGATCCACGGCGGTCAGGGCACCGTTAAACAGGGTTTTTTCTTGATCTTGTTGCCTTTCAGGAATGCGGTTAACATAACGTTAGGATTTAGCTGGCGCTGCAGCGGCCGATGACGCGACCGATGAATCAAGGACTGCGGAGTGACGGGTTGGCCAAGGTATAGAAGCGGTGGCTAGTCGTGCCACCGACGCGCAGGGGAGACCGGGCATGGGGGCAGATCGCGTGCCGATGCCGCAGCATGAGGGAGAGGCCGTCGGACCACGGACGACCTCTGCGCCGCAGACGCCTGACCAGCCGATAGCCGCCGATCCGCTGGGCGGGGCGGAGTTGGAGAGCGTTCAGCGGCAGGACGATCACGCCGAACTTGCCGCCCGGTTGGGCGAGGCATTGCAGGCCCGCGACCGGTTTCTGGCCAATATGAGCCATGAATTGCGCACGCCGCTGAACGCGATCATGGGGTATTCCGACTTGCTTCTGGCGGCCGACCTCAGCCCGCTGGATGCCCAGCAGCGCATCCATCTGGAGACGATCCACCAAGCCAGCCAGCACATGCTCAATCTGGTCAGCGACATTCTCGATTACGCCAAGGCCCAACAGGCCCGTCTGGGGTTGCGCTGTGGGGACCATCGGGTCAGCGACCTGGTGGACTATCCGCTGCGCTTGCTGCACGGTTTCGCCCACGATCGGGGCGTGACCATCGCGCTGGAAGGCGGCGGCGATCTGCCGGTCTATTGCGACCTGACCCGGGCCCATCAGGCGGTTTCCAACATGCTGTCCAACGCCATCAAGGTGTCACCACCGGGTGCCGTCGTCAGTCTGGTCATCGCCGCCCGGCCGGAGACCGGCGAGGTCCTGATCGCCATTCGCGACGAAGGCCCCGGGATGACGGAAGCGGAGATCCAACAGGCGCTCGAACCGTTCGTGCAACTGGAACACCCGCTGAAGAAAACCATCGCGGGCACCGGCCTCGGTCTGCCCTTGTCGGTCGAATTGATGCGGCTGCACGGCGGCACCTTGACGGTGCGCTCGGTACCGGGGCGGGGCACCGAGGTTCGGTTGACCTTCCCCTCCCGCCCCGCGTAGACAGGCGCTGGCAGCGCCCCGACTCTGGCGGCGGCCCGGATTGCAACCGGGCGCGCTGCCCCTTGCGCGGCTGTGTCACTTGCGCCCGCGCTGTCAACGGCTAAGTCTACACCTCATGACACCGGCCCGACCCCGTCGCCGCGCCAGCACGAAGGACCCGTCCCATGACCACGGCCAAGCCGACCCCCGATCGCCAGCGCCCCGATCCCCGGACCCCCGACCGCAAGCCCAACTGGCTGCGGGTCAAGGCGCCGATCTCGCGCGAGTATGGCGAGACCCGGCGGCTGATGCGCTCGCTCAAGCTCAACACCGTGTGCGAGGAAGCGGCGTGTCCCAATATCGGCGAGTGTTGGAGCCAGCGCCATGCCACGGTGATGATCCTGGGCGACACCTGCACGCGGGCCTGTGCCTTTTGTAACATCAAGACCGGCCTGCCGAATCCGGTCGACCCGGACGAGCCGGCCCATGTCGCCGAGGCTTGCGCCGACATGGGGCTCAAGCACATCGTCATCACGTCGGTGGACCGGGACGACCTGCCCGACGGCGGGGCGCAACACTTCGTCCGGGTGATCGAGGCCCTGCGCCGGTCGAGCCCCGAGACCACCATCGAGATCCTGACCCCCGATTTCCGCCACAAGCCCGGCGCCATCGAAACCGTGGCCGAGGCACGCCCCGATGTGTTCAACCACAATCTGGAGACCGTGCCGCGGCTGTATCCGACGATCCGGCCGGGTGCGCGCTATTTCCACTCCTTGCGGCTGTTGCAGCGGGTCAAGGAAGTGGCCCCCGACGTGTTCACCAAGTCGGGCATCATGGCCGGTCTGGGCGAACAGCGCCTGGAGGTGCAGCAGGTGATGGACGACATGCGGTCGGCCGATATCGATTTCCTGACCATCGGCCAGTATTTGCAACCCACCAAACGCCACGCCCCGGTCGCGCGCTATGTGAGCCCCGACGAATTCGCCGACTATGAGCGGCTGGCGCGCTCGAAGGGCTTTCTCATGGTCTCGGCGAGCCCGTTGACCCGGTCGAGCTATCACGCCGGCGACGATTTCGAGAAGTTGCGCGCCGCGCGCGAGGCCAAGCTCGCCCAGACCGGCCAGGCCGCCCCAGGCGCCCAAGCCGCGAAGACCGCGGCGGCCGCCGAGTAACCGGCCGGCGGCCGGGGCGGGGAGGGCGCCAATGGTGCAGTTCCGCCGCCGCAGCGCGCCGTCGTCCCTGCCGCTGGGCGGCTGGCGGGCGGCGCGCCTTGTTTTGCCGCTGCTCATGGTGACCGCGACCCTGCTGGCGCTCGACGCCTGGGTCGTCGGCTGGGTCAGCGCGGGCCTCGACGACCCGCGCCGCGCCCGCCGGGTGCTGCTGGCCTCGGCGCTGGGGTTGGGCGTCCTGGCCTGGACGGTCGACCGGCGCCCCCGGGCGTCCTGGCTTGCCCTGTTCGGCGGCATCGCGCTGTTTTTCGCCGGCCTCAAGGTTGCCGGCTTCGCGCGCCCCTGGCTCGACGTCGGGTTGGCGCTGGGGCTGGCGGCGGTTGTGGGGCTCGGGTCGGTGGCGGTGTTGCGGCTGGTCATCGGCCGCGGCGATTGACCGCGCCGGCGCCGGGCCCCAGGCCGGGCATCTCTAAGCGTCTGTCGAGGCTTGGGGAACGCTGGCAGCGTCGCGATGTCGGTTCGCCTTGACGCCGGCGCCGGGGCCTTCTATGTCACCGGCCATGCCGCGTCATCGTGAACGTCGAGTCTTACCCCACACGCCGGAACAGCTCTTCGATCTGGTGTCCGATGTGGAGAATTACCCGGACTTCGTGCCCTGGGTGGCCGGGGTGCGTATGCTGGACCGCCGGGACGACCTGATCGTCGCCGATCTGGTGGTCGGCTTTCGGATGATCCGGGAAAGCTTCCGGTCTCGGGTGACCCTGGAACGGCCCCATCACGTCCATGTGGACTATGTGCGCGGGCCGCTCAAATATCTTTACAACGACTGGCGTTTCCGCCCGGTCGACGGCGGCACCGAAATCGACTTCGAGGTCGATTTTCAGTTCAAGTCGAAGATGTTCGAGCGGCTGGCCGGGGCCCTGTTCACCGAAGCCGTGCAGCGCATGGTCTCGGCCTTCGAGCGCGAGGCGCGGCGCCGCTACGGCCGCAACAGCATCTCCAGCGCCACCTGAACGGTGGCCAGCCGCACCGCCGTGCGGCCCCGGTCGCCGAAGCGGTGCTCGGCGGTGCGTGTCGCCGCGCCCGAGCGCGCCAGGGCGAACCACACCAGCCCCACCGGCTTGGCATCGCTGCCGCCGCCCGGCCCCGCAACCCCGGTGACCGCCACGGCCATCTGCGCCCGGCTCCGCGCCAGGGCGCCCTCGGCCATGGCGCGCGCCACCGGCGCCGACACCGCACCGTGGGTGGCGATGAGATCCGCCGGCACGCCCAACAACTCGGTCTTGGCGGCGTTGGTGTAGGTGACGAAGCCGCGGTCGACCACCGCTGACGAGCCCGGGATCTCGGTCAGCAGGCCGGCGATCAGCCCGCCGGTGCAGCTCTCGGCGGTGGCGACCATGTGGCCCTGCGCGCCGGCGTCGGCCACCAGCCGGGACGCCAGGTCGCGCAACGGGGCCGGGAACAGGCTGTCGGGGAGCGGGCGATCGGCGGTCATCGGCGGCGCGCGCTCACAGGCTCGGCAGGCCGAGCGTCAGCCCCAGGGCGAGCACCAGCAGCCCGGCCACGGTACCGGCGAAGGCGTCGTCGACCATGGCGCCGACACCGCCCTTCAGCCGCCGGTCGAGCGCGCGAATGGGCCACGGCTTGGTGATGTCGAACAGGCGGAACAGCGCGAACGCCAGCACCAGCCCCTCCCAGCCCATGCCGCCGGCCAGGAACGGCAGCGGCAGCATGGTCAGCCATTGGCCGACCACCTCGTCGATCACCACCTCGGGCGCGTCGTCCCGGCCGGTGCTGTGACCGTGCAGGCCGGCGGCCCACAGGCCGGTGATGAACACCACCGCACAGCCGGCGAACAGCAAGAGCGGCCCGCCCCAGGTCAACAGGCCCCAGCCGAGGCCCACGGCCACCGCCGAGCCCCAGGTGCCCGGTGCCGGGCGCAGCTTGCCGACCCCGAACAGGGTGGCGATCAGCTTGGCCCAGCGAACTTCAAGATCATATCTCATTGGCTACATCCGAAACACGCCGAACCGGTCGTGGCCGACCGGGGCGTTGAGGCTGGCAGACAGCGACAGGCCGAGCACGCGGCGGGTGTCGGCGGGGTCGATGACGCCGTCGTCCCACAGCCGCGCGCTGGCGTAATAGGGGTGGCCCTGGGCTTCATAGCCGTCGCGGATCGGCGCCTTGAACGCCGCTTCGTCTTCGGCCGACCAGGCTTCGCCGCGCGCTTCAAGCCCGTCGCGCTTGACCTGGGCCAGCACATTGGCGGCCTGTTCGCCGCCCATCACCGAGATGCGCGCATTGGGCCACATCCACAAGAAGCGCGGCGAATAGGCCCGTCCGCACATGCCGTAATTGCCGGCGCCATAGGACCCGCCGATCAGCACGGTGAACTTGGGCACCCCGGCGGACGCCACCGCGGTGACCATCTTGGCGCCGTCCTTGGCGATGCCGCCATTTTCGTACTTCCGCCCGACCATGAAGCCGGTGATGTTCTGCAGGAACACCAGCGGGATGCCCCGTTGCGCGCACAATTCGACGAAATGCGCGCCCTTCAAGGCGCTTTCGCTGAACAGCACGCCATTGTTGGCGACGATGCCCACCGGATAGCCATAGAGGTGCGCGAAGCCGGTGACCAGCGTGGTGCCGTAGAGCTTCTTGAACTCGTCGAAGCGCGAGCCGTCGACCAGCCGGGCGATCACCTCGCGCACGTCATAGGGCTGGCGGGTATCGGCCGGGATCACGCCATAGATCTCGGCGGGGTCGTAGGCCGGCTCTTCGGCGGGCTGGAGCGCCAGATCGACCGCCTTGCGGTGGTTGAGGTTGGCGACCGCCCGGCGCGCCATCATCAGCGCCTGGGCGTCGTCCTTGGCCAGATGGTCGACCACGCCCGAGATCCGCGCGTGCACGTCGCCGCCGCCCAGATCCTCGGCGGTCACCTGCTCGCCGGTCGCCGCCTTCACCAGCGGCGGGCCGCCGAGGAAGATCGTGCCCTGGTTCTGGACGATGATGCTTTCGTCCGCCATGGCGGGCACATAGGCGCCGCCGGCGGTGCAACTGCCCATGACCACGGCGATCTGCGGGATGCCCGCCGCCGACATATTGGCCTGATTGTAAAAGATGCGGCCGAAATGGTCGCGGTCGGGGAACACCTCGTCCTGGCGCGGCAGGTTGGCGCCGCCCGAATCCACCAGATAGACGCAGGGCAGGCGGTTCTGTGCCGCGATCTCCTGGGCGCGCAGATGCTTCTTGACGGTCAGCGGATAGTAGCTGCCGCCCTTCACGGTGGCGTCGTTGCACACCACCATGCACTCGGTGCCCTCGATGCGGCCGATGCCGGCGATCACCCCGGCTGCCGGCACGTCCTCGCCATAGACCTCATGGGCGGCGAGTTGGCCGATCTCCAGGAACGGCGAGCCGGGGTCGAGCAGGGTGGCGATGCGGTCGCGGGGCAACAGCTTGCCACGGCCCAAATGTTTCTCCCGCGCGCGCTCGGGCCCGCCCTCGGCGATGCGCCCGGCCAGGGTCTTCAGGTCGTCGACCAGGGCGCGCATATGGGCGGCATTGGCCTCGAACGCGTCCGACGAGGGCGACAGGGCGGATTTCAACACGGTCATGGGGGCTGCTTTCCGGGAATTCGACGTTTGCCGGCTCAGGTCTACGTCATCCACGGCAATGAGGAAAGACCACGCCACGCCGATCGGCCGGCGGCACGCCGATGCGGGCCCGTCCCTGGCACGGCGCTTTACAAAAAATTTATTGTCACGCGGCTTATTCTACCGGGGGCAGTGATGTGTCAGGGCGTCAAGTCGCCAGGGGCGGTTCGTCGGGGTCGGGCCACGCGCGGGGCGACCGGCGGTTCGGGATAATGGCCGTCGTTTGAGGGGGAAGGGCATGATGAACTTTGTGTTGGACGGGTTTTCCGGGCGGGCGCGCGGCGGGGCCGGGCGAGCGGGCTCGGATCGCTGGTGCTGGGCGCATCTTGCGCACGACGGCCGGTTCGTCGAGGTGAGCACTGGCTTGTGCACGCTATTGCAACGGGAGCGTGCCGGTTTGATCGGCCTCGACCAGCGCGCCCTGCTGGAGTCCCAGGTGGTCCAGGACGCCGAGCCCGACGCGGTATGGGCCGAGATCCAGGCCGGCGTGGCCAAGCGGGTGGATTGGTGCTGGACGGCCGGCGATGGGACGCGCCGGTGGGTCTGCGCGGATTATTCGCCGTCGCCAACGGGGCGCGGCGGGGTCGAGATGATCGTTTGGGACGTGACCGAGCGGCGCGAGCGCGAACGGGCGGTGGCGATGCGATGGGAGGCGATCACCGCGGGCATCGCGATGATCGAATTCGATACCCAGGGCAATATCCTGGCGGCCAATGACACGTTTCTGGGGGCGGTCGGCTATGACCGCGACGAGGTGGTCGGTTGTCACCATCGGATCTTTGTCGAACCGCAGATGCGTGAGAGCGCCGACTATGCCGATTTCTGGCGCCGACTGGGCAGCGGCCAGCCGTTTTCCGACCGGTTCAAGCGCCAGCGCAAGGACGGTCGCCCGATCTGGATCCGGGGCAGCTACACGCCGGTTCGCGACCTCGACGGTCAACTGACCGGCGTGGTCAAGCTGGTCGCCGACGTGACCGACGAAACGCTGCGCGCCCTGTCGTTCGAGAGCCAGGTCGCCGCCCTGCATCGATCCATGGCGGTGGCGGAATTCTCCATTGATGGCACGATAGAAACCGCCAACACCAATCTCCTGTCGCTGCTCAGCTATGAGGCGTCGGCCCTGGTTGGACAGAGCGAGGCGGTGCTGGTCGGCGACGACGATGGTGGGCGCGCGGCGTTGGCCGACCTGTGGCAGACCTTGCGCAGCGGCGACCATTGGACCGGCGAGGTGGCGCGGCGAACCTGCGACGGCGGCACTGTCTGGCTGCAGGTGAGCTACAACCCGGTGGCCGGCGAAAGCGGTCAGATCGACAAGGTGGTCTTGGTCGCCAGCGATGTGACCGCCCAGGTGGCGGCACGCCAACGCGCCGAACGCACGGCGGCGGACCTGGAGCGCAAGCTGACCCACATCATCGCCGCGATCGGCGACGTCTCCGGGCGGTCGGACGGTGCCGCCGATGCCTCGCAGCAGGCCGAACACACGGTTCAGTCGATGGCCGGCGCCGCCGCCGAGATGCGCCAGGCGTTCGACCGCATCGCTCACAGCGTTCAGCAGTCGTGCAGCACGGTGGAGCAATCCATGGCCGACAGCGCCGCCGCGCGCGCGTCGAGCGACGCCATGGCCGAGGCGGCTACCGCGCTGACCGGAATTGTCGACATGATCCAGGCCATCGCGTCGCAGATCAACATGCTGGCGCTCAACGCGACGATCGAATCCGCCCGCGCGGGCGAGGCGGGTAAGGGTTTCGCGGTGGTCGCCGGCGAGGTCAAGCGTCTGGCCGGTCAAGTGGGCGGGGCGACCGAGCAGATCACCGAAGTGATCGGGCGGCTGCAAGCCTTGGCCGGCGACGTGGTCGCCACGCTGGAGCGGATGCGCGGCTCCATCGAGGGCGTCGGCAGCCATTTCGAGGACGTCAACGATCTGGTCGTCGCCCAGACCGCGGCTACCCAGGAGATCGCCGACAATATGCACGCCACCGCCGCGGCGGTGAGCCATATCAAGGACAGCCTGTCGACGATCTCGTCGGCGGCCGTGCAAGCGGAAAGCCGGGCACAGGAAGGATTGGCGGTTTTCAAGCTCCTGCGCGACCAATCCCTGGCTTGATCCGTCGGCGCTCCTGCGTATGGAGCGAGTATTGCGCGCCGGGCGGCCGACGCCGCCGCTCCGCTTGCGCCGCCCATGGGCCCCGAACGCCGCGCCTGGTTGACCAGGCTTGCCGCCCCCAACGGCGGTGTTGCGCGCTGCCGCCAGGTGGCGCGGCAATCCCTGGGCGCCGGTGGCCGGGGTGTGGCCCCGCTTTGTGGTCTGGCGCCCAGGGTCGGCGGCTGGGTGGCGCGGCTGCGGGCGCAAGGCCGAACGCGGGCAAGGGCTGCCTTTTCCGCCCATCCTAGTTTGCCGCACCACCAACAGCCAGCGGGGCTCGGGTCAGTCGACGAGGAACAGGGCGGTCAGGGTGGGCTGATCGGGCAGGCCGGTGGGTCGCAATTGGGCTTGCTCTTGCACCGCCTTGATCGCTTCGCTGGTCGCGGCGTCGTACTCGGTGTTCACGGCGCCGTCATAGAAACCGCGCTGCTTGAGTTTTTGTTTGATGCGCCGGACGGTCTCGGCATAGACCGACACCGCCTCGCCGCCTTCGCCCAGGGTGACCGAGGGGCTGAAGGCGGTCAGCCGGTCATTGCCCATCAGCGCGACCACTTGGCCCACCGCCTGGTGGAACGGGCGGTCCTCGACCCGGCTACAGTAAGCATCCACGGCGAGCAACAGCGACGTCACGCTGTGCCAGCCCATCAGATCGTAGGTCTCGGTCTCGGCCTGGTTGAGGCCGGTCACATAGCCGGCCACCCAGCCTGCATAGACGCCGAACTGAACCGATTTTTCCCCCAATGTTTCTTGGAATTCGGAACAGGCCATGTTGCCGGCGCCTTTTACGGCGAAACGGCCGTCGGCGTCGGAGAAGCCGGCCGCCGAGGGCGCGACAAAGGCGAGACAGGCGCACAGGGCCAAGCCCTTGGCGTGCGCGGACAGAGTGGCCAAACGGGGCATGCAAATCTCCTGAGGGAAGGACACGAAAAGGCCGGGATCATTGGAACGATCCCGGCCCGCCTTGTCGAGGTCCGAAGCAGCGGCAGCGACGGCAATCGACCGCCGCTGTCCGCCGCCGGTGCAGGCTCAGTCGCGTCGCATCTTGCGCCGGGCTGCGAAGGCGGCGCCGAACAAGCCGAAGGCGAGCAGAGCGTTGGTCGCCGGGGCCGGGATCAGCGCACGGTCGATGTAATCCTGCAAAGCGGAGACGCGCGCATTGCCCGAGAACTCGCCAAACGACGAATTGGTCACCCCGTCGCCGTCGGCGCCGATCGGAATGCCGGCGAGCGTGATGCCGTCGGACGTGATACCGAAAGACGTGATGCCGGCAATCATGCCGTTGATGAAGCTCGGTCCGCCGGAATCGCCGGGCGCGGTGTTGACCTCGTCCGGGCCAACGCCAAGCTGCTCAAGTCCCAGGGGTGGAAAGCCGAATGCCTGGTAAAGCTGATCGGTGGCGCCGAAGGCGTCCCGCTCGGGCGTGCCGTCGTCGAAATCGAACCACAGCACCGTGTCGGGATCGCCGATGCCGAAATCGAAAAAGAAGTCGTCGAAATAGTTGCGCCCGGCGCGCAGATCGGGGGTCAAAGTCGATTGGCCAATGGTGCCGCCGGTGTCGCCGGTCCCCGTCGTGCCCGATCCGACGATTTCGAACTCCGAACCGCGGTCATCGCTGCCCCGGAAGATGTCATAGGTCTCGACCAGGGAAGACGGCGTGGTCGTAAGGTTGAGCACGGCGACGTCATTGCCCCCGAGTAGGTTACCGGTGAAATCTGGATGCACCTGCCAAGGGCTGATGCCGTCGATGAAGTGCTGTTCGATGGTTGCCGTCCCGGTGACCGGGTCTTCCACCAGGAACGTCGCCAAGGCACTGTTGAACTGAATATCGGTGTTGCTGCTGCCGGCGACGCAGTGTCCGGCGGTCAACAGCTTGCGCGCGCCGATGCGCGAGCCGGTACAGCCGGCGCCGGGGATCAAGCCGTTTTCATCGCGGACGAAGCTGCCGTCGGGATTGCGGTTGAACAGGAACAGGCCGGCAACGCCAGAATACTCACCCGGGGTAACCCGCAAATCTTCCGGATTGACGGGCGTGGCGCCGGTAAGCGTCGTGGTGCCTTGGGTCACAATGCGCGAACGAACCTTGTTGACGTCGACGTCTAAAGGCGCACTGATCGTGGAGGCCGACGCCGTCGCTGTGGCGCAAATCGCTGCCGTGGACGCCAGCAAACCGAGCTTCAGTAGCTTTGTGAGCATATGCTCCCTCCCAAAATGATCATCTCTGCCGCGCTGGGCGCGACGGACAATATGCGACGGAACGGCAGCCGCATTCCGCGCTGGAGGTCGCTAAGCAAACATTATGCCGAGCTGCTATGTCATTGAAAATAAGCCAAAAGATGGTCTTGGCGCAGGCCTCGGAAGGGCCCCTGTTAACTATGCTTTACAGTCTTGTTGCAACCACGCCCGGATCGTAAAAAAAAGTGACAGTGTTGTAAAAAGAACGACTCACACGCTATACGGGATTTTTGCCGCGCCATGCCGTCAACGCTTGCAGGTCCAGTGCGCCCCCAGCCCGGCCCCGATGGAATCCGGCGTCCGCCAGCCTCGCGCGGCTGCGCCGGCTAGCCGAGAAGCCCGCCGGCCTTGTCGCGGGTTGCGGTCGGCAATGTGGCGTCGGTGGCGAGCGCCCGCAACGCCTCTCGGTCGCCGTCGGTCAGGCTGCCGGGGGCGAACTCCTGCATCAAGCGGTAACAATCCACCAGTGCGCCATTGCTCGCCAGCGCCTGACGCAGCAGCGGCACGCCCTTGGCCGGACCGCCGGTGCGGAGGTGGTATTCGCCCATCAACATCAGCGCCGTCGCCAGATCGGGCGTCCGTTTCAGTACCCGGTCGAGCGTGGCGCGCGCCGCCTCCAACTCGCCTTGGGGCAGGGCCAGACGGGCGAAGTCAACCATCACGCTCAGGGTGTCGGAGCCGCCCTGAACCAGCGCCTGGTAGAATTTGAGCGCCTTGTGATAGTCCCGGTTGGCTTCGAGCAACCGGGCGATGACGATGAACGCGCGCTCGAGCATCTCAGACGGCATGCGTTCGATGGTCGACAGGGCGGCCTGGGTTTCCTTCTGTCGGTCGGCGAGCATCATCGCCGCGGCATACGCCTCAAGCACGAACGGATCGAAGGGCAGCCGCTCATAGGCGCCGGCAGCCGCGGTGGCGGCCGCTTCGATCCGCGCCTGCGCCAGCAATGCCTTGGCAAGGGCGGCCTGAGTGCGCGCGTCGCCGGGGTGCGAGGTGGCGGCGGTTTCGGCCAGGGCGAGTGCGGCATCGGCACGGTCGAGGCGGATCAGATCGTCGACCACCATGACCAGCAGAAGCCCATTGTCCTCTGCGCCGCGGCCGGCGGCCAGCAGATGATCGACCGCGCGCGTCTGGTCGGCCCGTTCGAGCAACAGCGATGCCAGATGGTAGTGGATCGGCGCCTTGTCGGTCGCCATGTCGAGCGCGCGGTGGATGTCGGCGAGGCCGGCCTCCTGGTCGCCGGCCCAGAACTGGCTCAATCCGCGTTGGGAAAGGGCCTCGGCACTGTCGGGACGGGCCTCGAGCAGCCGGTTCCAGACGGCGATCGCGGCGTCATACTGGCCCGCCTGTTGGTGATTGAGTCCGGTCAGAAACTCGGCTTTGAAGGTGTCGGCATCCATGAGCGAGGGTCTCCCGTTGGCGGCGCATGCTGCCTGATCCCGCGCCGGCCGGCCCGTGTCAATGGCTGTGGCATGCGGCGATCGTCGCGGCCGCCAAACCCAGGCTCCCTGAACCTTGCCGGTTCAAGACCGGCGTTGCGCTCGCCCCGCCATTGCGCCACCTTATGCCTCAAAGCCAATGGGGTGGGAGACATGGCGATGCTTGGCCGAGGCTTGTGTCTGATCTTGGCGGCGTCTTTGGCGGCCTGTTCGACGGCACCGATCACCGGGCGGTCGCAGTTGAACGTGCTGCCCGAGGCCCAATCGGTGACCATGGGGCTCGACGCCTATGAACAGATCAAGCGCCAGACACCGATCTCGGGCGACCGGGCGGGCCAGGCGCGCATTCGCCGGATCGGCCGCGATATCGTCGCCGCCGCGCAGGACTTCGACCCCGGCTATGACTGGGAGTTCACCCTGTTCAAGGACGACAGCGCCAACGCCTTCGCGCTGCCCGGCGGCAAGGTGGGCGTCAATACCGGCCTGTTCGACGTGGCGCGCACCGACGGCCAGTTGGCCGCCGTGATGGCCCATGAAGTGGCCCATGCGCTCGCCAAGCACGGCTCGGAGCGGGTCAGCCAGCAGATGGTCATGCAGGGCGGGCTGGCGGTGCTCGCCGGCGCCACCAAGGCGTCGTCGGAAACCGCCGCGCTGATGGCCCAGGCGGCGACGCTCGGGGTCGTGCTGCCGTTTTCGCGCACCCAGGAGAGCGAGGCCGACCATATCGGCCTGATTTTCATGGCGCGGGCGGGCTATGACCCATCGGAAGCGGTCGACCTGTGGCGCAACTTCCGCGACGCCGGCGGCGAGCGCCCGCCCGAGTTCCTGTCCACTCACCCAAGCCCCGACAACCGCATCGCCCGGCTTCAGGCGCTGTTGCCCGAGGCGTGTCAGGTCTACCGTGACCACAACGGCCGGCGCTGCGCGGCGGACGCGGCCGCCGCCGGGCGCTGACGCCGGCCGCGCGCTCAGCCAAGCGGCGGGCGCGCGTCCGCCACACCGAGCGCCGCTTCGAGCGCCCGGCCCAGGGTCAGCAACCAATCCTCGCGGAACAGCGGCCCGGTCAGCGAGACATTGTGGGTCGTGCGCACCTTGGGCGCGTCGGGGTCTTTGGGGGCACCGAACAGCCCGCGCGG
This sequence comes from Rhodothalassium salexigens DSM 2132, assembly GCF_004341375.1. Taxonomy (GTDB): domain Bacteria; phylum Pseudomonadota; class Alphaproteobacteria; order Sphingomonadales; family Rhodothalassiaceae; genus Rhodothalassium; species Rhodothalassium salexigens. The sequence goes on from NZ_SLXO01000001.1 coordinate 186,573, forward strand.
CGCCCGGTCCACAAAGCCGGCGCGCAGGCTGAGCGTCGGGTGGCCGGTGAAATTGCCGATCACCAGCAGGCTGGCGGCGAAATTGGGGTGGATCAGCGCGTCGACCCGCTCGAACCGTTCGGCCATGACGCGCATCACCCGGCGGCGCAGCCGGTCGGTCTGGATCATGTCCACGGCGGAGAAAAACCGGATCGTTCGGAAGCCGTTGGGCCAGGCGCGGTCGTCCTGCCAGCGCAAGCTGTCGTCGCGGTCGCTGAGCGTCAGCTCCTCGAACGCGGCGGCCGCCTCGGCGGTGACGATCCGGGTCAGCGCACCATAGGGCAGGTCGGGCAGGCGCACCTCGCGCAGGGTCACACCCAGGTCGCGCACCGCCGCCAGCGCCGCGCGGTCCACGTCATTGGCGCCATCGGCCTCGAACCAGGCCGGGTCGTAGCCGACCACCAGCTCGTCCACCGGTCGATCGCGGTCCCAGCCGAACGGCATGTCGAGACTGGACGGGTCGGCACGGTCGGCGCCGTTCAGGATCGCCAGCACATGGCCGGTGTCCTCGACCGAGCGGCAGATCGGCCCGACCTTGTCGAGCGACCAGCACAGCGCCATGGCGCCGGCCCGGCTGATCCGGCCGAAGCTGGGGCGCAGCCCGGTGGTGCCGCATCGTTGCGATGGCGAAACGATCGAGCCCAGGGTCTCGGTGCCGATGGCGAAGCCCACCAGCCCGGCGGCGGTGGCGCTGGCCGAGCCGGCCGACGAGCCCGACGAGCCCTCGACCGGGTTCCACGGGTTGCGGGTCACGCCGCCGAACCAGATGTCGCCATAGGCGAGCGCGCCGAGCGTCGTCTTGCCGAGCAGCGGGCAGCCCGCGGCGTCGAGCTTGGCGGCCAGGGTGGCGGTGTCGTCGGCGATGCGGTCGCGATAGGGCGTCGCACCCCAACTGGTGCGAAGGCCGGCGGTGTCGGCCAGGTCCTTGAGCCCATAGGGCACGCCGTGCAGCGACGAGCGCACCCGGCCGCGGGCCAGGTCGGCGTCGGCCCGGTCGGCCTGGGCGCGCGCCAGGTCGGCGGTGACGGTGACGAAGTTTTCAAGGTGCGGGCGGTGGCGCTCGATGCGCTTGAGGTAGATTTCCACCAAGGCGCGGCTCGACAGCTCGCCCGCCCGGATCCAGCGTGCCTGCACATGGGCCGGCGCGAACGCCACGTCGTCGTCGGCTGTGGGCAAGGCCGGCCGGGCCGGCTCGGCGCCCTGGACGCCGCCGCCGGGGCTTGCATAGGCGCGGTCGGGCAGGCGCGGGTCGAACACCAGCGCGGGCGCCAAGTCATTGGGGTGGTCGAGCGCGCGCAGGGCGGCGAGCCCGTCCACCTGGGCCTGGATGGTGTTGAGGATCTGCTCGCGCTCGTCGGCGGTGTAGCGCAGATCGTGCAGCTTTTCGGCCTGGGCCAAGGTCTCGGCGGTGATGCCGCTTCGCGCGCTCTGCGCGGCCGCTTCCTCGGCCGCCGCGCGGCTGAGCCCGGTGGCGCCGGCGGCGGTGACGGCGGCGGCCGCCAAGCCGCCGGACAGCAAGCCCCGGCGGGTCGTGGTGGTGTCGGTCATGGCTCCCTCCCTGATCGTGTCCTTGTTTTGCGACTATTGCCAACCACGCCCGCCTTGGCCAGTGCGGGCCACCGACCTTGGCCTCTGAGGCCGGGTTTTGCGGGCCCCGTCCGACCCCGGTTGTGGCGGACCCCGGCGGCCCTGGCCTGGCGCGGCTGGCGGTCGGTCGTTGGCGGTTCGGCCCGGCCCGTCGCGCCTTTTAAGCGATGACAGGGAACAATCCTGACGCTAATATCTGGGTCGCGTTTGGAGTGTGTTTTGCTCCCGAACCCGTCGACGACCGTGCCGCCGGCCCCCATGCACTAGGGGTGCGCGCATCCGTCGATCTCCCGTCCCTACGCCAGACAGTCGAGGAACCCCACCCATGTTGCTCAGACCCGCCGTGCTCGCGGCGTCGCTGTTGTTCACGGCCGCCGCGACGCTCCCAAAGGCGGCCGCAGACACCGCGCCGCAGATCGACCTGGAATACGAGAAATTCACCTTGGACAATGGCTTGCGGGTCATCGTTCACGAAGACCGCAAAGCGCCCATCGTGGCGGTGTCGGTCTGGTATCATGTGGGCTCGAAGGACGAACCCGAAGGCAAGACCGGCTTCGCCCACCTGTTCGAGCATTTGATGTTCAACGGCTCGGAGAACTATGATGACGAGTTCTTCAAGCCGCTCGAAGACGTGGGTGCGACCGGTTACAACGGCACCACCAGCTTCGACCGCACCAATTACTTCCAGAACGTGCCGACCCCGGCGCTGGACCTGGCGCTGTGGCTCGAATCGGATCGCATGGGCCATCTGCTCGGCGCGGTGACCCAGGAGAAACTCGACCAGCAACGCGGCGTGGTTCAGAACGAAAAGCGGCAGAATTACGACAACCAGCCCTATGGCGACCTGTTCCGCCTGCTGATGGATGGCCTGATGCCGTCCGACCACCCCTATCATCATCTGCCGATCGGCTCGATGGCGGACCTGGACGCCGCCTCGCTCGACGATGTGAAAAGCTGGTTCACCCAATACTATGGCGCCGCCAACGCGGTGGTGGTGCTGGCCGGCGACATCGACGCCGCCGAGGCGCGGGCCAAGATGGAGACCTATTTCGGCGACATTCCCGCCGGTCCGCCGCTGACCAAATGGCAGGCCTGGGTGCCCGAGCGCACGGTCAACACCTATCAGCTGGTCGAGGACGAGGTGCCCCAGCAGCGCGTCTACCGCTTCTGGGTCGCGCCGCCGCGCACCGACCGGCGCACCAAGCTGTTGCAACTGGCCACCGACGTGCTCGGCGACGGCAAGAACAGCCGAATCTACAAGGACCTGGTCTATGACCGGCAGATCGCCACCGGCGCCGGCAGCTTCTTGCTGGAAAACGAACTGACCAGCGTGGTCGGCGTGATCGTCGACGTGAAGGACGGCGAGGACCCGGCCGAGGTCAGCGCCCGGCTCGACGAGATCATGGCCGAGTTCCGCGCCGAGGGGCCGAGCCGTGCTGAACTGGCGCGCGCGGTCACCAAGATCAACGCCGCCGTGGTGCGCGGGCTTGAACAGGTGGGCGGCTTCGGCGGCAAGGCGGTGACCCTGGCCAGCGGCGAGATCTATGCCGGCGACCCGGATTTCATCGAAACCGAACTGGCCTGGATCAACAATGCCGAGCGCGACGAGGTGCGCGACCTGGCGCGGCGCTGGCTTGGCGACGGGTTCCACCAGATCACCTATCTGCCCTATGACGATTTCACCGTCGCCGATAGCGGCGCCGACCGCTCGGCCCTGCCCGAGGTGGGCGACACCCCGGACCTGAGCTTCCCCGAGGTGCAGCAGGCGACCCTGTCGAACGGGCTCAAGGTGGTGCTGGCCGAGCGCCACGCGGTGCCGGTGGTGGAGATGCGCCTGCAGGTGGACGCGGGCTATGCCGCCGACCAGGGCGCGCCGCTGGGCCGGGCCAGCTTCGCCATGGACCTGATGGACGAGGGCACGACGCGCCGCTCGGCGCTCGACCTGGCCGCGCAGTTGGAAGACCTGGGCGCCGAGCTGTCGACCGCGGCCGGCCTGGATGCTGTCACGGTGTCGCTGTCGGCGCTCAAGGCCAATCTCAAGCCGTCGGTGGAGTTGATGGCCGAGGTGGTCGCCGAGCCGGCCTTTTCCGAGGCCGAAATCGCGCGCAAGAAGCCCCAGCGGATCGCCGCCATCGGCCAGGAAATGGCCCAGCCGATCGGCTTGGCGCTGCGCGAATTGCCGCCGCTGCTCTATGGCGAGGATCACGCCTATGGGGTGCCGTTCACCGGCTCGGGCACGCCGCAGTCGGTGGCGGCGCTGACCCGCGCGGATCTGGTCGCGTTTCACCGCACCTGGGTGCGGCCGGACAATGCCACGCTGTTCGTGGTCGGCGACACCACGCTCGCCGACATCCAGCCGATCTTGGAGCGGGCGTTCCGCCGCTGGCAGGCGCCCGACGCGCCCAAGCCCACCAAGACGCTGTCGCAGGTTGCCTTGCCCGACGCCCCTCGGATCTTCGTGGTCGACCGGCCGGGCTCGCCGCAGTCGTTGATCCTGGCCGGCCATCTGGCACCGGCGCCCGACGCCGAACGCGACGTGGCGATCACCGCCGCCAACCAGATCGTCGGCGGCAGCTTCACCGCGCGCATCAATATGAACGTGCGCGAGGACAAGGGCTGGGCCTATGGCGCCAGTTCGTTCCTCTACAGCGCCCAGGCACAGCGGCCCTACATGCTCTACGCGCCGGTGCAGGCCGACAAGACCGGCGATTCCATCGCCGAGATCCTCAAGGAGTATGACGCCTATCTGGGCGACCAGCCGCCGACCCGGGAAGAGTTGACCCGCGCGGTCAACAACAATACCCGCTCGCTGCCCGGACAATACGAGACCGCCGGGGCGGTGTTGGGCAGCCTGGCGGCCAATGAGCTCTATGGCCGGCCCTATGACCATGCCGAGCGGCTGCCGGCGCTGTGGCGCGCGCTGACCACCCAAGGCGTGCAGGAAACCGCGCGTCAGGTGATCCAGCCCGAGCGTCTGACCTGGCTGATCGTCGGCGACAAGGATGTGATCGCCGCCGAACTGGCCGAGTTCGACCTGGGCACGGCGCAGGTGATCACCCCGGCGGGCGCCGAGCCCGCCGGCGGCAACTAGGCGCGGTTGCGCGGTCGGTCGGGTGCGCCCGCGGGCCACCAGGCCGGCCGCTGTCCACCGCGCCCGATGCGCCCCGGTCCGCCCTTGGTGTGTCGGGCCCCGCGCTGGACAATTCCCGCCCCGGCCTGCCGGGCCCCGCACTGAGACCGACCCCACCCCGGCCTGTCGGGTCCCGCGCTGAGACAAATCCCACCCCGGCCTGCCGGGGTGGGCTTCGTTTTGCCGCCGGGTCAGTGACTTGACCGGGCAGGGCCAGCCCCTAGAGTGGGCCGGCCCTGACCATCCCCGCCCCAACCCCCGGAGGTGAGCGTCCATGGATTTCGCCCTGTCGGAAGAACAGCGTTTGATCGTCGACACCGCGCGCGCCTTTGCCGCCGAGCATATGGCGCCCCACGCCGCGCGCTGGGACGCCGACAAGGTGTTTGCGAAGGACGCCCTGCGCGCCGCCGCCGATTTGGGCTTTGCCGCCGTCTATGTGGATGCCGACAAGGGCGGGGTCGGGCTCAGCCGCACCGACTGCGCGCTGATCATGGAACAACTGGCCTATGCCTGCCCGTCGACGGCGGCTTATCTGTCGATCCACAACATGGCCGCCTGGATGGTCGCCGAGTATGGCACGCCCGAGACCGTCGCCCGGCTGGTCCCCGACCTGGCGTCCATGGCGCGCTTCGCCAGCTACTGCCTGACCGAACCGGGCGCGGGCTCGGATGCCGCCAGTCTCAAGACCCGGGCCGAGCGCGACGGCGACGACTATGTGCTCAACGGCGCCAAGGCGTTCATCTCCGGTGCCGGGCCGGACGGTTCGGACGTTTATGTGGTCATGGCGCGCACCGGCGCGGGCGGGCCCAAGGGCATCACCGCCTTCGTGGTCGACAAGGACACGCCGGGCCTCAGCTTCGGCGCCCAGGAACGCAAGCTCGGCTGGCATTCCCAGCCCACCGCCCAGGTCAATTTCGACGATTGCCGGGTGCCGGTGGAAAACCGCCTGGGCGCCGAGGGCCAGGGCTTCGCCATCGCCATGGCCGGGCTCGACGGCGGCCGGCTGAACATCGGCGCGTGCAGCCTGGGCGGCGGCCAGTTCGCGCTCGACACCGCGCTCGCCTATGCCCGCGAGCGGCGCCAGTTCGGCCAGGCGATCGCCGACTTCCAGGCGACCCAGTTCAAGCTCGCCGACATGGCCACCGAGTTGGAGGCCGCGCGGCTGCTGCTCTACAAGGCCGCCGACAAGGTCAGCCACAAGGCCGCCGACGCCACCGCCTTCGCCGCCATGGCCAAGCGCCTGGCCACCGACACCGGCTTCAAGGTCGCCAATGAGGCGCTGCAACTGCACGGCGGCTATGGCTATCTGATGGACTATCCGATCGAGCGCGTGGTGCGCGACCTGCGCGTGCACCAGATCCTCGAAGGCACCAACGAGATCATGCGGGTGATCGTCGCCAAGCGCTTGCTGGGCTAGGCGGCGTGGCCCCCTCGGCGCGGGTGACGGTACCGTCAAGTCCGCCGGCAGCGCCCATGGATCGCCGCGCCGCCTGAGGGCGGCTCGCGATGACCGCAGACGATGGGACCAACCAGGGCCGGCGGCCAGCCGAGAGCCGGTGCCGGGGGATGGTCATGCGCCGGCGCAGCATCGGCTGCCAAGGCCCCAAAAACCGGCCAGAAACCGCCCGCACCGAAACCGGCCCCAAACGCGGGCGCCCCCCACCGAGCCCGGGCGGGATCGCGGGCCGGCGGGTGGCAGCGGTTGGTTAGACGCCGTCGATGAGGCGCGCGGCCTGGGGCGCGAAATAGGTCCAGATACCGTCACAGCCGGCGCGCTTGAAGCACATCAGGGTCTCCAGCATCACCGCGTCCAGGTCGAACGCGCCAGCCTGGGCCGCGTGCACCAGCATCGCGTATTCGCCGCTCACCTGATAGGCGTAGGTGGGCACCGCGAAGCGCTCCTTCACCCGGCGCACGATGTCCAGATAGGGCAGGCCGGGCTTGACGATCACGCTGTCGGCGCCCTCGCGGATGTCGAGCGCCACTTCGCGCAGCGCCTCGTCGGTATTGGCCGGGTCCATCTGATAGGTGCGCTTGTCGCCCGACAGCTTGGCGCCCGAGCCCACCGCGTCGCGGAACGGCCCATAATAGCAGGACGCATACTTGGCCGCATAGGCCATGATCTGCACGCCGTGATGGCCGTTCTTGTCCAACTCCTCGCGGATCGCGTTGACCCGGCCGTCCATCATGTCCGACGGCGCGACCATGTCCGACCCGGCCTCGGCCTGGACCAGCGCCTGGGCGCGCAACACCTCGACGGTCTCGTCGTTGAGAATCCGCTCGCCGTCCATCAGCCCGTCATGACCATGGTCGGTATAGGGGTCGAGCGCCACGTCGGTGATTACGCCGATATTGGGCACCGCCGCCTTGATCCGCCGGGTGGCGGTGTTGACCAGATTGTCGGGGTTGAGCGCTTCTTCGGCGCGTGCGGTGCGCCGGTCGTTGGGCGTCTGCGGGAACAGGGCAATCGCAGGGATGCCCAGTTCCGCGGCCTCGGTCGCCGCATAGACGGCGTTCTCGACGGTCAGCCGCTCGACGCCCGGCAGGCTTGCCACCGGTTCGTTGCGGTCGGCCCCGGTGACGAAGACCGGCCAGATCAGATCGTCGGTGGTCAAAGTGGTCTCGCGCACCAGGCGGCGCGACCAGGGCGTCGCCCGGGTCCGGCGCAGGCGGGTGAGCGGAAAACGGGGGGAGGGGGTAGCGGGCATTGCGAAACACTCTTGGAAAGGATGACGCGGGGGGCCGCGCCGGTCTATAACGGCGGCCAGACTAGGCGCACCACTGCGGCAAAACAATGGGGAGAGACCAGCCATGAATACCGACCTGGGCCACTTCATCGGCGGGCATCATGTGGCCGGCACGTCCGGTCGCCGGGGCGATGTGTTCAATCCGTCCACGGGCGAGGTGCAGGCGACCGTCGCCTTCGCTGCCCGCGCCGAGGTGGAAGCCGCCATCGCCGACGCCGAGACGGCCTTCGCCCACTGGTCGGCGACCCCGGTGGTCAAGCGCGCCAACACGATGTTCCGGTTTCGCGAGTTGGTGATGGGCGAGCAGGAGAGCCTGGCGCGTATGCTCGCCTCCCAGCATGGCAAGGTGTTCGCCGACGCCATGGGCGATGTGCGCCGGGGCCTCGACGTGATCGATTTCGCCTGCGGCATCCCGCACTTCATGAAGGGCGAGTATTCCAATAACGTCTCCACCGGCATCGACCTTTATTCCATGCGCAAGCCCCTGGGCGTGGTGGCGGCGATCACGCCGTTCAACTTCCCGGCGATGATCCCGATGTGGATGGTCGGCGTCGCCATCGCCTGCGGCAATGCGGTGGTGTTGAAGCCGAGCGAGAAGACCCCTGGCGTGCCGCTGCGTCTGGCCGAATTGATGGTCGAGGCCGGCGCGCCAGAGGGCGTGCTGAACGTGGTCAATGGCGACAAAGAAGCCGTCGACACGCTGCTGGAGGACCCGCGCGTCAAGGCGGTCAGCTTCGTGGGCTCGACCGATATCGCGCGCCACGTCTATGCCACCGGCACCGCCCACGGCAAACGCGTCCAGGCCATGGGCGGGGCCAAGAACCACATGATCGTGCTGCCCGACGCCGACATGGACCAGGTGGTCGACGCGCTGATCGGCTCGGCCTTCGGCTCGGCGGGCGAGCGCTGCATGGCCAATCCGGTCGCCGTGCCGGTGGGCGACGACCTGGCCGACGCGCTGGTCGAACGGCTGGTGCCGCGCATCCAGGCGCTCAAGATCGGCCCGTCGCTCGACGCCGAGATGGACTTGGGGCCTTTGGTCACCGACGCCCATTGGCAGCGCGTCAAGGGCTATATCGACCTGGGCGTGGAAGAGGGGGCCGAACTGGTGGTCGACGGCCGCGACTATCGCGTCCCGACTCAGGGCTATGAGAAAGGGTTCTATATGGGCGGGTCGCTGTTCGATCGGGTGACGCCGGCGATGACCAGCTACCAGGATGAGATCTTCGGCCCGGTGTTGCAGATCGTCCGCGCGGCCACGCCCGAAGCGGCCGTGCGCTTGCCGAGCGCGCACCGCTATGGCAATGGCACCAGCATCTTCACCAATGACGGCGACGCGGCGCGCGAATTTGCCGACAAGGTGGAGGTGGGCATGGTCGGCATCAACGTGCCGATCCCGGTGCCGCTGGCCTTCCACACCTTCGGCGGCTGGAAGGCGTCGGCGTTCGGCGACATCAACCAGCATGGCGAGGCCGGGGTGCGCTTCTTCACCAAGACCAAGACGGTGACCAGCCGCTGGCCCGGCGGCATCCGCGGCGGTGCCGACTTCACCATCCCCACCGCCTGAGCCACGGACAGACGGACCCGCGACCATGACCATCCTGATAACCGGCAGCAGCGGCCATCTGGGCGAAGCCTTGATGCGCCTGTGCGCGACCCGCGGCCTTGCCGCCCGGGGGCTCGACGTCAAGCCGGGCCCCTATACCGACCTGGTCGGCTCGATCGACGACCGCGCGGTGGTCGCGCGCGCCATGGCCGGCGTGCGCGGCGTGCTGCACGCGGCGACCCTGCACAAACCCCATGTGGTCACCCATGCGGCGCAGGCGTTCGTCGACGTCAATGTCTCGGGCACGCTGGCCCTGTTGGAAGCCGCGGTGGCGGAACGCGTCGCCGCCTTCGTCTTCACCAGCACCACCAGCGCCTTCGGCTCGGCGCTGACACCGGGGCCGGAGGCGCCGGCGGCGTGGATCACCGAGGACGTGATCGGCGCGCCCAAGAACATCTACGGCGCCACCAAGACGGCGGCCGAAGGCTTGTGCCACCTGTTCCACCGCCAGCACGGGCTCGCCTGTGTGGTGTTGCGCACCTCGCGCTTCTTTCCCGAACAAGACGACAACCGCGCTCACCGCCTGGCGTTCGACGACACCAATCTCAAGGCCAACGAGTTCCTGCACCGCCGGGTCGACCTGGAAGACGCGGCCGAGGCGCATCTGCTGGCCCTGAGCTGCGCCGGCGAGATCGGTTTCGACCGGCTGATCGTCTCGGCGACGCCGCCCTTTGCGCGCGCCGAGGCCCAGGCCCTGCGCCGCGACCCCACCGGCGTGGTCGCCGCCCATGTGCCGGCCTATCGGGCGGTTTACCAGCGGCTTGGCTTTCGCCTGCCCGACGACATCGCGCGCGTCTATGACAATGCCCGGGCGCGCCGGGTGCTCGGCTGGCGGCCGCGCTACGATTTCGCCCGCGTGGTCGCGCAACTGGATCGCGGCGAGACGCCGGGCAGCGCGCTGGCGCGCGCCGTGGGCGCCAAGGGCTATCACGACCAGGTGTTCGCGGACGGGCCGTTCCCGGTCAATTGAAAGTCGCGCGCCCGGCGCCGTTCCTGCTTGACCGCGCGGATGCTGGCCCCAAGCGTTCGGGCGATCTCGCGATCCGGGCGTCCGGCCTTGATCTCGGCCAGCATGGCGCTGCGGCGCAGGGCGATGAACACCCCGAACGCCGACGGCACGCTGATCGTGCCGCGCGCGTCGGTGCTGTCCAACAGCCGGCGATGCTCGGCCTCGGATAGCGACAGGTCATACTTGGCGTTGAAGCGGCCGCGATCCTGCGAGATGTAGATGTTGGCGCCGCTGTGGTCGAGCACGAAGCGGAAGAACCGCTCGAACCCGGAATTGTTGGACACCTCGGCGGCGGCGAACGGCAAGGCCGAGCGCACCGCCACCGGGTTCTTGTCGCAGAAGGTCACCAGCATCTCGAACGCCTGCGTTTCCGGCGCGGGCAGCCCCCGGAACAGTGTATTCAAGCCCCGACAATCATTGCTCATTTGGTTGAATCTCTTGGTACGGATGATGTCATCCGCGTATTCATCGCATTAAATGAAATAAAAGCTTAGCGATGAACGGTTCATCCATATTAGGGATTCGCGCATCGGTTCAGGGTGGCACCCGCGTTTCGGGTTTTTCGATCACGATTATCGGCCCCGGGGCGTTTTTCACCCTTCCTGTACGGAGACCGATATGAGCACTTACAGCCTTACCTGCATCAACGACACCGAAAGCACCTGGACCTTCGGCTTGTTTCAAAAGCTGCCGAATTTCGAGGGCCTGGTGTCGTTGGCCTGGAAACGCTCGGCGGTGCCCCCCAAGGGCCAGGCGATCCTGCAATGGGACGTGGTTTTCAACGTCTCGATCACCGACTACAAGCAGACCAACGGCGTCGGGGTTTACACCTCGGAGCAGGTTCTCGACACCAATCTCGGCCAGGTCTGGGAGTGCCAGTTCGTCGACGGGTGTCAGCAACTGGTGCCGGCGGCCGACCAGTCGGGGGTCACCGGCGACGAGCTGCTGATCCGCAATCGGTCGGGCCGTCTGGGCAATCTGGGCGTCGGCATGTCGGGCAGTTCGGCGGTGCTGCAACCCGATGTGGAGGATAACGCGTCGGCGCAGTTCGTGGTCAAGCCGAAATACTATCTCGGTCTCTTCAACCGGTTGAAGAAGGGCGAGGTGATCAAGTCCAATGTGGCAGTGGGGCCGATTAACCTGGTCTATGGCTCCGGGCGCACCGAGATGACCGCGACGGCCGCGATGGCGGGGGCGACGATCTCGTTGACCCACGACTGATCGGCTGATCCGGTCGGCGGCGGCATCCTCCCCCCGGTGCCGCCGCCCCTCTGGCGTTGTCATCGGCTGTCCGCGCCCCAATCTCGTCACAATGTCCCGGCACCTGCCGGTGACGGTTGCAACCCAAACGGTAGGACGCGCCATGACGGGAGTGAAAACGACAGTGATGGCCCTGGCCTTGGCCTCAATCCTGTGGTCGCCGAGCGCCGCGCGCGCGATCGACGATGGCGCGATGGCCGTCTTCGACGCGGTGATCGACGCGGCGCCTGCGGGCTATCGTCAGTTGGACGAACCGGACGACGACCCGCTCGAAGCGCAGCAAGAGCAGCTTGAGGCCCGGTTGGCGGAAGACGACAACCGGGACACCCGCTTGGCGCTGGTGCGTGTACTGCGCGACCGGGGCAAGGCGAAGAAGGGCCTCAAGGTTCTGAGTCCGTTGCTCGAAGCCGCGCCCAATGACGAGGCGTTGCAGCAGGTGCGCAACGATCTGATGGTCACCTGGGTGCGCAATGCCGGCGTGTTCGGTAAGATGCGTGCCGGCGGCCGGTTCAAGGAGGCGTGCGAGGCGGATCTGGCGCGCGATCCGGAAAACGGCACCGCGCTGTTGTGTCTGGCGCGCTATTACGAGAACGCGCCTGCGGTCGCCGGCGGTTCGCAAGACCAGGCCCGCGCCTTGCTCGACCGGCTCGAAACCGTCGACCGCCACGGATATTGGATGATGCGCGCCGAACTGTTGGGCGATGAGGATCTTGACGCCCGGTCGGCCGCCTATGCCAAGGCGATCGCCGCGCGCCCCGACCGCCAGGCCATGCTGTTCGCCGCCAAATGGCACATCAAGCAGGGGGTGTTCGGCGATGCCTTCACCTATCTCGCCCGGGTGCTCGACCAACAGCCCGACAACCGCATGGCGCTCTACCAATTGGGGCGGACAGCGGCCCGCTCGGGCGACCGGCTCGCCGCCGGCGAGGCCGCGCTTTTGCGGTTTCTGGCCGGCCCGACGCGGTTGCGCGGCGACGACTATCGCGCGCGGGCCCATGCCTATCTGGGCTATATCTATGGCCGGCAGGGCGATGTGGGCGCGGCCAAGCGCGCGTTCGACCGGGCGCTAGCGCTCGACGACAAGCTGGCCATCGCTGCGGAAGGCCGGGCTCGGCTGGCTCGTCAGGGCTAACCGCCACGGCCGAAGGCCGGACCAGCCGACCAGACGACGGATGCCCCGGGCGACGGATCGCCCCGGTCGGCGCAGCCGCGGCCACGCCGGCGCTGGGCGTAGCGGCGCCGGTCGCCTAGTTGCGCAGGCGCGGGCCCAGATCGTACATGTCGCCCTGCAACGCACCGAACATGTCGGGAACGTCGGGATGACTGACCGGCCGGCCGCTGGTGTCGGGCAACAGGTTTTGCTGGCTCACATAGGCGATGTAGGTGGTCTCAGCGTTTTCGGCCAGCAGGTGATAGAAGGGCTGATCCTTGGCCGGTCGCATGGCCTCCGGGATCGCCTGATACCATTCCTCGCAATTGTCGAATTCGGGGTCGACATCGAAGATGACGCCCCGGAACGGAAACAGGCGGTGTTTGACCACTTGGCCCAGAGAAAACAGGATCTCGCGGGTGATGATCGGCGTATCGGCTGAAACCATGACGGCGCCCACTCTTCTCTTGTTGACACGCAGGAGCGACAAACGGTGATCGCTGTCTCGGCTGCGAATGCGACCGCTTCCCCGTACCCAGGGTAGGGACGCATCGCCCCAGTTAAAAGAGATGGCGTTTAAGAAATCGTGGCCGAGCGGTCGACGGTGTCGGCCGCGCCCGCGTCGGGGCGCTTCAGGGCCGGTCAGAACCCGGCGTCGTCGATATCGAGCGCGCTGCGGTCGTGGCTTTCAAGAATCGCGGCCTGCGCGTCGGCGCGCGGGATTTCCTGGGCGGCGAAGAAGCGCGCGGCCGCCAGTTTGCCCTCATAGAACGCCCGGTCGCCCGCCGCCGGCCCGGCGTCGAGGGCGGCGGCGGCGACCAGCGCTTGGCGCAGCCACATCCAGCCGATCACCGTATGCCCCATCATGTCCAGATAGGGCGTCGAGTTGGCCAAGGCGGTGGCCACGTCGCCCCCAGCGGCCAGCCGACCGAGGTCGGCGGTGATCAGCGCCGCCCGGCGCGCCAGCCGCGCCAGGGCGTTTCGCAGCGGCGCCACCGCGTGGACCGCCTCGGCCGCGGCAAGCGTCGCCTCGATCTCCGCCATCAGCGCCTTGAACGCCGCCCCGCCGTCGATCATCGCCTTGCGCCCCAGCAGGTCGAGACCCTGGATGCCGTTGGTGCCTTCGTGGATCGGGTTGAGACGATTGTCGCGATAGAGCCGCTCGACCGGGTAGTCGCGGGTGTAACCATAGCCGCCGAGCACCTGGATCGCCAATCGGTTGGCGTCAAGGCAGTACTCCGACGGCCATGCCTTGGCAATCGGGGTCAGGATGTCCAAAAGCCGGACCAGCGCGGCGCGCGCTTCGGCGTCTTCGGTCTGGTCGCGCTGGTCGATCAGGCGGGCGCAGTGCAGGGTCAGAGCCAAGGCCCCTTCCACATAGACCTTCTGCTGCATCAGCATGCGCCGCACGTCGGCGTGTTCGATGATCGCCACCGGCGGGCTCGCCGGGTCCTTCTGATCCGGTCGCCGCCCCTGGGGTCGGTTGCGGGCATAGTCCAGGCTGTAGAGATAGCCGGCATAGCCCATCATGGTCGCCCCAAGGCCGACGCCCACCCGCGCCTCGTTCATCATGTGGAACATGTAGCTCAGGCCCTTATGGGGCTCGCCCACCAGTTCGCCCACGGCGCCGTCTCGTTCACCGAAGTTCAGCAGGCAGTTGGTGGTGCCGCGATAGCCCATCTTGTGGTTCAGCCCGGCCAACGCCACATCATTGCGCGCGCCGACCTGACCGGCGTCGTCCACATGGTGTTTGGGCACGATGAACAGCGAGATCCCCTTGACCCCCGGCGGCGCGTCGGGAAGGCGGGCCAACACCAGATGGACGATGGTCTCGCTCAACTCGTGGTCGCCGCCCGAAATCCACATCTTGGCGCCCTTCAGGCGATAGCGGCCCGCGCCCATCGGCTCGGCCCGGGTGCGGATGTCACCCAGCGACGACCCGGCCTGGGGCTCGCTCAGGCACATGGTGCCGAAAAATCGCCCTTCTAGCATGGGTTGTAGATAGCGCGACCGCTGATCCCGATTGCCATGGACGCTCAAAAGGTTCGCGGCGGCGATGGTCAGAAACGGATAGGCCGTGGTCGAGGCGTTGGCGCCGGTGAACAGGGCGGCGCAGGCTTGGGCGATGGTCCAGGGCAGGGCCATGCCGCCGTCCGCTTCGTCGCGATGGGCGGCCATGAACCCGGCGGCGACATAGGCATCGAGCGCTTGCCCGATTTCCGGGATCATGTGCACGCGCTGACCATCGAAGCGCGGTTCTTCGGCGTCGGCCTTGGCAGCATGGGGAGCGAATTTGTCGAGCGCCAGGCGCTCCGCCGTATCGATCACCGCGTCGAAGGTGTCGCGGCCGTGATCGGCGAACCGCGGGTAGCTGGTCAGCGCCTCGGCGTCGAGCACTTCGTAGAGCTGAAACGCCAAATCGCGCCGATTGACGATACGATCCATTTACCCTTCCCCTGCTATAACGTGCCCGCCATGGTTGTTTCGCCGTATCTCCCTGTGGTCGCTTGCCATGGTCTCGCTAAAGCTTCAAGTTTTTCAGTTTTTTGCCCGCGCTCTTGAGGGGGTTCCCATTCGAGAGTCGGGCCAGTGCGGAGGTTGCCGCCATGCAGCCTTGGACCAACAAGCCCGGGGCAAATGCCCAGCCGGCTGATTCGTTCGATTTCCGGCGCCTGTCGATCGACGAGGGCCGTCGCCATCCCGCCTTTGCTCTGATCGGCGAAAGTTACGACATCTGGCGCACCTTGGCGACCGCGGCCGGCGTGCCGCTGAGTAGCGCTGCGCGTCCGACGGTGTTCGCACGCCTGTTGCCGTTTACCGCGTGGATGACCGTCATCGACGACGGCGCGGACTTCGAATGGGTATCGCTCGGCGACCTCCAGGTTAATCACTTCGGCCGCGATATCGCCGGGCTGCGGATGTCCGAGGTGGTAGAGGTGCCCATGGACAGCAGCCGATTGGTGGCCGTGCACCGCACCGCGGTATTGGAGCGGGACGCGGTGTTTCTTCTGGCGCATCTCGACGATCAGGGCACGCACTACGAATGGGCGGGCGTGTTGTTGCCCTTGGCCGATGCTGCCGGCCGGGTGACCGACCTGCTGGGCGTCAGCAAAAGCCTCAACCGGCTGGAACGGCCGCGCGACGCGCTCGACTGAGCCAACCGGGGAGGGGCGCAGTAGCCATGGCTGGCAAACGGCGTCGCACCGCCCGCGCCCCCTTGCAAATCCGACCACGACGGTTCACATTGTCGGCGAAGAGACGTTCCTAGGGGAGCCCTTCGGGGCTGAGAGTCCGCCGGCCGCTTGCGGAAGCCGAGCGGAGACCCTTTGGACCCGACCAGGTTCGCACCTGCGGGGGGAAGGAACGGCCGCCCGCGTTGGTTGCCGGTGGGGGCTTGAGGGCTCCAGCGCCGGCGGCGCTGTGCGACCGGCCCGGCTGCCTCCCCCCGCCCTCGCTGCCAGAAGGAGGCCGCCATGCCCGACGATCCGCGCTCAACCCCCGACGACACCGACCAGTTTCATGTAACCACCGGTCCGATCCCGGGCAGCCGCAAGGTCTATCTGGAAAAAGACGGCCTGCGCGTGCCGCTGCGCGAGATCGCGCTGCACGAAAGCGCCGGTGAGCCGCCGGTGCGCGTCTACGACACCTCGGGCCCCTACAGCGACCCCACCGCCCGGATCGATATCGAGCGCGGTCTGGCACGCCTGCGCAGCCCCTGGATCGAGGCGCGCGGCGACACAGACGCCTATGACGGCCGCCAGGTCAAACCCGAAGACAATGGCCACGCCGCGGGCAAGACCTTGGCGCGTGAATTTCCCGCCGTGCCGCGCCCGCGCCGGGCCAAGGCCGGCCACCGGCCGACCCAGATGGCCTATGCGCGCGCCGGCATTGTCACGCCCGAGATGGAATTCATCGCCGTGCGCGAAAACGCCAAGATCCAGGGAAACCAGCCGGTCTATGACGATGGCGAACCCTTCGGCGCCGATATCCCGCGCGAGATCACGGCCGAATTCGTGCGCCAGGAGGTGGCCGCCGGCCGCGCCGTGATCCCGGCCAACATCAACCACCCCGAATCCGAGCCGATGATCATCGGCCGCAACTTTCTGGTGAAGATCAACGCCAATATCGGCAATTCGGCGGTGTCGTCGTCGATCGCTGAAGAGGTGGACAAGATGGTCTGGGCGACCCGCTGGGGCGCGGACACGATCATGGACCTGTCCACCGGGCGCAACATCCACAACACCCGCGAATGGATCATCCGCAACAGCCCGGTGCCGGTGGGCACGGTGCCGATCTATCAGGCGCTCGAAAAGGTCGGCGGCGTGGCCGAGGACCTCACCTGGGAGGTGTTCCGCGACACGCTGATCGAACAGGCCGAACAGGGCGTCGATTATTTCACCATCCATGCCGGCGTGCGGCTGCCCTACATCCCGCTGACCGCCAAGCGCGTCACCGGCATCGTCAGCCGCGGCGGCTCAATCATGGCCAAATGGTGCCTCGCCCACCATACCGAGAGCTTCCTCTACACCCGTTTCGCCGAGATCTGCGAGATCATGGCGGCCTATGATGTGAGCTTCAGCCTCGGCGACGGCCTGCGCCCGGGCTCGATCGCCGACGCCAACGACGCCGCCCAGTTCGCCGAGCTCAAGACCCTGGGCGAATTGACCCAGATCGCCTGGGACCATGACGTCCAGGTGATGATCGAAGGCCCGGGCCACGTGCCCATGCACAAGATCAAGCAGAACATGGACAAGCAGTTGGAGGCCTGCCACGGCGCGCCGTTCTACACCCTCGGCCCGCTCACCACCGATATCGCGCCCGGCTACGACCACATCACCAGCGGCATCGGTGCGGCGATGATCGGCTGGTTCGGCACCGCCATGCTCTGCTATGTGACGCCCAAGGAACATCTGGGGCTGCCGGACCGCAACGACGTCAAGGAAGGGGTCATTACCTACAAGGTGGCCGCCCACGCCGCCGACCTGGCCAAGGGCCACCCCGCCGCCCAAGCCTGGGACGACGCGTTGTCGCGCGCGCGCTTCGAGTTCCGCTGGGAGGACCAGTTCAACCTGTCGCTCGACCCCGAGACCGCGCGTCGCTACCACGACGAGACTCTGCCCAAGGAGGCGCACAAGGTGGCGCACTTCTGCTCCATGTGCGGGCCGAAATTCTGCTCCATGGCGATTTCCCAGGAAATCCGCGACTTCGCCGCCGCCAATCCAGGTGCCGGCGACGCGAATGCGCCGGCGATGAGCGCCGAAGAAGCACGCGCCGGCATGGCGGAAAAGGCCGACGAATTTCGCCAGAGGGGCGGGCGTTTGTATCTCGACAACAGCGGGCCGCGCTGACCCGGCCGGCACCGCCGGTCCGCCCCATGGGCCTGGCCACCAGCCAGCAACCGTTCGATCGACCGCATCGGGAACTCCCCGGTGCGGTTTTTCGTTGGAACGGCGCGGTCTGCGTCGAATGGGCGCCGGCCCAGGCACGGCCGGTCAGAGCATAGCGCGCGCCGGGTCGGGCACGCCGCGTCGGTAGCAATGTTACGGCCCGCGCCGCCAACCCATTTGAAGCTTCTACCTTCCTGGGCATTTGTGGCAAGTTAAGGAAAATGACCCCCTCAACGCGATCCGACCCGACATGCTGCAACAACCGAGTAACCGCTGGCTTTTGGAGCACTGGCTATCGCTACGCCCCGATGGCGCCCTGGTGCCGCCCAAATCCGCGTTCCGCCCCGAAGCGTTCGTCGAGCGGCGGTTGCTGCCCTATATCTCGGTGATCGAACTGGTCGACGACAGCTTGGCGATCGTCCGTCTTGCCGGGACCGCGCTGCGCGAACGCTATGGGTGGGAAACCACTGGACGCAACTTCTATGAACTCTACGACCCGCAGGTGCGGGCCCGGACCGCGGCGGTGCTGCGCCAGGTATTCGATTTTCCTTACGTCCAGGTGACCGAGATGAACCAACACCGATCCGACGCACCGGACTTGGTTACCCGGGTCGAAACCCTGACCTGTCCGATGCGCAATGACAGCAACGGCCGGCCGATCCTGCTCAGTTGCGAAACCGCACTCTATGACGACCCGTGGCTCGACGTGCGCGCGTCCGAGGTCAAGGTGGATCGTCTGGAGGTGTTGTCGCGTCGGTTCGTCGATGTGGGCGCCGGCGTGCCCGAAGCCGCACCGCCGCCGCGCCCAAACCGCGGGCCGACCCCAAAGGCGCCCCCCGAAGCGTCGCCCGAGGCGATTCCCGATGGGCCGATGCACCGACGGAGCCAGCAAGCCGATTGACCACGCCGGGCGTTTTGCCGGGCGGGCGCTAGGCCTGTTGCGCTGAAACGATCATTTCTGGCGTTAGATCAAGGGCCTCGGCCAGCCGCTTCAAGCGTCGCTCGACCATATCGCCGCTCAACGCCGCGATCGCCGGGTCGAGGCGCAACGTCAATGTCTGAGCCGACCGCTTGAGGCCGCTCTGGCGCAAGACCGGCTCGGTACCGCCGGATAGCCGCTGCGCCAGCCGCAGGGCGAGACCGAGCAAGCGCGCATAGCTCACATCGTCGTCGCTCAGCAAACGCCGGCAGGTGCGCGCCAGTCCGGTCTCGGCCGAGCCGCCATAATTGAGCAGCAGCGCCATGGCGATCAGAGCCCGGCCGCGATGGTCGATGCCCACGAAGCGGCCATAGAGCACTTCCATCACCGCGCGCTCGGCACGAAAGTCGGGGTGGCCGCGCCACGAGATGTCGGCCAGCAAGCAGGCGGCGAAGCGCAGGCGTCGGTGTTCGTCGTCCTCGACCACCGCGCCGGCGGCGAACACCGGGTCAAGCCAAGTCATCAGCGTCTCGGCATGGAGCGGGAAACGGCTGACCGTTTCGGCCCATTTGCGGCATTCGGACAGAAACGGGTCTTCGGCCTGAAGGGCCGGCGGCAGACGATCGAACACCAGACCCTCGCGCAGCCCGAACGACGACGTGACCAGGCGATCGGGTTTCATGCGGTCCAACGCCTTGGCCAGGATCAGCGCGGCGGTGGGCAACACGTCCAGCCGCCGTTGCGAGATCGCCTCGGTCCCGCGCAACCCCTCAGGATGCTGGCGCGACAGGAGGTGGGCGAAGTCGCGCGCGGTGCGGCCGGGCAGGGTGTAGCCGTGCAGGATTCCCAGCGGCCAGCGGTTCTGCGCCATATGCAGCCGCGCGATCGCCCGCCAGGCCCCGCCGACGATGTAGAAGTCGCCGGCCTGGCGCGCCGACAGCCATGACACGCCGTCAAGCGCCTCATCGATCAGCCGTGCCTGAGCCGCCATGTCGTCGCCCACATCGCCGATCAGGCGGACCGGGCCAATGGGCAGGGTGACCCGGTCGGTCAGCCCATCCGCGCCCGCGACGCGCATCAATTCCAGGCTGCCGCCGCCCAGGTCGCCGACGATGCCCGTCGCTTCGGGCGTCCCGGCGATGACGCCCAGGGCGGCCAGACGTGCCTCCTCTTCGCCCGGGATCACGTCGAGGGCGATCTCGGTCTCGGCCCGCACGCGCTCGATGAACGCCGCGCCGTTGCTGGCCTCGCGCACCGCGGCGGTTGCCACCGCGACCACCGCTTCCACCTGCATCGGCCCGAGCAAACCAGCAAACCGGCGCAGGGCGGCGACGGCGGCGGCCATGGCGTCTTCGTCCATGGCGCCGGTTTTCCCGACCGCCCGGCCGAGCCCGCACATGGCCTTTTCGTTGAACATCTGCATGGGGTGGCGGCGCAGCGCGTCGAACACCACCATGCGCACCGAATTGGAGCCGACGTCGAACACCGCGATGCGCCCGGGCACCGGGGCCGCGTCGCCGCGTCCCCGCGCGGCCCCCGGAACCGGTTGGGTGGCCACGCCATCGGCGGCGTTGCGCAGCGTATCGAGCATCAGCCGCGCCGCTCCCGATGGGCCGCAGCGCCGCGCAGCATGACCTCGGCCGGGCGCTCTTGTTCGAGGGCCGAGCCGCGCCCCGACAGGGACGGATTGGTCATGAAGAACTCGTGCGCCGAAAAACCGTCGCCCGAGGGTTCGCAGCGCTCATAGACGCCATCGGCGGTCAACAGCCAGCTTTGCCGGTCGTCCTTGAGGTTGGCGGCCATGACCTGGCCGACGATCTGTTCGTGGACGGTGGGGTTCTCGATCGGCACCAGCGATTCGACCCGGCGGTCGAAATTGCGCGGCATGAAGTCTGCCGACGAGATATAGCAGCGCGCATTGGGTCCGGGCAGCGGCTCGCCATTGGCGAACACGGCGATGCGCGAATGCTCCAAAAACCGGCCGACGATGGATTTCACGCGAATACGCTCCGACAACCCGTCGATGCCCGGTTTCAAGCAGCAAATGCCGCGCACCACAAGATCGATTTCGACCCCCCGGCACGATGCCTCGTAGAGTTTGTCGATGATCGTGCTGTCGACCAGCGCGTTCATCTTGGCCCAGACGGCGGCCGGCAACCCGGCTTCGGCATTGGCGATCTCGCGGTCGATCTCCTCGATCAACCGGTCGCGCAGACCGAAGGGCGACATGGCGATCTTTTCCAGCCCCTCGGGCTCGGCATAGCCGGTCAGATAGTTGAACATCCGGGCGGCGTCGCGCGCCCACGCGCCGGCGGCGGTAAAGAAGCTCAGATCGGTATAGATGCGCGCGGTGACCGGGTGATAATTGCCGGTGCCATAGTGCACATAGCTGTTGAGCGTGCCGCCCTCGCGCCGCACCACCAGCGACACCTTGGCATGGGTCTTCAGATCGAAGAAGCCATAGACCACCTGGACGCCCGAGCGTTCCATCTCGCGCGCCCATTTCATGTTCTGTTCTTCGTCGAAGCGCGCCTTGAGCTCGACCAGGGCGGTCACCGACTTGCCGGCCTCGGCCGCCTCGCACAACGCTTCGATGATGCGCGACTGGCTGCCGGCGCGGTACAGCGTCTGCTTGATCGCCACCACCGCCGGGTCGCGGGCCGCCTGGACCAGGAATTCGTGCACCACGTCGAACGATTCATAGGGGTGGTGGACGACGAAATCCTTGGCCCGGATGGCGCGGAAGATGTCGCCGCCCTGTTCCTTGACCCGCTCGGGAAAGCGCGGGTTGTAGGGCGTGAAGCGCAGGTCGGGCCGGTCGTCGACCACCAGTTGGTCCAACTCCTTGACGCCGAGGATGCCGTCGATGCGCACCACCTCGTCATGGGCCACGTCCAGATTGCGGGTCACCATGCGGCTCAGATCGTCGGGCATGTCGGCCGATATCTTCAGGCGGATCACCCGGCCGCGCTTGCGCCGCTTGAGCGCCGACTCGAAGACCCGCATCAGGTCCTCGGCCTCCTCCTCGATCTCGATATCGCTGTCGCGAATAACCCGGAACACGCCGGCGCCCTGGACCTCATAGCCGGGGAACAATTGTTCGACGAACAGGCGGATGATCTGTTCCAGGCTGATGAACCGGCCGTGGCCGCCGGGCAGGCGCACAAAGCGCGGCAATTGCTCGGGGATGCGCACCAGCGCCTGGATTTCCGCCTCGTCGCTGTCGCGGCGCAGCGACAGGGCGAACGAAAAGCCCAGATTGGGGATGAACGGAAACGGGTGCGCCGGATCGATCGCCAGCGGCGTCAGCACCGGCAGGATCTCGGTCAGGAAATGCTCTTCGAGCCAGGCGTGTTCGGCGGCGGTCAATTCCTCGGTGGTGACCAGGCTCAGCCCGGCCTTGCGCAATTCGGCGCGCAATTCGCGCCAGATCGACTGCTGACCGTCGATCAATTCGCCGGCGAAAGCGTCGATCTTGGCCAGTTGCTGCGCCGGCGTCAGACCGTCCGCCGACACCACGTCGATCTGGCCGTCCACCAGCCCTTTCAGCCCGGCCACCCGGACCATGTAGAACTCGTCCAGATTGGAGCCCGAAATGGCCAGGAAGCGCAGCCGCTCCAGCAGCGGATGGGTGGGATTGCGCGCTTCATCCAGCACCCGCATGTTGAACTGCAGCCAGCTCAGTTCCCGATTGCTGTATTTTTCGCGATCGGTCATGGCGGCCAACCGGGCGCGGATATCGGCGCCCGGGTCGGCCACGCGATCGCGCTCGGGGTCAGACTCGGGCGCACCGGGCTTGCCGGCAGCGGGAAGCGGGGGCGTGGGGCGGTCGTCGGCCATGGTTTTCGTCGTTCTCCGTTTCTCGCTCGGGCTCCGTTTCTCGCTCGGGCTGGGTTTCTCGCTCGGGTCCGCGCGGCGATCAGCCGGCGTCACGGACCTGGCCCAGAATCCGGGTTGCCAGGGGCCGGGTGATCGACCGGCCCTCGCGCAGCGACGCCTCGTCGAGGGCGGCGACCAGGCGCCGGGCGGCATCGAACGAGCGGTCCATATGGGTCACCAGATAACTGATCACCGGCGGCGCCACCCGCAACTGCCGGTCGGCGAATTGTTTGACCAACACGGCGGCCAACAGCCGGTCATCGGGCATGCCCATATCGGCCACCGGCACGGTAGCCAGGCGCGAGCGCAGGTCGGGCAGGGCCACGGGCCAGCGCGCCGGCGCCTCGCGCCCGGTCAGCATCAGATGACCGCGCTGTTCGCGCACCACATTATACAGATGAAACAGCGCCGTTTCATCCACCCCGCGATCGGCATCCTCGACCAGCACGGCGGGCGGTTCGTCGCCGAATTCGAAATCCACATAGAGATCGAGCGGGTCGAGCGTGCGCGCGCCGGCCCGCTGCGCCCAGACCTGAGCCAGATGGCTTTTGCCGCTGCCCGGCGGGCCGACCAGGGCCAGCGCCGGGCCCGGCCAGTCGGGCCAGGCGTCGACCAAGGCCACCGCCGCCTCGTTGGGTGGGGCGACCAGGAAGTCGGCCTGGCCCAGCGCCGGGCGGTGGGGCAGGGGAAAGGTCAGTTGCTCGGCTGTGGTCATGGCTTCGCCCTCCACGCGCCGTCGGTGTCGCGCGCGCCGGCGGTACCAGGCTCGTCGGGCGCGGGGTCGGTCTGTGACGGGTCGCTTTGGGCCGCCGCCGGCGCGGCCGCCGTCGGGCCCGCGCTCGGCCGGTCGGATCGGCGCCCGGTGGCCGGCCCGGCCGCTTCGGCCTCCTGCAAGTCGGTGAACTGGTCGACGGTGAAGCGCACCAGCACGCCGATCACCGCGGCGGCCGGCACCGCGGCCAGGACGCCCACGAACCCGGCCACCTCGCCGCCCGCGAACACCGCGAACAGCACCCATACCGGGTGCAGGCCGACCCGGTCGCCCATGATCCGCGGCGTCAGGAAGGTGCTGTCGGCCACCTGCACCACCACATAGACCAGAAACACCAGAAACAGCGCCAGCGGGTCGGCGCCGTACTGACCCAGCGCCACCAGCATGGCGATGCCGGCCGCCGCCACCATGCCGACGAACGGCACCAGCGCCAGAATGCCGGCCAGCAGCCCCAGAACCAGGGCATAGTTCAGCCCCACCAGCGACCAGCCCGCAGCATAGAGCACCGCCATGGCGGTCGACACCGTGATCTGGCCGCGCACGAACCCGGACAGCGCCCAATCGATCTCGCGCCACTGGTCCTCCACCGTGGCCCGGTAGCGGATCGGCACCAGCCGGTCCAACTGGCGGCCGATGCGGTCATAGTCGCGCAACATGTAGAACGCCACCACCGGCGAGATCAGCAGCAACGAGGCGAGCGAGAACAGCGCCACGCCCTGGGTCACCAGGCTGCCGGCGATCTGGGTCGCCTGGTTCAAGCCGCGCTCCACCAGGGTTGACACGAACCCCTGGGTGCCGGCTTCGAGGTCGATGTCGAGCCGCATCGACAGGTCGGCGAGCGCGTCGTCGAGCATCGGCCGCAGCTTGGACAGCGCTTGGGGCAGTTCGCTCACCAAGCCGATCAGCTGCGACTGTAACAGCGGCCACAGCGCCACCAACAGCCCCAGACCGCCGAGGAAAAACACCGCGATGATCGCGAACGCGGCCACGCCCCGGTGGATGCCCGCCGCTTCCAAACGGTCGGCCAGCGGGTCGAGCATATAGCCCACGGCGAGCCCGAAGATAAACGGCAGCAGGATGCCGCTGGTCAGATAGACCATCGCCAGGAAGGCCGCCAGCAGCCCCCAGGGCGCCCACCGGAACAACCGGTCGGTGCGCAGGGTTTGGTCGCCGGTGGGGGTGTCGCTCATGGCCGCGTCTCCGCGGCCTCGGTGGCGCCGGCCAGGGCGATCGCATAGCCGCGCGGCCCGGACACCAGGCGCAGGCCCGAGTCGGCGGCGGCGCTGCGCAGCTTGGCCTCGCTGCCCACGAAGCGGATCGTGAACAGCGACACCGGCACGCCCACGCGCACCACCTCGACCCGTTCAACGAGCGGCGTCTCGACCAGGCGGCGGCGGATTTCCTGCCATTCGGCGAGCGACTTGGCCGGCACCGACACGTCCATCTCGAAGGCTTGCTGGGCGCTGGCCCGGGTCTGACGCGCCCAGTGCGCGTCGATCCGGTCATAAACCCGCTGTGCAGCGCGGCCGAGCAGTTCCGCTTCGGTCTCGTCGGGGGTGGCGACCACGCGGCCATGTCCGGCAGCGCCGCGCGGCCAGGTGCTGAACTCATAGTCCACAACCCGCCGGTCGAGGCGATAGTCGCGGCCCAACCGCGCGCGCGCCAGCACCACATGCTCGACGCCATAGCGCTGCGCCAGATCGTCGAGCGCGCCGCCGTCGACCGCGTCGGCGCGGGCGGCCGGCAGGCGCCGACGGTCACCGGCGTCGCCGCGCGCGAAGCGATAGGGCACCAACCGGTTGCGCGCCAGATCGGACGCCAGTGCCGCGGCCCACGGATTGCCGTCGCGCCACAACTCCACCGCCCCGGCGCGTTCCAGCAAGGGCAGCACCAAGCGCGGTTTGGCCTCGGCCTGGGTATAGGCGACGCCGGCCCGATCCAGCCGCTCAGTCACCGCCTCGGGCGAGAACGACACCGCCACCGTGGCGATATAGCGGGTGGTGGAAAAGCGTTCCTCGACCACCGAGACCGACGAAACCAGCCCGCGCAGCGCATCGTCGTCGGGCGCCGGCACCCGGCCTTCGTCGCCGGCGGCCACCAACCGGTCGACCAGTTGGCGGAACGCGGCGCGCCGGGCCTGGACGAACGCTTGTTCGCGGGCGCGCTCGGCGGTGCGCGCGGTGACATCCAGATCGATCCCGGAGACGGTGAAAAGCCCGCTGCCTGCGCGCTCTGCGTGGGCCGCGGGGGCGATGCCAAAACCGGCCGCCAAGCTCGCCATCGCCAATGCCGCCAGCGCAACCGCCGGGGCGCCAGGAACCAGCGTGCGCCATGACCAGATCATCGGTTGCATCGCCGTCATCCTTGCCTTCGCCATGCCATCCCCAAAAGAACAAAACCAGCACAATAAAACAAGCCCGCGCCGCCGCTCGCCGCCCCAGCATCGCGCCATGGCCCAGTCAATGGCCCAGTCAAGCGGGCGACCGTGGCAGGGTCGTGACAACCAGCCACGATCGGCGGCCCGGCCTAAGCGCGTGGGGCCCGCCGCCTCGCGCTTGCGCCCAAGGCCCGGCGGCGGTAGAGACCGGGCATCATGACCGATAGCCCCTCGTCTTCTTATACCTATGCGGGCGCCGGCGTCGATATCGACGCCGGCGCCGCTCTCGTCGACCGCATCAAGGGTGCGGTCGCCGCCACCCGGCGCCCCGGCGCCGACGCCGATCTCGGCGGTTTTGGCGGTTTGTTCGACCTCAAGGCGGCGGGGTTCTCGGACCCGATCCTGGTCGCCGCCACCGACGGCGTGGGCACCAAGCTCGACATCGCCATCGCGCTCGACCGCCACGACACCATCGGCCAGGACCTGGTCGCCATGTGCGTCAACGACCTGGCGGTGCAGGGCGCCCAGCCACTGTTTTTCCTCGATTATTTCGCCACCGGCAAGCTGTCTGTGGACGCGGCGGCGGATGTGGTCACCGGCATCGCGGCGGCCTGTCGGGCCACCGGGGCGGCGTTGATCGGCGGCGAGACCGCCGAAATGCCCGGCAGCTATGCGCCCGGCCGCTATGACCTGGCGGGATTCGCCGTCGGTGCTGCCGAGCGCGGCCGGTTGCTGCCGCTCGACACCATCGCCCCGGGCGACGAGCTGGTCGGGCTGGCGTCGTCGGGCGTCCACGCCAATGGCTATTCGCTGGTCCGCCGGCTGGTCGCCGACAGCGGTGTGGACTGGCACGCGCCGGCGCCGTTCGACGCCACGCGCAGCCTCGGCGAGGCCCTGCTGACCCCGACCCGGCTTTATGCCCTGAGTTGCCTGTCGGTGCACCGCAAGGGGCTGGTCAAGGCGCTTGCCCATATCACCGGCGGCGGCTTGATCGAGAATCTGCCGCGGGTGCTGCCCGCCGGGCTGACCGCCGCCATCGACGCCAGCGCCTGGACGCTGCCGCCGGTGTTCGCCTGGTTGCAGGAAACCGGCCGTATCGCGCCGCTGGAAATGGCCCGCACCTTCAATTGCGGGCTCGGCATGGTGGCCGTGGCGCCGGCCGGCCAGGGCGCCGCTTGCGCCGCCGCGTTCGAGGCCCAGGGCGAACAGGCATGGGTGATCGGCCGCGTCGAGGCGGCGCCGGACCCGGCCGCCAAGGCGCGCTGTACCATAGCCCTGCCGGCCGGCCATTGGGGCCCGGGCGAGGCGGTCACCCTCGGCGCGGAGGGCTGACCGGACCATGGCGCATCTCTCTCTCGGCATTCTGATCTCGGGACGCGGCAGCAACATGGCCGCCTTGATCGAGGCGTGCACCGACCCCGCCTATCCCGCCCAAGTGGCGGTGGTGATCGCCAATGTGGCCGACGCACCAGGGCTCGACAAGGCGCGCGCCGCCGGCATCGAGACGGTGGTCGTCGACCACAAGGCCTATGACAACCGCGACGCGTTCGAGGCCGCGCTCGACAGCGCGCTCAAGGCGGCCCGGGTGGACCTGGTCTGCCTGGCCGGCTTCATGCGGCTGTTGAACGCCGATTTCGTCAAGC
Organism: Rhodothalassium salexigens DSM 2132; assembly: GCF_004341375.1. Lineage (GTDB taxonomy): Bacteria > Pseudomonadota > Alphaproteobacteria > Sphingomonadales > Rhodothalassiaceae > Rhodothalassium > Rhodothalassium salexigens. The sequence goes on from NZ_SLXO01000001.1 coordinate 214,078, forward strand.
GCTGGCGCGACCGCATCGTCAATATCCACCCCTCGCTGCTGCCCGCCTATAAGGGCCTCGATACCCACGCCCGGGTGCTGGAGGACGGCGTGCGGGTGACCGGCTGCACGGTGCACTTCGTGCGGCCCGAAATGGACCATGGGCCGATCGTCATCCAGGCGGCGGTACCGGTGCTGCCCGACGACACGGTCGGGCGGCTGGCTGCCCGGGTGCTCGAACAGGAACACCGCATCTTCGTCGAAGCCGTGCGCCTGATCGCCAGCGGCCGGGTGCGCGTCTCGGGCGACAAGGTGCTGATCGAGGGCAGCGCGCCCGAGACCGCCGTCCTGGTCAACCCGCAGATCGTCTGACGCCGGCGCGATGCCGCCGGGCGGCGCCTTCGGACCCCGGATGATGGACGAAAAAAAACGGCCGCCCGAGTTGGTCTCGGGTGGCCGCTTTTGTCGGTCGATGACCGCTGTGGGTCAGCCGGTGATTTCCAGGTCCGAGAAGAAGAAGCGGATTTCCTGAGCGGCGTTCTCGGCGCTGTCCGAGCCGTGCACGGTGTTGGCTTCGATATTCTCGGCGAAGGTGCGGCGGATGGTGCCGTCTTCGGCGTCGACCGGGTTGGTGGCGCCCATCACGCGACGGTTTTCAGCAACCGCATTGTCGCCTTCGAGCACCTGCACCACCACCGGGCCCGAGGTCATGAAGCTGACCAGGTCGCCGAAGAAGGCGCGCTCCTTGTGGACCGCATAGAAGGCTTCGGCCTGTTCCTTGGTCAGTTGCAGGCGCTTTTGCGCGACCACGCGCAGGCCGGCTTCTTCCAGCATCGCCAGCACTTTGCCGGTGATGTTGCGGCGCGTGGCATCGGGCTTGATGATCGACAGGGTGCGTTCGGTCGCCATGGGGGAGTTCCTTCGGAAAACGGGAAAACAAATGATCGGGCCGGTGTATAGGGCGCGCGCGGATCGGTCGCAAGGGGCTGCGGGCGCACCGGCGGCGGTTTTTGGGCACTGCCGGCGGGCGTTTCCTGGGGGCTGCCCTTCGGCGATCGATCATGCTAAGTCGCGCCCCATGCTGCACATCAACGGGCTTACATACCGCATCGGCGACCGGGTTCTGCTCGACAACGCCACCGTCGCCATCCCCGCCGGCCACAAGGTCGGTATCGTCGGCCGCAACGGCACCGGCAAATCGACCCTGCTGCGCCTGATCATGGGCGAGTTGGAGGCCGAGGGCGGCGAGATCAACATCCACCCGCGCGCCACCGTGCGCATGGTCGCCCAGGAAGCGCCCGACGGGCCGCAGTCGCTGCTCGACACTGTGCTCGCCGCCGACCCCGAGTTGACCCGCCTTGAGGCCGCCGCGCGCACCGAGACCGATCCGCACCGGCTGGCCGAGATCCACACCCGCCTGGCCGACATCGACGCAGCCGCCGCGCCGGCGCGCGCCGGAGCGATCCTGTCCGGCCTCGGCTTCGACGCCGAGGCGCAGGCGCGCGCCTGCCAGACCTTCTCGGGCGGCTGGCGCATGCGCGTGGCGCTCGCCTGCGCGCTGTTCACCGCGCCCGACCTGTTGCTGCTCGACGAGCCGACCAACTATCTCGACCTTGAAGGCGTGATGTGGCTGGAGACGTTCCTGAAGACCTATCCGCGCACCGTGCTGGTGGTCAGCCACGACCGCGACCTGCTCAACAGCGGCGTCGGCCACATCCTGCACCTGTGGCACGGCCGGCTGTCGCTCTATACCGGCGGCTATGACCGGTTCGAGGCGCGCCGGGCCGAGGCCGCCGAACAGCAGGCCCAGTTCAAGGCCAAGCGCGACGCCGAACGGCGCCGCCTGCAAGCCTTCGTCGACCGTTTCCGCGCCAAGGCCAGCAAGGCGCGCCAGGCGCAGTCGCGGCTGAAGATGCTGGAACGGCTGAAGCCTGTGCAGGGCATCATCGAAGACGAAACGACGCCGTTTACCTTCCCCAAGCCCGAGCCCCTGTCGCCGCCGATCGTGGCGCTCGAAGACGTGGCGGTGGGCTATGCCGCCGACCGGCCGGTGCTCAAGCGGCTCAACCTGCGCATCGACATGGACGACCGGATCGCGCTGCTGGGCAAGAACGGCAACGGCAAATCCACCTTCGCCAAGCTGCTGTCGCGGCGCCTCAAGCCCATGGACGGGCGCATCACCACGCCCAAGACGCTCAAGGTGGGCTATTTCGCCCAGCATCAGTTGGACGAGCTACGCCCCAAGGCGACGCCTTACGACCATATGCGCGACTTGATGCCCGAACACCCCGAGGCCCGGGTGCGCGCGCGCCTCGGCGCGTTCGGCTTTTCCGCCGACAAGGCCGACCGGGCGGTCGAGACCCTGTCGGGGGGCGAGAAGGCGCGGCTGTTGTTTTCGTTGATGGCGTTCAACGCGCCGCAATTGATGATCCTCGACGAGCCCACCAACCATCTGGACATCGACAGCCGGGCCGCCTTGATGGAGGCGATCAACGCCTATGAGGGCGCGGTGCTGCTGATCAGCCACGACCGCTATCTGTTGCAGGCCTGCGCCGATCGCCTGTGGGTGGCCGAGGGCGGCGCGGTGCAGCCGTTCGACGGCGACCTCGACGACTATCGCGCCCATTTGCTCGACCGGCGCTCGGGCTCGGGCGGCGGGCGCAAGACCGGCTCGCCGCGCCATGCCGCCCGGCGTAAGTCGGCCGAGGCGCGCACCCGGCTCGCGCCGCTCAAGAAGCGCGTCGCCGAGGCCGAGGCCGAGCACGCCCGGCTCGCCGCCAAGCGCGAGAAGGTGGAAAAGGCGCTCGCCTCGCCCAAGCTCTACGACGGCTCCGACCCGCAGGCGGACAAGAAGGCGGCGATCCTGCGTGGCGAAGCGCGGCAGTTGAAACAGGCCGAGGACGCCGCCGAGGAGGCGTGGCTCGACGCCCTCGAAGCGCTCGAAGCAGCCGAGGCCGGGACCGTCGCCTGAGCCGCTCGGGGCCGCCGGCTCTCTCTGGCCAACGCGGCTTTGGGCAACGGGGCTTAGGACCGCGCGCCGCCGCCGCTCCTCTCGCGGCGCGCGGCGCTAATAGTCCCAAGACCAGCGGATCGACAGATTGTTGTCGAGGTTCGAGCGCAACTCGGTGGCCAGCGACAGGGTCGGCGTGATGTCCACTTCGACCCGGCCGGTGCTGTCGCCGCTCGCCGACGTGGTCAACTCCACATAGATGTTGTCGGTCAGATACTTGCCGCCGGTGACCGTGGTCGCGCCGCCGTCTTCTTCCGAGGCGCTGCCAAGGGCCAGCCGGTCGAGCCCCAGGCCGCGCCGGGTGGTGTCCATAAAGCCGGCGCCGCCCGACTGGGTGAGCGCGGCGACCGCCTGGGCCAATTGCAACGCCTCGAACGGGCTCAACTCGGTGACCGAGGTGCCGAATAACACCCGCGACAGGATCTCGTCTTCGGGCAGGGTGGGCGTCGACGACAGCGCCAGACGCGGCGCCGACGCCGGACCGGAGATGGTGATGCGCGCGGTCAGGTCGCTTTCGCTGTAGACCGCCACCAGATCCAGAATGGGATCGATCTGTTCGCGCCCGTCGAACGAGATGCGCCCGCGGGTCAGGTCGAACACCTTGCCGGCGAACTCGAAATTGCCGCGCACCAGGGTCGCGACGCCGCGCACGATCGGGGTTTCGGCGCTGCCGGTGACGGTCAGGTCGCTGCGCCATTCGGCCTCCAGCCCCTTGCCGCGCACGAACAACTGGTTGGGCGCCGTGATCGTCAGGTCGAGGTCGACCGGTAGCGGCGGCGCGGCGGTGTCCTCCACCGCTGCGGGGTCGCGCAACGCGACCGGCGTGTTGATCTCCTCGACGTCGAGCGTGACCACACCCGCCGGCAGGGTGTCGGCGATGACAAAGTCCAGATTGTCGATGGCGAGGTCGCCCGACAGCCGCGCGCGGCCATTGTCCTTGACCAACGAAAGCTGGCCCGAGGCGGTGGACTGCACATCGTCCATGCGCACCAGCGTGGCGCGCTCAAGCGTCACCGACGCCTCGGCCGGCATCCCCCCGTCCGCCGTCAAGTCGACATGGCCATGGGCCTCGACCCGGCCGTCGCCACCGTCGCCGGCTTCGAGGCGGTCGAGACGCACCGACCGGCCGGCAAGCGTCAGCCGCGCATCCAGGTCGGTCAGGACCGTGCCGGTGGTCGCGGTCTCGAACCGCCCGGCGCCCAAGCGCGCCGAGCCGTCGAGGCGCGGGTCGGCCAGGCTGCCCGACAGGGCCAGGTCGACCGCCAGGTCGCCGGCCAGGTGGAGCCCGGCCCCCGGCACCAACGCCCACAACGGCGCCACCGGGCCCGACAGGCGCACCGTGCCGTCCAGGTCGTCGGCGTCGCGCACGGTGAACGCCAGGTCCGGGCCCGTGAACGCGGCGGGCAGGGTGGCCTCGGCCCGGCCATCGAGACCGCCGCCGGACAGGGTGGCGTCGAGCCGGGCGTCGTCGGTGGTCATCGCGGCGTCGAGGGCGAGCGCGACGGGCTCGGTCTCGGGCGCGTCCGGGCGCGGCAGGAGCGGCGCCAAATCCGCCAGCGACAACTGCGCGCGTGCGGCCGGCCCGCCGTCTTCCGCGCCGAGGCGGACGCTGCCGCTGGCCCGTCCGGCCACCGGCCAGCCGGGCAGCACGGCGCCGAGGGCGGCCAGCGGCAGGGCATCCAGGTCCAGCGCCGCCCGGTTCTGCGCGGCACCGAAATGGGCTTCGGCGTCGAGCGCCCCATCGCCGAGCGTCAGCCGCGCGGGCGCCAGGCGCAGCCCGCCGGCGCCGCTTTCCACCACCCAGGGCTCGACCAGGCTCAGCGCCTGGTCGCCCAACCGGCCGTCGGCGGCGAGGCTTACGCGCAGCGTCTCGCCGGGCGTCACGACGCCGTCGAAATCGAGCGTGATCGGTCGGGCGGCGCGGCCGTCGAGGCGGCCGTCGAAGCGGGTGACGCCGCCCTCGACGCGGCTTTTCAGGGTCAGGCTGTCCAGATGCCACAGGCCGGCGGTCAGCGCCTCGACGGTGGCGTCCACATCGGCTTCGGGGCCTTGAGCGCCCAACAGCACCTGGCCGGCCAGGTCGGCGGCGCGCAGGGTCAGGATCTGGTCGTCGGCCAGCGGCAGTTGCAGCCGCTCGGCCGTCAGGTCGAGCGCGATGCGCTGCACGCCGTCGACGCCGTCAAGCGCCACATCGGCGCGGCCCACGCCGTCCCCCCGCCCCGGCGCCGAGATCGCGCGGCTGGTGTCCGCGTCGCCGTCGCCGAGGCCGTTGGTGCGCAGGCACAGGTCGCCGGTCACCGGGGCGCCCGGGGGCAGGGCCAAGGCGCCGTCGAGCGTCACCCGCGCCAGGGCACCGTCGATCCGGTCGAGCGCGAACACGCCGTCCGCGCGCCGGCCGCCGTCGAGCGTCAGGCGCAGCGGCCCGGCGTCGCTGTCGGCGGTCAGCGCGGCGTCGAGGCGCGGCCGGCGCACCACGTCGCGCGCCGAGACGCTGAGCGCCACGTCGCGCACCGCCAGCCCCTGCACGTCGAGCCCGGCAAGCCCGGTGGCCGCCGTCACGTCGGGCGAGGCGGCGGCCCCGGTCACCCGCCCGGCGACCGCCAGACCGCCGTCGAGGGTCAGATCGGCGCCGCCCACCAGGGCCGCCAGATCGTCGAGCGTCAGCCGATAATCGAGCGCCAGGGTCTGCTCGGCGGTGATCGCGCCGCTGGCGTCGACCCCCAGCCCGGCGCCCGAGAGCCGCGCGGTGTGCAGCGCCACCCGGCCGTCGGGCGTGCGGCTGGCCGCCAGGTCGAGCCTGGGTGCCGGGCCCAGCAGCGTGTCCGCCGGGCCGATCCCGAGGCCCAGGTCGCGCGCCACCGCTTGGGCGCCGAGGTCGAGGGCCGCATCGGCGTCGGCGCGCTCGGCCCGGGCGTCGACGGTGACACCGCCGGTCAGGGCGAGGCCGGTGGCCGGGGCCAGCGCGCCGAGATCGTCGGCGGCCAGTTGTGCCGTCGCGTCGAGCGCGCCGGTGGCCGGCGACACCTGCCCCCGGGCCGAGAGAGCGAGCCCGGCCAAGGCCGCGGTCAGGCGTTCGACCGTCAAGCGGCCGTCATCGCCGTCCCACACCGCCGCCGTGGCGACGGTCAAGCGCTCGTCCACCAGCGCAGCACCGGCGGCGTCGGCGACCCGAAGGTCGGCCACCAGATCGGCCTCGGCGCGCCAGCTTTGCCCGCCCCGGTCTTCGGGGCCATCGCCGCTGCCGATGCGCGCGGTCAGCCTGGGTGCGGTCAGGCGCGCGGCTCCAGCGGCCAGCGTCTCGGTGCTGAGCGTGGCGTCGAGGCGCGGCGCGGCGACGGTGCCGGCGGTCGCCACGTCGAGCGCGAAGGGCGCGAGGCTGACCGCGTCGCCGGCGAGCGCGGCGAGCGGCGCCAGGTCGGCCGAGCGGACGCTGAGCCGGCCGCCGTCGAGCCGGTCGAGGGCGTCGGCGCGGACCGGCAGCGCCAGATCGAGCCGGGCGCTGCGCGCGTCGAGCGCCAGCGTCAGGCGCCGCCACACCGCGCGCGCGTCGGCATCGGCGGGCTCGGGCGCCATCAGGGCGAGGCGCAGGCCGAGCTTGGCGCCGAGCAGGTCGCGCAGCTCGGCGGGCGCCCAGCCGGCGGTCAGCACACTGCCGTCGAGGCGCGCGCCGGCCCGGTCATGGGCCAGATTGGCGGCCACCACCGGCCGACCGTCCAACTGCGCGGTCAGCCGGCCGCGCCAGTCGGCGACCGGGCCGGCGCCGCTTACCGCCAGCGTGACGCCGTGGCGGGGCAGGCCCAAAAGCGGCCCGATCACGCCGTCGCGGGCCAGGGCCAGGTCAACCGCGACCGCCAGATGCCCCGCCGCGCGGCCATAGTCGAGGTCGATATCGATGCGGTCGGCGTCGCTGGCGAGCGGGCGCAGCGACAGCCGCAGGGTGTCGCCGGCGTCGAGGCCGAGCCCGACCCGGGCGTCGAGGCGGGCGGCGTAGGGCGTTTTGGCGTCGCCTGGGTCGCCGGCGCTGCGGTCGGGGGCGGCCGGGCCGGGCAGGGTCAGTCGGTCGACGCGCACCCGCCGGGCGTCGATGGCCACCGGCAGGCGCGGCAGGGCCAGCGGGCCGGCGTCGGTGTCAATGTCGGGGGCGGCCTCGGCTTCGCCCTCGGGCAGCCGGGTGAGCGCGATCGCCTCGGCCGACAGGCGGCGCACCGCCACCGTGCCGTCGAGCAGCCGGCGCGGCGACCAGGCCAGGCGCAGCGCGCGGGCGTCGAGCCAGACGCCCCGATCGTCGGCGACGCGCAGCCGGTCGACGCGCAGGGTGGCGAACAGCGAGCCGCCGAGCCCGTCGATATCGAGCCGGGCGTCGGGCGTGCTCAGCCGGGTTTCCAACTGGCGCGCCAGCCATGCCTTGCCCGGCCCGGTTTCAAGGGCCGCGACTGCGCCCGCCACGGCCAGCAGGGCGGCGCCGCCAAGCCCGCCGAGCGTCCACAAGCCGCGCCGCAGCCAGCGGCGGGCCGCGCCCTGCGACCGGCGAGCGGAAACGGGGGGCTCTGCGGGGTCGGTACGGCGGGCCATCAGAAGCTTTGTCCAATCGAGATGTAGAACTGCACCCGGCGATCATCGGGGCCGGGGTTGATCGGCGTCGCCACGTCGAAGCGGATCGGGCCGAAGCTGGTATAGTAGCGCACGCCGAGCCCGGCGCCGGCCTTGACCGAGCCGAAACCGGGTAGGGTGTCGTCATAGACGTTGCCGGCCTCGACGAACGGCACCAGCCCGAAGGTCTCGGCGAAGCGCCAGCGCAGTTCGAGCCCGGCCTCGGCCACCGAGCGCCCGCCCACCGGGTCGCCCTCGGCGTCCTTGGGGCCCACGTCCTGGAAGCCGAAGCCGCGGATCGACCCGCCGCCGCCGGCGAAGAAGCGCCGGTTGGCGGGGATCGTGTCGGTGTCGGCGCCGACCAGACTGCCAAGCCGGGTCCGCGCCGCCACCACCCAATGCGCCGCCGCGTCCAGCGGCCAATAGGCGCTGGCCAGGATCTCGTTGCGCTCGAAGAAGAAGGTGCTGCCACCGACGCCCAGATTGGGCGCCGTGCGCACGGTGACGCGATAGCCGTCGACCGGGTTCAACAGGCTGTCGGTGCCGTCGTAGCGCGCGTTGATCGGCAGCGCGGCCAGGCCGAACTGGTCGCGCACGCCGCTTTGGGTGATGTCGGAATAGGTCAGGTCCGCCGACGCGCCGATCGACCAGCGGCGGGTCAACTGCCGGTCGAGCCCGACGCCCACGGTCGCCGTGCGCTCGGTGAACGCGTCGGTGTCCTGGCGCTTGAAGCCCAGATTGGCAAGCAGCGACTGGTTGAGCCGGCGGAAATGCGGCTTGGTAAACTCGGCGGTCAGCGCCTGGCTGATCTGGGCGCCGCGTCCGGTCAGCCGCAGCCGCTCGCCGGCGCCGAGCCAGTTGCGGTGTTCCCAGGTCACGTCGGCCTCGAAGCCGGTGGTGGTGGCATAGCCGGCGCCGGTGGAGATGGTGCGGTGTTGCGCCTCGGTGGCGGTCACCACCATGGTCGCCGGCACCCGGTCGCCGGCCGCCCGCGCCACGCGCTGGCCCGCCGCCTGGCCGGCGGCGGTGTCGGTGCCGGCGTCGGGCGTCTTCGTGGGCGCGGCACCGGTGCTGTCGCCACGGCCAGTCGCAACGGGCGAGCCGCTCCCGGCGGCCCCGCCGCCGCCGTCGTCGGGCCCATCCTGGTCGGCCCCGGCCGGCGTGTCGGGCCGGCGTGCGTTGACCTCGATCAGGTCGAACAGGCCGGTGCGCGACAGCCGGCGCTGGTAGAGGTCGGCCTGGTCCTGGTCATAGACCGCGCCGGGCTGCCAGGGCTTCAGCCGGTCCAGATAGGCCGGGTCGATGCTGGTCAGGCCGTCGAAGCGGGTGGCGCCGAACGCCGCGCGGGGCCCCGACGCGATGCGATAGGTGACGGCGAGCGTGCGCACGGCGTGGTCGACCACCACGTCGCGCCCGGCCACCTCGGCGAACGGATAGCCCAATTCGGGCAGCGCGCGCGCCAACCGGCCCTGGCTGTCGATCACCGGCTTGGCGAGCGCCGGTGCATCTGCCTTGACGGTCAGGCGTTGGCGCAATGCAGCTACAACCTCGTCCGGCGGCCGGGTGTCGCCCTCGAACGCCAGAACCGGGTCGGCATAGGCATAGCGTGGCCCCGGGGCGACGACGATCTCGGCCACCGGCCGGCGCTCCTGGCGACGCACCCGGCCGGTCAGGCGGGCACCGTAATAGCCCTGCGACCGCAGCACGCTCGACAAGGCGTTAAGGTCGTCGCGCAGCCGCGATTGCAGCGTTGCGAAGGACAATAAGCGCTCCGATCGCTGCCTTTGCAAAGCGGACGCGGACAAAAGCTGCTGTTTTAGGCCAATGTTCTCGACACCCTGCAACTCGAACCCGTAGCGAAATCCGCGCGCTGAGCTGTCGTCCCGGGACGCTTCGCGTGCCTGGGTGTTGCTCTTTGCCCGGGTCTGGGCCTGGGTCTGGGTCTGCGTCTGGGCGGCGGGTTCGGGGCGGTCGGCGCCTCCGGCACAGCCGGCCAGCAGCAGCGACAGGGCGAGCCCGGCGCAGGCCACGGCAGGGGAAGAGGGCGCCCGGGCCGGGCCGGGCCGACGGTGATCGGCACGGGAACGGCGAGACGAAAACAACAAACAGGTCACGCGGCAGCTTGCTCCAACAACCACTGGGCAGCCCGGGTCAGCGCCGCCCCGGTATCGCCCGGCGCCCAGCCGAGCGCGCGGCGGGCGAGGGCGTTGTCGATCCGGGTCGGGTGGCGCACCAGGCGCACGCCTTCGATGGGCGCTTGGGGTGGCTTTTTCGTGACCGAGGCGAGACCGGTGTCGAGGCGCGCGAACCCCGCCGCCAGGGCATAAGGGATATGCCGGCGCGGCGCGGGCGCGCGGGCCAGGGGGGCCAGGTGCGCGGCGATCTGGTCATAGGTCCAATGCTCGCCGCCCAACAGGTAGCGCCCGCCCGGCACGCCGCGCTCGGCGGCCAGCAGATGCCCCTGCGCCACCGCGTCCACGTCGACCAGGTTGAACAGGCTGGCCAGGCTCGCCGGCGGCGGCGCGAACAGGATCTGCGCCAGCATGGCGCTCGGCGGCGTGCGCCAGCGGTCGCCGGGGCCCACCGGCACCGTGGGATAGACGATGCGTACCGGCGCGCCGTCGGCGGCCAGCCGCCGGGCGGTGCGCTCGGCGCGCCATTTGGAGCGGCAATAGGGCCCGGCGAGCGCCTCGGCCTCGGGCAGCGGGTCGTCCTCGCGCACCGGCTCGGGGCTCGGGTCGCGCCAGCCGCGCAAGATCACCTCGGTGGAGGTGTGGACGATCGCCTCGGCACCGGCGGCGGCCGCCGCGCCCAACACGGTCTCGGTGCCTTGGGCGTTGACCGCCTCATAGGCCGCCGGGTCGGGCACCCACAGGTGCGACAGGGCGGCCAGGTGAAACACCCGGCGCGCGCCCGCGACCGCTTGCGCCACGGCGGCCGCGTCGGTGACGCTCGCCTGCACCCACTCAAGTTGCCCGGCCTGGTCCCGCTCCGGCGCCTGGGGGTCGAGCACGCGCACCTGCCAGCCGGCGGCCAGCAGGTCCCGGCACAACAGACTGCCGATGAAGCCGCTGCCGCCGGTGACCAGCGCCAGACCAGGGCGCCGATCCGGCGCGGTCATGGTATGTCCACCGTGTCGGGGGCGGGCACATAGTCGGTGAACGGCGCCTGGCGCATCCAGATATTGACCGCCCACTTCTCGCCCTCGGTCACCGGGCAGCCGGCGTGGAAGGCGTGGTCATGGGGCAGCACGGTGTCGTCGTGGCAGAGCTGGAACATCAGCAGCCGACCCGGGCGCGGCGCCACCTCCAGGTCGAGCAGCGGAAATGCCGTGGCGCCGCCGGCGGCGACCTCGTTGAGATAGGCGAGCCCGGTCATCAAGCGCTGCCCGCCGGCGGTCCAATAGCGCCGGCCCAGCGCGGTGAACGGGTCGAAGCTGTCATAATGAGCCTTGTACTCGGTGCCCGGGGCGTAATGGATCAGTTGCAGCGGCTCGGCGTGGATCGGCGGCAGGCCGGCTAAGGCTGTCACCCGGTCGCGCAGGCGGCCGGCCTCGGCGCTGTCGCCGTCGCGGATATAGTGCACGCTGTTGGTGCGGCTGTCGTGGCGCACATCCTCTTGGAGCCCGGCGACGGTGGCGCGCTGCATGCCCGCACCGCCGAGCGCGATCAACGCCGCGCACGCCTCGGCCGACAGAAAGTCGTCGATGACGAAAACCAGGGGGTCGGTATGAAGGATCGTCCCGCCCGCGCGTTCGGCGGCGGCGGGATCGCCCGACAGGGTCAAGGCCATGCGCGCTTTATCCTCTACTGCACCTTTGCCGGCGCCGCGCTGGCTGCGCCGGTCAGGGCCGCCCGGTCGTCAAGCGGCAAACGTTTAAGCCCCTATCATAGCCCGACGCGATCACCAAATGCCGGTTGAGTTGGGCCGCCACCGTGGCCCCCGACAAGCCCGGCAAGGCGCCCGCCACCAGCGGCGTCACCCGGCCCTGGCCCGAGACATGGGCGACCGCGGAGGGCGTGGTGTCGACGCCCGCCCAACCGGCGCAGAACAGCGCATAACGCATCAGCCGCGGCGGCCCGGCGGCGATCAGGCCGCCACCGGGGGCGGGGGTCAGATTGTCGGGCGGGAACGGCAGGGGGACGTGCGTTTCCGCGCCCGGGAGCTTAGCGCCGGCGGTCTCGGTGTCCGGGGTCTCGGTGCCAGGGGCGGCGGCGCCAGGCTCCTGGCCCGACCTGTCCGGCGACACCAGGCGCAGCCGCCGGGCCCGGGTCTCGGCGACCGCCAGGCGTCCGTCCGGCATGCGCACCACACCGTTGGCGAACACGAACCGCTCGGGCGTCCGCACCAGCCCTTCAGGCCCGGCGATGGCAAGGCGCGCGCGGGGCAGTTTGAACACATCCTCCAGACCGCGCCGCCAGCCGTCGCACGCGCCATGGTCGAGCGTCACCGCGACCCGGTCAGGGCCCAGGGCGACCACGTCATTGGCCCGGCATAGCCCGGGATGGTCGAGCGTCCAGGCCGGGACCAGCCGGTCTGCCGCGATATCGAAGGCCCGCAGCCGGGGCGCAATCGCGGCACCGGCCGCTGCCGGGGCGTTGGCTCGATCGACCACGAACAGCCGCCGCCGGTCGGCGCTGAGGGCGATGCCGTGCGGACGGACCGGGGCGGCACCAGCCAGCGGTTCCAGCGTCAGCGGCCCGGCCCGCTCCAGGTCCGCCGCGCGGAGCCGATAGAGCGCCCCTTGGGTTTGCGCCCGGCCGGTTTGGGCCAGCTCGTGCGCCACCGCCCGGCGGTCGAAGGCCGACAGGTAGAGCCAGCCGGCGACCGGGTCGGGCGCCAAATCCTCGATGCCGGTGATCGCCCGGCCGGTGGTCGCGTCGACTAGATCGAGCGGGTGGCAGTCGGTGACGGCGGCGCCTAGGCGCAGATCGGTGGTCGGGCGCAACACCAGCCCGGCACCGACGCCCGCCGCCAGCACCAAAACCAACGCCAGCGCGCCGAGCCGCCAGGCCCGGCGGCGCGTTCCACGGTCCATCGGCCCTGTCATCAGGCGGCCGGCGCGGCGTAGGCCCATTGGTCGATGAACCGACCCCAGCGCGCGCGGATGCGGTCCTGCAACTCCTGGGGCATGGAGAAGACGTTTTTGCGATAATCGGCGACCGAGGCCAGATAGGCTTCGTAGCGCGGCCGGTCGGCGTCGAAGCCGTCGAGGCCCAGTTGCCCATAGAGCCGCGCCAATTGGGCCAGCGGTTCGGCGGCCAGATCGTCATAGCGCATCTCGACGAAGCGCTCGGGCGGCAGGTGCGCGGTGTCGGCGGCCAGCTTGTCCATCATCCGCTCATAGGTGGCGAAGACCACCTCGTCGATATCGACCGCGTCCCAGGGCTGAAGCGCGAACTGCTCGAACAGCTTTTGATAGAAGTTCCGCATCGACACGAACACCTTGTAGGGGTTGCGGTGGATGTGGACGAACTGCGCCTCGGGCCACATGGCGTCGAGCAGGTCGGCGCGCGCGGTATAGACCGGGTTCTTGATGATCAACCGGGTCTCGGGCTGGGCGATCTGGAGCTTGAGATAGAGATAGCGCAGCGTCTTCTGCCAGCGCGCGACGGCGGCTTGGTCGACGCCGTCGAAGAACACCCCCTCGGCCAAGAAGGCGTCGAAGCGGCGCGGGAAATAGAGCCCGTGATAGAAGCTGAGCGGCGTCATGTTGGCGAGCGCCAGTTCGTCCTCTTGGGGCGAATCGCTATCGACGCCGATATTGTCGATATAGCGGTGCTCGGGCAGCGCCTTTTCAAGCAAGGGGCTCACCAGGTTGCCGAGCAACAGGAAGTCCCACGGCAGGCCGGTGGCGAACGGCGACACATAGCCGAACTGCGGCGCCTTCGACAGGATGTTGTAGAGATGGGTGGTGCCGCTGCGCCAGTGGCCGAGGATGAAGATCGGCGGGCGTTCGACCGTTCCGGGGCGTTTGGCCGCCACATAGGCGCGCTCGGCCAGGCTGAACGGCCAGCGCCCGAGCGTCGCTAAGGCGGCGACGGTCACCTGGGGCAGGCTGCGCGCTTCGGGCGCCCCGGCCAGGGCGAGCACGCGCGCCAGGGTCGCGGGGTTGGCGCCGCTCAAGGGGTGGGACAGGCGACGGGGGCTATCGGACACGGCGCTGCGACCTTCCAGATCGGGTGGGCGAGGGTGGGCACGCTCGGCTGGCTAGCCAATTCTCCGCGCCAGCGCAATGCACCGACCGCAAGGTGCAAGGCAAATCATCTGCCCCCGTCCAACGCCAAAGCCGTCGCCCGCGACCCTCGTGGGCTTGCCGAACATGCGCCCCGGCGGTCGCCGGGACCACCATGGGGCCGGCCGCACCCGGCCAAGGGCAGGCGCTTTCGGTAAACCGATCTCGGCTTGATAGTCCTGCGACCAGTTATTATTCTCAAGCTAAATTGAAGGAAGGAAGAAAATGAAAGCGTCAATGGGGTCAATTCTCATGGCTGCTGCCTTGTTTGGCTGGCAAGAGCCGGCTTTGACGGAGCCCAGTGATCCGACAAAGCCCTTGCAAAAAGGCGCTGCCATGCGGGAGCGATTTGCCAACTACGCCCAAACCAATTTTATCGCCGAGCCTGTCTCCGCCCTAGAGGCGCTGAAAAAGGATGGCTGGGACTTTTTCATCAAAAAAACACCAGAAATATTTTTTACGGAAGACAGTATTGTTACAAATAAAAATCAAATTAAATAATTGGTATTTGAAAAAGAAAAATCAAATGACAGTTTTTCTTTCAACATCTATCTTATTTTTTTGGTTGAAAATGGCCTCATAACGATGGCCGATAGTGAGGCATTTTATAAAAGCGGGAATTTTTGTTCTGATAAAGAATTATTTTGCTGGAGATTATTTGAGAAAAGAGAACATATTTTCTCTGCACTAAGGTCTTTTAAGAAATGTACCTCCGGCTTCGATGGGGTTGTCAATTTAATGAAGAGAGGCGGATTCATTTTTGATGAAACGTCATCGAAAGAGAAATTTGATGAAATTTTTAATATTGTTGAGAAGACAGGTGAGATTCCCGAAGAATTATTGCCAACAAAAATGGCCGTATTTCTGATACCCAAATACCCAAAGGACTCATTGTCTGGCAAGCTTGGGGGAAATGCCGTTCCAGCAAGAGGGGCAATAATGATTCTGAATCTTGAAGGTGGCGATTTTTATGTGTTCAATGATCCGAAAAAATTGAAGTGAAAGGGCATAGGGCTATACTAGAGCAGATTAAAGGTGTTTTGGGAAAAATGTCTTTGCAATAAAATGTGTCCCGCCAGGCACCTTCGAGGAAGTTTTTCTGATAGGTGGTCATGTCATGGGGCTGCCATCGCTTCGCCTTCATCTGCGGGGCGCCCGCGCCGGCGGTTCCGTTAACCCGCACCGGCGGTTCCGTTAAAATGCCAGGGTCAATTGGACCGAGCCGATGCGGTTGCGCCCGACCTGGCCCTGGAATTCGCGGCTTTGCCACACATGGGTCGCCGAGGCCATGGCCGCCCAGCCGAACAGCGGGAAGGTGAAGGCGATGCCCGCCTCGCCGGTCCAGACCCAGGGCTTGCGGTCGACCGACGGGCCGTCGTGGAACAGGTTGCCGTCGAGGAACATGGTGCGCGCCACGCCGCGCCCTTGCAGGCCGCCGAACACCATCCAGTCGAGCCGGTCGCGGGGCGCAAAGTGCAGCGACAGCCCCGACAGGCCGGTCTGCATGCGCAACGGCAGGTCGCGCTCGGGCAGGTAGGAGCCGATGCGCACCAGGCCGCCGACGCCGCCCTCCACCGTCACCGTACCCGCCGAGGCGCCGGCGCGCGGCACCAGGTCCATATCGACCCAGGGGGTGTCAATCAGATCGACGAACCAACTGCGCCGATACATCGCCTGGATCGCCGGCTCGTTGCGCAACTGGTTGCCCCAGCCCCGGGGCCGCGGCGCACCGACGATGTCGTGGACGAAGCGTTGCGCCTCGCCCGCCAGCGCCCACGGGCCGACCACGCCGAGGCTGAGCGTCAGCGCCTCTTCAACGCCGGGGCGGTGGCTGGTCACCGACAGGTCGGCGTGCAGCCAACCGGCGAACGGCCGGTCGCCGGGCTGCGGCTCGGTCACCGTGTAGACCTCGGGTGTGTACATCTGCTGGGCGATGGCGACCGCATAGGCGCGGTCGGCGGCGCTGTCGGCCAGCGGCGTCAGGCGCCCCAGCCAGGCCAGCCAGCCCGGCTCCAGGCCGCGCGGCAGCCCCAAGGCCGCGCGCACGCCATTGGTATAGTGGCGGTCGCCGCTTTTGGCGTATTTGTCGTTTTCCGACATGCCTTGGAGATAGTAGCGGTCTTCGGCGTCGGGGGCGGGCTCGCTATCGCCGGCCACCGCCGGACCGGCCCACAAGGTGCAGGCGGCGGCCAGCGCCAGGACAAGGCCGCGCCAGCGCGGCGGATCGCAAGACCGACGGGGCATCGGCATCGGGGCAAGGGAACGCAGCATGGGCTCAAACTCGGCATACCGGCCGTCCGGCCGTCGGGCCGTTGGGTGCGGCCGGGGCAGGGGGCGGTTGTGGGCGGCGGATGCGCGGACTATAGGCACCGACACGCCACACGAGCAAGGACGGCAATGTGACGATTTTGGGCATCTTCATGGCGCTTTCGGGCGCCGTTCTGGGCAGCTTTTTCGGCCTCTTGGCCCATCGCTGGCCGGTCGGGCGCGCCGACCTTTTCGGCCGCTCGCGCTGCGACGCGTGCGGTCGGACCCTGACCGCCATCGACCTGGTGCCGCTGGTCAGTTGGCTGGCGCTCGGCGGGCGCTGCCGGCGCTGCGGCGCGCCGGTCAGCGGCTTCTTCGCCGTGGTCGAGGCCGCGGCGGCGGCGGTTGGCGCGGCCGCCGTGGCGATCGCCGAGGTGCGCGGGCTGGGGGCGGCCGGGCTGGCGGCCACGGCGATCTTCGGCTGGGCGCTGGTGGCGCTCGCCGCCATCGACTGGCGCCACACCCTGCTGCCCGACGCGCTGACCCTGCCGCTGCTGGTCGCCGGGCTGGCTTATCAGGGCTTGTGGGGACCGTTGGGGTTGCCGCTGTCGGCCGCCACGGCGGCGGTCGCCGGCATCGGTCTCTATGGCCTCGCCGAGGGCTATTGGCGCTTGCGCGGGCGCGAGGGGTTGGGGCTGGGCGACGTCAAGCTGCTGGCCGCCGGCGGCGCCTGGCTCGGGCCCTTCGGGCTCAGCCTGGCGCTGTTGATCGGCAGCCTGGCCGGCTTGGCGTTCATCGCCGCGCTGGCGGGTTTGGGCCGTCTGCGCGTGTCGGCGACCACCCAGATCCCGTTCGGACCGTTCCTAGCCGTGGGCTTGTGGACCGCCTATGCCCTTGGCCCCGCGCCCCTCATGGTGGCCGGCCCGGGCGCGTTTGCGGCAGCGGCGGGCGCCGGCGACGCTCAGGCGGTGCGCACGATGGTCTTGCCAACCGGGAACAAGGCGGCGCCGGCCAGCTTGATATGGGCATAGGCGAACGGCAGGCCGATGATGGTGATCGCGCACACCATCGCCCAGAACAGATGCCCCAAGGCCAGCCACCAACCGGCGAGAAGGAACCACACCAGATTGAGCAGCGGGTTGAAGGCGCGCAGGCCGAAGCCGTCCGTGTCGACCATGGTGCGGTCCACCGCCTCGGTCCCGAACGGCCATAACGAATAGAGCCCAAGCCGGAACGCCGCGGCCGCCCAGGGCAGGCCGACGATGGTCAGGGCGAACACCAACGCCGCCGTCCACCAGCCGAGCGCCGACATAAACCCGCCTAGCAAAAGCCATAAAACGTTCAATATAAAAGCCATGAGGCCGCGTCTCCCGCGCTGTCGTTATATCATATCGATATAGAAATTCTGCGCCGGCCCCGCAAGGCCCAGGGGGGCGACAGGCTGGACCGGGCGGCGGCTTGCCAGGGCTGGCCGGGCGGCGCCATAGTCCGAACACGGGGGACGGCGGTGCCGTGGAGCAACGTCAAGCAGGAGCGACCATGACCGGATCATCGCCGCCAAAACCGCGTGTGGAAATCACTGAAGACCCTGGCGAACGACGCGGCAAGCTGGGGCTGGCTCTCGGCGCCGGCGGCGCGCTTGGCTGGGCCCATATCGGCGTGATCCGCACGCTGATGAAGGCCGGCATCCTGCCCGATATCGTCACCGGCTGTTCCATGGGCGCGGTGGTGGGTGCGTGCTATGCCGACGACCGTATGGACCATCTCGAAGAGGTCGCCGCCGGGCTCGGCCTGTTCGACATGATGCGGCTGATCGACATCCGGTTCGGCAAGGGCGGCTTCCTGGGCGGCGACCGTATTCGGGAAATGATCGACGAGCCGTTTCGCGGCAAGACCATGGACCGGCTCAAGCGGCCGTTCGCGGTGGTGGCGAGCGACCTGTGCACCGGCGACTGCGTGGTGCTCGACCGTGGCCCGGTGGCCGAGGCGGTGCGCGCCTCGATCGCGGTGCCCGGGGTGTTCCGGCCGGTGGTGCGCGGCGACCAGATCCTGGTCGACGGCGGCATCACCGAGCCGGTGCCGGTCAACCTGGCCCGGCGCATGGGCGCCACCCGGGTGATCGCGGTCGACGTGATGGGCGACTATCCCGGCCGGGTACGCCAGTTGCGCCTGCGCGAAAAGCTCGACCAGCAGAAGGTGGACACCGCCTCGGTGGCCCAGGCGGCCTATGGCCTGCTGTTGACCCAGTTCGACGAGGCCAGGTTGACGATCCAAGACCCCGATATCGTCATCCGGCCGCAGACCGGCCACATGAACGCGGTGGATTTCCTGAAGGTGGAGGAACTGGTCCAGGAAGGCGAGGCGGCGGCGACCGACGCGCTCGCCGCGCTGCGCGCCATCGCCGCCGCCTGAGACGCCGCCCGACCCGCCGCCTGACCCCGGGAGCGGACCGCCGACCTGACCCGCGACCCGAGCTGTGCGGCCCGGGCCGTGGGCGCCTCAGCCGCGCTCGGGCAGCCGGATGGTCGCTGCCGCCTGGGCCGCAATGCCTTCCTCGCGGCCGGTGAAGCCAAGCCGCTCGGAGGTGGTCGCCTTGACGCTGACCCGGTCCACGGGCAGGGCCAAGATCTCGGCCACGCGCGCCTTCATGGCGTCCTTGTGCGGGCCGATCTTGGGCCGCTCGCAGATCAGCGTCACGTCCACATGGGCGATGCGGCCGCCGCGCGCGGCGACCAGCGCTGCTGCATGGGCCAGGAACTTGTCCGACGCCGCGCCGCGCCACTTGGGGTCGCTCGGCGGGAAGTGGGTGCCGATATCG
Organism: Rhodothalassium salexigens DSM 2132; assembly: GCF_004341375.1. Lineage (GTDB taxonomy): Bacteria > Pseudomonadota > Alphaproteobacteria > Sphingomonadales > Rhodothalassiaceae > Rhodothalassium > Rhodothalassium salexigens. Next base: position 232,956 of record NZ_SLXO01000001.1, read on the forward strand.
CCGTCGCCGAGCGCGCCCAGGATCGCGTCGGTCAGCGCGTGCAGGCCCACATCGGCGTCGGAATGACCCTTGAGCTTGGCGTCGTGGGGCACCTTGACGCCGCACAACATGGCGTGATCGCCGGGTTCGAAGGCGTGCACGTCGAAGCCGGTGCCCAGGCGCACGTCGGTCAGCAGGGCGGCGTCGGCGCGGGCGAAATCATCGGGGGTGGTCAATTTCACATTCTCCTGTGCGCCGGCGACCAGACGAACCGGCCGGCCGGCGGCCTCGAAAATCGCCGCGTCGTCGGTCATCTCCTGGCCCGCTGCGGCGTGGTGGGCGTCCAGGATCGCGGGGTAGGGGAAGGCTTGCGGGGTCTGCGCGCGCCACAGCCCGGCGCGCGGCACCGTGCGCTGGATCACCGGGCGCTCGGCATCGCCCGGCGCCTGGGCCTTCAGCGTGTCGACCACCGGCAGGGCGGGGATGGCGCCGGTCTCGGGCGTCAGCGCGGCCAGGGTGCGGCCGATCAGGTCGGCAGAGACGAAGCAACGCGCCGCGTCGTGGATCAACACTGCCCCGGGTGCTGCACCGGCCAGCGCGTCGAGACCGTGGCGCACGCTGTCCTGGCGCGACGCACCGCCGGCCACCGGCTCGGCTAGCCCCAGATCGCCGACCGCCTGGTCATAGAGGTCCCGGTCGTCGGGATGGATCACGCAGACCACGGTGTCGACCGCAGGGTGGGCCAGGAACGCCTTGACCGAACGGCGCAAAACCGTCTCGGCGCCGACCCGGCGGTATTGCTTGGGCAGGCCTTCGCCGGCGCGCCGGCCGCGACCGGCGGCGACGATCAGGGCGGCGATGGGGCGGTGGGCGAGGAAGGCGGGCAGCGTTTCGGGGTTTTCCCGGGCAACGGGCTCTGGCATAAGGGTGCTCAATTTCCAGGCAACGAAAACGACAGAAGGGATCAGGCGCCCATGACGGCGATGCTGTCTCCTATACGCATAGGGCCGGTGGAGATCAAAGAGCCCGTGATCCTGGCGCCCATGTCCGGGGTGTCGGACCTGCCGTTCCGCCGCCAAGTGAAGAAGTATGGCACCGGGCTGTTGGTCACCGAGATGATCGCCAGCCAGGCGATGATCCGCGCGACCCGGGACTCGCTCGCCAAGGCCCGGGTGCTCGACGAGGAGCGACCCTGTTCGGTGCAACTGGCCGGCTGCGAGGCGCGCGTGATGGCCGAGGCCGCCCGGCTCAACGAGGACCTGGGCGCCGACATCATCGACATCAACATGGGCTGTCCGGTCAAGAAGGTGGTCAACGGCTTTGCCGGCTCGGCGCTGATGCGCGACCTGCGCCACGCCGCCGGGCTGATCGAGGCGGTGGTCAAGGCAGTGGACGTGCCGGTGACGCTCAAGATGCGCACCGGCTGGGACCATGACAGCCGCAACGCCCCCGAGCTGGCGCGCATCGCCGAAGACCTGGGCGTGCAGATGCTGGTGGTTCACGGCCGCACCCGTTGTCAGCTTTATCGCGGGCGGGCCGACTGGGACTTCATCGCCGAGGTCAAGGCGGCGACCCGGTTGCCGGTGATCGCCAATGGCGACATCGTCACCGAAGCCGACGCCGCCGCCTGCCTCGCCGCGTCGGGCGCCGATGGGGTGATGATCGGCCGTGGCACCTATGGCCGGCCGTGGTTCGTGGGCCAGGTGATGCACTATCTGCGCACCGGCGAAACCCGCGCCGACCCGCCATTGGCCGAGCAACTGGCGGTCATCCTCGACCATTACGACCATATGATCGAGCATTATGGCCCGATCGTGGGCGTGCGCATGGCGCGCAAGCATTTGGGTTGGTACGTCAAGGGGTTGCCGGGCTCGGCTAAGGCGCGCGATGAGCTCAACAAGCTGTCTGACCCGGCGCGGGTCAAGGACCGGCTGCGCGCCTTCTTCGGCCCCCATGTGGAGCAGGCGGCGGCGTGAGCCCGATCGCCCCCGGCCCGGACGACGCCAGCGCCGGCACCCCGCCCGCCGACGCGCCGGCACCCGATGGCCACCCCGTCAACGCTCAAGGCGCCGCCCCCCCACGCGTCGAGGCCCAGGCCGGCGAGCCTGACGCGCGGGCCCCGTCCCTGGACCTGGCCGAAATCTTGGACATTCTGCCGCCGGCGACCCTGGTGGTCGACGGCGTCAACCGCATCCGCTTCGCCAATGACGCCGCCGAACGGCTGCTCGAACGGTCGCAACGGCGGCTGGCGCGCTGCCGGCTGGAGGATATCGTCGGGCGCAGCGGCGCGCTGGTGGGCCTGGCGGCGCGCGCCCGGGTGTCGGGCGGCGGCGTCATCGGCGAGGCCGACATGACCCTGCCGAGCCGCGACGACGTGCGCATGAGCGCCCAGGCGGTGGCGGTCGACGGCGCGCCGGGCCATGTGGCGATCTGCATCACCCAATGGGCGTTCGGCACCCGCGACGACCGCCGCCGCGAAGTCCAGGGCGCGGCCCTGTCGGCGCGCGGCCTGGCGGCCATGCTGGCGCACGAGATCAAGAACCCCTTATCGGGCGTGCGCGGCGCGGCGCAACTGCTCGAAGCCAGCGCCCACGGCGAAACCGCCGGGCTGCCCGAATTGATCATCGCCGAGGTGGACCGCATCCGCGCCCTGGTCGACGAGTTGGAGACCTTCACCAACCCCGCCTTCGCCGAGGCCGGGCCGGAGAACATCCACGCGCTGCTCAACCATGTGCTCGACCTGGCACGCGCCGGGGTCGCCGCCGATGTGGCGATCCAGACCCGTTTCGACCCGTCGCTGCCGCCGGTGCTGGGCCAGCGCGACCGGCTGATCCAGGTGTTCTTGAACCTGATCAAGAACGCCGCCGAGGCCGCCGGCGCGCACGCCGGTGGCGACGCCCGGATCACCCTGACCACCGCCTATCGTCCGGGCTATGCGATCCGCCCGCGCCAGGGCGAGCTGGCCGGCCGCCGCGCCTTGGCGCTGGAAATCACCGTCGCCGACAACGGCCCCGGCGTGCCCGAGCACCTGATCGACCATATTTTCGACCCGTTCGTCAGCGACAAGGCACAAGGCGGCGGGCTCGGCCTCGCCGTCGCGGCCAAATATGTGGCTGACCATGACGGCCTGATCGAGTGCCGCAATACCGAAACCGGCGCCTTGTTCCGGGTGCTGCTGCCCTCGGCACCGCTCGACCCCGCTGCCCCCAGCGACAAGGATCAAGCCCCGTGACACCCGCGTCCGATCGACCCGCCGCCCCCCCCGTCGTCGGCGATCCGGTGCGCCCCCGCCCCGGCGGCGCGCCGTGCATCCTGGTCGCCGACGACGACCGCGCGATCCGCACGGTGATCGACAAGGCGCTGGCCCGCTCGGGCTTCGAGGTGCGGCTGTTCGGCACCGTGCGCGCGCTCATGCAGGCGGTCGAAACCGGCGCCGGCGATGTGGCCGTGCTCGACGTGGTGATGCCCGACGGCAATGGCCTCGACATCCTCGAAACCCTCGCCCAACGCCGCCCGGACCTGCCGGTGGTGGTGATCAGCGCCCAAAACACCCTGGCCACGGCGGTCAAGGCCACCGAACGCGGCGCCTTCGACTATCTGGCCAAACCGTTCGACATCAATGATGTGACCGCGGTGATCGGCCGGGCGCTCGAACAGGGGGGCGGACCGGTGGCGGGCGGCCCCGGCGGCGGCGACGAGTTGCCGTTGCTCGGCCGGTCGAGCGCCATGCAGGCGCTCTATCGGGCCATGGCGCGGCTGATGGCCACCGACCTGACCGTGCTGATCACCGGCGAGTCCGGCACCGGCAAGGAACTGGTCGCCCAGGCGCTGCACGATCTGGGCAAGCGCCAGGCCGGCCCGTTCGTGCCGGTCAATCTGGCGGCGATCCCCAAGGATCTGATCGAAAGCGACCTGTTCGGCCACGAAAAGGGCGCCTTCACCGGCGCCGTGCAGCGCGCCCAGGGCCGCTTCGCCCAGGCCGAGGGCGGCACGCTGTTCCTCGACGAGATCGGCGACATGCCGCTCGACGCCCAGACCCGGTTGCTGCGCGTGTTGCAGCAGGGCGAATATACCCGCGTCGGCGGCGCCGAGCGCTGCCGCACCGATGTGCGCGTGGTCGCCGCCACCAACCGCGACCTGACCCGGCTGATCCGCGACGGCGGCTTTCGCGAGGATCTGTTCTACCGGCTCAATGTGGTGCCGCTGCGGGTGCCGCCGCTGCGCGACCGGCTGGAGGATATCGAGGAACTGGCCGGCCATTTCCTGGCCCGCGCGGTCGACGACGGCCTGCCGCGCAAGCGCCTCGACGACGGCGCCGTCGCGGCGCTCAAGCGCCACCGCTGGCCGGGCAATGTGCGCGAGCTTGAAAACCTCATGCGCCGGCTCGCCGCGCTCTACCCCCAGGATGTGCTCGGCGCCGACGTGGTGGCAGAGGAACTGGCCGAGGCCAGCCCGGCAGTGGGGACGGCCGAGACCAGGGACGCCGAGGCCATGGGGCTCGGCGACACGGTGCGCACCCATCTGGCGCGCTATTTCGCCTCCCATGGTGACGGTCTGCCGCCGCCGGGGCTCTATGCCCGGGTGCTCGCCGAGGTCGAGGCGCCGCTGATCGAACTGGCGCTCGGCGCCACCCGGGGCAACCAGTTGCGCGCCGCCGAGATCCTCGGGCTCAACCGCAATACCCTGCGCAAGAAGATCCGCGCGCTCGATCTGTCGGCGACCGACCATCGAGACGGTTGACGACCGTGGCACCCTGGCGGCACTGTTGTGTTTATGTAACAGTACCGAAGGCCGGGGCGCCGCACCCGCGCGGCCCGGCCCGCACGGGCCGCCGCCGGGACGCCCGACCTGCTAAGACCGACCTGCTAAGACCGGCCCGCTGAGACTGGCCTGCTAAGATTGGCCCGCTGAGGAAGGAACCGCGCACCTTGGATCATTGCACCGCGACGCGGAGCGCGTTGCCGGCTTCCGCCAGCGCCGCCGCGACCACGCCGGAACGCACCGGGCCGGCCGACCGGTCGCTGGGCGCTCGCCTGCGCCGCTGGCAGGTGGGCCTGCCGCTGGAAGCGACCCTGGCGGCGTTGGCGCTGCTGTCGGGGCTGGCTACCTATGCCGCCATGTCGAGCCAGCCCGACCCAGGCAATCCGCAGACCGATCTGGTGTCGACACTGTTGACGCTCGACCTGCTGCTGCTGTTGCCGCTGACACTGTTGATCGGTCGTCGCATCGTCAAGGTGTGGGTGGACCGGCGCCAGGGCTCGGCGGGGTCTCGGCTGCACGTGCGCATGGCGGTGCTGTTCTCGGCCATCGCCGCGGTGCCGCCGGCGTTCATGGCCCTGGCCTCGGCGCTGTTCCTGCAGTACGGCCTGGAGGCCTGGTTCAGCCGCAATGTGCGCGACACCGTGCACAACAGCCTGGCGGTCGCCGAAGCCTATATGGAGGAACACCGCGAGGGCTTACGCCTCGATATCTCGCTGATGTCGTCGGATCTGGACAGTTCCACCTTGTGGCTGCAGGAAAACCCCGACGTGCGCATGCAGCAGTTCATCCGCCAGCAAGCGCTGGCGCGGTCGCTGTCGGAGGTGATCGTGTTCTACGGCACCGGCGACCAGCGCGGCCGGGTGCTCGCCAAGTGGAACCAGCAAGGCCTCGACATCGCCACCAACCGGGTGCCTGAAGACCTGCTCGCCTATGCCGAGACCGGGCGCCTGGTGGTCGCCACCAACACCAACGACAACAAGGTGTTCGGGCTGATCAAACCCAACGCCATGGCGGACGTGTTCCTTTATGCCAGCCGGCACATCGACAGCCGGGTGCTGAACCATGTCTCCAAGGCGCGCTCGGCGGTGGAGAAGTACGCCAATCTGGAGGGCAGCCGCAGCGGCCTGCACCTGCAGTTTAACATGATTTTCGTCACCGTGGCGGTGGTCTTGATGCTGGTCGCCATGCTGATCGGGCTGTTGGTCGCCGACCGCCTGGTCAACCCGATCTCCAACCTGGTGGGCGCCGCCGAACGGGTGCGCCGGGGCGATCTGGCGGCCCGGGTCGGCGGGCGCATCGGCGACGACGAACTGGGCATGTTGAGCCGCGCCTTCAACCGCATGACCCGGCAACTGGAACAGCAGCAGACCCAGTTGGTGGACACCAATCGCGAACTGGACGAACGCCGCCGGTTCCTCGAAGCGGTGCTGGGCGACGTGTCGGCGGGCGTCATCGGCCTGCGCGCCGACGGCACCATCCACCTGCCCAACCGCTCGGCCTGCCAATTGCTCGAAAGCGACGCCGAGACCCTGGTGGGCGCGCATCTGGGCGATGTGGTGCCGGAAATGGCCGGGCTGCTCACCGACGCCCTCGACGCCCGCGAGTGCACCGCGCAAAGCCACGTGACCGTGGAGCGCGGCAGCGGCGAGCGGGTGCTGCTGGCGCGCCTGACCGTGCAAAACCAGGACGGCACGGTGCTCGGCTTCGTGCTCACCTTCGACGACATCACCGATCAACTGGTCGACCAGCGCAACGCCGCCTGGGCCGACGTGGCGCGGCGGATCGCCCATGAGATCAAGAACCCGCTGACGCCGATCCAATTGTCGGCCGAGCGGCTCAAGCGGCGCTTCGGTGCCGCCGCTGCCGGGCAGGGCGACGCGCCGGCCCGCGACACCGATATCATCGAGAAATGTACCGGCACGATCATCCGCCAAGTGGACGATCTGCGCCGCATGGTCGACGAATTCTCGTCGTTCGCCCGCATGCCCGCGCCACGTTACGAACCGACCAATGTGGCCGAGGTGGTGCGCCAGTCGGTGTTCCTGCAGGAAGTGACAACGCCCGGTATCGCGCTGACGCTGGACAAGCCCGAGGGCGCGGTGATGCTGACCTGCGACGGCCGGCTGCTGTCGCAGGCGTTGACCAACATCATGAAAAACGCCGCCGAATCCATTTCCACCCGGATCGCGCGCGACAAGGAAGCCGGCCGCCAGCCGGCCAAAGGCGCGATCCATGTCTCGCTGTCCCAGGACGAGGGGCTGACGATCCTGCGCGTCGAGGACAACGGCCTCGGCCTGCCCAAGCAGCGCAACCGGCTGACCGAACCCTATGTGACCACGCGCGCCAAGGGCACCGGCCTCGGCCTGGCGATCGTCAAGAAGATCGTCGAAGAACATGGCGGGCGCCTGTTGCTGGACAACCGGCGCGACGGCGGCGCCAGCGTGCGACTGGAAATCGCCCACGCGGCATTGCATAAGCGCATCGCCAAGGCGGCCGAGGATCGCGGCGAGACCAACGACCCCCCCGCGACACCCGGCCGCTCGGAGCCCCCGCGCGCCGGGACCGCGCGAACCGACACCCGAGCCGAGTCCGCCGGGCCCGCGACCCAGCCGTCCGAGCCCGACGCCCCATCAGTAGAGAGGCCCCGCCCCCACCATGGCGCTTGATATTCTGGTCGTCGACGACGAAGCGGACATTTGCGATCTGGTTTCCGGCATCCTGGAAGACGAAGGCCATCAGGCGCGGACCGCCGCCAATTCCCAGGAAGCCTCGGCCGAAATCGTCAGCCGTCTGCCGAGCTTGGTGATCCTCGACATCTGGTTGCAAGACAGCGAGATGGACGGACTCGCCCTGCTCGAATGGGTCAAGCATGAGTATCCCGACTTGCCGGTGGTGATGATCTCGGGCCATGGCTCGGTGGAAACGGCGGTGGCGTCGATCAAGAAGGGGGCCACCGATTTCATCGAAAAACCGTTCAAGTCGGACCACTTGCTGTATGTGGTCGAACGCGCGAGCGAGGCCGAGCGGCTGCGCCGCGAGAACGCCGAGCTCAAGCGCCGCGCCGGCCTGGACCTGGAACTGCTGGGCCAGTCCTCGTCCATCAACACGCTGCGCCAGGCGATCAACAAGGTGGCGCCATCGAACAGCCGGGTGCTGATCCAGGGCCCGCCGGGCGCCGGCAAGGAAGTGGCCGCACGGCTGCTGCACGCGCGCTCGCGCCGGGCTCAGGCGCCGTTCGTGGTCGCCGCAGCGGCGAGCATCGAGCCCGAAGGCATGGAAGAGGCGCTGTTCGGCATCGAGGCCGGCGGCCGCCTGGTCAAGACCGGCCTGTTCGAACAGGCCAATGGCGGCACGCTGTTCTTCGACGAGGTCGCCGACATGCCCGGCCACACCCAGGCCAAGATCCTGCGCGTGCTGACCGAGCAGACCTTCGAGCGGGTCGGCGGCAACCGGCGCGTACAGGTGGACGTGCGCGTGGTCAGCGCCTCCAACCGCGATCTGCGCAGCGAGGTCGCCCATGGCCGCTTCCGCGAGGACCTGTTCCACCGGCTGAGCGTGGTGCCGATCGCGGTGCCGGCGTTGGCCGAGCGGCGCGACGACATCCCCGGACTGGTGGAGCACTTCCTCGACCTGATCGGCCAGACCGCCGGCCGCGCCCGGCCGCGCGTCGACGACGCCGCCATGGCCGCGCTCCAGGCCTATGAATGGCCCGGCAATGTGCGCCAGTTGAAGAATGTGGTCGAGCGGATGTTGATCATGCTCGGCGACGCGCAGGATGAAATCACCCTGGAGATGCTGCCGCCCGAACTGGCCGGCGACAGCGCCGACCTCTTGCGTCCGGACCATGAAATGTCGATCATGACCGCACCTTTGCGGGAAGCGCGCGAGGCCTTCGAGCGGGAGTATCTGCGTATTCAGATCAATCGGTTCAGCGGCAATGTGTCGAAGACCGCCAGCTTTATCGGCATGGAACGCTCGGCCCTGCATCGCAAGCTCAAGACGCTGGGGCTGACCGGCGTGATCCGCGGGCGCGACGCCTGAGCCAGCCCCGGCGCGGCCCTCGACCGGCGCGCCGGGCAGGGCCGGGCCAGCAAGCGACACTCTCAGAAAGCCATCCGTCATGAAAATCATCGTCTGCGGCGCCGGGCAGGTGGGCTTCAACATCGCCCGGCACCTGTCCGACCAACAGCACGACGTCACGGTCATCGACCGGTCGGGCGACTTGATCCGCAAGATCCAGGACAGCCTCGACGTCCAGGCGATCGAAGGCTATGCGAGCGATCCGGCCCTGCTGGACCAGGCCGGCGCCGAGGACGCCGAATTGCTGATCGCCGTCACCTGGTCGGACGAGGTCAATATGATCGCGTGCCAGGTGGCCGACACGCTGTTTCAGGTGCCCACCAAGATCGCCCGGGTGCGCAACCAGGCCTATCTTCAGCCCGCCTATAGCGACCTGTTCACCCGCGACAGCATGCCCATCGACGTGATCATCTCGCCCGAACGCGAGGTGGCCGAAGCGATCTTCCGCCGGCTCGAAGTGCCCGGCGCGTTCGACATGATCGCGCTCGCCGAGGGCGCGGTGCGGGTGGTTGGCGTCATGCTGCCCGAGGATTGTCCGATCCTGCTGACGCCGCTGCGCCACCTGACCGAACTGTTCCCCAGCCTGAGCATGCGCACCCTGGCGATCCGGCGCGAGGAACGCATCTTCCTGCCCACCGGCGACGACCATTTCGAGGCCGGCGACTCGGTCTATTTCACCGTGCCGCCCGATAGCGTCGCGCGCGCCATGGACACCCTCGGCCACAAGGAACAGGAAGCGCGCCGCATCATCATCGCCGGCGGCGGCAATGTGGGGTTGTTCCTGGCCCAGATGATCGAGGACCGCGCGCCTTATGTGAACGCCAAGGTGATCGAAAAGGACGAGGATCGCGCCGGCGCGGTGGCCGACGCGCTCGACCGCACGGTGGTGCTGCACGGCGACGCGCTCGACATGGACATCCTGCGCGAGGCCAATGTGCGCGCCACCGAAACCATCGTCACCACCGCCAATGACGACGAGACCAACATCCTCTCGGCGCTGCTGGCCAAGCGCCAGGGCTGCGACCGGGCAATCGCCCTGGTCAACAACCCGGTCTACAGCCCGCTGGTGGGCTCGCTCGGCCTCGACGTGGTGGTCGACCCGCGCGAAACCACGGTCAGCCGGGTCCTCCAACATGTGCGCAAGGGCCGCATCCGGGCCGTGCAAAGCCTGTGGGGCGGCGCGGTCGAGGTGCTCGACACCGAGGTGATGGAGACCTCGCCCCTGGCCGGCAAGACGGTGGAGACCGGCAAGCTGCCCGATGGCGTGATCGTCGGCGCCGTGGTCCGCGACGGCCGGGTGCTCGCCCCCGATCCCGACACCGAGTTCCAGGCCCATGACCGGGTGATCATGCTGGCCGAGCCCAAGGCGGTGTCCAAGGTCGAGCAATTGTTCTCGGTTCGGCTTGAATTCTTCTAGACGGACAGGGGAGCGGCCACCGTGCGCCTTGGACAGATCGCCCAGATTCTGGGCTGGGCCTTTCTTATTGTCGCCGGCGCCATGGTGCTGCCGCTGCTCGACGCGCTCTTGGGCGGGCCCGACCTGGCGGCGGGCTTTGCCGGCGGGCTGGTCGGTGCGGCGGCGGTTGGCGGCCTGGTGCTGGTGGCGTTTCGCGGCGTGACCAGCGGCGTGCCGGGGCGCAGCCGCCGGTTTGCGCTGGCGATGCCGGTGCTCGCCTTCGCCACCGTGCCGGCGGTCGCCGCGCTACCGCTGCTGCTCAGCGGTGTCGCCGGGCCCGGAACCGGCTATTTCATGATGGTCTCGGCATTCACCACCACCGCAGCGACACTGGCGCCGGCCGGCCAGTTGGCCGACCCGGTGCTGCTGTGGCGCGCCGAAATGGCGTGGCTCGGCGGCTATGCGGCGTTGTTGATGGTCGCCGCGGTGCTCAGCGTGCTCAATGTGGGCGGCATGCGCCTCACTCAAAGCGGCGTGATTCGCGGCGAAAGCAACAATCTCACCGGCACGCTGGTGCATGTGGCCGCGCCGCTGGCCTGGATCTATGTGGGCTTTACCGGCATCGTCTGGGTGGCGCTGTGGGTCGGTGGCGCCGGCCTGCGCGGCGGGCTGATCGGCGCGTTTCAGGCGGTCGCCACCGCCGGTTATCCCATGCCGGGCCCCGACGGGCCGGGCACCGCCATGACCGGCGGCGCGATCACCAGCGCGGTCGGGCCGCTCTTGCTGTTGGCCACCTTCCTGGCCGGCACCAACCTCACCTTGTTGTGGCGCATGTTCGAGCGCGCGACCTGGCGGGTTTGGCTGCGCGACCCGGAAATCCGCGGCTATGCGGGCTTGGTGTTCGCCGCCACCGGGCTGTTTGCGGTGTTGCTCGGCGACGGCGAGGGCGGTTTTGCCGGTTGGCTCGCCCGGCTCGACCGCGCGCTTACCCATGCGGTGGCGGCGATCTCGACCACCGGGCTGCCCGACGCCGCCTTCCTGCAGGACCGGCCGGCGGTCGGGCTGCTGATGGCGGTGCTGGCGCTCACCGGCGGCTGCACGGCGTCCACCGCCGGCGGCTTGAAGGTCATGCGCGTTCTTCTTCTGTTCCGTCAGGCGGACCTGGAATTGCGCCGTCTGGCGCACCCCAACCGGGTGTTCCGCCTGCGCTATGCCGGCCGGGCCATCGACCGCGACCGAGACTTGGGCGGTGTTTGGCAAGCATTTCTGGCGATCCTCGGTGCGTTTTCCATCGCCTCCTTGGTATTGAGCTTCACCGGGCTCAGCTATCGTGAGACCGTCGCCGTGGTCATCGCCAGCGTCGCGACGGCTGGCCCGATCGCCTTTTCCATCGACCCCGGCTGGGCCGGGTTCGGCGACCTCGACGGCCTGCAACGCGCCCTGGTGTGCGTGCTGATGATCGCCGGGCGGGTGGAACCGGCCCTGATCGCCAGTTTCTTCATCCGCCGCTATTGGCAAGCCTAACCGACCCGTATGCGGGCCTTGGGGTTGTGCCACCCCCCGGCCATGCGCATATTGAGACGGGTGTGGGATCGGTGGCTGCACCTGCTGCGGCGTGGTGTCCCCACAAGCCCCGAAATGACTGGGCAAAGCGACCGAGAACGATTAAAGTTCCCGAAAGAGCAACAAAAAGAAGTGCGACGAGTCATGTCCGAAAAATCACAAAATCTACAAGACGTGTTCCTGAATGCGGTGCGCAAGCAGAAAACGTCTGTCACGGTCTTCCTCGTCAACGGGGTCAAGCTTCAGGGCTTCATCACCTGGTTCGACAATTTCTGCGTGTTGTTGCGCCGTGATGGGCAAAGCCAGTTGGTGTACAAGCATGCCATCTCAACGGTGATGCCCGCCGGCCCGGTGCAGTTGTTCGAGCCGGAAAAACCCGATGAATGATCCGGTCGTCGCGCGCCGCATGGCCGGCCGCCAGGATCGGCCTGCAACGACGCGGCGAACCAACCCTTCATGGCGCTGAAAAGTTTTCTTCCCGATAGCGACGCCCCGGTGGCCGATGTCACCACCGGGGCGCGTGCCTTGATCGTTCATCCCTATCTCAAGCACGACACCGGCGCGCCTGGCGGCGCTGGCTTGCGCTCGCCCGACGCCCGGCTGGCCGAAGCGGTGGGCCTGGCCGCCGCCATCGCGCTCGACGTGGCCGACACCCGGCTGGTGGCGCTCGACCGGGTGCGGCCGGGCACGTTCCTGGGCAGCGGCAAGGTGGACGAACTGGCCGCCCTGGTGGCCGCGGCCGAGATCGAACTGGTGGTCATGGACACCGCGCTGTCGCCGGTGCAGCAGCGCAACCTCGAACGCGCGCTCAAGGCCAAGGTGATCGACCGCACCGGCCTGATCCTGGAGATCTTCGGCGAACGCGCGCGCACCCGCGAGGGCGAGATGCAGGTGGAGCTGGCCCATCTGGGCTATCAGCGCAGCCGGCTGGTGCGCTCCTGGACCCACCTGGAACGCCAGCGCGGCGGCTTGGGCTTCATCGGCGGCCCCGGCGAAAGCCAGATCGAAGAAGACCGCCGGCTGATCGACGGCCGCATCGCCAAGCTGCGCCGCCAACTGGCCGGCGTGACCCGCACCCGCCTGCTGCACCGCGCACAGCGGCGCAAGGCGCCCTATCCGGTGATCGCGCTGGTCGGCTATACCAACGCCGGCAAGTCGACGCTGTTCAACCATATGATCGAAGGCAACGGGGTTTTTGCCGCCGACCTGCTGTTCGCCACCCTGGACCCGACCATGCGCGGGCTCGACCTGCGCCCGGGGCGACGGGTGGTGCTGTCGGACACGGTGGGCTTCATCTCCGACCTGCCCACCGACCTGATCGCGGCGTTCCGCGCCACCCTGGAAGAGGTCACCGCCGCCGACCTGATCCTGCACGTGCGCGACGTGGCCCACCCCGAGACCGAGGCCCAGCGCGCCGACGTGCTCGCCGTGCTGCGCGACCTGGGCGTCGACCCGGGCGAGGAGCAGGGCCCGCCGATCCTGGAGGTGGCCAACAAGATCGACCTGCTCGACGCCGACGAGGCGACACGCTGGCAGGCGACCGCCGAGCGCGGCGACACCGGAACCGACGCGGGCACGCCCGGCGTGGCGGCGGTATCGGCGGCGACCGGTGCCGGCCTCGACGCGCTCGCCGACCGGATCGACGCGATCCTGGGCGCCGCCGACACCGTGGTCGAGGTGACCCTGGAGCCCGGCGACGGCGAGACCCGCGCCTGGTTGCACCGCCATGGCGATGTGCTCGACCAGCGCAGCGACGATGACGGCCGCCAGCATCTCACCGTGCGCATCGACCCGGCCGACCGCGGCCGCCTGGAAAAACGCCTGTCGGGCGCCCGGGTCGAAAGCTGAGGGCCGAGGGCTGGGGGCTGCGGGCTCTGAGGGCCGAAGACCGAGGGCCGAGGGCTGAGGCGGCGCCCTCGGTGCGACCGGTGCCGGCCGGGCACCCGCCGCCGCCCTCGGCTATCCCCGCACGGACTATCGCGCTTCTTCGGTCTCTACCTTCACTTCGCTGTGCAAGGTCCGGTGAACCGGGCACTTGTCGGCGATCTCCATGAGCTTGGCGCGCTGGTCGTCGCTCAATTCGCCTTCGAGCGCCACCTGGCGCCGGATCAGGTCGACCTTGCCCGACCGGGTCTCGCAGTCGGCGCAATCCTGGGCGTGGATCTTTTCGTGGTGCAGGCGCACCGACGCGCGGGTCAGCGGCCAGCCCTTGCGCTCGGCATACATGCGCACGGTCAGCGTGGTGCAGGCGCCGAGCCCGGCGAGCACCAGGTCATAGGGCGACGGCCCGGCATTGTCGCCGCCCATGGCCTCGGGCTCGTCGGCGAGCAGCCGGTGGCCGGCGGCGTTGACCACCTGGGTCAGCCGCCCCGGCGCCGCCTCCGACACCACCACATGGTCGAGCGACGGCTGCAGCGGTCCGGCGAGCGCCGGCGTGTCGAGCCCGTCCACATAAGCCTGCGCCCAGGCGACCAGCGTGCGCGCCACATAGGCGGCGTCTTCGGCACGGGTCAGAAGATGGTCGGCCTTGTCCAGCGAGATGAAGCTTTTGGGGTGCTTGGCGTGGCGGAAGATCTCGCTCGCATTCTCGATGCCGACCAGATTGTCGATCGGCGAATGAAAGATCGCCAGCGGCTTCTTGAGATTGGCGACCCGGCTCGCCTGGTCCTGGCTGCGGATATCGTCGAGGAACTGGCGGCGGACCCGGAACGGCCGGCCGGCGAGCGTCACCTCGGCCTCGCCGGCCTGTTCGATCTCGGCCACCTTGTCGGCGAAATGGTGGCTCACATGGGCCGGATCGAAGGGCGCGGCGATGGTGGCGACCGCCTGGACCTCGGGGATGTCGCCGGCGGCGGCAAGCACGGCGGCACCGCCCAGGCTGTGGCCGATCAGGATCTTCGGCGCCGCCAGGGTCTCGCGCATATGGGCGGCGGCGGTCAGCAGATCGTCCACGTTGGAACTGAAATTGGTGCTGGCGAATTCGCCCTCGCTCATGCCGAGCCCGGTAAAGTCGAAGCGCAGCACGGCGAGCCCCATGGCGGTCATCTCGCGGGCGATCCGGCTGGCGGCGAAAATGTCCTTCGAACAGGTGAAACAATGCGCGAACAGGGCATAGCCGCGCGGCTTGCCCACCGGCAGGTCGAGCCGGGCGGCCAGCTCGCCCTGGCTGCCGGGAAAGGTGATTTTCTGCGAACGCATGGGGCGCATACTCCTGACTGGGGTCGGCGAGGGCGGCCGGGTTGACACCGCCGACGCGACAGCCACCGCTTGGCGTGGTCGTCGCGGCCGTTATGATGGGCGGCAACGATAACAGGCGCACCGGCACACGCAACGCGGGCGCGCCCAACGGGGGAGGGCTGCCATGGGCGGACCACTAGCCGGCCTGCGGGTCGTCGAGATCGCGAGCTTGGGCCCGGGGCCGTTCTGCGCCATGATGCTGGCCGATATGGGCGCCGATGTGGTGCGTATCGACCGGCCGGGCAAGGGGTCGGCGGGGTTTTTGCCGCTCAAGCCCGAGGCCGATGTGCTCAACCGCAGCCGGCGGTCGGTCGCCCTCGACCTCAAGTGCGCGGCCGGCGCGGCCGCGGCACTCGACCTGATCGCCGAGGCCGACGCCCTGGTCGAAGGCTTCCGCCCCGGCGTCATGGAGCGCCTGGGCCTCGGCCCCGACGCCTGCCTGGCGCGCAACCCGGCGCTGGTCTACGGGCGCATGACCGGCTGGGGCCAGACCGGCCCGCGCAGCCACACCGCCGGCCACGATATCGACTATATCGCGCTGTCGGGCGCGCTCGCGGCGGTGGGCGAGGCGGGCGGCGCGCCGGTGCCGCCGCTCAACATGGTCGGCGATTTCGGCGGCGGGGCGATGCTGCTGGGCTTTGGGCTGCTGGCCGCGCTTGTGTCCGCGCGTTCGACCGGGCAGGGCCAGGTGGTCGACGCCGCCATGGTCGAGGGCTCGGCGCTCCTGATGGCGCCGGTGTTCGGCTATGCCGCCCAGGGCTTCTGGCGACCCGAACGCGGCGCCAATCTGCTTGACGGCGGCGCGCCGTTCTACGCCGTCTACGAGACCGCGTGCGGCGGCCATATGGCGGTCGGCGCGCTCGAACCGGCGTTCTTCGCCACCCTGGTGGCCATTCTGGACGTCGCCGACCAGGAGGCGGTGCAACAGCAGTACAATCCGGCCACCTGGGCGGCCATGCGGGCGCTGTTTGCCCAAACCTTCCGCCGCCGCGACCGGGCCGCCTGGACCGCCTTGTTCGACGGCTCGGACGCCTGTGTGGCGCCGGTATTGCGCTACACCGAAGCGCCCGCCGACCCGCACAACCAGGCGCGCGGCAGCTTCGTCACGGTCGACGGTGTGGTCCAGCCTGCGCCCGCGCCACGGTTCAGCGCCACCCCGGCGGCGGCGCCCAAGCCGGCGCCCAAGCCCGGCGCCGACACGCTCAGCGCGCTCAGCGACTGGGGCTTTTCGGCCGAGCGCATCGAGGCCCTGGCGGCGGCGGGCGCGTTCGGCGCCGACCCCGTGGCGCCGGCGTCCTAGCGGCTCGACCCGTCATGGTCGCGCGAACAGGTCACGCACAGGGGCGTCGCCGGATCGAGGTCGAGCCGGCGCACGTCGATGGGGTCGCCGCAGTGCAGGCAATAGCCGAACTCGCCCTCGTCGATGCGCGCCAACGCCGCCTCGATGCGGCGCAGGGCGGTGCGCCGGCGTTCGGCGACCGCCGACGACATGGCCTGCGCCGCCAGCGCGTCCATGCGCGACAGGCGGCCGACCCGGCTCTGGTCCAGCTCGACGGTCTCGCGGCTCTCGGCCGAGGCCGTGTGGTCGGCTTCGATCTCCGACTTCATGCGCATCAACAGCTCCTCAAAACGGGCCAAATCCAATTTCCGCGACATAAAATAAGCCTCTTTTGGCCAATCGTGAACGATAGCGCATGTTCGCATCCACTTCCAGACCTGAAACCGGGGCCTGTGCGGAAGGATCGAAAAACCATTTCACCGTGCAAGACCGGCACCCGACGGCGAGCCCCCGGTGCCGGTCGCCCCGACCCTAACCAGCGGAGGTCCCCATGGCCACCACGCCCTGTCTGATCGCCCTCGACCAAGGCACCACCAGCAGCCGGGCCATCGCCTTCGCGCCCACGGGCGAGATCCTGGCCCAGGCGCAGCGCGAACTGCCGCAACACTATCCGCGCTCGGGCTGGGTCGAGCACGACGCCGAACGCATCTGGGCCGACAGCCTGGCGGTGTTGCAGGAAACCGTGCGCGCCGTCCGCGCCACCGGGGCGGTGCCCGCCGCCCTCGGCCTGACCAACCAGCGCGAGACCGTGGTGGTGTGGGAGCGGGCGAGCGGCCGGCCGATCCACCGCGCCATCGTCTGGCAGGACCGGCGCACGGCCGAGACCACGCGCGCGCTGCGGACCGCCGGCCATGAGGACTTGGTGGCGGCGCGCACCGGGTTGCTGCTCGACCCCTATTTCTCGGCCTCGAAGATCGCCTGGGTGCTCGACCAGGTGCCGGGCGCGCGGGCGCGGGCGCGGGCCGGCGAGCTGGCCGCCGGCACCATCGACAGCTTCCTGATCTGGCAGCTGACCGGCGGCCTGCACGCCACCGACATCACCAACGCCTCGCGCACCTCGCTGTTCGACATCCACCGCCGCAGCTGGGACGAGGAGTTGTGCGCCCTGTTCGACGTGCCGGTCTCGCTGTTGCCCGAGGTGCGCCCCAATGCCGGCGATTTCGGCCACACCCGGCCCGACCAGACCGGGCTCGACCTGGCGATCACCGGCAGCGCGGGCGACCAGCAGGCGGCCGCCATCGGCCAGGCGTGCCTGGCCCCCGGCACGGTCAAAAGCACCTATGGCACCGGCTGCTTCCTGTTGCAGAACACCGGCGCCGCCCCCCAAGCCTCGGCGCACAAGCTGTTGACCACCATCGCCTTTCAGGTCGGCGACCGGGTCGACTATGCGCTCGAAGGGTCGATCTTCGCGGCCGGCGCGACGATCCAGTGGCTGCGCGACGGCTTGCGGCTGATCGCCTCGGCCGGCGAAAGCGCTGCCCTGGCCGCGCAACTGCCCGACAATCAAGGCGTCTATCTGGTGCCCGCCTTCACCGGCCTGGGCGCGCCGCACTGGGACGCCGAGGCGCGCGGGCTGTTGGTCGGCCTGACCCGCGATACCGGGCCGGCACATCTGGCGCGCGCCGCACTCGAAGCGGTCGCCTACCAGACCCGCGACCTGGTCGACGCCCTGGCCGCCGACTGCGGGGCGCGCGCGCAGACCATCCGCATCGACGGCGGCATGGCCGGCAATGACTGGTTCGCGCAGTTCCTGGCCGATGTCCTGGGCACCACCGTCGACCGCCCGGCGGTGACCGAGACCACGGCCTTGGGCGCGGCCTTGCTCGCCGGGGTCGGCGGCGGGCTGTTCGACAGCTTAGACGACGCCGCGCGCGCCTGGGTTTCCGAGCGCCGCTTTACCCCCGCCATGGCCGCGGGCGAGCGCGACCGGCTGCTGGCCGGCTGGGATGCGGCGCTGGCCCGCGCCTTGACGCCGCCGGCCTAAGCCGCCGCCGCCAGGGCCTGGTCCAAGTCGGCGCGCAGGTCGGCCTCGGCTTCGAGGCCGATGGACAGGCGCAGCAGCCCGTCCGACAGGCCGGCGCGGGCGCGCGCCTCGGCATCCATGGCGCGGTGGGTCATGGTCGCGGGGTGGGCGATCAGGCTTTCCACGCCGCCGAGCGATTCGGCCAGGGTGAACAAGCGCACCGACGTGCCGACAAGGCGCGCCGCCGCCAGCCCGCCGGCCAGGTCGATGCTGATCATGGCGCCGGGGCCGGCTTGCTGGCGGCGCACCAGGGCGGCGTCGGGGTGGTCGGGCAGGCCCGGATAGTGGACCCGCGCCACCGCCGGGTGCTGCGCCAGCCAGGCGGCCAGCGCCTCGGCGCTCGCCTGGGCTTGCGCCAAGCGGGCGTAGAGCGTGCGCACGCCGCGCAGGGTCAGATAGCCGTCGAAGGCGCCGCCGGTCAGCCCCAGGCAATTGGCCCACCAGGCATAGTCCTCGGCCGCCGCCGCATCGGCGCTGATCAGCGCGCCGCCGATCACGTCGGAATGGCCGTTGATGTATTTGGTGGTCGAGTGCACCACATGGTCGGCGCCGTGGGCGAGCGGGCGTTGCAGCGCCGGCGACAGGAAGGTGTTGTCCACCGCCAGCGCCGCGCCCACGGTCTGCGCCACTTCGGCCCAGGCGGCGATATCGGCCAGCCGCATCAGCGGGTTCGACGGCGTTTCCAGAAAGATCAGGTCGACGCCCGCGCCCAACTGGCCGGCGTCGGCGCGGGTCTGGTCGATATAGACCACATCCAGATGGCCGCGCCGGCGCTTGGCTTCCATCAGCCGGTAGGTGCCGCCATAGCAGTCATGGGGCACGGCGACCCGCGCGCCGGCGGGCAGGGGCGCGAGCAACAAGGTGATCGCCGCCATGCCCGAGGCGGTCACCGCCGCCCCGGCGCCGCCTTCGAGCGCCGCCAACGTCTCGGCCAGCACCGCGGTCGTGGGGCCGCCCGAGCGGGCATAGTCATAGTCCGGCACCGTGCCCCATTCGGTGAAGCGATAGTTGCTGGACAGGTGCAAGGGCGGCACCACGGCGCCGAAACCGGGGTCGCGGGCGATGCCGGTGTTGATCGCCCGGGTCCGCCCCGACCAGCCGTCCCGCGCCGCGCCGCCATGGCCGGCGGCGGGGCGGTGAGAGGCGGCGGATGTGTCGGTAGCGGGCGTGCCGGTGGCCGCTGTGTCGGTTGCCGGGGGGACGCCCGGCGCGCGGAGATCGTCGGTCATGACGCGGCGGCGCGCGCCGGGGCTTCGGCCGCCAGCACCTCGTCGAGGAACTGGCCGAGCAGATGGTTCATCTGCTCGGGCTCCTTGAGAAAGGCGTCATGGCCATAGGGCGTGTCGATGACGCAATAGCGGCTCGACCCCTTGGTGCGGGCGGCCAGGCAGACCATGGCGTCGGGGCTGACCAGCCGGTCGGTGCGCGCGGCGATCAGCAGCGTCGGCACGTCGATCGCCGCGGGGTCGACCCGGTGCCGGTCCAGGCTGTCGGACAAGGTCAGGAACCGTTCGGCGGCCATCACCTTGCAGAACGCCTCGCCGCGCGCGATCAGATACTCGCAGACGTCGAACGGGTCGCCGGCGTGCGCGCCCTGGGCCGTACAGTCGAAGCGCTGGTCGAGTTCGTTGGCCGCGCGGTAGGTGGTCATGGCCAGTTGCCGGGCCAGCGCCAGGCCGCCTTCGGGGTCGCCATGGTCGAGGCCGAAGCGCACCATGCGCCGCTGGATGCCGCGCCAGGCGGTCGCGGTGGCGTCCGGGCGGTGGGCGGCCGAGATCACCGCCAGCCGTCCGAGCCGGTGGCCATGGTCGGCGGCGAAGGCCAGGCCCACCATGCCGCCATAGGACGAGCCGATATAGGCCGCCAGACGCTCGACGCCGAGGCCGTCGAGAGCGGCGGCAAGCGCGCGCGCCTGGTCGTTGGTGGTGATGGTGGTGGCGGTTTCGCCGGCATTGGGCAGCATGTCGAACGACAACATGCGCACGGCATCCAGGTCGACGCCGCCGCCCGGGCGCGCCACTTCCGCCCACCAGGCGGTGGGGGCGTTGGCGCCGGCGTCGCGGGCGACCACCCGGCCGGCGGAAATGCCGCCGGCAACCGCCACCAGGGGCGCGTCGTCGGCCACCTGCGCCCCGCGGGTGATGCGCAGGGTCAGCCATGGCTCGCTCAAGCGTTCGCCGCTGTCGAGGGTGAAATCGGCGGGCAGGGGCAGGGTGACGTCGCGGGCGACCCAGTTGTGCTGCGTGGTTGCGCCCGGGGCTCTGGCCATCGCGCCCGATCCGTCCCCGGTCATGGTCCGGCGCAGATCGCCGTGGCGAATGCCGGTATTGGCCGAAGCGGTATCTGTCGAGATGTCCAGGGTCATGCTGTCCTCCGCGCCGACGAGCCTTGTCGCTCTCAAGACTCTGCGGAGTAAAGCGCGAGACGGGGTGTCTCTATCGCCTCATCTCTCGGGTCGCGCCGCCTGGCGCTTCCGCAGGAGTTGGCACCTTTCCGATCCACGACCCGCGTCGGCTTGGCGGTATCGCTCCGGTGGTTGCCCCGGCGTCAAAGGGCCCGTCCCTCAGCCGGTCTTGATGAGCATTACAAGGGGTACGTGATTCTGGCCGCTGGCGTCAAGCGCCCATGGGCACAGCATCTGCCCAAGGGCGCTGGTCTGCGCCGAGACCGACCGCAGGGGCCGACGCAGCTTAAGCCACGCCGCCTTGGGGCGGCGCGGCGCGGCATGGCAAGCGCGGTGTTGTGTGGGAGGGGAGCGGTGCGTTCAGGCGGCGCCGGCCTGGGCTTCGCAAGCCGCGCGGATGGCGCGCATATTGTCGCCATAGACCGCCGGCTGGTCGACCGAACCGCCCTTGAACACGGCCGAGCCCGCCACCAGCACGTCGGCGCCGGCGGCGACCACCTGGCCGGCGGTCTTGGGCGAAATGCCGCCGTCGACCTGGATGTGCACCGGCCGGTCGCCGATCAGGGCGCGCAGCCGGGCGATCTTGTCCACCTGGGAGGCCAGGAAGGACTGGCCGCCGAAGCCCGGATTGACCGACATCACCAGCACCATGTCGATCTTGTCGAGCACATAGCGCACCGCCTCTTCGGGCGTCGCGGGGTTGAGCGCCACGCCCACCTTGGCGCCGCGCTCGCGGATCTGCGCCACCAGCCGGTCGAGATGGTCGGTGGCCTCGGCGTGGACGGTCAGCATGTCGGCGCCGGCGTCGACGAAGGCGTCGACCAGCGGCTCGGGCGGCGCGATCATCAAGTGCACGTCCATCACCGTGCGGATGTGCGGGCGCAGGGCGGCGCAGACCGCCGGGCCGATGGTCAGATTGGGCACGAAATGGCCGTCCATCACGTCCACATGAACCCAGTCGCAGCCCTGGTCCTCGATGGCGCGACACTCGGGCCCCAAGGCCGCAAAGTCGGCCGACAGGATCGAAGGCGCGATCTTGACGCGGCGGTCGAAGGTGGCGGTCATGGGCGGTCTCCGCTGCTGGGTTGCGCGTCGAGCCCGCCGGAGAAGACCCGGCTGGCGCGGATATCGGCGGCGTCGATGGCCGACAGTGCGTCGGCGTCCACCGGCCCTTGGGCGGTCTCGAAGATGCGCTTTGCCTGACGCAGCCGGGCGCGGTCAAGCGCGTTGCGCAGCGATCGGGCGTTGGCGAAATGCGGCTGGGCGCGACGCAGCGCGATATACTCCGCCAGCGCCGTCTCGGCCGCCGGTGTCAGATGATAATTCATGTCGTCGAGCATGTGGCGGGCGATCGCGAACAACTCCTCCTCGCCATAGTCGGGGAAGTCGATATGGTGGGCGATGCGCGAGCGGAAGCCGGGATTGCTGGCGAAAAACTTGTCCATGCGGTCGCCATAGCCGGCCAGGATGACCACCAGGTCGTCGCGCTGGTTTTCCATCACCTGAAGCAGGATCTCGATCGCTTCCTGGCCATAGTCGCGCTCGTTCTCGGGCCGGTAGAGATAATAGGCCTCGTCGATGAACAGCACGCCGCCCATGGCCTTCTTGAGGATTTCCTTGGTCTTGGGCGCGGTGTGGCCGATGTATTGGCCGACCAGGTCGTCGCGGGTCGCGGTGACCACATGGTCGCGGCGGATATAGCCCAAGCCGTGCAGGATGCTTGCCATGCGCATGGCCACCGTGGTCTTGCCGGTGCCGGGATTGCCGGTGAAGCTCATGTGCAGGGTCGGCGTGTCGTGGGCGAGCCCCAGACGCTGGCGGGCCTTTTCAACCACCAGAAGGGCGGCGATCTCGCGCAGCCGCTGCTTGACCGGCTTGAGCCCGATCAAGTCGCGGTCCAGTTGGTCGAGAATGTCCTGCACGCCGCTGTCGGCCATTTCCCGGCGCAGGTCGACCGCGGTTTCGCGCGGGGGTTCGGGCGACGTGTCGGGCAGGGCGGTCTCGTCGGTCATCGGCTGGGGCATCCTGTGGTCGGGGGCGGTTCGGATCGGGGCAGTGCGGGCCGGACCGGGCCGGACCGGGTCAAACGATTTGGCGCTCCGGGCGATCTGGAGTGGCCCGGCGATCTTGGGGGACCGCCGGCGCATTTGCCCGCCGTCCTGGACGGCGGGTGCCTCCCCCTGCCGCGCTGGCAGGCACGCGACAGGGGGAGGGCGGGTGTCGCTGCGGTTTCTGGGCGTTACTGGGCGTTTCTGGGCGCTACTGGTAACGCTGGCCCGCCGGGCGGTCGGCCGAATAGGGGAAGGTGGCGTAGCGCATCTTGCGCCCTTCCATCTCCATCCGGTTGAGCCGGAAGCCCGGCTCGTCGGTCGGCCGGTTGACGATGAAGCTGAGCTTGACCGACTCCCAACCGTGGGTGGCGTCGAACGCGACCACACGGATGTAGCGATCGCCATAGGCCTTACGGCACGCGGCGAGTTCGGTCATCAGCGCCGCCGCGTCCGGATTGTCGAACATGGGATGGCCCCACATGTCCCAATAGGTGTTGCGCGGGTGCGGGTCGTCGGTGAACTCCAGGCTCACCGCCCAGCCATTGTCAATGCAATACTGGACCTGCTTGGTGATCTGCTCGTCGGTCAGGTCGGGCAGGAAGGAAAAGGTACCTTGGGTAACGCGCATCTGCCGTTCTCCAGATGAAGGGGAAACCGGGCGCCGGCACAGGCCTGAGCCTCGCCGGCGCCGCACGGATTGACGATCAGGCCGAAGCGGTCGGCGTGGGCACGAAGTCGGGCGTGTCGGTCGAGGTGTAGTCGAAGGTCACGTCCTTCCAGACCTCAAGCGCCTGGGCCAGCGGCTGGCAGTGGCGCGCCGCCGCCTGGAGGATTTCCGGGCCTTCGTTGAGATAGTCCCGACCCTCGTTGCGGGCCAGCACCATGGCTTCGAGCGCCACCCGGTTGGCGGTCGCACCGGCTGCGATGCCCATCGGGTGGCCGATGGTGCCGCCGCCGAACTGGAACACCGTGTCTTCGCCCAGATGATGCAGCAGCTTGTGCATCTGGCCCGCATGGATGCCGCCCGAGGCCACCGGCATGACCTTGTTCAGGCTCGCCCAGTCCTGATCGAAGAACAGGCCGTTTTCCAGCGCCATGGGGTTAAACTCCTCACGGCAGATGTCGTAATAGCCCTTGGTGGTCGCGGGATCGCCTTCGAGCTTGCCGACCACGGTCCCGGCGTGGATGTGGTCGACGCCGGTCAGGCGCATCCACTTGGTGATCACCCGGAAGCTGACGCCGTGGCTCTTCTGGCGCGTGTAGGTGGAGTGACCCGCCCGGTGCAGGTGCAGGATCATGTCGTTCTTGCGCGCCCAGTTGGCCATCGACTGGATCGCCGTATAGCCGATCACCAGGTCGATCATGATGATGCACGAGCCCAGTTCCTTGGCGAATTCGGCGCGCTCGTACATCTCCTCCATGGTGCCGGCGGTGACGTTGAGATAGGTGCCCTTGACCTCGCCGGTCTCGGCCTGCGCCTTGTTGACCGCCTCCATGCAATAGAGGAACCGGTCGCGCCAGTGCATGAACGGCTGCGAATTGATGTTCTCGTCGTCCTTGGTGAAGTCGAGGCCGCCCTTGAGCGCCTCATAGACCACCCGGCCATAGTTGCGCCCCGACAGGCCGAGCTTGGGCTTGACGGTCGCGCCGAGCAGCGGCCGGCCGAACTTGTCGAGCCGCTCGCGCTCGACCACGATGCCGGTGGCCGGGCCCTGGAAGGTCTTCACATAGGCCACGGGCAGGCGCATGTCTTCCAGGCGCAGCGCCTTCAACGGCTTGAAGCCGAACACATTGCCGATGATCGAGGCGGTCAGGTTGGCGATCGAGCCGGGCTCGAACAGGTCCAGGTC
Source organism: Rhodothalassium salexigens DSM 2132 (assembly GCF_004341375.1). Classification (GTDB taxonomy): domain Bacteria; phylum Pseudomonadota; class Alphaproteobacteria; order Sphingomonadales; family Rhodothalassiaceae; genus Rhodothalassium; species Rhodothalassium salexigens. The sequence goes on from NZ_SLXO01000001.1 coordinate 257,639, forward strand.
ATAGGCGATATAGGCGAAGTACTGGCCCTCGGCGTTCGGCACCGGGTCGACGCGATAGGCCTTGGCGCGGTACTTCTCGGCCGCGGTCAGCCGGTCGGTCCACACCACGGTCCAGGTGGCGGTGGAGGATTCGCCGGCCACCGCCGCCGCGGCTTCGATCGGGTCGACGCCGTCCTGCGGCGTGATCCGGAACAGCGCGATGATGTCGGTATCGCGCGGCTCATAGTCGGGTACCCAATAGCCCATCTGGGCGTACTTCAGGACGCCGGCCTTGTAGCGCTCGGCGCCGGTCACCGGGGTATCGCTGGAACCTTCCATGGGTCTCTTCCTATGCTCTGTCGAGAGGGGAGGGGCTCAGGCCGCGGCACCGACCGAAATCTGCGGGTCGAGGGCGCCGTCAGCATATCGCTTGGCCATCTGTTCGAGCGACAGCGGCTGGATCTTGGACGCCTGGCCGGCCGCGCCGAAGCGCTCGAACCGGTCGCGGCACAGCGCCTGCATCTCGGCCATGGCCGGGATCATGAACTTGCGCGGATCGAACTCGGTGGGCTTGTCCTGGGCCAGCTTGCGCATGGCACCGGTCATCGCCATGCGGCAGTCGGTGTCGATATTGACCTTGCGCACGCCGTGGCGGATGCCGCGTTCGATCTCTTCCACCGGCACGCCGAAGGTCTGGGGCATCTCGCCGCCATGGGCGTTGATCAGGTCTTGCAGATATTGCGGCACCGACGACGAGCCGTGCATCACCAGATGGACGCCGGGCAGGCGGCGGTGGATTTCCTCGACCACGCGCATGGCCAGCACCTCGCCGGTCGGCTGCTTGGTGAACTTGTAGGCGCCGTGGCTGGTGCCCATGGCGATCGCCAGGGCGTCCACATGGGTGGCGCGGACGAATTGCACCGCCTCGTCGGGGTCGGTCAGCAACTGGTCCTCGGACAGCTTGCCCTCGGCGCCGTGGCCGTCTTCCTTGTCGCCCATGCCGGTCTCCAGCGAGCCGAGGCAGCCCAACTCGCCTTCCACCGACGCGCCGACCCAGTGCGCCATGCGCGCCACCCGGCCGGTGATGTCCACATTATAGTCGTAAGATGCCGGCGTCTTGGCGTCGGCTTCGAGCGAGCCGTCCATCATCACCGAGGTGAAGCCGCCTTGAATGGCGCTCAGGCAGGTGGCCTCGTCATTGCCATGGTCCTGGTGCAGGCAGATCGGGATGCGCGGATACTGCTCGGCCAGCGCGCCGACGATCGCCCGCAGCATCACCGTGCCGGCATAGTTGCGCGCGCCCTTGGAGGCCTGCAGGATCACCGGCGCGTCCACTTCGGCCGCGGCCTGAAGGATCGCCAGACCCTGTTCCATATTGTTGATGTTGAAGGCCGGCACGCCATAGCCCTGCTCGGCGGCGTGGTCCAGCAATTGTCGCAAACTAATCAGCGCCATAGCGCGTCTCCTTTCGGTCCTGTCTCATATCCCTGGGGCAGGGCGTCGGGGTCTTGTCACCGCCGTCAGGCGGGCGTCTTGTCGGCCTCCAGCCGGGCGCGCCGGCCGCGTTCGGCCAGCCGCCGGATCATCGGCGTGAGGATCAATTGCATGGCCAGGTCGAGCTTGCCACCCGGGACCACAATCGAATTGGCGCGGCTCATCCAACTGCCCTGGATCATCGACGTGAGGTAGGAGAAGTCGATGCCCTTGGGGTCTTTGAAGCGGATCACCACGACGCTTTCGTCGGCGGTGGGGATCCACCGGGCGACGAACGGGTTCGAGGTGTCGACCACCGGCACGCGCTGGAAGTTGATGTCGGTGCGGGTGAACTGCGGGCAGATCACGTGCACATAAGAGTGCATCCGGCGCAGGATCACGTCGCGGATCGCCTCGGTGGAATAGCCGCGCGCCGCCTTGTCCCGGTGGATTTTCTGAATCCACTCCAGATTGATCACCGGCACGACGCCGATTTTCAGGTCGGCATGGGCGGACACGTCCACATGGTCGGTCTTCACCGCGCCGTGCAGGCCCTCATAGAACAACAGGTCGCTGCCCGGCGCCATCTCCTCCCAGTCGGTGAAATGGCCCGGCGGCACGCCGTAACACTCGGCTTCGTCGGCCGAATGCACATAGTGGCGGGTCTTGCCGGCGCCGGTCTCGCCATAGGCGCGGAACACCGCCTCCAACTCCTCCAAACAGTTCGCCTCGATCGAAAAATGGCTGAAGGTATGGTCGCCGGCCTGGGTGCGCCGGGCCAGTTCGGCCTTCATGTCGGCGCGGTTATAGCGGTGGAAGGCGTCGCCCTCGATCGACACGGCGGTGACGCCCTCGCGCCGGAAGATCTGATCGAAAGCGTGCTTGACCGTCGAGGTGCCCGCCCCGGACGAGCCGGTGACGGAGATGATGGGGTGCTTTACCGACATGAACGCTCACTCTTAAGGGCTGGGCAGAGGGGGGATCGGGCGGCGCCGATTATTTGCGGAACAGACCGCGCTCGCGGAACAGCGGCGACACGTCCTGCACCAAACTGGGGTCGGCGTGATATTTTGCGATCCGATCGATCTTTTCCCGCGAACCGAATATGAGCGGAATCCGCGCGTGCAAATGATCGGGCGCAAGATCAAGGATCGGTTCCATGCCGTCGGTGGCGCCGCCGCCCGCCTGTTCGGTCAACAAGGCGATCGGCGCGGCCTCATAGAGCAGGCGCAAGCGGCCCTTGGCATAGCCCGGCCGGCTGTCGGCGGGGTAGAGGAAGACGCCGCCGCGGGTGAAGATGCGGTGCGCGTCGGCGACCATCGAGGCGATCCAGCGCATGTTGAAGTTCTTCTGGCGCGGTCCCTCGGTGCCCTCCAGGCAATCGTCGACGAAGGCGCGCACCGGCGTCGCCCAAAACCGGTAGTTGGAAGCGTTGATGGCGAACTCGCTGGTGGTCGGCGGGATCGCCAGCCCCTGCTTGACGCACTTGAAGGTGTCGTCGCGCGGGTCGAGCACGAACAGGTCGACGCCCGCGCCCACGGTCAACACCAGCGCGGTGTGCGGGCCATAGATCACATAGCCCGCCGCCAGTTGCTCGCGCCCGGGGCGCAGCAGGCTGCCGGTCGGGTCGCCGGGCTTGGCCGGGTAAAGCGAGAAGATCGTGCCCACCGACACGTCGACGCGAATGTTCGACGAACCGTCGAGCGGGTCGACGGCGACGGCGATCGTGCCGTCCTCGGCCAGGGTCTGGACCGTTTCTTCTTCTTCCGACGCGAAATAGGCCACCGGCGCCTGAGCCAGCGCGTCGCGCAGCAGGTCGTTGGCGCGCACATCGAGGGTGGTCTGGGCGTCGCCGTCGGCATTGGCCGCCCCGGTGGCATCGCCGAGCGCACCGGCCAGCGGCCCCTGGGCGACCACATGGGCGATGTCGCGGCACGCCTGGCCGACCTGCGACAGCGTCCGGGCGACCGCCGCGCGCGACGAGTCGGTGCCCGCCCAGTCGGCCAACCAGGCATCCAGGCTGAGCATCCACGGCGCGCTCGGGCGGGCGAGGGGCTGCTGGTCGGTCATCGGCGGTCACCTCCGGCTTGTGATGGTCTCTTGTGTCTTGTCATGACGGTCACACATTCGCTACGAAAAGGAAATTCAATAATCCCGAACCAGCATAAAGAGAATCTATGTCCGATCTCCGGGGCCTTTCATTCCGCCAGTTGCGCGCGCTGGCCGCCACCATCCACACCGGATCGGTGACCAATGCGGCCAAGCGGCTGTCGGTGACGCCCCCGGCGATTGCCGCCCAACTCAAGGGGTTGGAGGACGCGGTTGGGGCAGCGCTTTATGTGCGCGGGCCCGATGGGCTTGAACCGACGCCGGTCGGGCGCGAACTGATCGCGGCGGCGAACGAGATCGACGCGGTGGTCAGCGGCTGTGCGCATCGCATCGCGGCCTTGAACGCCGGCGCCGAAGGCTCGCTGGATCTGGGCGTGGTGTCCACCGGGAAATATTTCGCGCCCCGGCTGGTGGCGGCGTTTCGCGAGGCCCATCCGGGCATCCATGTGCATCTGTCGATCGGCAACCGGGGCGAGCTGCTCGAAGCGCTCTACCGGCGCGAATACGATCTGGCGATCATGGGCCGGCCGCCGGCCGATCTGGCGGTCGAACGCGACGTGCTGGGCGAGCATCCCTATGTGCTGATCGCACCGCCCGGTCACCGCCTGGCCGGGCGCCATGACGTGACCGCCGAAGACCTGCGCCACGAGGCGTTTCTGACCCGCGAGGAAGGCTCGGGCACGCGCAGCCTGACCGCGGCGTTCCTCGACGGCGTCGGCGACGGCTGGGCGTTCGACGTCTCCGAGATGGGCACCAACGAGACCATCAAACAGGCGGTCATGGCCGGCCTGGGCATGGCGATCATTTCGGCGCACACGGTCCATACCGAACTCGCCGACGGCAAGCTCGCCACCGTGCCGCTGCCCGGCCTGCCGATCATGCGGCACTGGTTCCTGATCCGGCGCACCGACCGCGAGGCGACCACCGCCACGCGCATCTTCCGCGATTTCGTGGTCCGCCATGGCGGGTCGTTCTTGCCCCGCCTGCCGGCCCCGGCCCCGCCGCCGAGCGACACCGAAGGCGCCGCGCCGACCGAAGCGCAAGGGGCGGCGAAGAGCGCCTGACCCGCCCGGGGTCTCGGCTGGGAAATCCCGCCGTCGCCGCCGTACGCGCGCACGGCGGCGGGATCGGTGGTTGCCGCCTCAGCCGGTGGCCGAAGCGGCGGACCGGCTTAGCGGTCGAGGTCGACCGGCGGCAGGGGCGCGCCCTTGACCCACGGCGCACCGGCATCCATCAGCGCGGTCTCCAGCGCCGGGATGGTCTCGCCGCGCAGCGTCTCGATGCGCGCGCGCAAGCCCTCGAACTGGGCCAGCGCCTCGTCGAACACGGCGCTGTGGGTCGCGGTCGGGCCATAGGTGGAGCGCGCCGTGCCCACCAGCACCTTACCCAGCCGTTCGGCCACGCTCGGGCCCTGAAGCGCCCCCACTTCCGCGCGCGCCTTGTGGCCGCTCAGACCGGCGTCGATCTCGTAAAGCTCGTCACGGATCTCGGCCCATTGCGCGTCCAACTCGGCCGGCGCGGCTTCGGAGCGCGCGATCGCGGTCTTGATCAGACCCAACCGGTCTTCGAGCAGACCGACCGCCTGCATGGCGCCGGTGACGCTGCGCTGCAGGGTGCTCAGGTCGCGCCAGAAGGCGACCACGGCCTCAGGCTCGGCGCCGTCGAGCGCGCCGTCGCGCAGCCGCTCGACCGTGAACGGCTTGGGGCTGACCAGTTGCTTGGTCTTGCCGTCCACGCGCGCCACCAAGGACACGGTGTAGTCGCCCGGTGCCGCCAGGAAGCCCTTGGGCTCGCGGTCGGGGTAGGAGGCCGGGGTGCCGATGGCGGTCTGGGCGGGGAAGCGCAGGTCCCAGCTGACCCGGTGGAAGCCCTTGGACGTGGGCCCGGCGACCCGGCGCACCACATTGCCGTCGGCGTCGCGGACCACCAGCCAGATCTCGGGCGTCTGCTCGCGCCGTTCCGCCTCGACCGCGTCGAAGCCGGGGAAGGGCACGTCCTCGCCGGCCTCGACGAGCGGCTTTTCGCGCGCCTGGCGCTGCTCCTCGCGGGTTTCGAGGCCGTCCTTCAGATAATAGGTGAAGGTGGCGCCGAACGGCGGATTGGGTGCCCGGAAGTAGCTGTGGCCCTGGCTTGCGCCCTCGGAGAAGCCCAGCCGGTGGCGCTCGATGTACCACCAGGCGCGGCGGCTCGGCGGGAACAGGAGCGCGTCCTCGTCTTCCAGATCGTCGGCTTCCACGTCGCGCAGGAAGGCATAGTCGTCGAGGATGAACATGCCGCGCCCGAAGCTGGCGCCCACCAGGTCGGTCTCGCGCTCCTGGATCGCCAGGTCGCGGAACGCGATCGTCGGCACGCCGCCGTCGAGTTCGACCCAGGTCTCGCCGCCGTCGACGGTGAAGAACAGGCCGAACTCGGTGCCAGCGAACAACAGGTCGGCATCCTGGCCATCCTGGACCACGCGCCAGACCAGATGCTTGTCGGGCAGTCCCTCCGCCAGCGACGTCCAACTGCGGCCGCGATTGGTGCTCTTCAGCAGATAGGGCTTGAAGTCACCATATTTATGGTTGTCGAGCGCCACATAGACGGTGTCGCGGTCGTGGCGGTCGGCCTTGATGTCGTTGACGAACGCGGTCTCGGGCACGCCGGGCAGGTCGCTGACCTCGATCTTGCGCCAGCGCTTGCCGCCATTGGTGGTCACCTGGATCAGCCCATCGTCGGTGCCCACATAAAGCAGGTCCTCATCGAGCGGCGATTCCGCGATCGACGTGATGGTGTTGTAGTTGGACATGGCGAACATGTCCCATGGCGCATCCCACGACCATTGCCGGCCCATGAAGGGCAGGGTCATCGGGTCCTGGTCGCGGGTCAGGTTGCCCGACAGGGCGGTCCAACTGTCGCCGCGGTCGTCCGAGCGCCACAGCCGCTGGCTGGCATAGTAAAGCCGGGTCGGCTGGTGGGCGCTGACCTTGATCGGCGCGTCCCAGTTGAACCGTTCGGGCGGCTCGCCGTCCTTGGCCTGGGGCTGGATGTGGACCAACTCGCCCGTGGTCCGGTCGACGCGCACCAGATTGCCCTGTTGCCATTCCGAATAGACGATGTCGGGGTTGCCGGGCTCGGTGGCCGGCTGGTGGCCGTCGGCGAACAGGTTGATGAACCAGTCCGAATTGGTGATGCCCTGGATGTCGTCGGTGCGCGACGGGCCGCCCTGGGTGTTGTTGTCCTGGGTGCCGCCATAGAGGGTGTAGAACGGTTCGGTGTCGTCGACCGCCACCTTGTAGAACTGGGTCACCGGCAGATTGTCGATGAAGCGCCAAGTCTTTTCGCCGTCATGGCTTTCATAGACGCCGCCGTCCGAGCCGACGAGGATATAGTCGGGGTCGTCGGGGCGGAACGCGATGGCGTGGTCGTCGCCATGCTTGTACTCATTGTTGATCGGCCGGAACGTCTTGCCGCCATCATCCGACACCTGGGTGGTGGCGTCGACCAGATAAAGCCGGCCCGGGATGTGCGGGTGGGCGTAGAGTTCCTGGTAATAGTGCGGACCGGTGCCGCCCGACACGGTGTCCGACTGCTTTTGCCACGACGCGCCGCGGTCGGTGGATTTCCAGATGCCGCCCTTGCGCCGGTTGGTCTCGATTGCGGCATAGACGATGTCGGGGTTTTCCGGCGCCAGCGCCAGGCCGATCTTGCCCAGATTGCCGGTCGGCAGCCCTTGGGTCAGCTTCTCCCAGGTCTCGCCGCCGTCCTCGGACTTGTAAAGCGCCGTTTCCGGCCCGCCGCCCATATAGCTGGCCACGGTGCGGTGGCGCTGCCAGGTGGCCGCATACAGTCGGTCGGGGTTGCGCGGGTCCATGACCACGTCGGTAACGCCGGTCCAGGGCCCCGCCGACAAGACCTGCGTCCAGGTCTCGCCGCCGTCGGTGGTCTTGTAGAGACCCCGGTCGCCGCCTTGCGACCACAGCGGGCCCTGCGCGGCCACGAACACGGTGTCGCCGTCGTCGGGGTGGACGACGATGGTCGAGATATGTTCGGACGTTTCCAGACCCATATTGGTCCAGGTCTGGCCGCCGTCGTCGCTGCGATAGACGCCGTCGCCGAAGCCCACATGGCGCCCGCCCACATTCTCGCCGGTGCCGACCCAGACCCGGTGCGGGTTGCTGGGGTCGAGCGTCACGTCGCCGATGGAATAGACCGGCTGGTCATCGAACAGCGGCGTCCAGGTGGTGCCGTTATTGACCGTCTTCCACACGCCGCCCGAGCCCACGGCCACATACCAGGTGGACACGTCTTGGGGGTCGATGGCGATGTCGGCGATGCGCCCGGACATCAGCGCCGGGCCGATATTGCGCACCTCGACGCCGGCGAAGGTCTTGGACGCCATCGCCCCGTCGGCCGCCGCCGCTTGCGGCTGGCCCGGCGCGGTGGCGAGCACCAGCCCCATGGCGGTGGAGAGGAGGAAACGTTTCATTGGTGTGTCGGCTCCCTGCTTTTTTGGGACGGCGCCGGCTGGGGCTCGGCGTGTCCGCTCGTTGGATTTGGTCCCTCTGAGGCAGTCGTTCAGCCGCCCACGGTCCAGCGTCGACGGCGCGTCGCCCAAACGGCCGCCGGAACGGTAGCCGGGCGGCAGCAAGGCGAGCAAGAACAATGGCCGTACAACCAACGCCCCAAGAGCCCCCCAGGTCAGCACAAAACCGCCGCTCAAGCGCAATTTTCCATGCCCCGGACGACCAATCGGCGAGCCGGGCGCTAAACCAAAGCACGAGCGCTCGGGCCGCCTTGAAAAGGGCGCCGCGGTATCCGGCCGGCGGTGCCACGACCTCTAGGCGACCAACGTCGACGCTCGACCGTGCAAAAGGGCGTATCGTCGCCCAATTCGCGGGTCTCGAACCCGTCGCCACCCGGTTGCCACACCGGGCGCGGCCATACCGCGATCCACCGCCGGGCTGCGATCGAAAACCGAGGGGACTTCAGGGCCGGCACGGCGACGGGTTTCGGGTTTCGATATCCGTCTCAAACTCCATCCATCTCGAACGCCAATACCGAAAGGGCGCATAATTTATATTATGCAAAATTCTTTACGCGACCCGGTGCACCAATTCACACCTTCCGTGACGGGTTTGTGATCGGCGTTCCGTCGATTGGGTCTTGCCGAGGTTGCCAGACGGCTTATCTGGCTCTTGGTTAAACAGTGTTCACTCCGGATCTGTTGGATGTATGCGTCACCATGGTTCGCACCGCTTTCCCTCGACTGCCCCTATCCCTGTTGTTCGCCGGCCTGATGGCCGGTGCGATGTCCACCGCCGCCGACGCGGAGCGGCGCTCGGACCGGGCCAACACACCGCGCATGGACGCCGCCGAGCGCGACACAATGGTTGCGCGCGACGCCCGCGTGAGCCGCGACGCCCCCGCCGGCCCGAGCCTCTATGGCGCGATTCAGGCCGGCTATGCCGATGCCAAGGCCATCGCCCAAACCGGTCCGGACGATCTGAATGGCGTCATGATCGGCGCGCTCTTGGGCTATGATTTCGGCCGCGTGCGGGTCGAGGCCGACTACGCCTATCGCGGCTTGAGCTTTCCCACCGACGGCGTGCCCGACAGCCTGTTCGGCCCACCGCGTCCGTCCGACGCCATCGATGTGCATACACTGATCGCCAATGTGGCGGTCGACCAGCCGCTGACCGACCGGGTCGAAGCCTATGCGCTCGGCGGCGCCGGGGTCGCGTTCGTCAACGATCTGGGCCCGGCCGAACAAGCCTTCACCTGGCAGGCCGGCGGCGGGCTGGTGTTCAAGCCGCGCGCCCACCTGGCGCTCGACCTGGGCTATCGCTTCCAGCGCACCGAGACCTTAGGCGTCGGCAGCCGGATCGAAACCCACAATGGCGTGGTGGCGGTCCGGCTCTATTTCTAACCGACTGATTCTAAACGACTGAACGCCCAAAGATTGGAAGACGACCAACAAAAAAGCCCGGTCGCTGACGATCAGCGGCCGAGCCCGATGTCTTGTGGCGCTTGAGGATCTTCAGGTCCCCCGGCGCCCGTGACCGTCGAAGGTCAGGCGCCGGGAGGACCCGCAGATATGCAGCCGGGCGTTCGATAGCGCCCGATCAGGCGCCTTGACGCGCCTGCGGACGGTTACCGCCCTGGCCCTGGCGGCCCCCGCCGGGGCGACCGCCGCCCTGCCCGGCGCGGCTGCGTTGGCCGTGGCCGGCTTTGGCGCCACCCGCATGACCGCCACCATGGGCCGCCTTGGCGCCCCCGTGACGGGCGCCGGCCTTGCCCGCGGCCTGGCGCGGCCGGCTGCCGGCGCCACCCTGGCCGCCATTGCTGCGACCGCTGCGGCCGCGACCGCCGCCGCCGGGGCGGCCCTTGCCGCGCCCGCGTCCGCCGGCGCTGTCGCTGACCGCGTCGGGGCCCTGACCGTCGTCAAGCAGGGTTTGGCCGGTCAGCCGCTCGATATCGCGCAACAGCGCGCGCTCGGCCGGATCACACAGCGCGATGGCGGTGCCGCTGCGCCCGGCGCGGCCGGTGCGGCCGATGCGGTGCACATAGACCTCGGGCACTTCGGGCAACTCGTAATTGACCACCAGCGCCACGTCGTCCACGTCGATGCCGCGCGCCGCCACGTCGGTGGCGACCAGGATCGGCGTGCGCCCGGTGCGGAACGCGCGCAGCGCCCGGTCGCGCTGGTTCTGGTTGCGGTTGCCGTGGATCGCGCCGGCCGACAGACCGGCCTTGACCAGATGGTCGCAGACCCGGTCGGCGCCGCGCTTGGTGCGGGTGAACACGATGGCCCGGCCCTTGGACGCAGCAGCCCCCTCGCCGTTCAGCAATTCGACCAGCCGGGTGCGCTTTTCGCTTGCCGGCACGGCCAGCGCCTGCTGGTCGATCCGGTTGGCGGGTTGCGCCGCCGGGGTGATCGCGATGGTCTCGGGATCGGTCTGAAACTCGTTGGCCAACGCCTTGATCGGCTTGGGCATGGTGGCCGAGAACAGCACCGTCTGGCGGGGCTCGGCGACCTGGCCCAGGATGCGCCGGATCGCCGGCACAAAGCCCATGTCGAGCATCTGGTCGGCCTCGTCGAGCACCACGATCTCGGTGTCGTCGAGCTTGACCGCGCCGGTGCCCATGAAGTCTTCGAGCCGGCCCGGGGTGGCGACGATCACGTCGGGGCTGGCGTTGAGCGCGCGCAGCTGCGGGCCGGCCTTGGCACCGCCCACCACCAGCGCCGAGCGCACGCGCAGGAACTTGCCATAGGTGCGGAACGCGTCGGCAATCTGCGCGGCCAGTTCACGGGTCGGCGCCAGGATCAGCGCACGCGCCTTGCCCGGCCCCATACGCCCGGGCTCGCGGGCCAATTGGTCGAGCAGCGGCAGCACGAAGGCGGCGGTCTTGCCGGTGCCGGTCTGCGCGATGCCGAGGACGTCGCGGCCCTCCATCAGCGCAGGGATCGCGGCGGCTTGCACCGGCGTCGGAGTTTCATAACCGGCAGCGGCCACGGCGCGTTGAACGGGTTGGGCGAGGCCCAGATCGGAAAAAGTGGTCAAAGCGTTTGCTTTCGTCAAAACGACCGCAGCCGGGGCGCCGATCGACACGGCACCGCACGCGCAACGCGGTCTATCATCAATGTTTGGAAGCCGGCGTAGAACAGCTGCCCGGTTCGGGTCCGCCGGAAGGCGGGGAGGATCGGCCCATTGAGGGTCTGACCGGGGGTCCGGTCCGCCGATAGCCTCGCATGGTCGGGCGCCTTCCGCGATGGTGTCTGCGGCCCACGCGCGCCCTGGCAATAGCGCCTTTCACCATATCGGCGCGCGAAATGCAAGCTTTATGTTCGATACGGTGAGTGCCACGGCCAGCCCGGTCGGTGGCCGGTCGGGGGCCGGGCGGCGGCTGGGCGGGTGTCGCGCCCGGGCTCAGCGCGTGGCCGCTTGTTTCAGGATCAGCCGGCCGTCGCGCACCTCATAGCCGTCGAGGGCGTTGAGAAAGCTTTGCCCCAACAGCGACTGGCCGAGCGCCCGGCCGTGGACCAGCGCCGGCACGTCGCGCACCACGATGTCGCCGACCCGGATGGCGTCGAGGCGCACCGGCGCCACCGCCACGGTGCCATTGGCGGTCTGGACCCGGCCGGTGAACGCGGCGCGCGGCGGGACCATGCCGATCCGCCGGGCGTCGGCGGGGCTCAACACCACCAGGCTCGCGCCGGTGTCGACCATGAACCGCAGCGGCGTCCCGCCGACCGTCGCGCGCACATAGAAATGACCGTCGGCGGCGCGCTCGAACGCCCGCGCGCGGTCCGGGCCGGCGTCGACGCTGTAGCCCTGGCCGGTGCCCAGATTGGCCGACACCCGGTCGCCGACTGCGCCGAGCTCGCGCCGGAAAGCGTAGCCGCCGGCGAGCACGGCGACGATCGCCAGCCACACCAAGGCGGGCCGGGCGAAGGCGCCGAGCGGCCGGCCGGCGAAAAACCGGCTGGCCATCAGCACCGCGAACCCGCCCCAGGCGAGCACGAAGACCAGCACGCCCAGGGACGCGCCGGCCAGCGGCCCGGTGAGGAGCCAGGCGCCCAGGCCCACGAGCGCCAATGGCAGCAGCCATCGGGGCATCCCGCGCCGGCCCGAGCCACGGCCGGTTTGCTGCCCACCGGTGTACCGGTCGGTGTGCCGGGGGGCGGACGACCACCCGGTGCGCGGGCGACGGTCCGCCCCGGCTTCCGGTGCGCGGTCATCGCTGGCGTTGCGGGCGCGCCGGCGGTTCTCGTCGCCGGCCGGGGCGCGTGCAGGCGCCGGGCCATCCTCGGGCACGCCGTGGCGCGAGCGCTTGTCTCGATCGGTCATCGGCTACCTCTCCCCGCGCGGTCGTCGCGCGCTCAGATCTCCAGCACCAGCCCGTCATAGGCCGGCTCGACCCCCGGCGGCAGTTGGGCCGTCAAGCTGGCATAGTCGAGCCATTGCGACAAATGGGTCAGATAGGCGCGTTCGGGCGCCACGGTGGCGATCCAGTCGAGCGTGCGCGCCAGATGGGCGTGGCTCGGGTGCGGCTTTTCCTGCACGCAATCGACGATCCAGATGCGCACGCCCGCCAGGGCCTCGATGCTCGCCGCGGGCAAGGCGTGGACGTCGGTGGAATAGGCGAAGTCGCCGACCCGCAGGCCGAGCGACTGGATCGGCCCATGGTCCTGGACGAACGGCACGATCTCGATATCGCCGATGGTCACCGGCGCCGACGACGCCATCGGCACCGCTCGCGCGATCGCGGGATAGCCGCGCTTGGGCTCGAACGCATAGGCAAAGCGCCGCGTCAGCCCGGCCAGCGTCTCGGGCGCGCCATAACACGGGATCTCGGCGCCCTGCGCGCGGTAGTAGCCGCGCAAGTCGTCGAGCCCGTGGGTGTGATCGGCATGGTCGTGGGTGTAGACCACCGCGTCGAGCCGGCCCACATGGGCGTCGAGCATCTGTTCGCGAAAGTCGGGGCCGGTGTCGACCACCAGCGTGGTGGTCTCGGACTGCACCAGGATCGACGGCCGGCGGCGCCGATTGCGCGGCTCAAGGGGGTCGCAGACGCCCCAGTCAAGCGGCGCGCGCGGCACGCCCGACGACGTGCCGCAGCCCAGAACCGTAACCTTCATGAGCCGCCGATATGCGCCAGCGTCGCCGCACCGGGCGGCGTGGCCCGGGTGAACAGGCGAAAGAAATTCTCCGCCGTGGTGCGCTTGATCAGGTCCAGATCCTGGTCCTTCAAGTCGGCCAGATAGGCCGCCGTGTCGGCCACGAAGGCGGGTTCGCAGCGCTGCCCCCGGTGCGGCACCGGGGCCAGGAACGGCGCGTCGGTCTCGACCAGCAGCTTGCCAAGCGGCGTCAGCCGCGCCGCGTCCTTCACGTCATAGCTGTTCTTGAACGTGACGATGCCCGAAAACGAGATGAAGAAATCATGTTCCAGCATCTGTTCGGCGAACTGCGGCGTGCCCGAAAAGCAGTGGATGACGGCGCGGAACGGTCCCTTGGCCATTTCTTCCGCCATGATCCGCGCGGTTTCGGCCTCGGCGTCGCGGGTGTGGACGATCACCGGCAGGCCGCTGCGCCGCGCCGCGGCGATATGCTTGCGGAAGCTGCGTTCCTGGGCGTCGCGCGGGGCGTTGTCGTAATAGAAGTCGAGCCCGGTCTCGCCGACCGCCACCACCTTGGGATGAGCGGCATAGTCGACCAGGGCGTCTTCGGGAATGTGCGCCTCGGCCTCCGCCTCGTGCGGGTGCACGCCCACCGAACACCACACATCGTCATGGGCCGCGGCGATGTCGCGGATCGCCTCGAACTCGGAGATCTTGGTGTTGACGGTCAGCAGGGTGGCCACGCCGGCGCGCCGCGCGCGCTCGATCGTGCCCTCAACATCGTCGGCCAAGCCTTTGTAATTCAAATGACAATGGCTATCGACCAGATAGGGTTGCGCGGTCATACGCCCGCCTCCACCTCGATCCGCGGGAACACGCCCTGGGGTTTGGCGATGGCGATACCCGGTGTCAACCGATGGCCGGCGCCCAAGCGCTCGAAGCGGCGGTCATCGGCCCCCTGCCCCAGTTGGTCGAGCAGCGAGGCGGCGGCCTCGGGCACGATCGGCTGCATCAGGATGGCGATCTGGCGCACCGCCTCGGCGGTCACATAAAGCACCGTGGCCATGCGCGCGGGGTCGGTCTTCTTGAGCGTCCACGGCGCCTGGGCTGAGATATAGCCGTCGCCCGCCGACACCCGCGCCCAGATCGCTTCAAGCGCCAGGTGCGGCGCCTGGGCGTCGATGTGCGGGCGGACATCGTCGAGGGCGCCATCCACCTGGGCCAGGAAGGCCAGATCGTCGTCGGTCAGCGGCCCCGGTTCGGGCACCGCGCCGGCGCAATTCTTGTGGATCATCGACAGGGTGCGCTGGGCCAGATTGCCGATACCGTTGGCCAGGTCGGCGTTGCAGCGGCCGACGAAGCCGTCGGTGGCGAAGTCGCCGTCATTGCCGAACGGCACCTCGCGCATCATGAAATAGCGCACCGGGTCGCGGCCGAACCGCTCGACCAGGTCGAAGGGGTCGAGAACATTGCCCAGCGACTTGGAGATCTTCTGGCCTTCCTTGGTCCACCAGCCATGGGCGAACACGCGGTGCGGCGGCTCCAGCCCCGCCGCCATCAGAAACGCCGGCCAATAGACGGCGTGGAAGCGCAGGATGTCCTTGCCGACGATGTGCAGCGCCCCGGGCCAGAAGCGGTCATAGGCGCTGCCCGCCCCGGTTTCGGGATAGTCGAGCGCGGTCAGATAGTTGGTCAACGCGTCGATCCACACATACATGATGTGGCCGGGCGCGTCGGGCACCGGCACGCCCCAGTCGAAGGTGGTGCGCGAGATCGACAGGTCGCGCAGGCCCCCGGCGACGAAGCTGCGCACCTCGTTGAGCCGGCTTTGCGGCTTCACGAAGTCGGGCCGGCGGTCGTAAAGGTCGAGCAGCGGTTGCTGCCATTTGGACAGGTCGAAGAAATAGCTCTCCTCCTCGACCCATTCCACCGGCGCGCCGGTGGGGGCAAGCAGGCTGCCGTCCTCGGCCTTGGTGAGTTCGCTTTCGGCGTAATAGGCCTCGTCGCGCACCGCGTACCAGCCGGCATAGCTGTCCAGATAGATGTGGCCATTGTCGGCGATCCGGCGCCACAGGTCTTGAGCCGCACGCTTGTGGCGGTCTTCGGTGGTGCGGATGAACTGGTCGTTGGAGAAGTTCATGGCGTCGAGCAGCACCTTGAACCGCCCGGACACCCGGTCGCAGAACGCCTGCGGGTCGACGCCCGCCTGCGCGGCCGATTTCTGCACCTTCTGCCCGTGTTCGTCGGTGCCGGTCAGAAAGAACACCTCGTGGCCGTCAAGCCGCTTGAACCGGGCCAGCATGTCGCAGGCCAGCGTCGTATAGGCATGCCCGATATGGGGCACGTCGTTGACGTAGTAGATCGGCGTGGTGACGTAGAACGGGGTCTTGTCCGCAGACATCGGCTCGGGCTTTCCGGGCTTAGAGGAACCAAACGATCGGTGGCGCCGACCGGGGTGAAGGGCGGCCGGGCATGGGGTGCCCGCGCAGCCACCGCAGGGGCAGACACCAGCCGGACCGGGCCGCCCGGCCGGGCCGGCAGCTATGCGTCACCGACGACCAGGCCCCGGGTGCGGCCAGGTAGCGGGCGCGGCCGGGGGCGTCAGGCCCGCCGGCCGGCGGCGGTCGCGGCCAGCGTCTCCAACAGCGCCAGGATCACCTGCCCGCGATCCAGATACACCCGGTCGGCGCGCGCGATCAATGCCCCTGCCTCCTCCCACACCGCGACCCAGCGATCAAGGGGCGCGGCGGCGGCCAGCCGGGTCATCGCCGCGGCCTCGCCCGCGACGATCTCGGCCGGGGCCGCGCCGCGCGCGGCGGTGCGCACCATGCGCCCGATCCAGTCGGTCAACAACCGGGTGAAGGTGCGATAGGCCGCATCGGCGGCCTTGCCCGACAATTGCCGGGCGAGCCCGTGGGCGGCGACCCGGTCGAGCCGGGGCAGCCCGGCCAACAGGCCCACCATGGCGCGATAGACGTCGAGCCCGCCGGCCGCGTGCAACGCCAGCGCGCGCCCCGGCGCACCCTCGGACAGCTGCGCGAGCGCGCGGCGGTCGGCGTCGTCGAGGTCGGGCAGATGCCGGCTGAGCACCGCCACCGTGTCGGCCACCGACAAGGGCTTGAGCGGCAATGCCCGACAGCGCGAGCGGATCGTCGGCAACAGCCGTCCCGGCGCGTGGGCGACCAGGAACAACACGCTGTCGCGCGGCGGCTCTTCGAGCGTTTTTAGCAGCGCGTTGGCGGCCGAGCGGTTCATCTCGTCGGCGGCGTCGACGATGGCGACCCGCCAGCCGCCTTCGGTGGCGGTGGCGGCGAAATGGGCCTGGGCCCGGCGCACATCGTCGACCACGATCTCGTTGCGCAGCGCCTTGCGCTTGTCGTCCCAGGCGCGGTCGATGACGCACAGATCGGGGTGCGCGCCCGCCGCCACCCGGCGAAACACCGGATCGTCGGGCGCCAGCCACAGGCCGTCATGCGCGCCCCCTGCCCCGCTTGCCGGCTCCCCGTCGGGGGCGGTCGCAGGCGGCAGGTCGTCACCGAACAGCCCCGGCCCGGCCGCGTCCGGCGCGGTGCCGCCCGGCGGCCGAGCCAGCAGCCAGCGCGCCACGCGATAGGCCAGCGTCGCCTTGCCGATGCCCTGCGGCCCGCTGATCAGCCAGGCATGGTGCAACCGGCCGCCAGCGACCGCTTCGCGCAGCGCCGCCTCGGCGGCGCCGTGGCCGACCAGCGTCTCGGCCGCCGCCGGCGACGGCGCTGCCGGGGCGTCTGCGGCGGCCGGCCTAGTCATGGTCGAGGCCGAAGCGGCGGGCCACGGCGTCGATCACCGCAGCGGTGACAGCCGCGGCCGGCTGGCCCGCGTCGACGACCCGGAAGCGCTGCGGTGCAGCCGCCGCCAGGTCGCGAAACGCCGTGTTGATGCGGTCGTGGAACGCGCCGTCGAAGCGTTCGTAGCGGTCGGCGTCGCCCCGGCCGGCGGCGCGCGCCAGCCCGGTCCTGGCCGGCAGGTCGAGCAGCACGGTCAGGTCGGCCACCTCGCCGGCGTTGGCGAGCGTATGGATCTGGCCCACCGTCGCCACCCCCACGCCCTGGCCCACGCCCTGATAGGCCAGGCTCGATTCCACATAGCGGTCGGACACCACCCAGGCGCCGCGCGCCAGCGCCGGGCGCACGGTGTGCGCCAGATGCTCGTGGCGGGCGGCGGCGTGCAACAGCGCCTCGGTCATCGGTTGCCAGCGGTCGACCGCGCCCTCGACCAGCAGCGCCCGGATCGCCTCGGCGCCCGGCGCACCGCCGGGCTCGCGCGTCGCCACCACCTCGAAGCCCCGGTCGCGCAGCCACGCCACCAAGGCCGCCACCTGGGTCGACTTGCCGGCGCCCTCGCCGCCTTCCAGGGTGATGAACCGGCCCCGGGCCGGCCCCGGGCCTGGCAGTTCGGAGGGCTCGGAC
The DNA here is from genome assembly GCF_004341375.1 of Rhodothalassium salexigens DSM 2132. Taxonomy (GTDB): domain Bacteria; phylum Pseudomonadota; class Alphaproteobacteria; order Sphingomonadales; family Rhodothalassiaceae; genus Rhodothalassium; species Rhodothalassium salexigens. The sequence continues at coordinate 275,243 of NZ_SLXO01000001.1, forward strand.
GGCGCCGGGGTGTCGTGTCCCGGCGTCGCGTCTGGATGACCGGCGGTCACTCCTGGGTCGAGGCGCCGAACACGATGTATTCGAGCGCCGCCTTGACCTTGCCGAAGCCGCTGATCGGCGCCACCGCCTCGCCGGCGACCACCGGCACGGTCAGCGGCTCGCGGTCGGAGGTGGTGACGGTGAGGGTGGCGAGCGGCTGGCCGGGCTCGATCGGTGCCGGCACCGGGCCGTCATAGGCCAGCGTCACGGTCATGTCGTTGCGCTGCTTGCGCGACAGGGTCAGGGTGATGTCCTGTTCCACCACCAGCGGCACCTTGGGCGACTGACCGAGCCAGACGGTGGCGTCCTCGACCGTCTCGCCGGCCTCGAACAGGGTGTAGGTCTGGAAGTTGCGGAAGCCATATTCCATCAGCCGGCGGGATTCCCGCGCCCGCTGGCTCTGGCTTTCCAGGCCCGACACCACCAGGATCAGCCGCCGGTCGTCGCGCTTGGCCGAGGCGGTCAGGCCATAGCCCGCCGCGTCGGTGTGGCCGGTCTTGAGCCCGTCGGCGCTGTCCGACATGCGGAACAGCAGCGGGTTGCGGTTATACTGGGTGATCGGCTCGCCGGTGCGGAAATCCTTGCCATAGGTGAACTCGGTCTCGCCGTAGAAGCGATAGAGCTCGGGGAAATCCTCGATGGTGGCGCGCGCCAGCGTCGCCAGGTCGCGCGCGGTGGTATACTGGTCCTCGGCCGGCCAGCCCGAGGCGTTCTGGAACCGGGTGTTGGTCATGCCCAACTCGGCGGCCTTTTCGTTCATCCACTGGGCGAACAGGTCCTCGCTGCCGGCCACCGCCTCGGCCGCCACGGTGCACGCATCATTGCCCGACGACACGATGATGCCGTGGATCAGGTTGTCGAAATTCACCTCCTCGCCTTCGCGCAGGAACATCAGCGAGGCTTCCGAGCCCGCCCAGCGCTTCCACGCGTCGGTGGACACGCGCGCGGTGTCGTCGAGCGCGATGGTGCCGGCCTTGATCTGCTCGAACAGCAGATAGACGGTCATCATCTTGGACATGGAGGCCGGCGGAAACGGCTCGTCGGGGTCCTTGGCGAACAGCGTCGTGTCGGTCTGGGTGTCGAGCAGGAAGGCATGGGCCGCCGGCGTGTCGATGGTCTGGGCGTGGGCCGGCGTCACGGCCGCAGCCCAGGTCAACACCAGCCCGGACAGCATGGCGGACAAGCAAAGCGGCAAGCGCGCGAAAAGGGGCATCGGCATCATCCTATGGAATCGGTGAACACGCGGGCGCTGTAATAGCCCTGGTCGTACAGACGGTCGAGGGTCCGGGCGGCCAAACTGCGCCCATCATAGGGTCCCAATCGAACCCGATAGAAACGCCGCCCGTCCAGCCACACTTTTTGTATATGCGCCCGACCGAAGCGCGCGACCGCATCGCGCAGGCGGCGGGCATTGTCCAGACTGCTCATGCTGGCGATCTGGACGAAGAACGGCCCGCCGACCCCGGCGGGCGCCGGCACCGCGTCGGCGACCCGGCGGCTGTCGGCGGGCTGGCCGTTGGCGTCGAGCACCTGGACCCGCACCCGGGCGGTGCCCTTCTGCTCGAAGCCCAGAAACTGCGCGGCGCGGCGCGACACGTCGATGATCCGGTCGTCGACGAACGGGCCGCGATCATTGACCCGCAAGCGCACCGAGCGGCCGTTCTCCAGGTTGGTGACCAGCACGATCGACGGCATCGGCAGCGTCCGGTGGGCGGCGGTCAGCTTGTTCATGTCGAAGCGTTCGCCATTGGCGGTCGACCGGCCGTGGAATTTGGGCCCATACCAGGACGCCAGCCCGACCGCATCATAGCCCGGGTCGACGCGCGGATAATACCACACGCCGCCGATCTGATAAGGTCGGCCGACCTTCTGGTTACCGGTGCCACGGGTGTCGGGGGCCGGCACCGGCCCGACCGGGGCCGAACCGCCGGGAAACTCCACGCCCACGCAACCGGCCAGCAAGCCCGCCGCCAAGGCGACCGCCGCCCACCGGCGGGCGCCCCGCCCACGGCTCTGGCGACCGCAGGGACGTGGCTGCGGCCCCGGTGTGGCCCCGCCGGTCTCAGCCATCGCTGCCGCAACCATCGCCGCAGCCCCGGTCGCCGCCGCGCCGGCGCGCGCTTGTCTGACGCTGGTGTTTTTGGCCGTCATGCCCCGCCCGTCATGCCTTCGGATACTCCCACACGGGCGCCCTGCCCGCGCGCCGGCCTCGCCTGCCGCCCAGCCCCGGTCGGTGCCGCCCTCAGCGCAACACCGGCCACAGCTTGTCCGACAAGAGGCCGACACCGAGGGCATACTTGAACGCGGCATTATAAGCCATGGTGGTGCAGAAATTCTGATAGACCAGCCAGCCGCGCTCGGGGCGGTCATCGTCAACGATCAAGGCTGCGGCCAGATTGCGCCCCGGCAGGTCGCTGCCATCGGCCTTGCGCACGCCGATCTGTTGCCACTGCTCGATGCGCAGCGTCTGTTCCAGGCTCTTGTAGCGCGCGCAACGGCCGGGGGCCGGCGCCTGGTCAAGCTTGGCCGCCGCCGTGCGCACACCCGCCGGCACCTGCACCGCCCGGCCCCAGGTGATGTCCGAGCGCCAGCCCGAACGCGCCAGATAATTGGCGATCGACGCGAACACATCGGCCTGCGAGGTCCAGATATTGCGCCGGCCGTCGCCGTCGAAATCCTCGGCCAGGCGCAGATAGGCGCTGGGCAGAAACTGCGGCTGGCCCATGGCGCCGCCATAGGAGCTTTTCATCTGATCGAGGGTCGCATAGCCCTGGTCGAGGATCTCCAGGGCGGCGAACAGCTCGCGCCGATAGAAGCCCGAGCGGCGCGGGTCGTAAGCCAGCGTCGCCACCGCGTCGAACAACCGATAGCCCGGATCGACCAGGCCGTAATTGGTTTCCATGCCCCAGATCGCGGCGATGAAGCGCGGCTGGACATTATAGGCGGCGGCCACCTCGCGCAGCAGGTCGCCATGCTTGGCGGCCATCTCGCGGCCCTTCTCGATCCGCCAGTCGGAGACCCGCTTGTCGAGATATTGCTGGTAGGTCTCGACGAACTCGGCCTGATTGCGGTCGCGGCGCACCACCCGTTCGAGTTGCTGCACATCGCCCAGGGCGGCGTCGACCACCGCCTGGGCGATGCCACGCTTGGCCGCCTCGGCGCGCACATCGGCCAGCCATTGCTGGAAACTCGGCCGGCCGTCGCCCGGCGCATCCGCCGACGGTCCGGTGGTATCGGCGGTAGCGTCGGCTTCGGACGCGACTTTAGGGCCAGCTTTTTGGGCTTGGCCGGTTTCGCCAGGCGCGGCCTGAGCTTCGGTCTCGGCCCCGGTGTCGGGTGTGCCCTCAGCCGGCCCCTCAGGCGCGGCGTGTTGGGGGGCCGCCCAGGCTTCGGCCGGGCCTGACGGGACCGGGCCGAGGGCAAGGCCGGTCAACACGGCGAACAGCATAGCGGGCGAACGGGTCAAACGCATGGGCATCGGGCCTTGATCATCCTTTATGGGGCATGGGCGAGAACCGGGCGCCAATTTGGACTGACGGGCCGGCGATGACAAGACGCCGAAAGCCGGTTTCACACGGCGGGTGCCGTCGCCCGGGGCCACCTGACGCCGGCGATGCGGCAAGATGATGGCGGACCTTTACGGCCGGGGCCCGGCTGGGCTAGATCGGGGGGTCTTGGATGGGTGGCAGAGTGGTCGATTGCAGCGGTCTTGAAAACCGCCGAGGCGCAAGCCTCCGTGGGTTCGAATCCCACCCCATCCGCCATACGCCCCCGCCCGTTGAGGGCCATACTGCACGCACAGGGACTTGACAGATCTATCGCCACGCTCGCCGCGCGCTGCGACGGCGCTCGCGACGCGTGCTAGCGCCGATCCGGGGCCATCGTTGCGGCGGTGTGCCGGCGCCGCCGCTGATGCGGCGAAATGGATCGACCGCACCGCCCAGGCGACGCACCGGCAAGGCGCGGGGCCGGCCCGGTCAGAGCGGGCCGGCCCCGGGCGATTTGTTGGGATGACCTGCGGTCAACGGTGCCGCCTCAGGCGCCGCCGGTCCACATGGTGGTGTAGAGGCCATAGACGGTCAGCCAGCCAAGGCCGAACAGGGCCAGTCGGCCGACACCCAGGTCACCGACGGACACCCGCCGCCCGGGCTCGGTGCCGGCCTGGAGAAAGCTGAGCGCCACGCTGGCCATGAAAACGCCAATCATCGACGATGCCGCGAACGCCAAGTTGATGGTAATCGTCCAGACCGTGATCGGCGGGCTGAACAACCCGATCACCGGGAACACCGAGACGAACGGCCAAACTGCGAAAACCGGAACCGCCAAGCTCCATTTGATGATGTGCGGGACATCGATGTGCGAGGGTTGCGCCACAAAAGCCTCCTTGATTGAAAGGCCTTGGAGCTAATGGGTGCGGCGCGACAGCGGCATGTGGCAACCCAACCCAGCGGCAGGCTGCCGCAGCGCGCGCACGGGTCCGTGGCAGGGCGTCGCCCTGAGGACTTGCACGCGGTAGGTGCATGGGCGGTCGTGCCGTTCACATAAATTTACGGTTTTTTCTTGATCCTTGCGGTCGAGTTTTTTAAGGCAAAGCGGGTAAAAACAAAGCCGACAGGCAGCCGGGCCGCAGATTGCCCAGGCTGTAGCGAAGGACACGCGATCTCCCGCATGCCGCGAGCGGAAGGAGCCGATGCTGTCGACCTCAACGCCAAGCGCACCCGGCGACAAGCCGAGGGCCGAGCCAGAGATCCCGGCAGCCGTTCTGACCCGGCTTCGGGCCCTGGCGGCCCATATGCCTCAGGCATGGGTGGCGTTGCTCGACGCCGACGCCCGCCTGTTCTGGGTGTCGGGACCGCCCGCGCTGTCCGCCTTATCGCCCGCCGCCGAGGCCCTGCCCGCTGAGTTGCCCGTTTGCCTGCGCGGCGGCGATCGAAAGGCGCTTGGCAAGGCGGCCGCGGCGGTCATCGGCGGCACGATGCTGCGCGAACAGGTGACCCTGTCGCTGAGCGATTCGGCCGGCGATGCGACGGGCCCCACCGTCTGCCTTGAGGCCCATCTCACCCCGGCGGGCGCGGAAGCGCCCGACCGGGCGGTGCTGGTCGGCCACGATATCACGGCCCAATTCAGCGAAATCGGCCGCTTTCGCGAACTCGCGGAAAAGGCCGCAGAGGGCATCGTGGTGCTGAGAGATGATGAGGTTCTGTATGCCAATCCGCGCATGGCCTCGATGTTGGGCATGAGCCGCCCGGAAGATGTGCAACGCCTGCAATCGGTCAGCCATTTCGTGCATCCCGACGACCGCGCCGAGGTGATGGGCAACATCGCCGACCGGATGACCGGGCGTCGGGTCACGGCGGCGCCTTACGATTTCCGTTTGGTGAGCGATAAAGGCCGCTGCCTGTGGGTCAATTGCCACGCCGAGACGATCCTGTCCTGGCCCGGCGGGCCGGCGATCCTGGCCAGCTTCGTCGACGTCACCGCCCGGCGCGATGCCGACCGCGCGCGCACCGAGACCGAGTTGCTGTTCCAGCGCATTTTTGAATTGTCGCCCGAAATCATCACCCTGACCCGGTTCGAGGACGGCACCTATCGCTTTATCAACGATACCTTCACCCAATCACTCGGCTATCGCCGCGAGGAGGTGATTGGTTTCACGCCAGACGACATCGGCATCTGGTCGCCGGACAATCCGCGCGAGCGGTTGATCGCCTGCCTGCTCCGGGATGGCACGGTCCAAGACCTGTCCATGCGCGCACGCCGACGCGACGGCCAGATCCTGGACCTGTCGGTATCGGCGACGACGCTCGACTATGAGGGCGACACCTATATTCTTCTGGTCGCCCACGACGCCACCGAACGCCGCCGCCAGGAACGCCAATTGGAAGCCAGTCGCCAGCACGCCGAGTTGGCCAACCGCGCCAAGTCGGAGTTTCTCGCCAATATGAGCCACGAACTGCGCACGCCCTTGAACGCGATCATCGGGTTTGCCGAGGTCATGCAGACCGAAGCGTTCGGCCCGCTGGGCACCCCTCAATATCGCGACTACAGCAACGACATCCTCAATGCCGGCCGCCATCTGTTGTCGATCATCAACGAGATCCTCGACCTGTCCAAGCTAGAGGCGGGCCACCTGGCGGTCGATACCCTACCCGTGCCGGTCGGCGGTGTTTTCGACACCTGCGTGCGGTTGATCGGCGAAAAGGCGCAACAGGCCGGTGTGCGCGTTTCGGTCAAGCCGCACGATCCCGGGCTCGACGTGCTGGCCGACCCGGTGCGGCTCAAGCAGGTTATGCTCAACCTGCTGTCGAACGCGGTAAAGTTCACGCCATCGGGCGGTCGGGTGGAAATCCGCGCCGCCGCCGTCGACGACGAAATGGTCGAAATCCAGGTGGCCGATACCGGCATCGGCATGTCGAAGGCGGACCTGGCCCGGGCGATGACGCCCTTCGGCCAGGTGGACTCGTCGCTCAGCCGCCACCACGAGGGCACCGGCCTCGGCCTGCCCCTGGCCCGCGCGCTGATCGATCTGCAACACGGCACCCTGCACCTGGAAAGCGAACCGGGCATGGGCACCACCGCCACGGTCCGGCTGCCGACGCTATCGGAAAAAACCGTCGAAACCCTCAAATAAAGCGCGCGGGCCGAACACGCCAAGGCCCGCGCGCGGCGGCCGACAGGTCAGCGGGACATCTCCCGGTCGAGCGTTTCAAGCGCGGTTTTGACCGTCTCGGTCGCTGTGCGGATGTCGTCCATCGCCGTGATCACGCCGCTTGCCCCCTTGCCCGCGCCCTTCGAAGTGGTCACCGACTGGTCGACCAGGTCGGTGATCCGGTCGGCCATCTGGTGGCTGTTCTTGGCCAGCGCCTTGACCTCGCCGGCGACGACCGCGAACCCGCGCCCCGCTTCGCCGGCCCGCGCCGCCTCGATGGTGGCATTCAGAGCCAGCAGGTTGGTCTGTTTGGCGATCGCCTGAATCTCGCCGGTCAACTGGCTGATCTGGGTCGACAGATCGGCCATGGCGTCGACCGCCTGGCGGATCGCCTGGACCTGCTCGACACCGCTTTCCACCACCGTCACCGCTGAACGCGCGTCGTCGAGCGTCGCCCGCGTTCGCTCCAGCAAGGTCTCCAACAGATCGGACCGGCGCTTTTCGGTGTCGATATCGAAGGTGGAGCCGCAGGCGCGCAACGGGTTGCCGTCGCGGTCACGGCGCGTGCCGCACAACGCTCGCACCCAGATAAACTCGCCGGTCTTGCGCCGCAGTCGATAGCGGATGTCGAATGGCGTCCGATCGGTCTTGTCCATCAGGTGGGCGGCGAAGGCGGCCTCGACACGTTCCTTATCGTCAGGATGAAGACTATTGGAAAAAGAGCTGAATTCATTTGGGAAATCGGTTTCATCACGATAGCCCAGCATACGCCGCATCTCCGCCGAATAGGTGGTCTGAGGCTGCCCCGGCGCCAGCCGGGTTTCGTCCAGGATATGGTCGAACAGCCCGACACCCGAATGTTCGAAATAGAGACTAAGCTGCTCGTCCAAGAGACGACGGTCGCGGGCCAGCGTCTGGACGCGTTCGACCAGGGCACGGCTGCGGCCGTCCAGGGTGGCCAGGTCGGGGGACTGGCCGTCGAACAGTGCGTCGAGCACCGCCGCAAGGTCGGTGGAGACGGATCGATCGGACACGGCAACGGCTCCGCATGTATGGTTAAGCTTCTCTAAGGCTGTGCCGAAACGATCCCCGACAAGGGTTAAAAAACTTCTTAAAACAAGCTGGGCACCCCCCGCGCCGGCGGTCGAGACGGTACCGGGCGGCGGCGCCAACCGCACGCCGCCCGGCCCAAAGCCTGGATCGCCGGGGGCCGTCGGTCAGAACCGGTAGCCGACGCCGAAACCGAAGATCCACGGGTTGATGTCCACGTCGGCGGTGATACCGCCGCCATTGATGCTCACATCGGTGTCGAGGAACAGCCGCTTGACGTCCAGATTGACCATCCACGGCCCGCTGATCTGATAGTCGAAGCCCGCCTGGAGGGCGGCGCCGACGCTGGTGTCGGCGTCGATGCTGGTCACCGCGCCGCCGGCGGCGTCCTCGTCGATGAAGAAGGTGACGTTGATGCCGGCGCCCACATAGGGCTTGAACCGCTTGGTCACCGGCAGGTGGTACTGCGCGGTCAGCGTCGGCGGCAGCAGCAGCAATTCGCCAAGCGGCACGTCGCCGAGCGCGGTGCCGGTGGCGGTCACATCGTGCGGGGTCACCGCCGCGATCAGTTCGACAGCCAGGCGGTCGGTGAAGAAATAGCTGAAATCGAGCTCGGGCATCACCGCGGTCTCGATATCCACCGAGCCGCCGATGGGGTCGATGTCGGCGCCCTCGTCGGGCTCGACGACGATGCCGCGGGCGCGGATGACGATATCGCCGGCTTGGACGAAGCTGTCCTGGGCCAGGGCCGGACCGGCCGACGCGGTGATCGCCATGGACAGGGCACAGCCGGCAAGCGGCCAGAAGCGTGAGAGGAACATGGGCAAGGCACTCCGTATGTCTGTCGCTGATGCTTTCTGCCTAAAGGTCTTAGGCCGCACAGCGTTGATATACATCAAGCTTAAAACGTGCCCTGCCCTTTTTCGACACAGCCATGGCGGGAATCCGGCCGCTGTTGCGTGCGGGCAACGCTCGCGCGCGCGACGGGCGCCGATCGCAGCCCGCAGCAGGGCTTTAGCGGTCGCGGCGATAGTCCGTGAGCGCCGGGCCAAGCGCCTGTTTCAGCGGATCGAGCCACGGCTCGAAGCGCTGCCAGGCTTCCAGGCCGTCGGTGTTGATCGGCTGGCGCACCTGCTCGGAACTGGCGGTGCGCACCGCCCGGCGGGTCTTGTGGAAGTCCACACAGGCGGTCTCGAACGGCAGGCCGCAGAAGTCGAGCAGCCGGCGCACCTGGCCTTCGAGGTCGGCGACCACATCCTCGTGCTGGACGCGCAGAATGCGCCCGGGCAGCACCCGGTCCCAGTGGTCCATCAGATCCACATAGCCACGGTAATAGCGGCCCACGCGCTCCAGCCCGTAGGTGAACTCCTGGCCCTCGGCGAACAGTTGTTTGAAGCCAGAGAAACAGCAGGCCATGGGGTGGCGCCGGGCGTCGATGATCTTGGCGTTGGGCAGGATCAGCGCGATCAGCCCCAAGTGACGGAAATTGTTCGGCATCTTGTCGGTGAAGAAGGGCGCCGAACCGCGGTGGACGCGGGTTTCGTCCAGATAGGCGCGGCCGAGTTCGGCCAGTCGGTCCGCCGGCAGGTCGTGGAGCACGCGCGGATAGGGGCTGTCGGCGGTGATCCGCTGGCGTTTGCGCAAACCGTGCGACAGCGACAGAATCGACGCCAGTTCCATGGTGCCGTCGACCGCGGAGTGCGAGGCCAGGATCTGTTCGATCAGCGTCGAGCCGGCGCGCGGCAGACCGACGATGAAAATCGGATCGGGGGCGGGATCGCCTTGGCCGGCGCGGCTCTCGAACAGCTCGGCCGTGCAAACCGCCGCCTGGGCGGCCAGTTCCTCGTCCATATGGTCGATCCGGTACTTGCTCTGCGCGCGCTTGAGGGCATTGGCGCGGTCGTAATACTGGAACGACGTCTCATAAGCCCCTGCATCTTCATGCGCTTTTCCGAGCGCGAAGCCCAGGTGCACGCGGTCGGACCAGCCCGTCTCGGGGTCGGCCTCAAGCGCCGCCATGCGCGCCATCTCGGCGTCGGTGAAGCGATAGGTCTTGAGGTTGGCGAGGCTCCAAAAGGCGTCGCCATGGTCGGGCTTGGCGGTATACGCGGCGCGATAGGCGGTCACCGCCTCATCGGTGCGGCCGACGGTCTTGAGCGCGTGGCCCTTGGACATCCAGGTCACCGGGTCGTCGGGCACCTTGGCCAGCACCTTGTCGAACATGGCGAGGGCGGTGTCGGTGTCGCCGGCGATCTGGCTTTCGATGCCGAGGCTCGACTGAAACACCGGGTTGTCGGGGTCGCGGTCATAGAGGATGCGCGCTTGCGCCAGGGCGGCGTCCACCTTCTGACGCTTGCGCAGCACCTTGATATAGTCGAGCCGCACCTGGGTGTTGTCGGGGTCGAACTCGGCCGCGCTTTCGAGCAGAAACTCGGCCTCGTCGAGGGCGTTGAACCGCTCGCCGATCTCGGCCAGCAGGCGCATCGCCTCGATATGGTGCGGGTGGCGTTGCAGGAAGTGGCGGCACAGCGTCTCGGCCTTGCCCAGCTTGCCCTCGTGCAGGAAGCTGGTCACCGAGACCAACTCGCGCGGCAGGGCGGCCAGGCGCTCGGCCTGTTGCTCGGCCCAGCGCGCGCGGCCGGTCTGGCCGGCGGCGGCGAACAGGCGCGCCTGCTCGCGCCACGCCGCCATCAGGCCCGGATTGGCGGCTGTGGCGCGCTCATAGGCGGTCAGCGCACCGGCCGCGTCGCCGCGGTCGCGGCGCAGATGGCCGTCTTCTTGGTGAACGCGGCCCGATTGCGGGCTCAGCATCTTGAGCTTGGCCAGCACCGCGGCGGCCTCGTCGTAGTGCTTGAGAAAGCGCCGGGCCACCGCCTGCACATAGAGCGCTTCGGTGTCGTCCGGGCGTTCGGCGAGTACGGCCGCGGCGGCGGCGTCGGCCTCGGCCGGGCGGCCGGCCTGCAACAAGTGGCGCGCCTGGGCGAGCGGGTCAGCGTCGGCGGCGGGGCGGGCGGCGGTCTCGGGCGTCACGATCTGCTGTCTCCTCAGCGCGTTGGGCGAGCCGATGGCCTCCTTGGACGGTCGATGCATCGCCGAACCGCGCTCATTGTGTAAACCGCGGGTCTTTCGCGGCCAAACCGGATCATCCCATGCGCCGGCTTGATCGGCAAAGGCTGTCGTCGGCTGAAAACCCAAAAGGGCGTTAGAACGAGAAAGGGGCGGCCCTGCTCAGGCCGCCCCCGGGGATTATGGGGCGCGTCGGACGCCCGGCAAGGATCAGAAGTCGTAGCCGACCCGCAGGCCCCAGGTCCGCGGCCGGTTGGTGAAGATCCGCGGGATATCGTCCTGGGTGGAGATGAACAGCTCGGCCCGGGTGTCAGTGAGATTCTGGGCGAACAGTTCGGCCCGCCAACGGTCCTTACGGATACCGGCCGACAGGTTCCAGGTGGCGTAATCGTCCATCTTGCGCCGTTCGGCCAGCACGATGTCGCTGAACGCGCTCGACGAATAGTTCACCTGGGTCTGCGCATGCAGTTGGTAGTCACCCATGAACCAGGTGTAGCGGGCGCGGATATTGCCCTGGAAATCCGGCGCCGTCGACAGCTCGCTGCCCACCGGGGCAATGGCGATGCTGCCGGTTTCGGCCAGGTCGGTCAGCTCGGTGTTCAGGTACGTGAACGCGCTGCTGACGGTCAGGCCGGTGGTCACCGCCCAGGTCAGGTCGCCTTCGAGACCCCAGATCTCGGCATCCGCCGCATTGTCGTTGAAGGTCAGGTTCGACCCGACGACTTCCGGGGCGAACACCGACGCCTGGATGTTGTCCCACTTCATGAAGAAGGCGGCACCGTTGAACCGGACATTGCGGTCGAACAGGTCGATCTTCCAGCCCAACTCATAGTTGGTCAGTTCGTCGGTCTCGAACGCGCACGGCACGGTGTTGGTGGTCGACCCCGGCGCACACCCGCGGTTCAAGCCGCCGGGGCGGAAACCTTGCGACCAGGTGAAGAAGAACAGCAGGTCTTCGGTCGGCGTGAACGTGGTGCCGGCCTTGAAGATCACGTCCTTTTCCTCGGCCGGACGGAAGCCAGCCAGGGTTTCATCCAGATTGTTGCCGCTGTCGGAATCGCCGCCATCGCCGGCCAGATTGCCGAAGGCGAAGTTGGACGAGCCGACCAGGCTGACGTCGATGTCGAACCAGCGCGCGCCGAAGGTCACATCCCACAGACCCGGCACCACCTCGAAGGTGGCCTCGCCGAACACGGCGATCTGTTCTTCGGTGCGGGTGATATCGTTGAAGAAGGCGACGCCCGGATCCCGCGGGTTCGGGTCGATGGTGGTCGCACCCGGCAGCGGCGCGTTCTGGGCGAACCCGCGACGACCTTCCTTATCGAGCACGAATTGCGAGCCGAAATATTGGAAGTTGCCCCGGTCCTTCAGCTTCAGATCATCGTAGAACACGCCGAAAGTGGCCTTCAGGCGATACTCATCGGGCGTGTTGAAGCGCAGTTCGTGGGTGTTCTTGGTGATATCCTGCAGGTTCTGCGCACCCAGATTGGGCGCCTGACAGGTCCCCGAAGGATCGACGCCGGCATCCGGGTAGGTCACCGCCAGATCACAGATGTAATACGGGATATAGGGGCCCACATTGGCATAGCCGGTATAGTCGACCACCTGATCCACATTACGGTCCAGATAGCCACCGGTATAGACCACTTCCAGGAAGTTCAGGCGTCCGGTCAGCGTCCAGGCAGTGTTATGCCACTTCTCGTTCAGTTCGTCGGAGGAGAAGCGCTGCACGTCCAGATCGCCCACCGCCGGGTCATAGTCGAACACACCGTCGGCATCGAGATTCTGCCGCATGTGGACCACTTCCAGATCCCACTGGTCGGTGATGAACCACTTCCCGCTCAGGCGCAGACCGCGATAGAGCGCATCGTTGAAGTCATCCTCGACATATTCGGTGTTGCTGGCTTCGAGGAATTCCACGTCCGACAGGTCGGCGCCCGCCTGAAAGCCGGTGCGGCCCGGATTGAAACGCGGATTGACACTCGGGTCGAGCGTCTTGGTGCCGGCCACATTGTCGATATAGCCGCCCTGACTGTCATTGAACAGCGCCAGCCGGAAGGCCAGTTTGTCCTCGACCACAGGGGCGTTGATATAGGCTTCCTGCTTGTTGCTCATCTCGCCGTCTTTGGTGGTCGAGACGGTGGCGCTGAAGCCCGCTTGCCACTGGTTCATCACCGGCTTCTTGGTGATCAGGCGCACCGTGCCGGCCTGGGAACTGGCGCCAAAGAGCGTGCCTTGCGGCCCGGGCAGCACCTCGATCCGCTCCAGGTCGGTGGCGTAGACGTCCAGATTGCGCCCCGGCATGGTCACCGGCTGTTCGTCCAGATAGAGCGCCACATTGGGCGTCTTGCCGTTGGCCCCGGACAGATAGACCGGGAATGCACTCGACCCCAGTCCGCGCACGGTGATGAGCTGCTGACCCGGCCCACGACCCTGCGCGGTCACATTGGGGAGTTGCTGGAGATAGTCGGTGAAATTGCTGATGCGCAAATCTTCGAGTTGCGCGGACCCAAGCGCGGTCACGGTGACCGGCGCATCCTGCGTAGTCTGAACCCGCTTCGTCGCAGTAACGACGATTTCCTCGACTTGGCCATAAGCGGCAGTGCTGCCAAACGTGCCAGTAAGGGCGGCAAGTGCGGCCACCGAGACCGTACTTTTCCTAACCATTCGCAATCCTTTCTTAGCGTTATTGCTTCGCGGACCGCCTTCTATGAGCGAACGAGCGAGATTGCACGGACTTTTTCAATCTGACGCCACAAACCGCGCAAAAAAACGTCGCGGTGTTGTATTTATGTGACCCGTGACACACCGCCCCACCCCGACCAGCGACGGAAACGCGGATACGACGGCCGAATCGCCCCTCCCTGCGACCGCGGCCCGGCTGCGAAGCAACCGGGCAATAAACGGATGGATCTCGCCCGCCGAACGATAGAAGCGGCGTGGCTGCCGACCGTGTGGCGACAAATGGGCGTCATCCTCATTATTATTCTGCGCTCTTATACAAAAATCATATTCTATCGAGGCGCCACTATCAAGTGTCTAACCCAATCCTTTCTCATGTCAGCAATTGTATGCAAGCGTAACGATCTCTGGGCCGACACGTATCGCTGACGTGAAACCGCTGCCGCGTCCCCCTTGCGCCACCGCTTGGCCGCCCCTGATCCACCGCCGGGGACGCGGGGCATGGACATAGAAACGGGGCGACGCCATTTGGGCGCCGCCCCGCTTCGCATCGCTGCATCGGCCGCGTGTGCTGCCTGCTTAGAAGTCGTAGCCGACCCGCAGGCCCCAGGTCCGCGGCCGGTTGGTAAAGGTCCGCGGGCTGTCGTCCTGGGTCGAGATGAACAACTCGGCCCGGGTGTCGGTCAGGTTCTGGGCGAACAGCTCGGCGCGCCAGCGGTCCTTGCGCACCCCGGCCGACAGGTTCCAGGTGGCGTAATCGTCCATCTTGCGCCGCTCGGCCAGGACGATGTCGCTATAGGCGCTCGACGCATAGCTCACCTGGGTCTGGGTGTGCAGTTGATAGTCGCCCACGAACCAGGTGTAGCGCGCGCGCAGATTGCCCTGGAAGTTGGGCGCGGTGGACAGCTCGCTGCCCACCGGCGCGATGGCGATGCTGCCGGTGTCGGCGAGCGCGGTGATCTCGGTGTCGAGATAGGTGAACGCGCCGCTGAGCGTCAGCCCCTGGGTCACCGCCCAGGTCAGGTCGCCCTCGATCCCCCAGACCTCGGCATCGGCGGCATTGTCGTTGAAGTTGAGGTTCGAGCCGACGATCTCGGGCGCGAACACCGACGCCTGGACCTTTTCCCAATCCATGAAGAAGGCCGCGCCATTGAAGCGCACGGTGCGGTCGAACAGGTCGATCTTCCAGCCCAGTTCATAGTTGGTCAGTTCGTCGGTGGCGTAGGTGCACGGCACCTCGGTGTCGGGCGAACAGCCGCGGTTCAGACCGCCGGGGCGGAAGCCCTGCGACCAGGTAAAGAAGAACAACAGATTGTCGGTCGGTGTGAAGGTGGTGCCGGCCTTGAAGATCACGTCCTGCTCTTCGGCCGGGCGGAACGCGGCCAGGCGCTGGTCGAGATTGTTGCCATTGTCGGAATCGCCGCCGTCGCCGGCCAGATTGCCGAACCCGGTGTTCGACGAGCCGCGCAGGTCCACGTCGATGTCGAACCAGCGCGCGCCGAAGCTCACGTCCCACAGGCCCGGCACCACCTCGAAGGTGGCCTCGCCGAACACCGCGATCTGTTCTTCGGTGCGGGTCACATCGTTGAAGAACACCACGCCCGGGTCGCGCGGGTTGGGATTGATGGTGGTCGCGCCGGGCAACGGCGCGTTCTGCGCGAAACCGCGTCGGCCTTCCCGGTCGAGCACATATTGCGAGCCGTAATAGCCGAAGTCGCCCATGTCTTCGAGCTTTAGATGGTCGTAGAAGGCGCCGAAGGTCGCCTTCAGGCGATAGTCTTCAGGCGTGTTGAAGCGCAGCTCGTGGGTCTGTTTCCGGACCGACTGAATATTGTGGGTGTTGAGATTGGGCGGCTGACACGTCCCCGACGGGTCTTGACCGGCTTCGGGATAAGACACCGCCAGGTCGCAGATGTAATAAGGAATATAGGGCCCCACATTGGCATAGCCCGTATAGTCGATCGACTGGTCCACATCGCGGTCCAGATAACCGCCGGTATAGACCATCTCCAGAAACGCCAGGCGCCCGGTCAGCGTCCAGGCGGTGTTGTGCCATTTTTCGCCCAACTCGTCGGCGGTATAGCGGCGCACGTCCAGATCGCCGACCGCCGGGTCATAGTCGAACACGCCGTCGGCATCCAGGTTCTGACGCATATGGGTCACTTCCAGGTCCCAGGCGTCGTTGATGAACCATTTGCCGCTCAGCCGCAGGCCGCGATAGAGCGCGTCGTTGAAGTCCTCTTCCACCAGGTCGGTGTTGCTGGCGTCCAGAAACGTCACATCCGACAGGTCGGCGCCGGCCTGATGGCCCGCATTGCCGGGCAGAAAGCGCGGGTTGACGCTGGGGTCGAGCGCCTTGGTCCCGGCCACATTGTCGATGTAGCCGCCCTGGCTGTCGTTGAACAGCGCCAGCCGGAAGGCCAGTTTGTCCTCGACCACAGGGGCGTTGATATAGGCTTCCTGCTTGTTGCTCATCTCGCCGTCTTTGGTGGTCGAGACGGTGGCGCTGAAGCCCGCTTGCCACTGGTTCATCACCGGCTTCTTGGTGATCAGACGCACCGTGCCGGCCTGGGAACTGGCGCCAAAGAGCGTGCCTTGGGGCCCCGGCAGCACCTCGATCCGCTCCAGGTCGGTGGCGTAGACGTCCAGATTGCGCCCCGGCATGGTCACCGGCTGTTCGTCCAGATAGAGCGCCACATTGGGCGTCTTGCCGTTGGCACCCGACAGGAACACAGGAAAGGAACTGGACCCCAAGCCGCGCACGGTGATGATCTGCTGGCCCGGCCCGCGCCCCTGCGCGGTCACATTGGGCAGCTGCTGGAGATAGTCGGTGAAGCTGGAAATCCGCAGGTCCTGCAACTGCGCCGCCCCCAGCGCGGTCACGGTGACCGGCACATCTTGCGTGGTTTGCACGCGCTTGGTGGCCGTCACGACGATCTCTTCGACCTGACCATAGGCGCTGCCGCTGCCAAAGGTACCGGTAAGCGCAGCCAGCGCCGCCAATGAAATGGTTCTTTTTTTGATCATAAAATCTCCTTTCTTATCAGTATTTTTAGGCACCCGCCCTCTATCTTCATGAAGCGGAGAATGCACGCCCTTTTTTATTAGCGATTTCTTATTTTATAGCTTAAAAATAGCAATTTATATTTATTTGTTCATCCGGCTTGGTTAACCGCCTCAAGCCATAGCCCGCCACACGGCCGCCGCCGTCCGACGGCGAAGGCCGACAAATCGCCGTCTTGTGCGGTGTTGGCGAGGGTCCGGCAGGCTCTGGCGACTGCCATGCGGGACCGCCGACCGGGCGGGCGCCTTGATACGTCCATGCGCCACCCGCCTTACGGCCTGATAAACCCCGACCGTCAACCCCGACTTGTAGAAATGCTTTAGAAAAAGCCTTGTCACACAGGGCGGTTGCGACTCATGACCCAGCAATTGTGGCAAACATGACACAGTCGGAGGAAATCACGCTGCGGGCTGGTCTTAAGAGCGTGCTAACCGCGTGACAGCGGCCGGCCTCCTCGCTAGCCTTTGATCCGTCGCAGGCGATTTGCGGACTGGAGCGCTGCCCAAGTTCAGGGAGGCATTGCGGCAATAAAAGGGCCTCAAGAGCCCATATAACGATAATCACATTGTCGGGTGGAAGCGTCGCTTTCACCCGGCTTTGTTTGTCGTTTCTGCCAAGTGTGTGACGCAGGCGCCCGTCAGGCGAACACACCGCGCAGCGAAAACCAGCCCTGGGCCAAGCCGGTCAGATAAAGCGCAGTCACAACCGCCGCCACCAGGGTTGCCACCAGCGCCTTGGGCAGCAGGTGCGGGCGCACCGGCGCGCCGGGCTCCGCCCCCGCGACCGGGGTCACGTTGTCGTCTTCGTGGCGCGCGGTGACGCCGAACGGCAGGGCGGCGAAGAACGCCACCCACCAGACCACCGTGAACACCACGATCCCGCTGGCAATCACCGACCGCCCTCCCCGGCCTCAGGCCTGTTCCAGTTCGACCAGCGTGCCGCACATATCCTTCGGGTGCAGGAACAGGACCGGCTTGCCATGGGCGCCGATCTTGGGCTCGGCGGGGCCCAGGATGCGCGCGCCCTGTGCCACCATGCGGTCGCGCGCGGCGGCGATGTCGTCGACCTCGTAGCAGACATGGTGGATGCCGCCGGCCGGGTTGCGCTCCAGGAATTTGGCGATCGGCGAATTGTCGCCCAGCGGGTGCAGCAACTCGATCTTGGTGTTGGGCAGGTCCACGAACACCGTGGTCACGCCGTGGTCGGGCTGGTCCTCGGCCGGCGAGACCTGCGCGCCCAAGGTGTCGCGATAGGTGGCGACCGCCGCGCCCAAGTCCGGCACCGCGATGGCCACATGGTTGAGCCGTCCGATCATGATCGCGTCTCCCCTATATCTCTTCCTCTTCGAGGATGATCACCCGCACGTCCACGACGCTGTTCTTGCCCCGGGCATTGCGGCATTCGCGGCGCACGGCGATGCGCACCGCCTCGGCCACCGCCGCCTCGTCGTCGCGGCGCTTCTTGGGCATGCCCTTGACCGCGCGCTCGGCCGCGTCGAGCAGGCCGGTCTCCAACGAGCCACCGCGTTCATAGCGCGGCAGCCCGCGGACGACGATTTCGGGCTCGCCCAGCAAGTCGCCGGTCTCGTCGAGCAACACGGTCAGCACCACATGGCCTTCCGCGCCGATCTTGCGCCGGTCGTTGATGCCCGGATCGCCGCTCGGCACCAGGGTGGTGCCGTCGAGATACTGAAAATCGGTGGCGATCTCGTCGACCACCCGCGCCTCGCCCGGCGCCAGCCGGATCGCGCGGCCATTGGCCGAGTGGATCGCGGTTTCGACGCCCTGAGCCTTGGCGAAGCGCACATGTTCGCGCAGGTGGCGCGGCTCGCCGTGCACCGGCACCGCCACCTTGGGCCGCAGCCAGCGGTAGAGCTCGGTCATCTCCGGCCGGCCGGGGTGGCCCGAGACGTGCACCGCCGCGTCGCGTTCGGTGATCACGTCGATGTCGCGGATGGCCAGGCGATTGACCAGCGCGCCGACCGACTTTTCATTGCCCGGAATGACCTTCGACGAAAAGATCACCAGGTCGCCCTTGCTCAGCGACAGGTCGCGGTGGTCGCCGCCGACGATCCGCGCCAAGGCGGCGCGCGGTTCGCCCTGACACCCGGTGCAGCAGATCAACATCCGGTCGGCGGGCACGTCGGCGCCCTCGGCCGGCGTCAACGGCGCCGGCAGCCCGTCCAGATAGCCCAACTCGTCGGCGACCCGCCAGATCCGGTCCATGGACCGCCCGGCCAGCACCAATTCGCGCCCGGTGTCGCGCGCCACCTCGGCAATGCTCTTCAAGCGCCCGGCGTTGGACGCGAAGGTGGTCACCACCACCCGGCCCGAGCGGCCCTTGATCACCTCGGTCAGGCCCGCCTTGACCGTTGCTTCGCTGCCCGAGGCTTGGGCGTTGAACACATTGGTGCTGTCGGCCATCAGCGCCAGACAACCGGCATCGCCGATCTCGGCCAGCCGGTCGCCCGGGGTCGGCGCGCCAATGGGCGGCGCGTCATCGAGCTTCCAGTCGCCGGTGTGGAACACCGTGCCGTGGCGGGTCTGGATCGCCAGACTGTGGGCCTCGGGGATCGAGTGCGCCACGGGCACGAAGCGCAGGCTGAACGGCCCCAGGTCGAGCGGCTGGTCGGGCGAAATCAGCGTCAACGGCGCCTCGTCCATCAGCCCGTGTTCGATCAGCTTTTCGCGGATCAGCGCGCCGGTGAACGGCGTCGCATAGATCGGCACCCTGAGGCGCGGCCACAGATGCGCGATGGCGCCGATATGGTCCTCGTGGCCGTGGGTGATGACGATGCCGTCGAGCGCGTCGCGGCGTTCCTCGATAAACGCCGGTTCGGGAAAGATCAGGTCGACGCCCGGCA
Source organism: Rhodothalassium salexigens DSM 2132 (assembly GCF_004341375.1). GTDB lineage: Bacteria > Pseudomonadota > Alphaproteobacteria > Sphingomonadales > Rhodothalassiaceae > Rhodothalassium > Rhodothalassium salexigens. The sequence goes on from NZ_SLXO01000001.1 coordinate 294,656, forward strand.
CGCTTTCGCCGGTGAACGTCATGCCGCAATCGACCACGATCCAGCGCCCGTCCAGATGATAGAGGGCCATGTTCATGCCCACCTCATCGGTGCCGCCAAGCGGCAAAAAGATCAAATCGCCGCGTTCAAAACCGTCTAATGATGCCATGTGTTCAGGATACCGCCGGGGCTGTCACATTGCGTTCGTAGATCAAGCGCAGCCCGTGTAGGGTCAGATCGCCGTCGACCGCGTCGATGGCGTCCGTCCGATTGAAGAAAACCCGCGCCAGTCCGCCCGTGCCGAGCACGCGCATCTGCGGGTCGTGTTCCTGGCGCAGCCGGTCGACGATGCCTTCGAGCAGGCCCACATAGCCCCAGTAAATGCCCGATTGCATCGCATCCAGCGTGGTGGTGCCGGTGACCCGACTGGTCGACGGCTCCTCCACCGCGATGCGCGGCAGCTTGGCCGCCGCCTCGTGTAACGCCCAAAGCGACAAATTAATGCCCGGCGCGATCACCCCGCCCAGATAATCGCCGGTCTCGCCGATCACGTCAAAGGTGGTCGCGGTGCCGAAGTCGACGACGATCAACGGCCCGCCGTAAAGCTGGTGGCCGGCGACCGCGTTGACCAGGCGGTCGGCGCCCACCTCGCCCGGATTGGGCACCCGCACGCCGACGCCCAGGTCGACCCGCTCGTCGCCGACGATCAACGGGTCGCATTGGAAATAGTCGACGCACAGGCGCACCAGATGGCGCTGCACCGGCGGCACCACGGTGGCGAGGATCGCGCCGTTGACGTCCGCCGGGTCCAGATCGGCCAGCCGCATGAGCTGCGAGATCCAGACTGTATATTCGTCCGACGTGCGCTGCACCACCGTGGAAATGCGCCACTGGCGGACGATGGTCTTGCCGTCCAGCAGCGCAAACACCGTGTTGGTGTTGCCGGCGTCGATGGTCAGCAGCATCGCCGCCTCAAAGCCCGAACGCGCGCGACGCGTTGGCCGCGGCGGTGTTGAGCGGCCCGAACAGCAGCAGCGACAGCGGCGAATTGGCCACCGCGGTGGTCAAGATCACGCCCTTGACGCCGCGGTCGCGCTGCGGCTCGAAGCTGGCTGCCGGCTCGTCGAAGAACATCAGCTTGACCACCCGCAGATAATAATAGCCGCCCACCACCGACGCGATCATGCCGATGACCGCCAGCCACACCAGGCCGGCGTCGACCACCGCCAGGAAGGCGGTGTACTTGGCCCAGAAGCCCAGGAACGGCGGAAAGCCCAGCAGCGAGATCATCAAAATGCCCATGGCCACGGCGAGCGCAGGCCGGGTCTTCACCAGGCCGGCCAGATCGGCGATGTCTTCGGAATATTTCTCGTCCTGGCGCATGCACAGGACGACGGCGAAGGCGCCGGCGGTCATGGTGATGTAGATCGCCATGTAGTAGATCACCGCCTCGCGGCCGGCCTCGCCGCCGGCGGCCAGGGCCGCGAGCACGTAGCCCACATGGGTGATCGACGAATAGGCCAGCAGCCGCTTGATGTTGGTCTGGACCAGCGCGAGCCCGGTCCCGACCACCATGGACGCCACCGCCAGGAAGATCGCCACCTGTTGCCACTGGTCGATCATGTCGTCGAAGGCACCCATGGCGATGCGCACGAACAGCGCCATCGACGCCACCTTGGGCGCCGCCGAGAAGAACGCGGTGACGCTGGTCGGCGCGCCCTCATAGACATCCGGCGTCCACATGTGGAACGGCACCGCCGAGATCTTGAACGCCAACCCGGCGAGCACGAACACCAGACCGACGATCAGGCCGATATTGCCGGCCGCCCCGTCGCCGGCCGCGATCGCGGCGATGTCGGTGAACGCGGTCGAACCCGCGAAGCCATAGACCAGCGAAATGCCGTACAGCAGCATCCCCGACGACAGCGCGCCGAGCACGAAATATTTCAGCCCCGCCTCGGTGGAGCGCGCCCGGTCGCGCGCGAAGGCGGCGAGCACATAAAGCGCCAGGCTCTGCAACTCCAGGCCCACATAGACGGTCAGCATGTCGGTGGCCGAGACCATGATGAACATGCCAAGCGTCGACAGCACGGCGAGCACCGGATATTCGAACCGGTCCAGGTCGCGCTTGACCAGATAGCCCCGGCTCATCACCAACACGCCGGCGCTGCCGACGGCGATCAACACCTTGGTGAACACCGCGAAGCCGTCGAGCAGCAGCATGCCGCCGAACGCCTCCTGCACGCCGGGCGCCTGGTCCGACGACCACAAGACCGCCGCGCCGGCCAGCACCACCAGGGCCACCGACCCGGTCCAGACGGTCGACAGGGTCCGTTTGCCGCCATAGACGCCCACCAGCAGGAGCGCCATGGCGCCCACGGCCAGCAGGATTTCCGCCACCACCGGTGTCACAGTCAGCGTTGCCATCACTCAGCCCCCTCGCCCGCAGCGGCGGCCGCGGCCTCGGCCGCCTGCTCCGCCTCGCGCGCGCTTTCGATCGATCGTTCATAGGCCGTGATGGCCGCCTCGTGCTCGGCGAGCAGATTGTCGACCGTCGGCCGCATCACGTCGAGCACATTGTTGGGGAACACACCCAGCCACAACACCACCGCCGCCATCGGCACGAACAGGCTTTTCTCGCGCCAGTCCAGGTCAGCCAATGCCTTGAGGTCGGCCTTTTCCAGCGGCCCGAAGAACACCCGGCGATAGAGGTAAAGCATGTAGACCGCGCCCAGGATGACGCCAAGCGCCGCGACCACGGCGATCAGGCTGTCGCGCTGGAAGGCGCCCATCATGGACAGGAATTCGCCGATAAACCCGCTGGTCCCCGGCAGGCCCAGCGACGCCAGGGTGAAGATCATGAACACCGTGGCATAGGCCGGCATATTGTGCGCCAGGCCGCCATAGCGGGCGATCTCGCGGGTGTGCAGCCGGTCATAGACCACGCCCACGCACAAGAACAACGCCGCCGAAACCACGCCGTGGCTGAGCATCTGGAACACAGCACCATCAAGGCCCTGATGGTTAAACACGAACAGGCCGATGGTCACATAGCCCATATGGGCGACCGAGGAATAGGCGATCAGCTTCTTCATGTCGGTCTGCGCCAGGGCGACCAGCGAGGCATAGACGATGGCCACCATGGACAAGGCGAAGATCAGCCAGCCCAGTTCGACCGAGGCGACCGGAAACATCGGCAGCGAAAAGCGCAGGAAGCCATAGCCGCCGAACTTCAACAGCACGCCGGCAAGCAGCATCGACCCCGCGGTCGGCGCCTCCACGTGGGCGTCGGGCAGCCAGGTGTGCACCGGCCACATGGGCATCTTGACCGCGAACGACGCGAAGAAGGCGAGCCACAGCCAGGTCTGCGCCTCGGGCGGGAAGCGGGTCTGCAGCAAGGTCGGGATGTCGGTCGTGCCGGTGGTCGCGACGATATAGAAGACCGCCACCAGCATGAGCACCGAGCCCAGGAAGGTGTAGAGGAAGAACTTGAACGCCGCATAGACGCGCCGCACGCCGCCCCACACCCCGATGATCAGGAACATCGGGATCAGGCTGCTCTCGAACATCAGGTAGAACAGCACCAGATCGAGCGCCGAGAACACGCCGATCAGCAGCGTTTCCAGGATCAGGAACGCGACCATGTATTCGCGCACCCGATGCTGGATCGAGGTCCAACTGGCCAGGATGGCGATCGGCACCAAAAACGCCGACAAGACCACGAACAGCATGGATATGCCGTCGACGCCGAGCTTGTATTGGAACAGGCCGCCGAACGGGCTGTAGGTCTCGACGAACTGGAAGTCCGCTTGGGATGCGTCGAAATTGATCCACAGCAGGACCGCCAGGGCGAAGGTGAACAGCGACGCGTAAAGCGCGGTCGCCCGGATGTTGCGCGCGACGATCTCCTCGGGTCCGCGCAGGAGCAGGATGATGCCCGCGCCCAGCAGAGGCACGAACAGCATCACCGACAGGATGGGCCAATCGAGCATGGCTCAGAAGCCTCCGCTGTAAAACGCAATGTAGGACACCAGGATGACCACGCCGATCAGCATGGCGAAGGCGTAGTGATAGACATAGCCCGACTGCACCCGGCGCATCCGCTTGGCGCCGGCGACCAGCGTCCGCGAGACGCCGTCGGGCCCAAGCCCGTCAATGGTCTTCTGGTCGCCGCCGATCCACAACAGCCGGCCAAGCGCGAATATCGGCCGGACGATCAAGGCCCGGTAGAGCTCGTCGAAGTACCATTTGTTGAGCAGGAACTGATACAGCCCCTTGGCCGAGGCCGCCACCTGCCCCGGCAGCTGCGGCGAGCGGATGTAGAACAGCCAGGCCGCCCCAAGCCCCAGGGCCATCATCGCGGTGGGCAGCCACTCGACCCATTTGGAGACGTGGTGCGCCTTGTCGACCACATCGTGCTCGCCCTGGACGATGCTGCCGGCCCAGAATGCCAGCCGGCCGTCGCCGACGAACCAGTCCTGGAACGCAAAGCCCGCGAACACCGCGCCGCCGGCCAGCACGAACAGCGGCACCAGCATGACCATGGGGCTTTCGTGGATGTGGCTCATCACGTCCTTGGACGCGCGCGGCTTGTTCTCGAAGGTCATGAACATCAGCCGCCAGCTGTAGAAGCTGGTCATGAACGCGGCCGCCACGCCCATGACGAACGCGAACAGCGACCCGCCCACTTCGCCGGCATACGCCGCCTCGATCACGATGTCCTTGGAATAGAAGCCCGAAAAGCCGATCAGCCCGGGAATGCCAAAGCCGGTCAGCGCCAGGGTGCCGACCAGCATCAGCGCCCAGGTGGTTCGCAGGTGCGGGCGCAGGCCGCCCATCTGGCGCATGTCCTGTTCGTCCGACAGGGCGTGGATCACGCTGCCCGCCGACAGAAACATCAACGCCTTGAAGAAGGCGTGGGTGAACAGGTGGAAGATCCCGGCGCCATAGGCACCGACGCCGAGCGCGAAGAACATATAGCCAAGCTGCGAACAGGTCGAATAGGCGATCACCCGCTTGATGTCGTTCTGCACCAGCCCCACGGTGGCGGCAAAGAACGCCGTCGCCGCCCCGATCACCGTGACCACGGCAAGCGCGTCGGGCGCGGCCTCGAACAGCGGGCTCATGCGCGCGACCAGGAACACCCCGGCGGTCACCATGGTGGCGGCGTGAATGAGCGCCGACACCGGCGTCGGGCCTTCCATGGCGTCGGGCAGCCAGATATGCAGGATCAACTGCGCCGACTTGCCCATGGCGCCGACGAACAACAGCAGCGCCACCAAGGTCAGCGCCGGCACGTCATAGCCCACGAAGTCGAGCGTGGTGCCCTTCACCGCGTCCACATTGGCAAAAATGGTGTCGAACTGCACCGAGCCGAACAGCAGGAAGGTGGCGAAGATGCCCAGCGAATAGCCGAAGTCGCCGATCCGGTTGACCACGAACGCCTTGATCGAGGCGGCGTTGGCGCTCGGCTTCTGGTACCAGAAGCCGATCAACAGATAGCTCGCCAGACCGACGCCTTCCCAGCCGAAGAACATCTGCACCAGATTGTCGGCGGTCACCAGCATCAGCATGGCGAAGGTGAACAGCGACAGATAGGCGAAGAAGCGCGGCTTGGACGGGTCGTGGGCCATATAGCCCACCGAATACCAGTGCACCAGCGCCGAGACGCCGTTGACCACCACCAGCATCACCGCCGTCAGGGTGTCGACGCGCAAGGCCCAGTCGATGGCCAGGTCGCCGGACTGGATCCAACTGCCCAGCGTCACGGTGTGGAAGGCGTCGGGATTGCCCGAGACCTCGAAGAACAGCGCCACCGACAACAGCGCCGACACGGTGACGAAGCTTGACGTCAGCAGCATCGAGCCCCGGTCGCCGAGCGATTGGCCGGCCAGACCGGCGGCCAGGAAGCCGGCCAGCGGCAGGAAGACGATCAGTTCAATCATGGCGGCCCCCTACCCGTTCATCACGTTGATGTCTTCGACCTCGATACTGCCGCGATTGCGGAAGTAGACGACCAGGATCGCCAGGCCGATGGCCGCCTCGGCCGCCGCCACCGTCAACACGAACAGCGCGAAAACCTGGCCCACCAGATCGCCCAGATAGGACGAAAAGGCGACGAAATTGATGTTCACCGACAGCAGGATCAACTCGACGCTCATCAGGATGATGATCACGTTCTTCCGGTTGAGGAAGATGCCGAAAATCCCGAGCATGAACAGGATCGCGGCGACGGTCAGATAGTGTGCGAGGCCAATATCCATGGCGCGCCTCTCCGATTACCAACAGACAGGGCGGCGGGAGCGGGTTGCTGGGCGCGGGCGCGCCTCAAATACCCTCGCCCGTCTTGACTTTCTTGATCTCGATCGCGGTTTCCGGCGACCGGGCCAGTTGCTGGGCGATGTTCTGGCGCTTGACGCCGGGGCGCTTGCGCAAGGTCAGCACGATGGCACCGATCATCGCGGTCAGCAGGATCATGCCCGCAGTCTGGAACACGAACACATAGTCGGTATAGATCAGCTGGCCGAGCGCGCGGGTGTTGGTGACATCCTCGGGCGTCGGCTGGCGCAGGTTGCCGGCCATCTCAGGGGTCAGCACCCAGGTGCCGACCACGAACACCAGTTCCGCCGCCAGCACCGCGCCGATCAACACGCCGATGGGGAAATAGCGCAGAAACCCCTCGCGCAGCCGGACGAAGTTGATGTCCAGCATCATCACCACGAACAGGAACAGCACGGCGACCGCGCCCACATAGACAATGACCAACAGCATCGCCAGCAACTCAGCGCCGAGCAGCACGAACAGCCCGGCCGAGTTGAAAAAGGCGAGGATCAGAAACAGGACCGAGTGGACGGGATTGCGGGCGGCAATCACCATCACGGCGGACAGCACCGTCACGCTGGACAGCACATAAAAGACAATCGCAGTCAAACTCATGGGCGCAGGCCTCGTGAAGGCGGCGGGGAGTCGCGCGGAGCCGTTTGAAAAGGCCCCGGCGGGGTTCTAGCGGTACGGCGCGTCGGCGGCAAGGTTGGCCGCGATCTCGCGTTCCCACCGGTCGCCGTTTTCCAGCAGCTTTTGCTTGTTATACAGCAGTTCTTCGCGGGTTTCGGTGGCGAACTCGAAATTTGGCCCTTCAACGATCGCATCCACCGGACACGCCTCCTGGCACAAGCCGCAATAGATGCACTTGACCATGTCGATATCGTATTTGGTGGTGCGTCGGCTGCCGTCTTCGCGCGGCTCGGCCTCGATGGTGATCGCCAGCGCCGGGCAGATCGCCTCGCACAGCTTGCACGCGATGCAGCGCTCCTCGCCATTGGGATAGCGCCGAAGCGCGTGTTCGCCCCGGAAACGCGGGCTCAACCGGCCCTTCTCATACGGGTAGTTGAGCGTCGTCTTGGGCTTGAACATATACCGCAACGTCAAGCCCATGGCCTTGATGAATTCCAGCAGGAACAGGCTCTTGATGGAACGGTCCAGAAACGCCATGGCAGCCTCTCTCTTCGACCTCGCACCGTGCCCCCCACGCCCGCCGCCGGCGCGCGCCCCCTGGGCATCGCGGGCGGCCCCGGCATGGGGCCCATGGCCTCGGTCTCAATCCCGCCCCTGTACCCCAGGCGGCGGACGATGGCGGGGCCACTGCACCGGCCCCGGATTTCGGTCGTCATTGTCAGGCCAGGACCGGCGCGCACCCGCCCCGATCCCGGCCGCCTGCGGTTCAGCCGGCGGTCCCGGTCAGCAGTGCAACGCCCGAATAGACGAACACGCCAAGCAGCGACAGCGGCAGAAACACCTTCCAGCCCAAGCGCATGAGCTGGTCGTAGCGATACCGTGGCACGCTCGCCTTGACCCACGCGAAGCAGAAGAAGAACAGGCAGATCTTCAAGAACATCCACACCGGCCCGGGGATCATGTCGAGCGCCGGCACCGGCGCCATCCAGCCGCCGAAGAACAGCACCGAAATCATCGCGCACATGAGCAGGATGTTGGCGTATTCGCCAAGCCAGAACAGCGCGAAGGTCATCGACGAATATTCGGTCTGATAGCCGGCGACCAGTTCGGCCTCGGCCTCGGGCAGATCGAAAGGCGGCCGGTTGGTCTCGGCCAGTGCCGAGATGAAGAAGATCACCGCCATGGGCAGAAGCGGCCAGACGTGCCAGCGCCAGAAGCCGCCGGCCTGGTTCATCACAATGTCGCTCAGATTGAACGACCCGGTGAACACGATCACGGTCACCAGCACGAAGCCGATGGACACCTCATAAGACACCATCTGCGCTGCCGAGCGCAGCCCGCCCAGGAACGCATAGCGCGAATTGGACGCCCAGCCCGACATGATGATGCCATAGACGCCCAGGGACGACACCGCGAAGATATAAAGAACGCCCACATTGATGTCGGCGAACACCCAGCCCTCGTCCCACGGCACCACCGCCCACGACATCAGCGCCACGGTGAACGACAGGAACGGCGCCAGCAGGAACACGCCCTTGTTGGCGCCGGCGGGGATGATGTTTTCCTTGATGAACAGCTTGAGCGCGTCGGCAAACGACTGCAACAGGCCGAACGGGCCGACCACATTGGGGCCGCGGCGCAACTGCATGGACGCCCAGATCTTGCGGTCGGCATAAACCGCGAACGCCACCGCCGTCATCACCAGCGTAACCAGCAACACCATGCCCGAGGTCTTGAGCAGGATTTCCGCCTGCGGCTCGGACAGCGCCAGGGTCGCCATCATCCAATTCTTGAAACTCTCAACCATCGGTGCCGGTCGCTCCCTGTTCGTCGGCGGCGCCATACTTCAAGGCACTGCACTCGGCCATGGTCTTCGACGCCCGGGCGATCGGGTTGGTGCGATAGAAATCCGTCACCACCGGCGCGATCGGCCCCGCCTCGACGGTGCCCTGGGCGCCGAACTCGCCCCACTCGGCGGTCGGCTTTTCTTCCAGCACCGCCATGTGCGGGCAGCGCTCATAGATCGCCTGGCGCAATTGGGTCTGGTTGTCATAGGGCAGCTTGTGGCCCATCACTTCCGACAAGGCGCGCAGGATCTTCCAGTCTTCGCGCGCCTCGCCCGGCGGGCTGACCGCGCGGAAGCCTTCGACCACCCGGCCCTCGGTGTTCACATAAAGGCCGTTCTTCTCGGTATAGGCGGCGGCGGGCAGGATCACGTCGGCGGCCTTGAGCCCGGCGTCGCCATGGCTGCCGATATAGACCGTGAACGCCTTGGCCGCGCGGCTCAGGTCGACCTCGTCGGTGCCCATCAGGAACAGCGCCTTGACGCCGCCGCTCTCGGCCGCGTCAAGCAGGCCCGCCGCGCCCTCGGGCGTGGTCAGGCCCAAATCCAGCGCACCGACCCGCGCGGCCGCCGTGTGCAGCACATTAAAGCCGTTCCAGTCGTCGCGCACCAGGCCGTATTTCTCGGCCAGGTCGCGCGCGCGCTTGAGGATCTCGGCGCCGTCGTCGCGCACCAGCGCGCCTTGGCCGACGATGATCATCGGCCGTTCGGCGGCTTCCAGGCGCTTCGAGAACGGGTGCTTGCCCTGGCGGATCTGGGTCAGGATCGCGGCGTCGTCGCCCAGTTCCTCGACCGGATAGGTCAGATCGGCCTCGGGCCCGATATGCGCCACCTTCAGGCCCGAATGGCGCGTCGCCTTGAGCAGCCGGGCGTTGATGATCGACGCCTCGTGGCGCGGGTCGGTGCCGACCAGAAGGCACAGATCGGCCTGTTCGATCCCCTCGATCCCGGTGTTGAACAGATAGCCCGCGCGCACGCCGCTTTCGAGCTTGGTGCCGTCGGGCCGACCTTCCACCTTGTCGCTGCCAAGCGCGGCCAGCAGGTCGCGACACGCCGCCATGCCCTCCACATCGTTCAGGTCGCCCATGATGGCGGCGATGTCGCTGCCCTTGAGGCCCTTCAGACGCTCGGCGATGGCGGTGAACGCCTCGGCCCAGGTGACCGCGGTCAACGCGCCGTTCTTATTCACATAAGGACGGTCGAGCCGGCGATATTTGAGCCCGTCATAGGCGAAGCGGGTCTTGTCGGAGATCCACTCCTCGTTCACCGCCTCGTTGAGCCGCGGCAGGATGCGCATCACTTCGGTGCCCCGGCTGTCGACCCGGATCGACGAGCCGACCGCGTCCATCACGTCCACCGAAGGCGTCTTGGTCAATTCCCACGACCGGGCGGTGAACGCATAGGGCTTGGAGGTCAGCGCGCCCACCGGGCACAGGTCGATCACATTGCCCTGGAGCTCGCTCTTCATGGCGTGCTCCAGATAGGTGGTGATCTGGGTATCTTCGCCGCGATAGATGGCACCGAGTTCGGTGACCCCGGCCACTTCCTCGGCGAAACGGATGCAGCGCGTGCAGTGGATGCAGCGGGTCATGATCGTCTTGATCAGCGGGCCCATATGCTTCTCGGTCACCGCGCGCTTGTTCTCGGCGAAGCGGTTGGTGCCCAGACCATAGGCCATGGTCTCGTCCTGCAGATCGCACTCGCCGCCCTGGTCGCAGATCGGGCAGTCGAGCGGGTGGTTGATCAGCAGAAATTCCAGCACGCCCTCGCGCGCCTTCTTCACCATCTCGGTGTTGGTGCGGATGGTCATGCCATCGGCCGCGGTGATCGCGCACGAGGCGATCGGCTTCGGGCTGTTCTCCATCTCCACCAGGCACATGCGGCAGTTGCCGGCGATCGACAGCCGCTCGTGATAGCAAAAGCGGGGGATTTCGAACCCGGCCTCTTCGCAGGCTTGCAGGACCGTGGTCCCCGGTTCGACCTCCACCTCGATGTCGTTGACGGTCAGTTTCGGCATTGGCGATTGCCCCTCGGCTCAAACCCCGTCCCGGCCGCGCTCGGCGGGCCAGTCGGAGAAAGCGAAAATCCACAAGGCGATCAGGTTGACCACGGGGATCAGGAACAGCAACGACCACGGCCCGGCAAAGCCGGCGCGGCTGACCACCCGCCAGATCGGCGGAATGATCAGCACCAACACGATGGCCAGTTGCACCAGTCCCGACATGCCCGCGCCTCCTTGTCCTATTCCGCCGCGACGGCGGACGCCGCGGTATAGTGGTCGATCCGACGCTCGATCTCGTCGCGGAAATGGCGGATCAGCCCCTGCACGGGCCAGGCCGCCGCGTCGCCGAGCGCGCAGATGGTGTGGCCTTCCACCTGCTTGGACACATCCCACAGCATGTCGATTTCTTCGCGGCTCGACCGGCCCTCGGCCATGCGGTTGACCACCCGCCACATCCAGCCCGCGCCCTCGCGGCACGGCGTGCACTGGCCGCAGCTTTCATGCTTGTAGAAATAGCTGATGCGGGCGATGGCGCGGACGATGTCGGTGGATTTGTCCATGACGATCACCGCCGCCGTGCCGAGCCCCGACTGCACTTCCTTGAGCGCGTCGAAATCCATCAGCACGTCGTCGCACACCGATTTGGGGATGCACGGCACCGACGAACCGCCCGGGATCACCGCCAACAGATTGTCCCAACCACCACGCACCCCGCCGGCGTGCCGCTCGATCAGCTCCTTGAGCGGGATCGACATGGCCTCTTCCACATTACACGGCCGCTCCACATGGCCCGAGATGCAGAAGATCTTGGTGCCGGCGTTGCGCTCGCGCCCGAACGAGGTGAACCAGGTGGCGCCGCGCCGCAGGATCGTCGGCACCACCGCGATGGTCTCCACATTGTTCACCGTGGTGGGATAGCCCCACACGCCCACATTGGCCGGGAACGGCGGCTTGATGCGCGGCTGGCCCTTATTGCCCTCCAGGCTTTCAAGCAGCGCGGTCTCTTCGCCGCAAATATAGGCGCCGGCGCCCTGGTGCAGATAAAGGTCGAAATCATAGCCCGATTTGGCGGCGTTCTTGCCCAGCAGGCCCTTGTCATAGGCCTCGTCGATGGCCGCCTGAAGCCGTCGGGCCTCGGCCTGGTACTCGCCGCGGATATAGATATAGGCGTGCGGCGCGCGCATGGCGAAGCCGGCGAGCAACGCGCCCTCGATCAGCTTGTGCGGCTCGTGGCGCATGATCTCCCGGTCCTTGCAGGTCCCGGGTTCGGATTCGTCGGCATTGATGACCAGCGTGTTGGGCCGCGCCGGATCGGGCTGTTTGGGCATGAAGCCCCATTTGACCCCGGCGGGAAAGCCGGCGCCACCACGCCCGCGCAGACCCGCCGCCTTGATCTGTTCGACGATCCAGTCGGGCCCATTGGCCATCAGCTTGGCGGTGCCGTCCCAGTCGCCGCGCTTGCGCGCCGCGTCCACCTGCCAGCCCTGGAAGCCGTAGAGATTGCGAAAGATGCGATCCTTGTCGTCAAGCATGGTCGGCGGTTCCCCTCTCGCCGCTGTGTCCCGACGGGCTGCGGGTGAACACGTTCAGCCCCAGCCCGATAATCGCCAACAGGTTGGTCAGCGCCATGACCGCACACTTGACCGTCACCAGTTCCATGGCGATCGCGAACAAGCCCACGACCCCCGCAGCGTAAAACAGAAATCCCAGACGCTTCAGGGTCATTGCTCCACCTCGGTCAACGAGGTCAGGCCGCCCTCAGGCTCAGAGCTCCGACGGCCGCGCTGGCTGCCCGGCGGCGGCGTTTCACCCCTGGCCAGGCTCTCCAGGATGCGGGTCATGCCCTGATAGTCCAGGTCTTCGTAATAGTCGTCGTTGATCTGCACCGTGGGCGCGTTGCAGCAAGCGCCCAGGCACTCCACCTCGATCAGCGAGAACTGGCCGTCATGGGTGACCTTGCCCTTTTCGAGCCCGAAATCGTAGCACGCCTTGAGCACCGTGTCGGCGCCGCGCAGCCAGCACGGCGTGGTGCCGCACAACTGGATGTGATAGCGGCCCACCGGGCGCAGATTGTACATGGTGTAGAAGGTCGCCACCTCCAGCACCTTGATGGTCGGCATATCGAGCACGCCGGCCACATACTCGATCGCCTCACGGCTCAGCCAACCGCCATTCTGTCGCTGGGCCAGCCACAACAGCGGCATCACCGCCGATTTCTGGCGGCCGTCGGGATACTTGGCGATGTGCTTGTCGGCTTCGGCCCGGTTTTCGGCCGTAAACTCGAACGGTCCGCCATCCTGGGTCACGGTCATCATGGCGACTACTCCTTCACAAGCCTTGCAGGCAGGGCGCGGCGGGCGCTCACCGGTCGACCTCGCCAAACACGACATCCATCGCCCCCAGCACCGCCGGCACGTCGGCCAGCATATGGCCTTTCAGCATATGGTTCATCGACGACAGATGCACGAACCCCGGCGCGCGGATCTTGCAGCGATAGGGTTTGTTGGTGCCGTCCGACACCAGATAGACGCCGAATTCGCCCTTGGGCGCCTCGACCGCCGCATAAACCTCGCCCGCCGGCACCTTGTAGCCCTCGGTATAGAGCTTGAAATGGTGGATCAGCGCCTCCATCGAGCGCTTCATCTCGCCGCGGCGCGGCGGGCCGACCTTGCGGTCTTCGGTCATCACCGGGCCGTCGGGCATCTGCTCGATGCACTGTTTCATGATCCGCAGCGATTGGCGCATTTCCTCCATGCGCAGCAGGAAGCGGTCGTAGCAGTCGCCGTTCTTGCCCACCGGAATGTCGAAATCCATCCGGTCATAGACGTCATAGGGCTGGGCCTTGCGCAGGTCCCAAGCGAGCCCGGTGGAGCGCAGATTGCTGCCCGACATGCCGAGCGCCATCGCCTCTTCCTGGGTCACAACGCCGATGTCCACATTGCGCTGCTTGAAGATCCGGTTGTCGACCAGCAGCGTTTCCACGTCTTCGAGATACTGCGGAAACTGGTCGCACCACGCGTAGATGTCCTGCAACAGATCGGGCGGCAGGTCCTGGTGAACGCCGCCGGGGCGGAAATACTTGGCGTGCATGCGCGAGCCCGACGCCCGCTCGTAAAAGCCGAGCAGCATCTCGCGCTGGTCCATGCCCCACAGGATCGGCGTCAACGCGCCCACGTCCATGGCGTGGGTGTTGGTGATCAACAGGTGGCTCATGATCCGGGTCAGTTCGGCATAGAGCACCCGGATATACTGGCCACGCAGCGGCACCTCGATATCGGCGGCCTTCTCCACCGCCAGCGCGAAGGCGTGCTCCTGGCACATGGGCGCGCCATAGTCGAGCCGGTCGAAATAGCCCACCGCCTGAAGATAGGTCTTGTGCTCGATCAGCTTTTCGGTGCCCCGGTGCAAGAGGCCGATATGCGGATCGGCGCGCTCGATCACCTCGCCGTCGAGTTCGAGCACCAGCCGCAGCACGCCGTGGGCGGCCGGGTGCTGGGGCCCGAAGTTGAGATTGTAGGACTTGATGTTGATTTCGGACGCTTCGGACATCAGGACGGCTCCGCCGTATCGGCCTTCTCATCACCGGGCAGGATGTATTCCGCCCCTTCCCACGGGCTCAGAAAGTCGAACTCGCGAAATTCCTGACCCAATTGCACGGGCTCGTAGACCACCCGCTTGAGTTCCTCGGAATAGCGCACCTCGACGAAGCCGGTCAGCGGGAAGTCCTTGCGCAGCGGATGGCCCTGGAAGCCATAGTCGGTGAGGATGCGGCGCAGGTCCGGGTGGCCGGAAAACAGCACGCCGAACATGTCCCAAACCTCGCGCTCGAACCAGTTGGCGGACGGAAACACCCCGGTCACCGACGGGATCGGCGTCTCGTCGTCGGCCTTGAGCTTGACCCGGATGCGCTGGTTCAGGTGCATGGACAACAGATGGTACACAACGTCGAACCGTTTCGGCCGCTCGGGGTAATCGACCCCGCACACATCCACCAGGATGCGAAACCGGCACTCGGAATTGTCGCGCAGGAAGGTCATCAACTCGACCAACCGATCCGGCCCGGCCTCGACCGTCAGTTCGCCCTTGGCGATATGGAACCCGTCGACCGTGTCGCTGAACGCCGACTGGATCAATTCGCCCAATTGTCGCAACGCTTTGGACATCGCTGCTCCCTCACTCCCTTAACCCGGGACCGGCCGCCTGCGCGACCGCCGGACAGACCTTGCTCAGCGCACCAGGGTGCCGCTACGGCGGATTTTGCGTTGCAATTGCAAGATCCCATACAACAGCGCTTCCGCCGTCGGCGGGCAGCCGGGCACATAGATATCCACCGGCACGATGCGGTCGCAGCCGCGCACCACCGAATAGCTATAGTGGTAATAGCCGCCGCCATTGGCGCAACTGCCCATGGACACCACATAGCGCGGCTCGGACATCTGATCGTACACCTTGCGCAGCGCCGGGGCCATCTTGTTGCACAGCGTGCCGGCGACGATCATCACGTCCGACTGCCGCGGCGACGCGCGCGGGGCCGCGCCGAAGCGTTCGAGGTCATAGCGCGGCATGTTGGTGTGCATCATCTCGATGGCGCAGCAGGCGAGCCCGAAGGTCATCCACCACAGCGAGCCGGTGCGCGCCCAATGCACCAAATCCTCGGCATTGGTGACCAGAAAGCCCTTATCGGACAATTCTTTGTTGAGATCGCCGTAAAACTGGTCACGGGGCAAGTCGTCGGCCAGGACGGCACCGCCCTGAGCCGGCTTGGCGGTGTCTACTCCCATTCCAGCGCTCCCTTCTTCCACTCATAGGCAAAGCCGACCGTCAGGATGGTCAAAAAGACCCCCATGGACAACCAACCGTAAAGGCCGATGTCCTTGAGCGCGACCACCCAAGGAAACAGAAAGGCGACCTCCAAATCGAAGATGATGAACAGGATGGCCACCAGATAGAACCGCACGTCGAACTTGCCGCGTGCGTCCCCGAAGGCGTCGAAGCCGGACTCATAGGCCGACAGCTTCTCCGGATCGGGACGGTCTGGATAGACGGTCAGGGCCAGCACAATGAACAGGCCCGACACCACGACGGCGATCAACGTCAGGATCAGAATCGGCAGATAGTCAAAGAGAAAACCGTCCACGGCACTCACCTCTGGCTATACGCGGGCGGACGACCCGCGCCGTGCGTGCCGGGCCAAGGGTTGGCTCGTGCCTCGCACGGGATTGCGGCCTGCGGTGCACGCTGGACTGCGAAGCTTTTGGAAGGTCCCCAGGACCGTCCGGTAAGCCCCGGATCGTCGGGCAGACCCGACGGACGCTCCGCCGCGCACCCCGCATTGCCGCGGGTCGTATCAGCTTTCGCCGGTTCGGGAAAGCTTTTCCGACCCCTGAGCCATGGTGACGCAGAAAAGCACCCGGCCCGCCATACGGCGACCATACCGTATACCAGACCAAATTGGTATCATTGATTTCTGCGTGTCTCGGGAAAGACGACGGCAAGCCTTTCCATTAAGGAAAGTGGCGCGAGTGACGGGACTTGAACCCGCGGCCTCTGGCGTGACAGGCCAGCGCTCTAACCAACTGAGCTACACCCGCTTGCGTCGTCGTGGGGCGGTTTCTAGTGGGACCGGCGCAGCCTGTCAACGGCTTTCTGTCGAACTTTTTTCCGGCCACGGTTTTTTTCCGGAACAGCCCGGTTTTCAGGGACTTAGCCGTCGACCTAGGCATTCAAACGGACGGTCTCGGGATCGACCCGGGTCGACGGCAGGGTCAACTCGGCGCGGACCCCGGCGCCGGATATGGGGGTCAACGAAACCGAGCCGCCATGCAGTTCGGCCAGGCGTTTGGTCAGCGGCAGCCCGAGACCGATGCCTTCATGGGGCCGGGTCAAGCCCGAATGGGCTTGGCCGAACGCCTTCATGGCGCGGCGCAGGGCGGTCTCGTCCATTCCCTCGCCCTCATCTTCGACGACCAGCGCCATGGCGCCGTCCGCGTGCCGGGCCGCCGAAACCCGCACAAGCCCGCCCCGGGGGCTGAAGCGGATGGCATTCGACAGCATCTGTTCGAGCATCTGGAACAGCAGCACCCGATCCGCCAGAACGGTCAGGTCCGCGGCCGCCGGGGCGACCTCCAAACGCACGTCTCCGGCCTCCGCCTCAGGCGTCATTTGCCGGACCGCTTGCCCGAGCAGCGGCGCCACCGCGACGATCTCGTTTTCCAATTTCAGATCGCCCTGTTCGCACTGCACGAAGCCGAGCAACTTCTCGATGGTCTTGAGCAACCGACCGCCGCCATCGCCGATCGACTGGGCATAGTCGCGGACCTGATCGCTGCTTAACGGGGCATCGTGGTTTGAAATCAGATGGGCGAACCCCATGATGGCGTTGAGCGGCGTGCGCAGTTCATGCCCGGCCAGGGCGAGAAACTCTTGTTTCGCCTCGGCCGAGCGCCGGGCCGCCTCCTCGGCTTCGGCGACCCGGGCCTCCAATTCCGCCTCCCGCTTGAGCCGGTCGCGCCGGTCGACCAGCGCCGACACGGTAAGCCCGGCCAAATCCTCCAGCACCGCCAATTGGCGCGCATCCAACGGCGACCGCGGCTGGTGGTCGACCACGAACAGCGTGCCGATGGCCGCCCCTTCCGGCACGATCAACGGCGCACCGGCATAAAAACGGATATAGGGCTCGCCAACAACCAGCGGCGAGGTGCAGAACCGCGTGTCGGCGGTCGCGTCGGGCACCACCAGCGGTTTCGACTGTTCGATCGTGTGGGTGCAGAACGAAACCATGCGATCGGTTTCGCACATGTCCAGCCCGATCCGCGCCTTGAACCATTGCCGTTCGCCATCGAGGATCGACAGGGCGGCGACCGAGAAGCCAAGCGCGCTCCGGGCCAAACGCACGATCCGTTCGAACTCGGCTTCCATGCCGGTGTCGATGATCTGATAGTGACGCATCACCTGAAGGCGGCGCGCCTCCATATCGGCGGACACACGCCGCCTGTCTTCCGGCAAGGCCATGGGCTTCAACTCACACGCTATACCAGCCACCTGTTACACACTCTTATCAATTTACAGTCGAACAGGGGCCGCGGATCACTCAGTGGTAACGCCGGTGTCACTTCCAAGGGCGTCGGGAGATCCCACGGTCGCGACGGCGGGACGGCGCGCCGAGCGCACCGCTGTGGGCAGGAATTGAACATTGTTCGCTTGCTCTGTCCAGCGCTTTCGCCCGTCCCCGCGCGCCCGGCCGGTATAGCGGACGACTCAGCCGGCGTTTGCGGCCAGAAAACGGGCCCAAAAGCGCGTGCCGTGGTGGAAGCTCGACAGCTCGTATTTCTCGTTCGGGCTGTGCATCCGGTCGTCGTCGAGCCCGAATCCGATCAACAGGCTGTCGATACCCAGCACGTCCTTGAACGCGCCGGCGATGGGGATCGAGCCGCCGCTGCCGATCAACACCGCCTCGCGCTCGAACTCGGCGGTCAACTGGGCCCGCGCGGTGGTCAGGAACGGGTTGGCGATGTCGACCACGGTGGCCGGGCTGCCGCCATGCTCGTCGAACCGGGCGGTGCAGTCGGCGGGCAGGCGCTCGCGGACGAAACGGCGGAAGCCGGCGCGGACCGCCTCGGGGTCTTGGCCGGCCACCAGGCGGAACGAGATCTTGGCCCGCGCCTCGGCCGGGATCACGGTCTTGAAGCCGTCGCCGGTATAGCCGCCGATCATGCCATTGACCTCGGCCGTGGGCCGCGACCAGACCTGTTCCAGCACGCTGCGGTCGGCCTCGCCCGCCGGCACCGACAGGTCGACGGTGCCCAGAAACGCCGCCGGGTCGAAGTCGAGCGCCGCCCACTGCTCGCGGATCTCGCCCGGCGCGTCCTCGACGCCGTCATAAAAGCCCGGCACCTGAACCCGGCCCTGGTCGTCGAACAGGTCGCCGACGATCCGGCCGAGCACATGGTTGGGGTTGCGCGCGGCGTTGCCGAACACGCCCGAATGCAGGTCGCGGTCCGCCGCCTGGACGGTCACTTCCTCGCCCACCAGGCCGCGCAGCATGACGGTGATCGCCGGGGTGTCGCGGTCCCACATGGCGGTGTCGCAGATCAGCCCCACATCGGCGGCGAGCGCGTCGCGGTGGCTGTCCAGGAACGGCATCAGGCTCGGGCTGCCGCTTTCCTCCTCGCCCTCGAAGAACACCGTCACCGGGCACGGCAGCGCGCCATGGGTGGCGATCCAGGCCCGGCACGCCTCGACGAAGGTCATCAACTGGCCCTTGTCGTCGACCGCGCCGCGCGCGACGATCTGGCGCCGGCCGGGTGCCACCTCCTTGAGCCGCGGCTCGAACGGGCCGGTCTCCCACAGCTCCAGCGGATCGGCGGGCTGCACGTCATAGTGGCCGTAGAACAGCAGCCGCGGGCGCTCGGCGGCCGGGCCTTCGGGCGTGTAGTGGGCCAACACCATCGGCTTGCCGGTGGTCGGGTGCACCCGGGCCTCGAAGCCGAGGCCGGTCAACTCGGTGCACAGCCACTCAGCGGCCCGCACGCAATCGGCGTGGAAGGCGGGGTCGGTGGACACGCTGGGGATCGCCAACAACGCAAACAGGCGGTCGAGACTGGCGTCGAGGCCGGCATCGACGGCGTCGAGGACCGACGCCACGGCGTCGGCAGTGACGGGGGCAGATGGGGCGGTGCTCATGGACAGGGTCTCCGGGTCAAGCGTGGGGGCCGCGCGCCCGACCGGGCGGCGACCGCGACTATCCGGCCATGTCGCGCCAATCGCCGCGCCGGTCAAGCGCCGCCCACGCCGGCGCCCCGATCGCCCCCCCAAGCCGCCGCTTTACCGCCCCCCCTGCGATTGATGGCTCGGCAAGGGCACGCCCGCGCCCAGAAGTGCCCGGGCGCGCTCAGTCGGGCGGTTCGCAGGCGATCAGCCCGGCTGCGGGCAGCACATAGCGCCAGCCGTCCTCAGCCACCACCCGGACGCTCGCCCGGCGCACCAGCGCGCCATTGACCACCCCCTGCCCCGGCTCGGCGACCAGCCGCACCGCCACCTCGAAGCCGTCGGCGGCGAAGGTCTGGCGCAGGAACTGGCCGTAATAGGACGGTCCCTCGGCGGCGGTGCGCGGCAAGGTGCGCTCGCGCCCGTCGAGCATCAGCCGCGCCGTCGCCTCGCCGCTGAGGCTGAACAGCAGCAGCCGGGCGTTGACCTGCTTGGGCCACAGGAACAGCCCGCATTCGCCCGCCGGCAGTTCCTGAGCCGGGAGCATGCCGACCCGCTCAGCCCCGGCGACGCCGCCGGTCGCGGCCGGCGTCGCGGCATCCGACGGCTTGGCCGAGGGCTCGGGCGTCCGCTCGCCCGCGTCCACGCAGCCGGCCAGCGCGCCCAAGGCCGCCAGGGCCAGCACCCGCCGGGGTCGCCATTCGGTCATCGCCATGCCCTTTCCATCTCCAGCACATAGCCCCCGTCGCGCCGCTCGAACCCGACGAGCGGCAGGCTGAAGCCCAAGCGCGGGTCGTCGCCGGCCAGCCGCAGCCGGGCGCGCGCCAAGCCCTCGGGCGCCACGGACAGGGTCAGCCGGGCCTCGGTCGTGCCGGCGCCCGATGCCGGGTCGGCGGTGCCACCGGCCGGGGTCGCCCCGGTCAGCCGCGCCACCAGCCGGCCCGCCTGGCACTGGACCGGGCCGTCGAGGCGGGGGCCGCGCCAGTTGAGCGCCTCGGCATTGGCGGCCAGCACGTCGGTGCCGGCGGTCGCCTCGGCCGCCCCGCAGCCGTCGGCGCGCCAGACCAGCCGCTCGGCCTCCAGCCACGCCCGACCCAAGGGGGCGACCGGCAGCGGCAGCCCCATATCGGCCAGGTCCACCTGCAGCCGGGTGCGGCTGAGCGTCCAGCCGCCGCCCAGCAGGCCGGTTTCCAGCCGCCCCTGGCCGAGCGCCGACCGGCCGTCGGCGAACCAGTCGAGCCGCCAGCGACCGGACAGCAGCGCCAGCGGCCGCAGCGCCAGTTGCACCCGGCCCAGATCGGCGCCATGGACCCGCACCGCCTCCAGCCGGCCGCCCCAAACCGTGCCATGGGCGCCGCCATGGGCGACCCCGGCGGGCAGCCCGGCCAGCCGCACCGCCACCGACAGGGGCACGGTGGCCACAAGAGCCGCCAGCAACACAGCCACGAACACCAGCCCCAGCCGGACCGACCGTCGGCGCCACAGGCCCCTGCCGGCGCCGGTTTTCGCGACCGTTTCGGGGGTCGTTTGGGTCATCGGCGGTCTCCTGAGGTGCCGTCCGACACCGCGCCGGCTCGGGCAATCTGTACCTGGGCCGCCACCATAGCGCCGTCGTCGGCGCGGGTCAGGGTGGCGCGGCGCACCACCAGCCCGTGATCGCGGAACAACTCCACCAGCCAAGCGTGCAGCGTCGGCGCGCGCACCGCGTCGACCCAGACGGTCAGGCCGCCGGCCTCGTCGGGGCGCAACCGCGCGATCCGCAGCCCGTGTCGGCGCGCCGCTGCGTTGGCCAGTTGGCGCACGCTCGGCGCCTGCCCGGCCGCGGGCCGATCCCCGCCGGTCTCGGCCTGCCCGCCACCCGCGGCCTTGAGCCGCCGGGCCTCGGCCGCGCCGGCTTCGACCGCGCCCAGCAGCGCAGCGGCCGCGCGCGCGGCGGCGGCAGCCTCGGCGCGCGCGGCCATCAACGGCCGATAGACCAGCATCTGGCCGGCCAGAACAATCAGGATCGCCGCCGCCACGGCGATCAGCCCCCGCTCGCGCGGGCTTCGATCTTGCCAAAAACCGTTCATCGCCGCCTCACCGTGACGTCACCGATCACCTGGCCTGCCTCCTGGCGCGACGCGCCTTCGTCGAGCGCGCCGCCGCGCCGGTCCACCGCAGCGCGCAAGCGTTCGATCTGGCCGAACGAGCCGAGCCGCACCTCGGCGGTCAACGACCCCGCCGCCCCGTCATAGCGCAACCGCTCGATGCGCGCGCCGTCGATCTCGCCCAGGCTCTCGAACAGGATCGCCGCCAGGTCCAGATAGGAGCCCGCCGGGTCGGGCCCGGTGGCGCGCAGCGCGGCGACCCGGGTCGCCATCTGGGTGCGCGGATTGACCACCCGGCCGACCTCGGGGAAGGTCTCGCGCAGCACCGCGCCGGCGCGGGCGTGGAGCGCCTCGGCCCGGGCGTCGAGGCGCCAGGCTTCGAGCGCCACCGACAGGGCCAGCGTCACCAGCACCGCCGCCGCCAGCGCCAGCGCCGGGCGCCAGGGCGCCAGCGCCTCGTGCCACGACCCGCTCGGCGCATGGGCGCCCTGCAACAGCGACAAGGCCGGCGCCGTGCCACGGCCCAGGCGCCGTGCCAGCAGCGCCGCCAACGCCGCGCCCGGCTGGCGCACCACCGGCGTGTCGCCCCAGCCCTGGCTCGGCGCCGGCAGCCGGCCCGGGTCGCCCAGCAGATGGGCTTGCAGCGGCGCGCCGGCGGCCAGCGTCTCGTCGATCAGGGCGGCGGCCAGCCCGGCCTCGACCCGGTAGCCCTGGGCCACCGGTCGGGCGCCGACGCCCGCGCCCTCGCCCACCAAAACCGTGCCGTCGCCGGCGTCGGCGACCCAAAGCTCGCCCGGCGCCGGACAAAGCGCCAGATAGTCGGGCACCACCGCCTCGACCGACAGGCCGGTACGCGCCAGCATCTCCATCCACGCCGCCATGGCGGTGGCATCGACGGCGGCGGCAAGCCGGTCGCCGGCGCCTGTGCCGGTGCCACTGCTGTCCCCGGCGTCGGCCGGCGCCGACACCGCCAGGTGCAAATCCGCGCCCTCGACCGCCAGATCGTCTTCGAGCAGAAAGCCCAGCGCGGCGCGCGCCTGTCGGTCGGTGCGCGCGACCAGTTGAACCGGCCGGCACAACACCGCCTGGCCCGGCACCACCGCCACCAGCTTCGCGCGCGCGGGCCGGCCAGCGGCCTTGGCGCCCGCGTCTCCACCAATCCCGACCCCCGCCGCGCGCAAGGCGTCGGCCAGATCCTCGGGCCGGTCGACCCGGCCGCTCGGGCCCGGCGGCGCCCATGGCTCGGCAGCGGCGTCGGCGGCGGGGGGCACAGCGGGGGCGTCGGGCACCAGCGCCCAGGCCAGCGGCGCCGGGACCGGCGCTGTTGCGCGGTCGCCGGCGGCGTCACCGGGCGGCGCCGGGTCGGGCAGCATCACCACGATCTTGGCGGTCATTCGTCCTCTCCATAGCGGCGGGCCAACAGCTCGATCCGCCCCGACGGGCGCAGGCGGAACAAGGCGCTGCCCTCGGCATAGGCGTCGTGCACGATGACCCGCGACGACAGCGCATAGACCCAGGTCTGCACGTCGACCCGCGCCCGGGTGGCGGCGTCGAGCGCCACCTCGTCGAACGCGCGCTCGGCCCACAGTTGCTCAGCGCGGCGATAGCCGGCGGCCGGGCGCGCGGCGATCAGGTCGGCGGCCCGGTCGAGGGCCAGCCCCTCGCCCACCAGCGCGGCCAACAACGGCGCCTGGTCCACGCGCAGGGTATTGATGTTCAACACCGCCGGCGCGGTGCTGTCGAGCGCGCACACGAACGGCCGCAGCGTGCGGTAGAGCGCCCGGCTATAGCCGATCACGCCGCGCAATTCGCTGGCCTCGGCCATCAGCGTATTGCCAGCCCGGCCCGGCGGATCGCGCCGGGCGTACTGGATGTCTTCCGCGCCGCCGTCGCGTGGCGTCGTGTCGGTGTCGAGCCAGTCGACCGCAGCGTTGGCAAGCGCCGCCGCCTGGCCGGGCGAAACGCCCAGCAGGCGCAACAGCCGCCGGTATTCGTCGACGGCGGCGTCATTGGCCTCCAAGCGCCGGCCCGGCACGCCGTCCACCAGGCTGTTGAGGTTGAAGCAATTGCCGCCGTCGCGGATCGCTCCCTCCAGAAACCCGCCGTCCACGGGGAAGCGCTGGGGGGCGGTGGCCCAGGCGCTGCCCAGGGTCGAGATCGCCGGTTCGGCGCGCCAACTGGCCCGGATCGCCGCACGCGCCAGATCTTCGGTGGCCAGCAGGTGCCAGCGCGCCTGATCGGCCAGCCGCATGTTGAGCGCCCGGCGCACGCCGAAGCGCACATCGTCCAGGATCGTCGCCGCGACCACGCCCATGACCGCCACCAGCACCAGCACGGTGATCAACACCGCGCCGCGCTCGCCGCGCGCGGGGCACCCGCCACGCGCGGGGCGGCTGGGGCGCTGGCGTGGCTCGGTCCGGGCGCTCACGGCCGCGCCCCCGCGCCCGGCGTCGGGAACACCTGGCGCACCCGGCCCAGCCCCGCCACGGTCATCTCCACGGCCACCGCGCGCGGCAGGCGTGCCGGGTCGGTGCCGACCACGCGCCACTGCCCGACCCAGCCCTGATCGTTGCGAAAGCTGAGCGTCAGGTCCGCGACGCCCGACAGCAGCACCCGGTCGAGCGCCGGCGTGTCGGGCGTGGCGTGAACCCGGGCGCGGGTGGTGCGCACCAGGTCGCCGTCGCGCAAGGCATAGGTCACGAAGCCCAGCGAGCCGCGCGCCGCCCGGGCGTTGGGGTTGGCGACCCCCCGGCGGACGAAGGCAAGGATCGGCGCGTCGGCGTCCGGGCCGATGCCGCCCCGGAACCCCGCGGTCTCGACGCCGCCGAAGGCGCCGCGGACCGCCATGGGCGCGATCTGGCCCAGATCGTCCTTCAACAGCGCACGCGCCACCTGGAAGCGGCGCAACAGCCGGTCCTTGTCGGCGATGGCGTCGCGCGCCACCAGGGTCTGGCCCAACACGCCCGCCCCGGCCGCCGCAACCAGCGAAAACAGCGCCAGGGCGACCAGCATCTCCACCAGCGTGAAGCCGGCCGCAACGCCGCGCCCGGCGCCATGGGCCCGGCGCCTCATGGTCGCCGCAACCCGGTCAGGTCGACCAGCAGCCGGTCGCTGTCGGCCAGCGTCACCGCGACCTGGACGCGCACCAAGCCGGTCTGGGCCGCCGGCGACACCCGCTCGGTCCAGGCGAAGGCGCGGTCGGCCAGCACGGTTTCGCCGCGCCGGGTGCCGGGGCGCGGTGCCGCCGGCGCGACCATCGCCTCGGCGAGCCGGTTTTCGGCCACCACCTCGGCCAGCACCCGCGCCTCCAAGGCCGCCATGGTGCGCGCCTGGTGGCCCTGGGCGGCGAGCAGCGCCACCGCAGCGATGGCGAACACCGCCAGCGCCACCAGCACCTCGACCAGCGTGAAGCCGGCCCCGGTCGCCCCCCGGCTCGCCCGGGTCGCCCGGGCCGGTCCTGTCACCCGCACCGGTCCTGTGGTCCCGGGCGCTCGGCGCATTCGGGGCGGTTGCGGGCGCATCAGCGGCCGGGCTCCCGGCCATCGGCGACCCGTATGGCGCCTGCGGGGTCGCCTTCGATGACAAGGTCTTGGCCCCGGCGGCTCAGGCGCAGGGTGAAGGCGGTGGCGGTGCCGTCGGGGTAGAAGCGGATCGCCGGCGGGGTGGCGCGCGGGTCGGCGTCGGCGGCGATGTCGAGCGCGAACCAACCGCCGGCCTCGACCAGGTCGGCCTGGGTGCCGGCGTGCCAGGCTTGCGGCGCGAACAGGCCCTCGCCGGTGAACGCCAACCACTGGCCCTGGCGCCGGCGCCAGAAGCCGTAGCCGTGCGCGTCCACGCGCACGCCCAAGGCGGCGCCCGAGATCACCGCCTCGTCGCCGGCGCGGGACAGCCGGGCGACCAACATCCCCGCCTCGTCGGCCAGGCTTGCCCGGCCCGGCGGCAGGGTCAGCGCCACCGCCCCGCTGACCAGCCCCAGGATCACCAGCACCATCATGAACTCGACCAGCGAAAAGCCGGCGGCATGATCGCCACGCGCGCCCCCGGGCCCGGCCGGGGTCAGCCCTGTTGATCCGGGTCCTGCCAATTGCCGATATCCGCGTTCAGGTCCTCGCCGCCGACGCGGCCGTCGGCGCCGGTGGAATAAAGGTCATAGGCGCCGTGTTCGCCCGGGCGCACATACTGATAGGGATTGCCCCAGGGGTCGGCGGGCAGCCGGTCGATATAGCCGCCGTCGCGGTAGCGGCCCGGTTGCGCCAGCCCCTCGGGCCGGTCGACCAGCGCTTCCAGGCCCTGGTCGGTGGTCGGGTAGCTCAGATTGTCCAGCCGGTACATCTTGAGCGCGCTTTCCAGGTTGGCGATGTCGCTGCGCGCCTTGGTGACCATGGCGGTGTCCTGCGCCGGCAACACATTGACCACCACCACGGTGGCCAACAGCCCCAGGATCACCAGCACCACCATCAATTCCACCAGGGTGACGCCACGGTCGCCGCGCCGGCCGTGCCGGCCGCGCAGGCGCGGTGCCCGGTTCGGGTCGGTGTTGGGCGCCGGGGTTTGCGGCGGCTGTTGCAGCTTGTGTTCGGCCATGTCTCGTCTCTCCTTCGCCATCGCGGGCTAGAGCGCCAGCGTGTTCAGTTGCAGGATCGGCAGCATGATCGCCAACACGATCAGGCCCACCGCGCCCCCCATGACAACGATGATCGCCGGTTCGAGCAGGCTGAGCGCGGTGCGCGTCACGTCCTCGAACTCGGCTTCCATATAGTCGGCGGCCTTGCCCAGCATCTCGTCGAGCCGGCCGCCCTTCTCGCCCATGGCCGCCATATAGACCACCAGCGGCGGAAATGCGCCGGTCTTGCGCAGCGCGCCGGCCAGCCCCGAGCCCTCGCGCACCTGGGCGATCACTTGGGTGAGCGACGCCTTGAGATAGCTGTTGGCGAGCGTGTTGCGCGCCGCCGCCAGCCCTTCGAGCACCGGCGTGCCGCTGGCGATCAGGGTGGCGAGCGTGCGCGCCAGCCGGGCTGCGTTCATCTCGCGCGCCAGCCGGCCGACCAGCGGCAGCGCCAGCACCCAGCGGTCGACCCGTTCGCGCACGCCCGGCCGCTTGAGCGCCCGCACAGCCACCATCCCAAGCACCAGGAGCGCCACCAACGCCGCCGCGCCATAGGCCTGCAACGCCTCGGCCAGCGCCATCATCGCCCGGGTCAGCCAGGGCAGCGCCTGGCCCAGATGGTCGAATTGCTCGGCCACCTTGGGCACCACGAAGGCCATCAACAGCACCACCACCGCCAGCGCGGTGACCGCCAGAAACGCCGGATAGACCAGCGCCGAAACCACCTTGGCGCGCATCGCGTGGGTCCGTTCGAGATAGTCGGCCAGCCGCTCCATCACCGGCCCAAGGCTGCCCGCCGCCTCGCCCGCCGCGACCATCGAGCGATAGAGAGGGGAAAAGCTGTCGGGGTGGCGGGCGAGCGCGTCGCCCAACCGCTGGCCCTCCATCACCTGCGCGCGCACCGACAACAACACCTTGCGCACCAGCGGCCGGTCGCTTTGCAGCGCCACGGTGTTGAGCGCCTCTTCCACCGGCGCCGCCGCCGAGATCAGCGTCGCCAGCTGGCGGGTGACCAGCACCACCTCCTTGGCCGACAGCCGGGGGGCCGGGCGCAACCGGGCGAGCCGGGCACCCAGGCCCGGCGCGCCGCCCGCCTCGCCGTCGCCGACCCGCGCGCCCGGCCCTGCACCCACCCCTGCACCGACCCCTGCTCCTGGCCCTGCTCCTGGCCCCGCATCGGTGGCCACCAGCTTGAGCGGGACCAGTTGTCGGCGCTTAAGCTCACGCCGGGCGAGCCGGGCGGTGTCGGCCGAGACGACGCCGCGCCGGGTGCGCCCGCGCCCGTCGAGCGCCTCATACTCAAAGGCCGCCATCGCTCACCGATCCGTTCGCCCCGGCACCGCCCCCCGCCCGGTCGCGCCGGGTCACCCGCATCACCTCGTCGAGCGAGGTGGTGCCCGCCGCCACATGGCGCAGGCCGCTGCGCAACAGCGTGTCGGCGTCGCGGAAGGCGTGGTCGGCCAGGGCCTGTTCGCGGGCGTCGTCGTGGATCATGGCGCGCAGGGTCTCGTCCACCTCGACCAGTTCATAAAGCCCGACCCGGCCGGCGAAGCCGGTGCGGTTGCACGCCTCGCAGCCCACCGGGCGGTGCAGCACCGCGGGCACCGCGCTCCAGCCCTCGAACAACTGGGCTTCTCCCGGTGTCGGTGCGTGGGGGCTGCGACACGCCGGACAAAGCCGGCGCACCAGCCGCTGGGCCAGGATGACCTTGACCGTCGAGGCGAGCAGGAACGGCTCGACGCCCATGTCGCGCAGCCGGGTGATCGCGGCGACGGCGCTGTTGGTGTGCACCGTGGACAGCACCAGATGGCCGGTCAGGCTGGCCTGCACGGCGATCTGCACGGTCTCCAGGTCGCGGATCTCGCCGACCATCACCACGTCGGGGTCCTGGCGCAGGATCGCGCGCAGGCCGGCGGCGAAGGTCATGCCCACCTTGGGCTGCACCTGGGTCTGGCCGACGCCGTCGAGGGCGTATTCCACCGGGTCTTCGACGGTCAGGATGTTGCGGCTGGCGTCGTTCAAGCTCGCCAGGCCGGCATAAAGCGTGGTGGTCTTGCCCGAGCCCGTGGGGCCGGTGACCAGGATGATGCCGTTGGGCTCGGCGAGGCCGCGCTCGAACGCCGCCAGGGTCGCCGCGGGCATGCCCAACTGGTCCATGTGGAAATGCGCCTGGTCCTTGTCGAGCAGGCGCAACACCACCCGCTCGCCATGGCGCGACGGCAGCGTCGACACGCGCACGTCGAGGCTGCGTCCGCCCAGGGCGAGCGAAATGCGGCCGTCCTGGGGCACCCGCTTCTCGGCGATGTCCATGCGCGCCATCACCTTGATCCGCGACACGATCACCGGCGCCAGACGCACGCCCAGATCGGCCACCTCCTGCAACACCCCGTCGACGCGCAGGCGGATCGCGAGATGGCCCTCGAACGGCTCCACATGGATGTCGGAGGCGTTCTGGCGCACCGCCTCGCCAATCACGCCGTTGATCAGCCGGATGATCGGTGCATCGTCGTCGGCGTCCAGCAGGTCGGCGGTGCGCGGCATGTCTTCGAGCAGGCTGGACAGATCGTCGCCGGCACCGGCCTCGTCCTCGGCGGCGAAACCGTCGGCGTCGAAGCCGTCGAGGGCATAGAGTTCCGACAGCCGGCGGTCGAACTCGCCGGGCGCCAACGTCTCGATCGCCAGCGGCCGGCCGAGCGCGCGCCGCACCTCGATCAGCGGCCGGTGGCGGGCCCCCTGGCGCAGCCCCACGCGCACCGGCCCAGCGCCCCAATCGGCCCCCGGGGCCGGCGGGTCAAGCAGCAGCACCCCCTTCTCCTTGGCGAAGGGATAGCTCAGCATCGGATTGGGCTTATCGACCGTGGTTGCCATCGTCATTGCACTTTTTTCGGGCGCCCTTAGGGCTGCTCGCGGGCTGCCGCGTCGGGGGTGAGCACCTGATCGGTGAACAGGTCGAGCGTCGACTGGCCGTCGCCCGAGCGGCGGATCTGTTCCGAGCGGATATAGTTATACTTCTGATCGGTGACCCGGCGCACGTCCTCGACGCCGCGCACGATGCTCGGGCGCAGGAACACCATCAGATTGGTGCGCTGGCGGCTGCGACCCTCGCTGCGGAACAGCCGGCCGAGGCCGGGAATGTCGCCGAGCAACGGCACCGCGTCGACGGTGACCCGTTCGTCGTCCTCGATCAGCCCGCCGAGCACGATGATCTCGCCGTCGTCGGCGAGCACCGTGGTCTCGATCTCGCGCTGGTTGGTGATCAGGTCGACGGCGTTGGCGGTCGCCGGGCCTTCGACGCTCGACACCTCCTGGCGGATGAACAGGCGGATCGAATTGCCCTCGCTGATCTGCGGGACCACCTCCAGGATCACGCCCACATCCTGGCGCTCCACGGTGCGGAACGGGTTCTGGTTGTTGGCGCCGAGCGCCTCGCCGGTGGTGATGGGGATTTCCTGGCCCACATTGATGCGCGCCTCGGAATTGTCCAGGGTCATCACCGACGGCGTCGACAGCACGTTCGACTGCACGTCGCGGTCGAGCGCGTTGAGGATGAAGCCGAACAGCGTGCCATTGTCGGTCTGGCCCGCGAACCCGCCGATGAAGCCGTTGACGTTCAACAGCGAGTTGATCGCCGCCTGGCGCACATTGTCGAGCGCGTCGTCATCGTCGTCCAACTGGTCGTCGAGGGTGACCGCGCCGGTGGCGGCCAGGATGTTGGGCGCGCTTTGCGAGAAATTGGTGACCGTGAACGGCAGATTGCCGTCGCCGCCGCCGAGCACATATTGCAGGCCCAACTCGCGCGCGGCGGAGTCGGACATTTCGACGATGATCGCTTCGACGAGCACCTGCGGGCGGCGGATGTCGAGCTTGGAGATCACCTCGTCGAGCAATTTCTGCACGTCGGGCGGGCCGTTGACGATCAACGAATTGGTCTCGGCGTGGACGCCGATGCTGGTCTCCAGCCGGCCGCCCTGGCCCTGACCGTCGGGGCTGCGCTGGGCGGCCAGCTGGTTGGCCACCTGCTGCAACAGGCTGGCCATTTCCTCGGCCTTGGCGTGCTTGAGATAGACCACCCGGATGTCGCCGCCGGTCTCATTGTCGGCGTCCAGTTGGCGGGCGATCGGCAGATAGCGCTCGACCAAGTCGGGGCGGCCCTTGAGCACGATGCTGTTGGTGCTGGCCACGCCGACGATGCGCAACGCGCCCGGCCCGGCCGCCCCCTCGTCCTCGGCTTCGGCGGCGAGCGCGCGCAGCGTGTCGACCATCTCGCCGGCGGCGGTGTTGTCGAGCTTGAGCGTCCGCACCACCGACGGGTCGCGGTCCAGTTCGGCCAGCAACTCGGCCATGCGCGCCACATTGGCGGCGCTGTCCACGGCGATCAGCTTGTCGCTGCCGCGCGTCGCCACCAGCGTGCCGTCCTCGCCCACCAGCCCCTGCAACAGGCGCAGCGCCGCCAGATGGCCGATATGGCGCGGCGCGAATACCCGGGTGACCATGGTGTCGCCGGTGTCCGGCCCACCCATCGGCGCGCCGCGCCGGGCGACCCCGTCTCGGGGCACCACCTTATAGGCGCCGCTGGCGGTGGGCATTGCGGTGAAGCCGTTGACGTCGAGGGTGCTTTGCAAGACCTGGAACAGGCCCTCGGTATCCAGCGGCGTCTGCGAGATCACCGTCACCTCGCCGCGCACCGCCGGGTCGACGATGAAGGTGCGGCCGGTGAGCATGGCGATCTCCTCGATCACCGTGGCCAGGTCCGCGTCGCGGAAATTGAGCGTCTCGCCGCCGCCGGCCGGCTGTGCGGCCACCCCGAGGCTCACCGACAGCCACAGCGCCAGCGCCATGCTCCCTGCCAGAAGCCCGGCCGCCGCCGTCTTCGCCGCTCGTGCCATGGTCGTCCGCGCCGTGTCCATCACCATACTCATCCGTCCAAA
Source organism: Rhodothalassium salexigens DSM 2132 (assembly GCF_004341375.1). GTDB lineage: Bacteria > Pseudomonadota > Alphaproteobacteria > Sphingomonadales > Rhodothalassiaceae > Rhodothalassium > Rhodothalassium salexigens. The sequence continues at coordinate 325,761 of NZ_SLXO01000001.1, forward strand.
TCGATCGTCACGCGGGTGCGAGCACCGTCTCTTTCCACCGCGAACACGGCCCGTTCCGCCGCCCGCAGGGTGGCATCGAGCGCTGCCGGGTCGCGGATCTCGCCCACCGAGCGGCCGTTGAGCGCCACCACCACATCCCCCGGCACAAAACCGGCATAGCGGAACAACGCCGCCTCGCCGCGCGGCATCACCACATAGCCGGTCAACCGCCCGTCGGCGAGCCGGGGGCGAAACTGCACCGCCGCCATCAGCCGCTTGGCCGTCAACTCGGCCGCCCGCGCGTCGGCGACCGCCGGCCCCGCCGACCCCGGTTCGGGCGTTGCCCCCGGCCTCGGCTGGGGCGCCGGCTCGCCCGCTGGGGCGTCGGCAAGAGGGGCGCCGGCCGGGGCAGCCTCGGCCGCTGGCCGGCCGCGCCGGTCGCGCACCGCCCGGTCGACCAGATAGAGGCTTTCCAACCGGCCGCCGCGTGCCAGCACCACCCGGTAGGGCAAGATGCGCTCGACCCGCACGCCGTCGAGCACCGTGTCGCCGGGGCCATAGCGGCCCTGGTCGCCGGTGCGCTTGGCGATGATCGCCGAGCCGCCGTCCGGCCCCAGCCGCACGCCGGTCAGGGTCAGATCCAGATCGCTTTCGACCGCACCGGCATCGGCCGCGACCGCCGCCGGCACGGCGTCGTCGCCGGGCGCGGGCGCGGTGTGGAAGGGGTCGAAGGCGGTCAGGATTGTGGTGTCGAGCGTTGCCTCGACCGCCGGTGCCGGCCCCCCGCGCGCGGCCATCGCCGGCCCGCCGCCGCCCGCACCATCGCCGGGCGCCGCCAGCATCCACACGGTGTCGGCGACGATCAGCGCAAGCGCCGCCACAGCCGCCACCTCGACCGTCCCGGCCAGGCGGGGCTGACTGATCGCCAGACCGCGCCGCCGCAGCGCCGCCGCAGCCGCCGAAGACGATGACGACAAAGACGACGACGCCTGGGCCAGCCGTGCAACAAGCGCGGCCCCGCGCCGGGCGGGGCCGCTTTCACCAAGACCGGACTGTGCCTTCAATGGTCCCTCGATCCGCCGTTAAGGCGGCGTGTCCGCGTCAGAATTCCGCCGACAAGCTGATGGAGAATGTGCGACCGATCTGGAAATTCTCGGTCGTCTCGCCACCTTGGCTCAGGAATTCTTCTTCGTTCAAGAGATTCTGCGCGCTGAACCGCACCTGCATGGGCGTCTCACCCAGATCGAATTCGCGCGAATAGACGAAGTCGACCATGATCGGCGGGCGTTCGAAGATGTCGGGTCGGCCGAGCGTGCCCACCTCTTGCAGGCGTTCGGACTGCCAGTTCAGCACCACCGCCAGCTTCTCGCCGGCCAGGAAATCCTCGAAGCCGATCTGGGCATTGACGATGATTTCCGACTGGCCCTGAAGGCGCCGGGTCGCGCTGCTCAACTGCAGCTCGTCGACCACGCTCTCGTCGATGTTCACTTCCGAGTCGATGTAGCTGAAGTTGCCGATCAGGTAGAGCTCGCGGTCCTCGAAGAACTGCCAGTCGACCAGATCGGACACATCATAGTATTTCACCAACTCGAACTCGACGCCGATCAGGTCCGCCTCGGTGTCGAAGATCTCCACATCGGCCAGATCCTCGGCCTGGACCAGCCCGCCTTGCAGGCGCACGTCGGTGCTGCCGGTGCGGGTATCGACGAACGCCCGGTTGAAGAAGCTGATCACCCGGTTGCTGCCCTCGATGCGGATCGCCCGTTCGATCGGATTTTTGATCTCTTTGTAGAAGGCGCCCAGGGTCATCTGGTCGCGGCGGCCGAAATACCACTCCCAGCGGACATCGAAGTTGGTCAGTTCCGAATTCACCAAATCGGGGTTGCCGCGGATGAAGCGGTTGCGCTCGGGGTCGAGGAACTGGGTGTCGGCGATCTCGCGCAGGTCGGGGCGCGAGATGGTCTGCGAGAACGCGCCGCGCAGCTGCATGTTCTGCGCGAATTCCCAGGTCACGGTCACCGCCGGCAGGAAGTAGGTCTCGTCGATATTGGCGCTGAGAACGTCCTGCTCGTTGACCAGCCCGAAGCTTTCGGCGGTCTGCACCGAATCCTCGAAGCGGCCGCCGAGCGCCACGCGAACCGTGTCGATCACCTGCGCGTCGAGGCCGATATAGGCCTGGTGGTTGCGGAAGTCGGCGGTGAACGCGTCCGACGGCTGGAAGATCGGGAACAGGGTCAGGCCATCGGGACCGATATTCTCTTCCGTGAAGATGAACTCGGGGATCACCTGCCGGTTCAAATCGCCGAAATTGTCGAAGAAATAGCGACGGAACGCCGATTCGCGATCTTTCTTCTCATAGGCATAGCCGAGTTTCACGTCGACCGGCCGGCCGAACCAGTTCATCGGCTGGATGAAATCGAGGCCCGCGCCATACTGGTCGTCGGACAGTTCGCCGAACACCGTGCGGTTGCCCTCGGTCTGCGGGTCGAAGCTGAGCAGACCGGTGGCCTCGTTGAGCACATAGTCATAGGTGCGCCGGAACGGCGTATCCCGGTCGGCCGCCGCATAGGACGCCCGCCACTGGATCTCCAGGTCGCCGCTGAAGGCGTCACCGCCGAACAGATTGACGAAATGGTCGCCGTTCAACTGGCTGAACCAGACTTGGCGTTCGATCCAGTCGTTGCGGACGCTGCTGCGCGGGTCGCCCTCGAAGTCGATGCCCTGCTCGATGACGCTTTCGCGGGTGGTCTGGCGCAGCAGAAGCTGCGTCGCCTTGATCGAATGGTCATTGCCGAAATCGACGCCCACATTGAGGAAGCCGTTGAGACCGATCTCCCAGACCGTCGAGCGCACGCCGCAGCCGTCGACGAAGTCGGCGACCACGCCGGGCTGGGTCCGGTTCAAGGGCGCGAGGTTCTCCACGCACGCCTCGGGCGTGTAGGATTCGTTCACCGCCACTTCGCCCTGTTCAAGGGCGAACACCTGGCGAATCCCGTTCCGGTTCTGCAACGAACTGTCGTAGCTCAGCCCCAGTTGCACGCCGACGCTTATGTCCGAGAAGTCGAACCGGTCGTCATAGTTGAAGGCGAGACCGACGCCGGGCGGCAGCGGCTCATTGTCCGGCGACCAGGCATTGGGCAGCGCCTCGCCGATCGCCTCACGCTCGGCCGAATTGGTCGGGAACTGCTCCAGATTGGGGTCTTGCGCCAACAGATCCGGGATCGACCGGTAGCCATTGTCGATGCCGAGAAAGTCGAGGCTGCCCCCCTTGAGCGCCAAACCGTCGGAGAAGGTGGTGACGCTGTTGGCCTCGGCCGACACAGACACGCGGAACCGCCGCTCTTCGGGCAGACGCTTGGTGCGCAGGGCGATGATGCCGCCGCCGAACTGGGCCGGGTATTCCGGCGAGAAGGTCTTCTGCACCAGCGTGTTGCCGATGAAGGACGTGGGGAAAATGTCCAACGGAATGACCCGGCTCAAGGGCTCGGGGCTGGGCAGCGGCGAGCCGTCGAGGGTGGCATTCGAATAGCGTTTGCCCAGGCCCCGGACAAACACATACTTGCCCTCCACCAGGCTCAGACCGGTGACCCGCTGCAACGCGGCGGCCATGTCCGAATCGCCCGTGCGGGTAAAATCGTCGGCGTCGAGCACATTGGCGATTTCCGAGGTGCCGCGTTTCTCGTCGGGAATGAAATCCCCGGTGACGACGATTTCCTCGACCGGTTGCTGGCTCCCCGCTGGCTCGCTTTCGCTCTGCGCGACCGCCGCGCTCCCCGAGGCCAGGATGGTGGTTGTCAAAAGGGCCGTCTTTGTCAGCAGGCGCGATGCCATGGGGCTGTCACCTTGTAAGTCTTGTCACTGAAAAAAAAGCCGCACGGGCGCCGCGGCGGTGGCCGCCGCAGCGCCCGACAAGAGCGGTTTAGTTGGCCTGCGCGTCGAGGATCGATTGCACTTGCTGATCCAGGAACACGGTCCAACCGGCGGTGAAGTCGTTATCCGCACCGGTCACGGCGCCGACGAAGGGCGCGGCTTCGAAGAAGCCCCCGAGCGTCGTCGGGTCGGCCGCGGTCAGCGCCACTTCGGTATTGCCGCTGATGAACGGCACCTGGCCCGAAGCCCGACCGCGAACCGTGTTCACGTAGGGGTCGGTCGGCTGGCTGCCGTCGAAGCGCTGGCTGAACACCGTGTCGGTGCCGGCGGTGAACGCGTCTTCGGTTTCCTGGCTTTCGAAGTCGATCGCGCTATCGAGTGCCACCGAGGTGAAGCTCAGATTTGCGAAGGTGGCGTCGTCGCTGATCTCCAGGCTTTGGGCGTTGTCGAAGCCGACGACCACCGAGTTGACGATCTCGGCGCCGGTGCCGCGACGCAGGTGCCAGCCTTCGCCGCCCACGTCATTGTTGACCGCATTGGGGTCAAGCGCGCTGGCGCCGACGAACACGCCGTTGGCGATGCGGGCATTGGCGCGCGGCGTGGCGTCGAAATTGTCCGAATTGTTATCGGCTTCGATGCCGCTGTCGGAGGCCAGTTGGCGCGGGTTCTGGACCACGACCACAAACTGAAGGTTGCCGCGCCAGCCCTGGGTCCAGTCCACCGAGTCGTCGTCCGAGCCGGTCATCACCAGACGCTTGGCGCTCACCGCACCGCCGAAGAACTCGATGCCGTCATCGTCGTTATTGTGAACCTGGACGTTGTTGACCGACGTCCCGCTGCCCACGCCTTGCATCGCGACGCCGTTCAACTCGTTCTCAGGGGTGATCTCGAAGCCGGCGCCGATCAGGCGCAGATAGGAGATCGAGCCGCTATTGTCGGTGTCGTCGACACCGCCATACAAGCCCGAATCACCCTCACCCTGGGTTTCGAGGCCCACATTGATCTGAGCGCGACCGTTGACGATCAAGCCGCCCCAGCGGCCCGACACGGTGGCCAAGTCGTCGACGCTGTTGACGTCGATGGGCTCGCCATTGGCCTTCAGGCCGATCATGGTGATCGGCGCGGTGGCGGTGCCGTTGGCGAAGATCTGGCTGCCGCGACTGACCACCAGGCGCGACTGCTCGTTGACGCCGATCACGGTCACGCCGGGCTCGATGGTCAGCGTGGCCGTATCGGCGTCAGGGGTAGGGTTCGCCGGGTCGGCGCCGGCGTCTTCACCCACGAACACACCGCCATCCAGATAATAGTCGATGCCGGCTTGGAGGCGCAGATTGTCGGTGATCGTGCCGGTGATCGTGCACTGGCCGTCGACGTCGGACACGGCAGAGTTTTCCACCGGGCACTCGGGCGCCGGGTTCAACTTGAACGTCCAATTGAGCGTCCAGTTGCCGGTGACCCCGTCCGCCGACGGGCCGGTGTCGCTGACGCCGCCGACGAACGGCGCAGCGTCAAAGAAGCTGCCGAGCGCGGTGGTGTCGGCGGCCGGAATCGCCGCTTCACGGGCACCGCTGATGAACGGCAACGGACCACGCAGCGAATTGACGTACGGGTCGGCCGGCTGGCTGCCGTCGAAGCGATTGCTGAACACCGTGTTGGTGCCGGCAAGGAACGCGTCTTCGCTTTCCTGGCTTTCGAAGTCCACCGCGCTGTCCAGCGCGATCGACTGGAAGGTCAGGTTCGGGAAAGTGGCGTCGTCGCTGATTTCCAGGCTTTGGCCATTGTCGAAGCCGGTGACAACCGCGTTGGCGATGGTCAGGCCGGTGCCGCGCCGCAGGTGCCAGCCTTCACCGCCGACATCGTTGGCCACCGCGTCGTCGCCGTCGGGCGTGCCGCTGGCGCCGACGAACACCGCATTGGCGATGGTCGGGTTGGAGCGTGGCGTGATGTCGAAATTGTCCGAATTGTTGTCGGCTTCGATGCCGCTGTCCGACGCCAGTTGTTCGGGGTTCTGGACCACCACGGCGAACTGCAGATTGCCCTGCCAACCCTGGGTCCAGTCGATCGAATCGTCGTCGGCGCCGGTCACCACCACGCGCTTGGCGTTGACGGTACCACCGAAGAATTCGACGCCGTCGTCGTCGTTATTGTGGATCTGGATCCGGTCGACCGACGTGCCCGAGCCGACGCCTTGGAAGGCGATGCCATTCAACTCGTTCTCGGGCGTGATCTCGAAACCGGCGTAGCGAACCTGCACATAGTTGAGCACGCCACTGCTGTCGGCCGCATCGGTGCCGCCATAGAGGCCGCTATCGCCCTCGCCCTGGGTTTCGAGGCCCACATTGATCGGCGCGCGGCCGTTGAGGATCAGACCGCCCCACTCGCCGCTGTGCGGATCGCGCGTTGCCGACCCGGCCGGGAACGAGCGCTGGCTGCGGCCGAAGCTGCCGGCGATATTGGCGTTGGGGAACTGGGTATCCACGTCCTCGGCGCTGGTGAACACGATCGGCGCGTTTTCGGTGCCGAGCGCGCGCAGTTCAGACCCGCGCGAGACCACCAGGATCGAGTCCGTGTCCTGACCATAGACGGTGGTGCCGGGCTCGATGGTGAGCACGGCGCGCTGGCCGTCGGGGTTGGCATTGTCCGGGTCGGGCCCCAGATCCTCGCCGATGAACACCGCCCCGTTCAGGGTGTAGATGGTGCGCGTGCCGTCCGTCTGACTCGCGGTCAGGGTCAGATTCTCGGTGATGGTGCCCGAGATCTGGCACTGCGGTGTGCCGCCGACGGTCACCTCAAGGGTCCCCGTGGGGCACTCGAAATTGGCGAAATCGCGCGGCTCTGCGCCGTCGGTGGGGGCATCGGGGGTCTGGCCACCGTCGCCGCCGTCGCCACCATCACCGCCGTCGCCGCCATCGTCGCCGCCGCCAGGATTGGGCGCCGGGTCCACGATACCGGGGCCGGCCGGTTCGGGGACGTCGTCACCGCACGCTACCAGTGCCGACGTTGCCAGAAGAGCTGCAAGAGCCCTCTTCGTCAGAGTCGCGCTTATCATCATTCCCCCTGGGGATATGGGTCAAAGAAAACCATGGCGCCCACCGCGCCGATGACGCAGAGCCGGACGCCCTCGCCGTATAAACGCGCTGTGTGACACTTTTTTTGAATTTCCGAGAAAGTCCTGACACACGGACGACCGGCTTAAGGCGTGACGACGCAAAAAACCGCCGTTGAACCCAAAATTTCCATCCCCGAATGCTTGAAAACAAAAAGGGCCTGCCAATAAACGGCAGGCCCGGCCAGTCATGTCGTTCGCGTTAACCCGAAAAATACGCTGAGAAATCCTATTCGATCCCGGTCCGCGCACCCCGATCCGATCGGTCGGACAGCTAATACTGCCTCTCGGGCTACATGTTAGAAAAAACCAGGGTAGGTTCGACGGAACCCCTTTTCGGCATCCTTAACATTTTCGAGGCGCACCCATCGACCGGAGGGGACGATCGCGCGCCCCAGGTCGAACAGACGCCACGCCAGATCGGGCCGATCGCTGAGCAGGTGAAAGTCGCCATAATCCCGGTAGAGATTGGCATTATGGGGGTCCGCCGCCAGGGCCGCCGCGAACAGCCGGTCGAACGACAGGTCGGGCGGCAGGGCGGACCCACCCCGGTCATCGTTCCCGGCGTTGTCGTCCGTGACACCGGCGGCTGCGATCCGTTGCTGCAATCGCCAGCCAAGCCGGGCCAGGGTCAGGCCAACGCGCGGACGATGCGGGTCGTCGGCCGCCATCGCTTCGTAGATCGCCGCGACCGCCTGGACGCTATCGGCCAGGGCGTCCCGGTTCTGCGTCGGCCGGGTCATCGCCCGGCGCAGCGTCGCCACACGCGGGTCGTTGGTGTGCGCCCGGTTCTGCCAGCGGATCAGCGCGCGACAGGCGGGCACGGTGGCCGGGCCGTTGCAGTCCACGCGGTAGGGTATCTGGGTCTGCGATGCGATCAGGAACACGCCCAGCCAGTCGCCCCGCTCGGCGGCGGCCTCAACCGACGGCAGCAACGACACCGGATCGATCCACGGCCGCTTGCCCTCGCCCACCAGGCCCACAAGCTGCTCCACCAACGGGCGCAACGCGTCACTGGCCACCGACCAATCCGCGGCCAAGCCGGCGGGCAAGGGATAGTCCTGCTCGATCTCCGCGCGCGCCGTCACCCGCCACTGAGCCATGCCGCCGGCGTCGCTGGTGAACGTCCGATATCGGATCTGCGTCGGCATCGCCTCGTCCGCGACAATCCGCGCCACCAGCGCCGGCGCCAGCGGCAGTTCATAGGCCAGATACCGCCGCAGCATCGCGCGGTGACGCGGCGCCAGGGCGACCTCGCCATAGGTCACGGTGACCACGGTCTCGCCGCGGACCCGCCCGGTCAGGCTAGCCCCTTGGCGTTGCCAGGACACCGGGGCCACCCGGTCGGCCGCCTTGTCGCGCAAAAAGCCCGTCTCACTGGCGATCGAAAACACCGCCCACGGATCGGGGGCGGTGCCATCGGCGCTGGCAACCGCCGCCATGGCGCGGTCGAAGCGCAGACGCTTGGCCGCGATCAGCGCATAAAGGCTGTCATTGGCAACCGTCGCGCCGCCGTCGGCAAACCGCAGCACCCGCCGCAGGGTCACATCGTAGAGCGTGCGGGCGCCGGCCCGGTCGACGCGCACATAGCCGTCGCCCAACACCACATGACTGGCAACCCTCGCCGTCCCGTCGGCCGCCGAGCGCTCGACCGACAGGCGAACCGCCGCGCGATCGATCTCGGCGCGCCGGGCGCGCACGGCATCGGATCGGGCGTGTGGGCCATAGAGCGCCAGCCCTGTGGTCGCCGGCGTGGCCTCGGTCTGCGCCGCCACCGGTTCGCCGGCAACTGCGCAAGAGACCGAAAGCAAGACCCAGAGACCCAGGCCGAACGCCCCGGCCATGGCGCGAACTGCTGGCATTGTATGCAGCCTTTCATCCGATCAGACATCACCGACCCGCACCGCGGCCATCACCGGCCCGGAGCAGCGGTCGGGGGCTCGGGTACACCGGCGATGTTACGGTTTCTTGACAAACGCCCCGCGGCGAGCGCGCGCCGGGCTTGCCGGGCGCCGGCGCCAATGGTGTCGAAGAACGGCGTTGGTGATCACGGGATGGTGGGCGGTGACGGGCTCGAACCGCCGACATTCTCGGTGTAAACGAGACGCTCTACCAACTGAGCTAACCGCCCTGAAGCGCCGCGCCCCTGATCCGCGGGCGGATCGGGGGTGGCGCTCGGATCGCCGATCGGACATGCTCGGCGCGCGCCTGCTTTAGCGCCCCATCGCGCCACAGGCAAGCGGGCGATTGCGCGCCAGCCGGCGCAGTCGCCCGTTTCCCCTTGTTTATCGGACCGATGGCGCCCGGACTATCCGTGTCCGGCCCCTATGCGTCGGGTCCGCATGGGTGTGGCCACCTTGGTGTGGCCGTCTTTGTCTACCCTTTTGTGTCGCCCGGTGTGGGCCACTTATGGGCTCACCCGTCGCCGCTGACGCCAAACGGCCTGACCGCGGCTGGCAGAGGCGCGCCGGGCAAGGCCGCACCGTGGCGGATGCGACCCGACCGCCGGCTGCGGTCTTAGTTCACCGAATCCTTGAGCGCTTTGCCGGCCTTGAACTTGGGCTGCTTGGACGCCGGGATCTGGATGGTTTCGCCGGTCCGCGGATTGCGGCCTTCACTGGCCGCGCGCTGCGACACCGAGAAAGTCCCGAAACCCACAAGACGCACTTCATCGCCGCTCTTGAGCGTGTTGGTGATGGTATCGAAAACCGCGTCCACCGCTTTGCCGGCATCCGCCTTCGACAAATCGGTCATTTCGGACACCGCTGCGATGAGATCGTTTTTATTCAAGATAGCCCCCTTTTTTGGTTGGCGTTTCCTAGAGCTAGTGGCCCTTAAGCCGGGGCGCAGTTTAGGGGCGCCCCGCGAAGAGTGTCAAAGAGAAAGTCGCAGAAAACCGCGATTTTCTTTGGCCTTCATAAACGACCGCAATAAAAAAGCGGTCCGACCCCGATGCGGGGCCGGACCGTTTCTCTGTGCCATGGCCGGACCTTAATGGGTCATCGGCACGCCGCTCTCGTCGGGCTTTTCGTCGCTGCCGGGCGAGGGCGAGGGATCGTCAACGTCCTCATCCCAATCGATCGGCACCAAGGGTCGGGTCAGCGCGTGTTTGAGCACCTCGTCGACCGTACTGACCGGGATGATCTCCAACCCGCGCTTCACATTGTCGGGGATCTCGGCCAGGTCCTTTTCATTGTCGACCGGGATCAACACGGTGCTCAGGCCGCCGCGCAGCGCCGCCAGCAGCTTCTCCTTCAACCCGCCGATCGGCAGCACCCGACCGCGCAGCGTCACCTCGCCGGTCATGGCGATGTCGCGGCGCACCGGCACGCCGGTCATGACCGACACGATCGAGGTGACCATGGCGATGCCGGCCGACGGCCCGTCCTTGGGCGTGGCGCCTTCGGGCACATGCACGTGGATATCGCGGCGGTCGAACACGGTGGGCTTGATGCCGAACGTCACCGCGCGGGACAGCACATAGCTGCGCGCCGCCTGGATCGATTCCTGCATCACGTCGCCGAGTTTGCCCGTGGTCTGGATCTTGCCCTTGCCGCGGGTCAGCAGCGCTTCGATGGTCAACAACTCGCCGCCCACCTCGGTCCAGGCGAGGCCGGTGGTCATGCCGATCTGGTCCTCGCGCTCGGCCTGGCCGAAGCGATACCGGCGCACGCCGGCATAATTGGCCAGATTCTGCTGGCTGACCGCCACGCGCTTCTTCTTGCCCTGGACGATCTCGCGCAGCGCCTTGCGCACCAGGCGCGCCAGCATCCGCTCCAGGTTCCGCACCCCGGCTTCGCGGGTGTAGTAGCGGATCAGGTCGCGCAGCGCATTGTCCGAAATCGACCATTCGCTCTTGCGCAGACCGTGATCCTTCATCTGCTTCGGGATCAGGTGGCGCCGGGCGATGCCGAGCTTTTCGTCCTCGGTATAGCCCGACAGCTGGATGATCTCCATGCGGTCGAGCAACGGCCGCGGCATGGCCAGATTGTTCGCCGTGGTCAGGAACATCACGTCCGACAGGTCATAGTCCACTTCCAGATAGTGGTCCTGGAACTTGGCATTCTGTTCGGGGTCGAGCACTTCGAGCAGCGCCGAGGCCGGATCGCCGCGGAAGTCCTGGCCCATCTTGTCCACTTCGTCGAGCAGGAACAGCGGGTTCGACGTACCGGCCTTCTTCATGTTCTGCATGATCTTGCCGGGCATGGAGCCGATATAGGTGCGCCGGTGGCCGCGGATTTCGGCCTCGTCGCGCACACCGCCCAGGCTGAAGCGGATGAACTCGCGCCCGGTGGCGCGCGCGATCGACCGGCCGAGCGAGGTCTTGCCCACGCCGGGCGGCCCGACCAGGCACAGGATCGGTCCCTTCAGCCCCTTGGCGCGCTGCTGAACGGCCAGATATTCGAGGATCCGTTCCTTGACCTTTTCGAGCCCGTAATGGTCTTCGTTGAGCACCTTTTCGGCGCGCTTGATGTCGCGCCGAACCTTGGAGCGCGCCTTCTTGCCCCACGGGATCGACAGCATCCAGTCGAGATAGTTGCGGATCACCGTCGCCTCGGCCGACATGGAGCTCATCTGCTTGAGCTTCTTGAGTTCGGCCACGCACTTGTCGTGCGCTTCCTGAGTCAGGTCGGTCTCGGCGATGCGCCGCTCCAGCTCGCCGATCTCTTCGCGACCATCGTCGCCCTCGCCCAGCTCCTTCTGGATCGCCTTGAGCTGTTCGTTGAGATAGTATTCGCGCTGGGTCTTTTCCATCTGGCGCTTGACCCGGCCGCGAATCCGCTTCTCCACCTGCAAGACGCCGATCTCGCCTTCCATGAAGGCATAGATCTTTTCCAGGCGCGCGCCGACGTCGGCCGACGCCAACAGGTCCTGCTTGTCGGCGATCTTGATCGCCAGGTGCGAGGCGATGGTGTCGGCGAGTTTGGAGGCATCCTTGATCTGGTTGACGTGGACCAGGGTCTCGGACGGGATCTTTTTGTTCAGCTTGACATATTGCTCGAACTGCGTGGTCACCGAGCGCGACAGCGCCTCGACCTCGTCGTCGTCGCGCACCTGTTCTTCCAACGCCTCGGCCGCCGCTTCGTAATACTCGTCGGTGCGGGTGAAACGGTCGATCCGCGCCCGACGCTGGCCTTCCACCAGCACCTTGACGGTGCCGTCGGGCAGCTTGACCAGTTGCAGAACGCTGGCAACCGTGCCGATTTCATACAGGTCGTCCGCCCCCGGATCGTCGTCGCTGGCGTCCTTTTGGGAGACGAGCAGGATTTCCTTGTCCTCCTCCATCACCACTTCAAGCGCCCGCGTGCTTTTTTCGCGCCCGACGAACAGGGGCGCAATCATATGCGGAAAAACGACAATGTCGCGCAGGGGCAGAACAGGATAAACGTCACTCATAGGGCATTCCGATCATGTGGGGTGAACCCAGGATGCGGGCTTCGGGGCAGCCCACGATTTTTCCTGATGTGGCCACCTGTGGAAGCGGTTCAAGGGCAACGTCGAAACAAAAACAGAACATCACCCTGTTCAGGATACCCGGTCCCGACCCCTCCATCCGGCCGATGGCGTCGTGCGGGCGCCGGCAAAGCCGCGCCCGCGCGCGCCATCACGCCTGGTGTCCGGCCTCGTCGCGCCGATCACTGTAGATGTGATAGGGCTTGGAGCGACCGTCGACGGCGTCGTCATTGACCACCACCTCTTCGACGCCCTCAAGCGACGGCAGGTCGAACATGGTCTCCAGCAAAATGTCTTCCATGATCGAGCGCAGGCCGCGCGCGCCGGTGTTGCGCGCGATCGCCTTGCGCGCCACCGCGAACAGCGCCTCGTCGGTGAAGGTGAGCTTGGTGTTCTCCATCTCGAACAGCCGTTGATACTGCTTGAGCAGCGCGTTCTTGGGCTGCGAGAGGATCTCGACCAGCGCATCCTCGTTCAGGTCGGTGAGCGTGGCGATCACCGGCATCCGGCCGACGAATTCGGGGATCAAGCCGAACTTCAACAGGTCCTCGGGCTCGCTTTCCAGCAGCAATTCGCCGGTCTTGCGCTCGTCCTTGGACTTGACGTCGGCGCCGAAGCCCATGGCCCGGCCCTGCAGGCGGTCGGCAATGATCCGGTCGAGCCCGGCGAACGCGCCGCCGCAGATGAACAGGATGTTGGTGGTGTCCACCTGCAGGAACTCCTGCTGGGGATGCTTGCGCCCGCCTTGCGGCGGCACCGAGGCCACCGTGCCCTCCATGATCTTGAGCAGGGCCTGCTGCACGCCCTCGCCCGACACGTCGCGGGTGATCGAGGGGTTGTCGGCCTTGCGGCTGATCTTGTCCACCTCGTCGATATAGACGATGCCGCGCTGGGCGCGTTCCACGTTATAGTCGGCGGCTTGCAGCAGCTTGAGGATGATGTTCTCCACATCCTCGCCCACATAGCCGGCCTCGGTCAGCGTGGTGGCGTCGGCCATGGTGAACGGCACGTCGAGAATGCGCGCCAGGGTCTGGGCCAGCAGCGTCTTGCCGCAGCCGGTGGGCCCGACCAGCAGGATATTCGACTTCGACAATTCGATGTCGCTGTTCTTGCTGGCGTGGTTGAGCCGCTTGTAGTGGTTGTGGACCGCCACCGACAGGACCCGTTTGGCCTGGTCCTGTCCGATCACATAGTCGTTGAGAACGTTCAGGATTTCGGTGGGGGTCGGCACGCCGTCGCTGGATTTGACCAGGCTGGACTTGTTCTCTTCGCGAATGATGTCCGTGCACAGTTCCACGCACTCATCGCAGATAAAGACGGTCGGCCCGGCAATCAGCTTGCGCACCTCGTGCTGGCTCTTGCCGCAGAACGAGCAGTACAAGGTGTTTTTGGAGTCGCCGCCGCTCAATTTCGTCATGGCCATTCCGCTGCTTGGTCTACATTTCCGGTTCGACCGGCCGGTCCATTTGGACCACCTCGGCCTGCGGGTCTGTGGGCGCTGGCCCAAAGACCGTCGAGGCCGCGGGGATCGGGGCGAACCGACCGATCCGGTCGTCGGGCCGGCATGGGTCGTGCCGCCGGCCTCGGCGAGGCATTATCAAAGGTTTGCACAGCCTCGCCACCGATGCAACGCATCAACGCGAACGCCGATGCGGCAGGCTTGAAGCATCTAGTGTTGCCGGCGCGTATCAACAACGGGTTAATTTGCCGCCGGTTCGTCATCTGCGCCTTCCCGGCGCGCCAGAATCTGGTCAATCAACCCAAAGGCGATGGCCTCCTCGGCATCCAGATATTTGTCGCGCTCCAGCGCCGCCTCGATTTCGTCGAGTTCGCGGCCGGTATGGTGGGAGAAGATCTTGTTCATACGCTCGCGCTGTTTGAGCACCTCGCGCGCCTGGATCTCGATGTCGGAGGCTTGGCCACGACCGCCGCCCGAGGGCTGGTGCACCATGACCCGGCTGTGCGGCAGAGCATACCGTTGGCCCGGCGCACCGGCGGCCAACAACAACGCCGCCGCCGAGGCCGCCTGGCCCACGCACAAGGTGGTCACCTTGGGCCGGATGTACTGCATGGTGTCATAGACGGCGAGGCCCGCGGTCACGTAGCCGCCCGGCGAATTGATATAGAAATTGATGTCTTTCTTGGGGTTTTCGGCTTCGAGAAACAGCAATTGCGCGGTGATCAGGCTCGCCACCTCGTCCGAGATCGGCCCGGTGACGAAAATGATGTTCTCTTTCAGCAGCCGGGAATAGATGTCGTAAGACCGCTCACCCCGGTTGGTCTGTTCGATGACCATGGGCACGAGCGTGTTGTTGTAGGTCTCAAAAATGTCGGTCATGACCCCTCGCAAGCAAGCTGTTGGTGCGCCGGACCGCGGCCGGGAGACACACAGGATGCCGGGTCCGACGTCAGAGAAAGGACGGCGCGTCCGGCCGGACGCGCCGCCCCCTGTCTTATTTAGGCCGCCGCGGGCGCGTCCGCATCCTCTTCCTGGAGTTTGCGCAGCGCCTCTTCCAATTCGTCGCGGCTGACGCTCTTCTCGTCAACCTCGGCGATTTCGAGCACATAGTCGACCACTTTGTCCTCGAAGATCGGCGCACGCAACTGGGCCTGGGCATCCTCGTTCTGCTGGTAGAATTCCAGCACCTCGCGCTCCTGGCCGGGGTATTTGCGCACTTCCTCGATGATTTTGCTGTTCACTTCCTCGCGGGTGATCTGGATGTTGTTGGCAACGCCCAGCTCCGACAGCAAAAGACCCAAGCGCACCCGCCGCTCGGCCAGGCGCTGGAACTCGGCCTTTTCGTCCGCGTCCTCGGGCTCGGACAGGGCCTGAAGCTCTTCGATCGACTTTTCGCCCGAGCGCAGCATGTCCTGGCGCACCTGGCCCCAGATCTGCTGGAATTCCATGTCCACCATGCTGTCGGGGACCGGGAAGTCGTAGGTCTCGGCCAGATGGTCGAGCAATTCGCGCTTCAATTTGGCGCGGCTCATCTGCTCGTTCTCGGAGCCGATCTGGTCGCGGATCGCGGTGCGCAACTGCTCCAGGTCTTCCATGCCGAAATTCTTCGCGAACTCGTCGTCGGGCGTCACCGCCTCGCCGGGGCGCTTGATGCCCTTCACCTTGACCTCGAAGGCGGCTTCCTTGCCGGCCAGATCCTCGGCGCGATAGTCCTCGGGGAAGGTCACGGTGACGGTCTTTTCGTCGCCCGCCTTGACGCCCACCAACTGCTCTTCGAAGCCGGGAATGAAGGTGTCCGAGCCCAATTCCACCTGGGCGTCTTCGGCCGTGCCGCCCTCGAACGCTTCGCCGTCGATCCGGCCGACGAAGTCGCACACCACCCGGTCGCCGTCGGCCGCCGCGTGATCCTCGGGCGCATCTTCGAAGCCGCGCTGGTTCTTGGCCAGTTCGCCAAGGCGCGCGTCCACTTCCGCGTCGGTCACCTCGGCGACCAGCTTTTCCATCTTGGGCGCCTTGAAGTCGTCGACCGAAATGTCGGGCAGCACCTCGACGCCAAGGGTGTAGACCACCTCGTCGCCGATCTGGGTCTGCTCCTCTTCATTGGGCAGGTCCACATCGGGCCGGGTCGCCGGGCGCACCTCTTTGTCCGCGAACAGCTTCTCGCTGGTCTCGGAGATCACCTCCTGGATCGCCTGGCCGCGCGCCGCCTTGCCGTGCAGTTGCTTGAGCAGCGACAAGGGCGCCTTGCCCGGGCGGAACCCCTTCATGGGCGCGGTGCGGCCGAAATCGCGTAGGATCTTGTCGACCCGCCGGGTCATCTCATCGCCTTCGATGGTGACCTTGTACTCCCGGCGCAGGCCCTCGTTCTTCAACTCCTCAACGTGCATCAGCTCAGCTCTTTTCTAATCTCTCAACGTCGCCAGCCCCACGGGCGTCCGAAACGGCCGCAGGGGGTGAAGTCACCTCGACAAGCGCTTGGTGCGGGCGGAGGGATTTGAACCCCCACGTCACGAGGACACTGGTACCTAAAACCAGCGCGTCTACCAATTCCGCCACGCCCGCCCGGTGCGAAGTCTGCATCGCCGTGCCCTGTCGCGGGCTCGACACTCAACTGCTTTCGGCGGTGTGACCGCAAAACCGACCCATTGCAAGACCAAAATGGGCGCCGAAAGCCGGCGGACCCTATCGCAGCGTCGGCGCCTTGAAAACCCCGAACCCGTCGCCCGCGCCCGGCGTCTGCACACCGCGACTCAGATCGGCCCGCCGGGCCAGCCCTGGCGCACCCCGGGCAAGGCATCGACAAGGTCGCCGGCGATCAGGCCGTGACCGGCGCGGTGGGCGGCAAGACGCTGCATACGCACCGCGACGCCGGCCGCCGCCATGGGCGCCAGACCGCGCGCCAGAAGCCCGGCGATCAGGCCGGCGAGCACGTCGCCCGACCCGGCGGTGGCCAGGCGCGGCAGGGCCTCGCTGTCGACCACGGCGACGCCATCGGGGCCGGCGATCACGGTGTCCGCACCCTTGAGCAAGACCACCGCCCCGGTGCGTGCCGCCGCCGTCCGCGCCCGGTCCACCTTGGTCGCCTCGGCGGCGCCGTCGGCGCCGAACAGCCGGCCGAACTCGCCCTCGTGGGGGGTCAGCACCAGCGGGCCACACACCGCCCGCGCCAGGGCGCCCACATCGCCCGCAAAGGCGGTCAACGCACCGGCGTCGAGCACCAGCGGCCGGCCGAGCGCCAGCAGCCGCAACGCCCGCCCGCGCGTCGCCGCGTCGGCCGGCGCGCCCGGCCCGAATACCAGCGCGGCCTTGCGCGGGTCGTCCAGGAATGCATCGAGGGCGGCATCGTCGGCCACCGGCGCCACCATCACCTCGGCCAAGGCCGCGGCCTGGATGGCATAGCCGTCTTCCGGCGTCGCCAGACTGACCAGCCCGGCCCCCGCGCGCAGCGCCGCCAGCGCCGCCAGTCGCCCAGCGCCGAGCCCCGGCGCCGCGCCGCCCACCACCACCGCATGGCCCTGGGCGTATTTGTGGTCGGTGGGGTCGGCTGCAGGCCAGGCGGCGCGCCACAGATCGGCATGATTGTCGGCCAGCGGCTCAGCCTCGGCCGCGAGCGCCGCCGGGTCGAGCCCGATCGGCCGACAAATCAGCCGACCGGCGAGCCGCGCCCCCGGAAACAGCCGATGGCCGGGCTTCAGCCGCTCGAAGGTCACGGTGGCGGCGGCCTCGACCGCCACGCCGCGGACCCGGCCCGTGGCCCCGTCGACGCCCGACGGCATGTCGACCGCCAAGACCGGCACGCCGGCGGCGTTGACCGCGCGCACCACCGCCGCCACGACGCCGTCGAGGGGCCGCGACAGACCGGCGCCGAACAGCGCGTCGATCACCAGATCGACCCGGTCGAGCGCAGCGAGCGTGGCATCGGCGTCGAGCGCCATCACCGGCCCCGACCATTGCTGTGCCGCCCAGGCCGCATCGCCCGACAGCGACGCGCGCGCGCCCAACAGCGCCACCTGGACCCGGTGCCCGGCCCGAGCCAGGCGGGCCGCAGCCACGAAGCCGTCGCCGCCGTTATTGCCCGGGCCGGCCAGCACCAGCACGTCGCCGGCCGCGCCATCGCGCCGCCGCTCGCAAAGCGCCGCGCGCGCCGCCTCGGCGACCGCGGCGCCGGCACGGTCCATGAGCACCACGCCCGGCGTACCCGCAGCGATGGTCGCACGGTCGACGGCGGCCATGCGCGCGGGCGCGACCAACAAGTGAGGCAACAAGTCGACCGACAGCGCTTCCGAGCCGCCGTCGGCGGTCGCAAGCGACCGATACCGCCGGCCCTGGACGGTCTGGAACGATCGGGGGTCTGAAGGCGTTCCGGTCATCATGGCCCGTCGGAGTTGGCTCCTGGGTCGGCCACCGGGTGCGATGGGGCGAGCGAGGGGACTTGAACCCCCAACCTCTGGTACCACAAACCAGCGCTCTAACCGGTTGAGCTACGCCCGCCGCAAGGTGAGCCGGCATATGTCATGCAGGCGCGCCGGCGTCAAGCACCCAAAACGCCGACGGCGCCGACATCCGCTGCCTGATCGTCATTTGACCACGGCGCCTAAAGTTTGGGCAAGGTCCGACATCGGAGCCCTGCCCCGGTTCGCCGGGGCGGCGCCGCGGCCGGGCCTTTCGTCGGCCCGGGGCGTCTGGCATGGTCCTTGCCGATAGCACAGCAAAGGCGCCGGCCCCGGCGCTGACCACCGGGCGTCCCTGCCGGGCGATGGGAGACACCATGAAGAAAATCGAAGCCGTCATTAAGCCGTTCAAGCTCGACGAGGTGAAGGAGTCGCTCCACGATGTGGGCGTCACCGGCATCACGGTCGTCGAGGCCAAGGGCTTCGGCCGCCAGAAAGGCCATACGGAACTGTATCGCGGGGCCGAATATGTGGTCGACTTCGTGCCCAAGGTGAAGCTGGAGATCGTCGTCGACGACGACACCGTCGAGCAGGCGGTCGAAGCGATTCAGCACGCCGCGCGCACCGGCCGCATCGGCGACGGTAAGATCTTCGTCAGCCCGGTGGAGAACGTGATTCGCATCCGCACCGGCGAGACCGGCGTCGACGCCGTCTGACCCGACACCATCTGGGCGCGGCGAGCGCGGCCTGCATCCCGTGGCTGCCGACCGCCCGCGCCCGCCCCTTCCCCTGCCACCGGTTCCGGTGGCGCAAGACCGATGGAGAGACACCCCATGCCCAAATACACCGATCTGGACGGCGACGCGCTGCTCAAGCTGGTCAAGGACGAGGATTTCGACTGGATCGACCTGCGCTTCACCGACCCGCGCGGCAAGTGGCAACATCTGACCATGCTGGCCGAAGCGGTCGACGCCGACGATCTGGACGAAGGCTTCATGTTCGACGGCTCGTCGATCCAGGGCTGGAAGACCATCAACGAGTCCGACATGATCCTGAAGCCGGACTTGAGCCATGTGACCGTCGACCCGTTCGCCGCCCAGCCGACGCTGGTGGTGTTCTGCGACATCCTGGAGCCGACCACCGGCCAGGCTTATGAGCGCGATCCGCGCTCGACCGCCCGGCGCGCCGAGGAGTATCTGAAGTTCTCCGGCATCGGCGACACCGCGTTTATCGGCCCCGAGCCCGAATTCTTCGTGTTCGACGATGTGCGCTTCAAGGTCGGCTATGACGGCGCCATGTACGCCATCGACGACATCGAAGGCCCCTACAACTCCGCCAAGGAATACGAAGACGGCAACCCGGGCCACCGCCCGCGGGCCAAGGGCGGCTATTTCCCCGTGCCGCCGGTTGATTCGGCCAATGACCTGCGCGGCGAGATGGTCACCATGATGCGCGACATGGGGCTGGTGATGGACAAGCACCACCATGAGGTGGGCGCGTCGCAGCACGAGTTGGGCATGCAGTTGGGCACGCTGACCGCCACCGCCGACAAGGTGCAGATCTACAAATATGTGGTCCACCAAGTCGCCCACAGCTTCGGCAAGACCGCCACCTTCATGCCCAAGCCGGTGGCCGCCGACAATGGCTCGGGCATGCACGTGCACCAGTCGATCTGGCGCGACGGCAAGCCGTTGTTCGCCGGCTCGGGCTATGCCGATCTGAGCGAAACCGCGCTCTATTACATCGGCGGCATCATCAAGCACGCGCGCGCCATCAACGCGTTCACCAACCCCTCGACCAACAGCTACAAGCGCCTGACGCCGGGCTTCGAGGCGCCGGTGCTGCTGGCCTATTCCAGCCGCAACCGCTCGGCCTCGTGTCGGATTCCCTATGGCGCCGGCGCCAAGGCCAAGCGCGTCGAGGTGCGCTTCCCCGACGCGGTCGCCAACCCCTATCTGGCGTTCGCCGCCATGTTGATGGCCGGCATCGACGGCATCGAGAACAAGATCCATCCCGGCGACCCGATGGACAAGGATCTCTACGCCCTGCCGCCCGAGGAATTGACCGGGGTACCCACCGTCGCGCGGTCGCTGCGCGAGGCACTCGAAGCGCTGCAGACCGACAACGACTTCCTCAAGAAGGGCGACGTGTTCACCCAGGATCAGATCGACGCCTACATTCACCTCAAGTTTGAGGAAGTGGAACGGTTCGAGTTGACCCCGCACCCGGTGGAATTCGACCTCTATTACAGCGCCTGACCGACGCTCAGGCACAGAAACCTGCCCCGTCCCGGCCCGCCAAGGCGCTGCCGGGACGGGCGTTCCCGCGCCCCCACCCGCACAGCGCCGCCCGCGGCTTCGATGGCACGCCAGGCCCCGACCTCTGACGGTTTGGGTGATGTTTGTGTGCCCGCAATCGATTGCAGCCCCGTTGTCGCCATTTCTTCGCTTGATTGTGCGGCGCAAAGTTAGCTAATCGCAAAATCATGCCCGGTCCGGTGGACCGTGCGGCAATCCGGCCAGACCGTTTTGGGGAGGGTCGCCTTGGCCGGCATGTGTCGTATTGACCCGGATCATCCGTGTGGGCTGCCCTGCGTCTGGCCGACTTCGCGCCGCGGCTGACCTGGCCGAACCAACGGTCGGCGGCCGAAACCGAGCCTGAAAAGGGAGCGGCGCGGCGGGGGGCGGAGCAAACGGGGCGCCCGCTGACCGGACAAGGCTGGCGTTTCGCTTGCGGGCCGGGCCCAGCGGCTGACGCCAGGACAAATCCCGGCGGCTGACGTCCGGACAAAAAAAGACCGGGCACAAGGCCCGGCCAGTTCATCCTTTGGGGAGGATCGCCTCGCGATGAGGCGGTCTTTATATTGCATCGCAGCAAAGCCGTTTGCAATGGCAAAATGGCGCACTGCCACATTCCGCCGACACCGTGCCCGCCCTGGCGGTCCGCCGCGACAGAGCGCCGCGGCGGCGGCGGTGGCGGACCACAACCACCCAGCGGATCGAAAAGACCCCACGGCCTCCGCCCACAGCCCCTCCTTGCCGCACCCTCGCGCCCATCCTGCGCCATCGCCCGTCTCTGCGCCCGCACGGACGGACGGCCGAGCGACCACCCAACTGCCCGCGCGGGCGTCACAATCCCGCCTTTGCCGGCAAAAAGCCGGCTCGTCCACGTCTTGTTAAATTCTGGCCGGTTAACCTATAAGCCTTCTTGTCGTATCCGTTTGAAGGCGTGGTATTGTGATGACCGACTGGGCGAACCGAGCCGCAACATGGGCGGCCGCGGCCGATTGGGCCGCCGATCCGCCGCCCCCGGCTGCGAGCGTCGATTATGGGGCACTTCCTGACCTGGAAACCCGGCTTGTGGAGGCGAACGTCAACCCCGAGACCTATTTGGCGACCGACTATCTGAACCATTTCAACCAGATCACCATGGTGCTGGATTTGTCGGCCGCCGACCGATCCCTGCTCGACGAAGCCGGCGACTGGGCGCCCAAGTCGTACCACCAGCATTTTTATGATAGTGGTTTTAAAGAAACCGCTCTAATCAACTGGGCCTTCGACCATGCGCCACTGTCGGTGCGGGAGTTGTTCGACCCGGCCGTGGTCACTCTCGACCATTATATCGAGGAGGCGCTGTGGGAGGCGCGCAACCCCGCCTGCCCCGCCGACATCATCGCCGACCGGGTGGCGCTGATCAACGCGCAGATCGGTCTGCTCTACGCCATCATCAACGGCCGCAAGGCGATGGCCCAGGACGCGGTGGACGGCAATTTCGACGCCGGGTCGGCCAGCCAGGACGATATCGACAGCCTGTTCGATTGACGCCATCCTGGGCGCGGCGTAATCCAGGCTCCCGGCCGCTGCCCGCGCCCATCGGGCCGCGCCGTCCACCGTTTCGAGGACCCGAGCGCCCATGTCCGACCTGTTTTCCACGCCCACGCCCGACGACTATTCCGCCAAGGATATCGATGTCCTGGAGGGGTTGGAGCCGGTGCGCAAGCGCCCGGGCATGTATATCGGCGGCACCGACGCCAACGCCCTGCACCATCTGGTGGCCGAAGTGCTGGACAACGCCATGGACGAGGCGGTGGCCGGCCACGCCAGCCGCATCGAGGTGGCACTCGACGCCGAAGGCCAGGTCACGGTCAGCGACAATGGCCGCGGTATCCCGGTCGATCCGCACCCGAAATATCCCGACAAATCCGCCCTTGAGGTGATTCTCACCACCCTGCACTCGGGCGGCAAGTTCAAGGCCGGCGCCTATGCCACCTCGGGCGGCCTACACGGCGTCGGCATCTCGGTGGTCAACGCGCTGAGCGAGACGCTGGAGGTGGAGGTCGCCCGCGACCGCAAGCTCTACGCCCAACGCTTCACCCGCGGCCGGGTCGAAGGCCCGATCGAAGACCGCGGCGCGGTGCAGAACCGGCGCGGCACGACGATCCGGTTCCGCCCCGACGCCCAGATTTTCGGTGCCGAAGCCCGGTTCTCGCCGGCGCGCCTTTATGCGCTGTGCCGCTCCAAGGCCTATCTGTTCCGCGGCGTCCAGATCCGCTGGCGCTGCGCGGGCGACCTGCTCGGCGATGCCAAGGCGCCGCCCGCCGAGGCCGAGCTGCACTTCCCCGGCGGCCTGGCCGACTATCTCGAAGAGGCGCTGGCCGGCCGGACCACGGCGACCGGCGAACTGTTCGCCGGCCAGGCCCAGTTCCCAGACAATAAGGGCCGGGTGGAATGGGCGATCGCCTGGCCCGAGTTCGGCGAGGGCTTCGCGCACACCTATTGCAACACCGTGCCCACGCCCCAGGGCGGCACTCACGAGGCCGGGCTGCGCATGGCCTTGCTCAAGGGCCTGCGCGCCTATGGCGACCTGACCGGCACCAAGAAGGCCGCCCAGTTGGTCAGCGAGGATGTGACCGGCGGCGCGGCGGTGATGCTGTCGCTGTTCATCCCCGAGCCGCAATTCCAGGGCCAGACCAAGGAAAAGCTCGCCACGCCCGACGCCAACCGGCTGGTCGACCAGGCGCTGCGCGACCCGTTCGACCACTGGCTGACCGAGGCGCCCGATCGCGGCAAGGCGCTGCTCGGCTGGGCGCTCGACCGGCTCGACGAACGCCAGCGCCGGCGCGAGGAACGCGAGGTCAAGCGCAAGACCGCCACCTCCAAGCGCCGCCTGCGCCTGCCCGGCAAACTCGCCGACTGCGCCCGCGCCGGCTCGGCGGGCACCGAAATCTTCATCGTCGAGGGCGACAGCGCCGGCGGCTCGGCCAAGCAGGCGCGCGACCGGGCGACCCAGGCGGTGCTGCCGATCCGCGGCAAGATCCTCAACGTCGCCAGCGCCAGCGCCGCCAAGATCGCCCAGAATCAGGAGGTCTCGGACCTGATCCAGGCGCTCGGCTGCGGCACCCGCGACCGCTTCGCGCTCGACGATCTGCGCTACGAAAAGGTCGTGATCATGTGCGACGCCGACGTGGACGGCGCCCACATCGCCACCTTGTTGATGACCTTCTTCTTCCAGGAGATGGCCGGCCTGGTGCGCGCCGGCCGGCTGTTCCTGGCCCAACCGCCGCTCTACCGGCTCGCCAAGGGGCCGACGGTCGCCTATGCGCGCGACGACGCCCACCGCGAGGAATTGCTGGCCAGCGTGTTCAAGGGCCAGTCCAAGGTCGAGGCGTCGCGGTTCAAGGGCCTTGGCGAGATGCCGCCGGCGCAACTGCGCGAAACCACCATGGCGCCGCATAGCCGGACGCTGTTGCGCGTCACCCTGCCCGAAGACCCCGGCGACGTGCGCAGCACCGCCGCCCAGGTGGACCGGCTGATGGGCCGCAAGCCCGAAGCGCGCTTCGACTTCATCCGCGACAATGCCGATCTGGTGGACAGCCTGGACATTTGACCTGCCTCAATGTGCCCCGGACACCGCCGGCGCCATGCTCGCCCCTCGCTTGAAAGGGATCGCAAGGGCCCCGGGGCTCAGATGGCCAAAACCGCACTGATCGTCTATTTCACCATGACCGGCGAGACCGGGCTTCTGGCCCGCAGGCTCGGCGTCGCGCTCGACGCGGCGGTGGAACGGATCGAGCCGCGCGGCCCGGCCCCCGACCAACCGGGCCTGGGGCTCGCCACCCGGCTGCGCACGCGGGCCGAGGCGATCGTCGGCCTGCGCCAGCCGATCCGGCCGGTGCGCCTGAGCCCCGCCGACTATGGTCTGGTGCTGATCGGCTGTCCCGCGGTGCTCGGCCGCGTGCCCTCGCCGGTGCGCCAATGGCTGAGCGACCATGGCGAGGACCTGCCGCCCGCCGTCGGCTTTTTCGCCAGCACCGGCGGACCCCGGCCCGAGGCCATGTTCGCCGATCTGGCCCGGCACGCCAACCGCCCGCCCTTGGCCACGCTCGCGGTGCCGCGCGCCTGTCAGGGCAGCGAGCGCGAGGACGCGCTGATGATCGGATTCGTCAAGGAACTGCTGCCCGCCCTGCCGCTTTTGCGCCAGCAGCGGGTCATGGTCTGAAAATGCCACCGTGCGCCGTTGACAGCGGCGACTTTACCCCTATGCTGCCCCCGGACATCGCGGACGGCGCCGAGACGCCGCCCGCCCGTATTGCCGTTCGGCCGGCCCTGCGTGACAAGAAGGGCGCCGGCGGGTCCGGCGGCCTTTCTGGGTGACGCCTTCGTGCGGCGGCAACCCCTCTGGGTGAGAACAAGGAGCCCCATGGCCAGCGACGCCAGTGCTAATAGTTTCGAGCATCTCGGGCTGAGTGCCGACCTGCTGAAAGCGGTTACCGAAGCCGGCTACGAAACGCCGACACCGATCCAGCGCCAAGCGATCCCGGCGGTTCTCCAAGGTCGGGATGTGCTCGGCATCGCCCAGACCGGTACCGGCAAGACCGCGTCCTTTGTGTTGCCCATGCTCGACGTGCTCGCCCAGGGGCGGACCAAGGCGCGCATGCCGCGCTCGCTGATCATCGAGCCGACGCGCGAGCTCGCCGCCCAAGTGGCCGATAATTTCGAGATTTATGGCAAGCACCACAAGCTGTCGATGGCACTGCTGATCGGCGGCGTGTCGTTCGCCGACCAGGAAGCCAAGCTCGAACGCGGCGTCGACGTGTTGATCGCCACCCCGGGCCGCCTGCTCGACCATTTCGAGCGCGGCAAGCTGATGCTCAACGGCGTCTCCATCTTCGTGGTCGACGAAGCCGACCGGATGATGGACATGGGCTTCATCCCGGATGTGGAGCGGATCTTCAAGCTGCTGCCGTCGAAAAGCCAGACGCTGTTCTTCTCGGCGACCATGCCCAAGGCGATCAAGCGCCTGACCGACCAGTTCCTGAACGACCCCAAGACCATCGAAGTCTCGCCGCCGGCCAGTGCCGCCGAAACCGTCGAGCAACGGCTGGTCATGGTGTCGCCGCGCAACAAGATGAAGGCGCTCAAGACGGCGCTCGGCGAGCCCGACGTGGCCACCGCCATCGTGTTCTGCAACCGCAAACGCGACGTGGACACGGTGACCAAGGGGCTCAAACGCGACGGCCACCCGGTGGGCCAACTCCATGGTGACATGTCGCAGCCCGAGCGTATGGACACGCTCCAGTCGCTGAAAGACGACACGATCTCGGTGCTGGTGGCCAGCGATGTGGCGGCGCGCGGGCTCGACATCGCCGCCGTTAGCCATGTGATCAATTTCGACGTGCCGCACAACAGCGACGACTATGTGCACCGCATCGGTCGCACCGGCCGCGCCGGGCGCAGCGGCATCGCGATCACCATCGCAACCCCCGACGACCAGCGCGGCGTCGACGATATCCGCAAGGCGCTCGGCGTGGCGCTCGACCCCGTCAAGCTGCCGGGCGTGCCCGCTGCCCGCCTGCCAAGCGACGCCACCGGCGAGCCGGCGACCGACGCCAAGGACGACGAGGCGACGACCGGGGCCGCCGAAGCCAAGCCGACCCGGCGCCGCCGACGGCCCAAATCCCGCGACGGCGACACCGCCGCTGCGACCGGGGAAACCCCGGCCGCCAAGACCGACGCGGCACCGGCCAGCAGCGCCAAGGCTGACGCGGCGAGCGCGCCGCAGCCGGCCCGTGAGCGCGACACCCGCAGCCGGTCGAGCGATGCCCGCCGCAGCGATCAATCCCGCAGCGACAGCACCCGCGACGACGGCGGGCGCAACGGGCGCGGGCGTCGCGGCGGACGCGACGACGACCGGCCGGTGGTCGGCCTCGGCGACCATGTGCCGGCCTTCTTGCTGCGCCCGGTGCCCAAACGGCCCAAGACCACCGCCGCCGACGAGGCCGACCTGGCCGAAGCCGACGCGCTCGTCGACGATGACGAGGATCTGGACAGCACCGAAACCGACGCGCCCAAGACCAAGAAGGCCCCGGCGCGCAAACGGACCACCAGCCGCCGGACCCGCGCCAAGGCCAGCCCCGAGACCGCAGACGCCCCCGACACGACGGCGACCGAGACCAGCCCGCAAGCGGACAGCGCCCCCGATACCGGCGCCGAGACCGCCCCCGATACCGCTACCGACGCCGCCGCGACCGATGCCACGGCGGCAGACAGCGGCGATGCGGACAAGCCCAAGAAAGCGCCCCGCAAACGGACCCGGCGGCCCGCCAAGGCCAAGACCGACCCCGGCACCGCCGCCAACGCTGACGCCAAGGCGACCGACGCCGGCGACGCCGGTGCCCCGTCCGAGGCCGGTCCCGCGCCCGGCCCCAATCCGGGCCCAGACAGCCCCGCCGAGCCGACCGGCAACGCGGCACCGTCGGTGGCCGATCCGGTGAGCGAACCGGGGGCCGACGCCGACCAGCCGGCACCGTCGGACAGTCCCGCCACGTCCTGATCCCCATCACCGCCGCGGGAGAGCGCCCATGACCGCCGAGCCATTGATCTATGAGTGTCAAGACAAGGTGGCGGTCATCACGCTCAACCGGCCCGAGGCGCTCAACGCCCTGACCGTCGAGTTGCTCGACGCGCTGGCGTCGGCCCTCGACCGGGCCGGCGAGGAGGCGCGCGCGGTGCTGTTGACCGGCGCCGGGCGCGGCTTCTGCTCGGGCGCCGACCTCGCCGCCCAGCAGCAGCGCATGATGCAGCCCGACCGCGACCTGGGCGCGCTGCTTGATGATCACTATCACCCGGTGCTGCGCAAGCTGCGCAACCTGCCCTGCCCGGTGGTCGCCGCGGTCAATGGTGCTGCCGCCGGCGCGGGCATGAGCGTCGCCCTGTCGGCCGACATCGTGCTCGCCGCGCGCTCGGCCTATTTCCTGCAAGCCTTTGTCAATATCGGCCTGGTCCCCGACGCCGGGTCGAGCTATCTGCTGCCGCGTCTGGTGGGCCAGGCGCGCGCCACCGCCATGATGATGCTGGGCGAAAAGGTGCCGGCCGAGACCGCCGCGCAGTGGGGCATGATCTACAAGGTGGTCGACGACGCCGCGCTGATGGACGAGGCGCACAACGTGGCGACCCGGCTGGCCGGGGGCGCGCCCATGGCGCTCGACCGCATCCGCCAACTCGCTCAGGCCGCCCCCGACAGCGGCTTCGAAGACCAGATCGCCATGGAAGCCAATCTGCAACGCGAAGCGGGCCGCACCCACGACTTCCTAGAAGGCGTCACCGCGTTCATGCAAAAGCGCCCGGCCGCGTTCAAGGGTCAGTAAGCGCCCACGCCACCCCTACATCCGCCACACCACCCCTCAGCGGTCCAGCGCCCAGCCCCGGGTCCTGGCGATCCTGCCCCCGATCATCGTCATCGGCGGCCGGGCGGCGGCGGGGTCGCGCTCAGCAGGGGCCGAGGCGCGCTTCGAGACCGTCGAGCGCCTCGGTGACGACGATCTGGCAGCCGAGCCGCGAGCCCGGCTCCACATCGGGCGCCA
Source organism: Rhodothalassium salexigens DSM 2132 (assembly GCF_004341375.1). GTDB lineage: Bacteria > Pseudomonadota > Alphaproteobacteria > Sphingomonadales > Rhodothalassiaceae > Rhodothalassium > Rhodothalassium salexigens. The sequence goes on from NZ_SLXO01000001.1 coordinate 353,882, forward strand.
GCGCCAGCATATCCAGTTCCTCGTCGCTCGGCGGCGGCACGGCGTCGATCCAGGCGTCGCCCAGGATCACGTGACAGGTGGCGCAGGCCATCTGCCCGCCGCACGTGCCTTCCATGTCGACGCCCTCGAAATGCGCCAGCTTGAGCAAGGTGATGCCCGGCGGCGCGTCGACCGTGCGCCGCTCCGCCCCGTCGGGTGAGATGAAGGTGATTTGGACCATGGCGGGATACCACTCGAAGACAGGAACGCCGAACCGGCGCGGCCCCTTCTAGACCGCCGCCGGCACCGCCGTGTCAAGCCCGCCCAGGCTGTGCACCGTGCGCACCAGGGTCTGTGCCGCCCGGTCGACCTCGTCGGCCGTGGTGAAGCGCCCGAAGCCGATGCGCAGCGACGCCCGGATCGCCGCCTCGTCCAGGCCGATGGCGCGCAGCACATAGGACGACCCCTCGGCGGCCGAGGCGCACGCCGCCCCCGACGACACCGCCAGACCGCGCAGCCGCGCCAACAGCAGGTCCCCGTCGAGCCCCGGGAACGACAGGTTGAGATTGCCGCGATAGCGCCGCGCCCAGCCGCCGTTGAGCCGCACTCCGCCCAGGTCGGCGCGCACATGGGCCAGAAAACGTTCGGCCAGGGCGGCGATGCGCGCTTCGTCCGCGTCACCGTCGGCAGCGGCGATCGCGGCGGCGGCGCCGAGGCCCACCGCCAGCGGCGCGGCCACGGTGCCCGAGCGAAGCCCGTGTTCCTGGCCGCCGCCCGACATCTGCGGCGTCACCACCACCTCGGGCGCGCGCCGCTTGTAAAGCGCGCCGATGCCCTTCGGCCCATAGATCTTGTGGCCCGACAGGCTGAGGAAATCGACGCTCTGCGCGGTCACGTCGAGCGCGACCTTGCCGAACGCCTGAGCCGCATCGGTGTGGAACAAGACACCCGCCGCCCGGCACAGAGCGCCGATCTCGGCCAGCGGCTGGATGGTGCCGATCTCGTTATTGACCGCCATGATCGACACCAGCGCGGTGCGCGGGGTCAAAAGGCCCGCCAACTGCTCCAGGTCGATCAGCCCGTCGGCGTCCACCGGCAGCACGTCCACGCGCCAACCGCGCGCCTCCACCGTGCGCAGGGATTCGAGCACGCATTTATGCTCGGTCGCGGCGGTAATCATATGGTTCTTGGTCGGCCCGAGCGCGTCGGCGACGCCTTTGATGACCAGATTATTGGCCTCGGTGGCGCCCGAGGTGAAGGTGATCTCGTGCGCCGCCGCACCGATCAGGTCGGCGACCTGGCGCCGCGCGCGCTCGACCCCCGCCTCGGCCTCCCAGCCATAGCGGTGGGTGCTTGAATGCGGGTTGCCGAACCGGCCCTCGAAATAGGGCCGCATGGCCTCGACCACGCGCTGGTCCACCGGCGTGGTCGCCTGATAATCCAGATAAATCGGCGTGCGCGCCGTCGGTCGCTCGGTCATGGTCAGGCGACCTCCCCCGCTGTTGGGCCCGCTGCTGGGGCCGATGATCCCGCCAGGCGCCGATAAAGCGCGCCCCAGGCGGCCGCCGCCCGGTCCACCTCGGCTTCCGTCGTCGCCCAGCCCAAGCTGATACGCAACGCACCGTCACACAGATCGGCGTCGGCGCCCATGGCCGCCAGCACATGGCTGGGGCTGACCTTGCCCGACGAGCAGGCCGAGCCCGAGCCCACCGAGACCCCGGCCAGGTCCATATGCATCATCTGGGTTTCCGCCTTCAGCCCCGGCACGGCGAAAGCGCTGGTATTGGCCAGCCGCTCTGCCTTCCGGGCGAACACCACCGCCTCGGGCGCCGTCGCGACCACCGCCGCTTCCAGCCGGTCGCGCAAGGCGCCGAGCCCGGCCATGGCGTCGAGCCCCGCCGCTGCCGCCTCGGCCGCTGCGGCGAACCCGACGATGCCCGGCAAATTCTCGGTGCCCGAGCGGTAGCGGCGTTCCTGGCCGCCGCCGGCGATCAGCGGGTCGAGCGCCAGCCCGCCACAAAGCACCAACGCACCGACGCCCGGCGGGCCGCCGATCTTGTGGGCCGACACGCTGAGCGCGTCGACGCCCAAGGCGGCCATGTCCAGCGGCGTCTTGCCCGCCGCCTGCACCGCGTCGGTGTGGACCAGCGCGCCCCGCGCCCGCGCTTCGGCCGCGATCTCGGCCACCGGCTGGATCGTCCCCACCTCATTGTTGGCGACCATCACCGAAACCAGCGGCCGGCGCGCGCCTCGGGCCGCCAGGTCGTCGAGCGCCGCCGCCACCGCCGCCGGCGTCACCACGCCATCGCCGTCAGCGGCAATCTCGACCAATGGCAAGCCTTCCGCCGCCGCGCGGGCGCGCGCCGGGGCGAGCACGCTGTCATGCTCGATGGCCGAAACCGCGAGCCCGTCGACCGGCGCCCGCGCCAGCACCCAGTTATTGGCCTCGGTGGCGCCCGAGACGAACACCAGATCGGCGGGTTTTGCCCCGACCAGGGCGGCGACGCCGGCGCGCGCGTCTTCCAACCGCTTGCGCGCCGCCCGGCCGTCGGCGTGCACCGACGACGGGTTGGTGCCGGCGCCCGCCGCGGCCTCGAACAGCGCGGTCATGGCACGCGCCGCCTCGGGCCGCAGGGGTGCGGTCGCGTTATAGTCCAGATAAACTCGGGTGCGGGTCATGCCGATGGCTCCGCTTGCTTTCGCCTGCGCCACGTCTATATAGAAATTGGAGTCTCATGTGGGTTTTGTGCCCACCGGTTTTCCCATTTAGGTCTTCACACGCCCCATATCCATGCCAGACATTATTTTCAACGGTCCCGATGGCCGCCTGGAAGGGCGCCATAAGGCGGGTGCCAGCGCCACGTCGCCGGTCGCCCTGATCCTGCACCCGCACCCGCAATATGGCGGCACCATGAACAACCGCTTGGTGTACATGCTTTATCACGCGTTCGCCGAACGCGGCTTCGCGGTCATGCGCTTCAACTTCCGCGGCGTCGGCCGCAGCCAGGGCGAATTCGACGGCGGCACCGGCGAATTGTCCGACGCCGCCTCGGCGCTCGACTGGATGCAGACCTTCTACCCCAACGCCCAGGGCGCCTGGATCGGCGGTTTTTCGTTCGGCGCCTGGATCGCCATGCAGTTGCTGATGCGCCGGCCCGAGGTCCAGGGCTTCATCTCGGTGTCGCCGCCGGCCAACAATTACGACTTCTCGTTCCTGGCGCCCTGCCCCAGTTCCGGGCTGATCGTCAACGGCGCCACCGACGATGTGGTGCCGCCAAGCGCGGTATCCAAGCTGGTCACCAAGCTGCGCCAACAAAAGGCGATCACCATCGACCATGAGGTGATCGAGGGCGCCGGCCACTTCTACGAGGAGAGGCTCGACCGGCTCAACGCCACGGTCGGCGCCTATCTCGACCGCCGGCTCGCCGAGCCCGCGGTCTGACCGACCGCCCGCGTCAGCCGACCGCGTGATAGCGGCCGCCGACCACCGGCTGCACAGCCCCCGTGGTCGCCGGCAGGCTGGTATAGAGGCCCTTCAGGTGGCGCACGGCCAGAAAACCGAACGCCTCGGCCTCCAGCGCGTCGGCGCGCCAGTTGAGCGCGTCGACGGGCTCGACCATCACCGGCAGCCGCCGCGCCAACCCGCCTAGCAGGACCGGATTGTGCCGGCCGCCGCCGGTCACATACCAGGCGCCGGGTGGCCGGGGCATGTGCGCCTGAGCCTCGACGATGGTCTCGATGGTGAACGCGCTGAGCGTCGCGGCACCGTCCTCAAGGCTCAGCCCGCGCACCGCTTCGAGCGCGAAATCGTTGCGGTCGAGCGACTTGGGCGGCGCCATGTCCAGATAGGGGTGGTCGAGCATCAGCGTCAGCACACCGCTGTGCACCTCGCCCGAGGCGGCGAACCGGCCGCCATCGTCATAGGCGCGGCCGGTGTGCAGGCGCACCCAATCGTCGACCAGCGCGTTGCCCGGCCCGGTGTCGAAGGCCAGGATCTCGGGCTCGCCGCCGTCGGCCGCCGGCGCCACCCAGGTGACATTGGCGACGCCGCCGATATTGACCACCACCCACGGCGCGCCCGGCGCCCGACGCGGAGCGCCGGCGGGCGCGCCATCGCCGGCGAGCCGCGCCGCGTGATAGAGCGGCGCCAGGGGCGCGCCCTGCCCGCCGGCGACCATGTCGGCGCTGCGAAAGTCATTGACCACCGGGATGCCGAGCCGGTCGGCCAGCCGCGCGCCGTCGCCCACCTGCCAGGTCAGGTGGCGGTCGGGCCGGTGCAACAGCGTGTGGCCGTGGAAGCCGACCACATCCACATCGGCCGGGCCGAGCCCGGTCTCGGCCAACAGCTCCTCGACCACCCCGGCGTGGGCGTCGGTGATGCGGGCTTCGATATCGGCGAACCCGTCGCGCGTGGCGCCGGGCTTGGCGGCGGCGCGCACCGCGTCGGCCAGGGCGGCGCGCAGGCGCGGCTGGTATGCCCGGCTGATAAACGCCCCCAGACCGGTGATGGCGCGGCCGTCGGTTTCGACCACCGCGGCGTCGACGCCATCCTGGGAGGTGCCCGACATCAGGCCGATGGCGCGCAGCGCGCCCTGGCGCCGGGTCGCGGCGCGCTGGCCCGGCCGGCTCGCCGACGCCGAGCCCGCGGGCGGGATCGAAAACGGCCGGGACGGCGACGCGGCACTGGCCGGCCAACCGCCACCGGGAAAGAGATCGGGACGGGGGCCGAGACCGGGATCGGGGGGGGCCGGAGGCACCGGGGCAAAGGGGTGAGACCCAAGGCGGAAAGCGTCAGGACGGGCGGGGACTGTGGGCCGGCGGCCGGGTGCGGACATGAACGAAACGGGGCCTTGTGACAGCGTTGTTGCCATTCAAGGGATATGCTACACGGCACTGCGGCGTTGCCAACCCCTGACGGGCGCGGCAGACGCCGCTTTTTTCGTTTCATCCCCCAACGCATGAGTAAGCCGATGACCCAGCCGCGTTCCCCCTTGATGCAGGAACTCACCGCTCGCGGTTTCGTGTTCCAGTCGACCGACCCCGAGGGGCTCGACCAGAAGCTTCAAGCCGAGCGGGTGACGGGTTATATCGGCTTCGACCCCACGGGCGACAGCCTGCATGTGGGTCACCTGGTGTCGATCATGCAGTTGCGCTGGCTGCAACGCCACGGCCACAAGCCGATTGTGCTGCTCGGCGGCGGCACCGCCAAGATCGGCGACCCGTCGGGCAAGGACGAACAGCGCCAATTCCTGTCCGACGAACAGATCGAGATCAACAAGGCCGGCATCCGGCGCGTGTTCGACAAGTTCCTGAGCTTCGGCGACGGCCCCACCGACGCGATCCTGGTGGACAATGCCGAATGGCTGGACGAGTTGCGCTACATCCCGTTCCTGCGCGACATCGGCCGCCACTTCACGGTCAACCGGATGCTCACCTTCGACAGCGTGAAAAGCCGTCTGGAGCGCGAACAGCCGCTCAGCTTTCTGGAATTCAACTACATGATCCTGCAGGCCTACGACTTTGTCGAACTGGCCCGGCGCTACGGCTGCGTCCTGCAACTGGGCGGCTCGGACCAGTGGGGCAATATCGTCAACGGCATGGAACTCGGCCGCCGGCTCGACGACCGGCACTTGTTCGGCCAAACCAGCCCGCTGATCACCAACGCCGACGGCGCCAAGATGGGCAAGACCGCCAAGGGCGCGGTGTGGCTCAACGAGGACCGGCTGAGCGCCTATGACTACTGGCAATTCTGGCGCAACACCCAGGACGCCGATGTGGGCCGCTTCCTGCGCCTGTTCACCGACCTGCCGCTCGACGAAATCGCCCGGCTCGAAGCGCTGGAGGGCCAGGAGGTCAACGACGCCAAGCGCGTGCTTGCCAATGCCGCGACGACGCTCGCCCACGGCCCCGATGCCGCCCGCGCGGCCGAGGAAACCGCCCAAGCCACCTTCGCCGCCGGCGGTGCCGGTGCCGCCCTGCCGACCCTCGAACTGACGCCCGAGCGGCTGGCCGGGGACGGCGTCGGCGTGCTCGACCTGTTCGTCGAAGCCGGGCTGGCGGACTCGAAGAAAGAGGTGCGCCGGCTGATCGCCCAGAACGGCGCGCGGGTCGACGGCCAGCCTGTGGGCGAAGACTATCGCCTGACCGCCGACGCCCTGCCGGGCGACGGGCTCAAGCTGTCGGCGGGCAAGAAACGCCACGCCGTGGTCCGCCCGGCCGGCGCCTGAGCGCCCCCCTCAGCGCCAGACAGCGCGACAGCGGCACCGCTCAGGCGCCGCTGTCGTCCACCCCGGTGGCGCCAGCCGCGCCGGCCGGGTCGCGGCCATAAAGGTCGTCGCGGCCCTCCAAGCGGCCGTCGGCGCGCACCCGCAGCGTCCAATAGACCAGATAAACCGGCACCGGGGCGGCCAGATCGACCCGCTGCGGCGTACGGCCGGCCAGCACGGCGGCGGTCTCGGCCGGGCGCCAGCCCTGCGGCGCCAGCAGCCATTCCACCAGCGCCAACGCCGCCTCGACCCGCGCACAGCCGGCGCTCAACGCCCGCTCGGCGCGGTTGAAATCCCACCGCTCGGGCGTGTCGTGGATGTAGATATGGTGGGCGTTGGGGAACATGATCTTGACCCGGCCCAAGGGGTTGCCGCCGAGCGGCGCGCGGATCACACGATAGGGAAAGCGGCCCGGGTCGACACCCTGCCAGTCGACCGTTTCGGGGTCGACGCGCACCGGGTCGCGCCAGCCGCGCAGCAGGTGATAGCCGTGACGCGCCAGATAGCCCGGATCGGCGCGCAGCTTGGGCAGGATTTCCGCCGCCGCCATGGACCGGGTCATCTCCCAGGCGGGGTTGAACACCACATACTCGATGCGGTCGGCGAACGCCGGGGTGGCATGATCGCGCCGGCCCATCACCGCGCGGTGACGCACCACCTGGCCAGGGTCGGGCCCGTGGCGGCTGACCGCGAAGCCCGCGATATCCACCAGCACGAAGCGCCGGCCCAAATCATCCGGCAGCTGCGCCCGGCGGGCCAGATTGGCCTCGATCAGCGCGATCCGCCGGGCGTTGGCGTCCGAGTGCTCGGCGCGCCTCAGCCGGTCGAGATGCGCGACCAGCGCCGCGCGCTCGGCCGCCGGCGCCAGATAGCGCGGCGGCTCCGCGGCCCCGTCGTCCGCGCGCACCCCGCCGCCAAAGGCCAGCGCGCCAAGCCACGCCCACAGCCACAGCACCGCCCGCCAACTCATCGAGCGCCGCGCCCCGCCGCCGCTGGCGCGTCCGTGTCGGGTGCCGCACGCGGCTCTGCGCCGGGCGGATCGGCGGGCAGGCCTTGCGCCGGCGCGTCCGGGTCGCCGGCATCGGCGTCGGGGGTGGCGACCGACGGGTGCGGCGGCTCGGGCTCGCTCTGAGGTTCGGAGGGCGGCTCGGCCGGCGATGTCTTGGGCGGGGCAGCGTTTGGGTGCGCCGCCTGCTCGGTCTGCGCGGCCGGCGGCGGGGCGTCCTCGGCCGTCTCCAGATCGTCGATCCGGCCCTTCGGTCCGTCCATCAACCGGCGCAGCAGGCCCGGCGCCAGGACCGACAGTTGGTTGATGCTCACCTGCGGGTCGTCCATCGGACCCGAGATGCGGTAGTTGAGCGCAAACAGCCCCTTGCCCTCGCCGCCCAACAGAAAGTCGCCGACCAGCGGAATCCGGTTGAGGATCGCGTTCAGTCGGTAGAGCGGCACCAGCGTGCCATTGACATTGAGCCGGCTCATGTCGCGCGCCACCTCGCCCTCCATGGTGACCCCGAGGCGCGGGCCGTTGGCGATCACCTTGGAAAAGTCGATCACCGTCGGATCGGCGCGGAACGGCAGCACCAGCCGCTTGAAGCGCAGCCCATCGGGGCCGACCAGGTCCGACAGGTCGCCCGCCGTGCCGGTATCGATCCGCTCGGCCAGTGTCTCGGTGCGCAGCAGGCGAAAATCGCGCACGGTCACTTCGCCCTCGGCAAGGGTTTGGCCGGCCTGCCGGCGGAGTGTCGCCTTGCCCTGCAAGCGCCCGCCCAGAACATTGGCGAACAACCCCAGCCCGCGCAGCAGCGCACCGGTGTCGGCGGCGTCCAGGCGCACTTGGCGGCGCGCGTCCGGCAGCGGCGACAGGACCACGCGCGCCGGGCCCTCGCCGGCGGTAAACCCGATGTCGGCAACGGTCCACAGCCCGGCATCGCGATGCGCCGCCACGGTCAGGTCGATGAAACTCATGGCGTTGGCGACCAGCACCCGGTCGGCGGCCACGGCCACGTCAAGGCGCGCGGGCAAGCCGTCGGCCGCGCCGTTCGGCGCCCGCGATTCCGTGTCCGGCACACCGCGCGGCAACACCCCACGCAGATCGATCCGCCGACCGGTCAGTTCCAACCATGGCGCGCCGTCGCGCGTGCGCCCGAACCGCGCGGCGATGTCCTGGTCGCGAGAGCGCCAATGGTCGAGCGTCGCCCACGCCACCCGACCGTCGCCGTCGAGGCGCAACGCCCCCGCGGCGTCGAGCGTCCAGCCGGTGAGCACCAGGCGCTCGACGGTCACGCCGCCGGCTGCGGGCAGGACCAGCCGCGCGGTCGCCCGCGCCGGCACCCCCACCGGCTTGGCCCAATTGAGCGGGTCGAGGGTGAGTGAGGCAGGCGTCAACTCCACCTCCACGTCGCCCGCCGAGACGCCGCCGTCCGCGCCGGTCAGCCGCGCGGTGAACGGTGCCGAGCCCTCGAATGCGCCGTCGACGCTCAGCCCCAAGCCCGCCAACGCCTCGCCGGTCAACGCGCCCGCCAGATCGTAGCGGGTGGTGGGTTCGCCGGGCGCGGGCTCGAAATCCTCGTGCCAGGCCAGGTCGAGCGGCAGCCCCCGGACCCGGCCGGTGCCTTCGAGCGCCAACTCGGTATTGGTGACCCGCAAGCTCAGCTCGCCATCGTCGAGCGCGCCGTCGGCGGCCATCAAGGGCAGGTGTACATCGCTCAGATCCGCGTCCACCACCACTTGAACGTCGTCGATCAACAGGTCCGACAGCAGCGGAAACGCCAACTCGGCCCGGGTCTGGGCGCGGCCGGAGACCTGGGCCGGGTCGATGCCCATCTCGGAGGGATAGCCGAGCGGCTGCCGGTCCACCAGCGCCAGCACCGCATCCAGATCGGCGTCGGTGGTCAGGCTGACCCGCGCGCGTTCAATGGGCGCGTCGAAATCGTAGAGATAGACGTGCGAGCCGGCGAAGTCGCGCCCGTCGATGAACGCGGTGTCCAGCGCCAGGTCCAGGTCGCGCGTGGTCAGGCGGCCGCGCCCGCTGATCGCCTCGGCCGGCGGCAGACCGTCGATATAGGTGGTCACCAGGCCCTCATAGCCGAAGTCGAGGCCCAAGGCGTCGGCGGGCAAGGCGGCCGCCTCCCAGGCGGCGCGCGGGATCGCCACGCTCAGCGCGGCGTCGGTGACATGACCGGCGGAGATGTTCTCGGCGATCCAGTCGCGCCCGCCGGCGGCCAGACCGGCCGGCCAGTAGCGCACCAGATCGGCGACGCTCAACCGGGTGAAGCCGCCCTTGAGGCTGACCCCCGGTCGGTCGCTGAGCGGCGCGCGCACGCGGCCCGACAGCGACAGGTCGGTGCCGGCAAAGCGCAGCGCCGCCTCGTCGAGCGCCAGCAGCCCCGGGGTCAGGCGCGCGCGAAGCCGCACATGGGCGACCGGCAAGGGCGTGTCGTAGAGCCCGGCGATCGCCATGCGCCCGGGCCCGCCCTCGGCGGTCAGGCGCAGTTCCGGGGGCGCGTCATCGGCCAGGTCAAGCCGGGCAGCGAGCGCCACCGGCACCGCCACGCCCGCCAGGCCGGCCAGTTCGGGGATGCCGGCGGCGAAGCGGTCGGGGCGAAAGCGCCTCACCGTCACATCCAGGTCGCGCAAGCCGGCGCCCACCGCGAGCCCCGCCGACAGCGAAAACGGCGTCGCCCGGTCGGCGACAGCGGGGCGCACCTCGCCGGCGACCCGCGCCGTCAGCCGCGCGCCGCGCCGGCGCAGGTCGGCGCGGTCGACGGTGATGTGCCAGGCCGCGCCGCTGCCCTGTTCCAGCAGCCGGATCGCGGCGTTGCGAATGCGCACCCGGTCGAGCGACGGCATGGCGCCGTTCAGCGGGTCCAGGTCGGCCAGATCGCGGATCAGCGCCAGCACCGCCTGGCCGCTGTCGCCGCGCCCCTGGGGCGACGTCAAGGCCGGCAGTCTCGCGGCCTGCGTCGGCTCCCGCCCCGACGGTCCCGTCGACCCGCCCCCCGTTGCGCCGGCGTCAGACGATCCGGCATCCGTCGGGCGGGCATCGGCCGGTGCGGTCAGGCGCGCCGCCGACCAAAGGATGTCGACCGCCGCGTTGACCAGTTCGATGCGTTCGACCTCGGCGCGACCGGATAGCAGCGGCCGGATGCGCAAGGTCATGCCGACCCGTGGCAGGCGCAGCACCTGGCCGTCGCCCGGCGCCACCAAGGTCACCCGGTCGAGCGCCAGTCCGGCCAGGCCGTCGCGATAGGACAGCACGGTGCGGTCCACATCCACCTGCCAACCGGGCAGCGCGTCGTCGAGCGTCTGGGCCAGACGCGGCGTCACCCACGGCACCACCATAGGCCCCAAGGCCAGCCGCACGGCGACCGCCAAGGCGGCCAGCACAGCCACCCCGGTGACCCCGGCGAGCCCCCAAAGGGTGCAACGAAAACAGGCTTTGACAAGCGCCATGGATGATCCACACAAAAGATGGCGTTGCGTCTTCGCCCCGCTCCCTGCGCACATAATGCGCCCGTTTCAAGGCTTCAGGTTTCTCTACATGACATGCCCGCCAGCCCCAAGCCAGCCGGACCGCGCCGACGAGATGGTCGCGTTGGTGGCCGACACCATCGCGCAATCCTGTGACGCCGCCGAGCCCGACGCCCCCCGTGCATCTGGGTCGCTCGACCCGGCCGCGCGCGCCGGCATCGCCGCGCTTGCCGGCAACAGTCCGTTCCTGGCCCGGCTGATCCGCCGCGACCCGGCGTTCATGGCCCGGGTGGCGACCGAAGCGCCCGACGCCCTGTGCGCCGAGATGTTGGAGACGCTGGCCGCGCGGGCGCCCGAGATCGACGACCGGCGCGGGTTCATGGCCCTGTTGCGCAACGCCAAGGCGCGTCTTGCGCTGCTGATCGCCCATGCCGACGTGACCGGCGCGTGGGATCTGGCGCGCGTCACCGCCGGCTTGAGCGACTTCGCCGACCTGGCGCTCGACCTGGCGGTGGCGCACCTGTTGCGTCGGGCCATGCGCCGCGGCCGCCTGCCCTGGCCCGACGGCAGGGAGGACGCACCCGCAACGCCGGCGCTGTGCCGCGGTTCGGGCTATGTGGTCCTGGCGCTGGGCAAGCACGGCGCGCGCGAGCTCAACTATTCCAGCGACATCGACCTGATCGTCTTGTGGGACAATGAGACGGTCCGGCCGCTCGGCGACACCCTGCCCGGCGACCTGTTCGTGCGCCTGACCAAGGATCTGGTGCAGATCATGGAAGAGCGCACCGGCGAGGGCTATGTGTTCCGCACCGACCTGCGCCTGCGCCCCGACCCGGGCTCGACGCCGGTCGCCCTGTCCATGGCGGCGGCCGAGACCTATTATCAGTCCATGGCGCTCAACTGGGAGCGCGCCGCCCACATCAAGGCGCGCCCGGTGGCCGGCGACATCGCCGCCGGCGAGGCTTATCTGGACCGGCTGCGGCCGTTCGTCTGGCGCAAGAGCATCGACTATGCCGCGCTGGAAGACATCCACGCCATCAAGGACCAGGTCCAGCGCCACTATGGCGCGCGCGCGCTGACCCTGCCGGGCTTCGACGTCAAGCTCGGCCCCGGCGGCATCCGCGAGGTGGAGTTCTACGCCCAGATCAACCAGTTGCTGGCCGGCGGCCGCGACCCGAGCCTGCGCCCGCGCGCCACCGTCGCCGCCCTCGACGCGCTGGTGGCGGCCGGCCGGCTGGCGCCTGCGGTCCGCGACGAGCTGGTCGCCGCCTATGGCTTCCTGCGCATGGTCGAACACCGGGTGCAGATGGTCGACGACCAGCAGACCCAAAGCCTGCCGCGCGACGACGCCGGGCTCGACCGGATCGCCCTGTTCGCCGGCTTCGACGACCGCGCCGGCTTCGAGGCCGCGCTGCTCGGCCATCTGCGCACCGTCCAGGCCCATTATGACGCGCTGTTGCCGCGCGGCGAGACCCCGGCCGGCGGCGACGGGCTCGACACCACGCGCTTCGCCGACCCCGACAAGGCCGAGCAGATCGTCGAACAGTGGCGGCGCAGCCGCTATCGCTGCCTGCGCACCGACCGCGCCCGTCGCTTGCTGGCCCAGGTCTTGCCGGCGCTGACCGACGCGCTCGCCGCCACCGCCGACACCGACCGCGCCCTGGTGCGCTTCGACGCCTTCCTGGCCAACCTGCCGGCGGGCGTGCAGATCTTCTCGCTGTTCCAGGCCCAGCCGCAGTTGATGAAGCTGATCGCGCGGCTGATGGGCACCGCGCCGGCGCTGGCCGACACGCTGGCCAAGCGCCCGGCCCTGCTCGACGCCGTGCTCGACCCGGGCTTTTACGAGCCCTTGGCCGACGCCGACGCCCTGGAGACCGAGTTGGCCGCCGTGCTGGCACGCGCGCCCGACTATGAGGAAGCGCTGGAGAGCGCCCGGCGCTGGCTGGCCGAGCGGCGGTTTCAGGTCGGCGTGCACATCCTGGAGGCGCTGACCACGGTGGAGGACGCCGCCGCCAGCCTGACCGACCTGGCCGACGCCACCTTGCGCGCGCTTCTGCCCGTGGTCGAAGCGCACTATGCCGAGCGCTACGGCCGCATCGCCGGCGGCGGGCTCGCGGTGATCGCCATGGGCAAGTATGGCGGCCGCGAATTGAGCTTCACGTCCGACCTGGACGTGGTGCTGGTCTACCGCGCCGACGACCATTTGAGCGAGTCGGACGGCCCGCGCCAGGTCGGCCCGTCGCGCTATTTCAGCGGTCTGGGCCAGGCGCTGGTGATCGCGGTCACCGCCATGACCGCCGAGGGCCGGCTTTACGAGATGGACACCCGGTTGCGCCCGCAGGGCCGGCAGGGGCCGCTGGCCGTGCACCTGACCACCCTCGACGCCTATTATCGCGAAGACGCCTGGGCGTGGGAGCATCTGGCGTTGACCCGGGCGCGCATCGTCACCGCGCCCGGGGCCATGAACGCGGACCTGAACCACATCCTCACCGACGCGCTCGGCCGCGCCCGGGACGCCGAGGCGTTGCGCACCGACACCCTGGCCATGCGCGACAAGCTGGCCAAGGAGTTTCCCAACCGCTCGCCCTGGTCGCCCAAGCACGCGCAAGGCGGGCTGTTGGACATGGAATTCGCGGTCCAATATCTGGTGCTGGTCCACGCCCACGCGCACCCCGAAGTGGTGTCGCCCAACCTCAAGCACATGATCGAGCGGTTGACCGAGATCGGCGCGCTGTCGGCTGACGCCGCCGCCGTGCTGGTCGACGCCTACCGCCTGCAACACGCGGTTCAAAGCGTGATCCGGCTGTGCCTGGACGACGACCGGATCGAGGCCGACTTCTCCGCCGACCTCAAGGCGGTGCTGGTCAAGGCCACCGGCGCCGACGATTTCGACGCCCTGTCGGCGCGCCTCGCCCGATCCTTGGAGCAAGTGCGCGAAATCTATGATCGGATCCTAGGGGTCGCTGCGTAAGAGATTGGACAGCCACAAGAAACCCTCTCGACATCCAAAGGAGACGCCGATGGCCCCAGAAGCCGGCGATGCCGCCCCCGCCTTCACCCTGCCCGACGACACCGGCGGTCAGGTCAGCCTGGCCGATTTCCAGGGCACCAAGCTGGTGCTCTACTTCTACCCGCGCGACGACACGCCCGGCTGCACCAAGGAGGCGATCGCCTTCACCGAGCATCTCGACGCCTTCAAGGCCGCCGACACCGCCATCGTCGGCGTCTCGAAAGACACCGTGGCCAAGCACGGCAAGTTCCGCGCCAAGCATAATCTGGGCATCCCGCTGGCCTCCGACGCCGAGGCGACGGTTTGCGAAGACTATGGCGTGTGGGTCGAAAAGAACATGTATGGGCGCAAATCCATGGGCATCGAGCGCGCCACCTTCCTGATCGACCGGAACGGCAACGTCGCCCGGGTGTGGCGCAAGGTGAAGGTGCCGGGCCACGCCGAAGCGGTGCTCGACGCCGCGAAAGCGCTCGCCTGAGCCGCGCGCTGGGCGCCCCCGACTCGTTTCCCCGGTCGCGTTTTCCAGCCCCGGTGGCGTTTTCGGGCGTTCTGCTGCGCCCGGAACCGCGCCCCCGCACAGCCGCCCGTCGCACAGCCCCGCCCGCCTTGACCCGGCAGCGGCGCGCGGCAGCGGCGCGCGGCAGCGGCGCGCGGCAGCGGCCACCGGTCGCGGCGACACGCGTCGCCCTAGCGATCAATGGCGATCATTTGACAAACAAAGATTGCCGTCCCACGGCGGTAAGGGATGTTTTGCGCGCCTTTCATTGTCGCGGCTGTTGACGGCGAGGGGGGCGACAGGCTTAATGCACCCGAGCGTTGAAAGGCGTCATCGACGAGGACTTGTCGTGACGCGAATTTAATGAAAATGACCGCTCAATCTTTGAGGTTTATTTACCATGTCGATCTCAGGCGAGCGGCGCGGTATTGGAAAGCTGATACTTCGGGCTTTTCCGGAACGCCAATTGTTGATCCGGGCGCAGGGTAATGTCTCCTATGTGCGCCTGCCGACCCGTGTGCAATTGCTGGGCACGGCGTCGTTGATTCTGTTCGTCGGCTGGACCGGCTATTCGTCGCTGAAACTGATCGGCCGCGACGCCGAGTTGGACGCCAAGAACGCCCGCATCGAAGAGATGCGCCGGGCCTATGGCGGGCTGACCGGCGAGGTGTCGGACTTGCGCTCGCAATTGCTCGACCGCGCCGAACGGCTCGAAGAGCGGCAACGCTTCCTCGAACAGGTGCTCGGCACCGACCCCTTGGTGCTACAGGACCCGGCCGCGACCCCGATCGAGGCCGGCCTGGAGACCGAGGTCGCCCCTGCCGACGCCTCGGCCCCGGCAGCGGACGCCTCCCCTGCCCCGTCCTCCCCGGCAACGGGTGACGACGGCGCCCCGAGCGACACCGAGCCGGCCGTCGGCGACGGTGCGATCGTCCCGCGCACCAAGCCCCAGCCGCCGGCCGACGGCGACACGCTTAGCCGGCTGTTCGGCGGCGCTGGTGCCCATGCCGCCACCGGTCTGTCCCGCGACCCGTCCGACCGCTTGCAGCAGGAAGTCTCGGCGCGTCTCGACCGGATCGAACGCGCGCAGACGTTTCAGGCCAACGAGATCGCCCGCAACGCCCAGGACCGCATCGACCGGATCATGGGCGTCATCGCCAGCACCGGCACGCCCATTGAACGGCTGATGGAACTGACCACCCAGCAGATGGCCGAAGCCGGTCGCGGTCTGCCCTCGCCCGGCGTCGGCGGACCGTTGATCGAAACCGACGGCCCGGCGAGCGCCCTGCCCAAAACACTCGGCGGCGGCAGCGCAGACAGCGAGGCCGGTCGCGACCGGCAAGCGTTGCGCGCCGCCTTCGATGCCCAGCAGCATCTTGAAACCGTGCTCGACGCCGTCGCCGCGATCCCAAGCGCGATCCCGGTGAAGGAAGGCGAGTATTACATTTCCAGCGGGTTCGGCACGCGCATCGACCCGTTCACCAAGCGCCGCTCGACCCACTATGCGCTTGATCTGGCCGGCTGGCCGGGTACCGACATTTTCGCCCCGGCGCCGGGAAAAGTGGTGACCGCGGAGAAGAACTGGCCCTATGGCTGGATGGTCGAGATCGACCACGGCAATGGCTTTCGGACACGATACGGCCACATGCGCAAACTACACGTGAAGGCGGGTCAGCGCGTCGAGCGTCTGGACCGGATCGGCGAGATGGGCAGCACCGGGCGCTCGACCAGTACCCATCTGCACTATGAGGTCTGGTTCGACGGCGAACCGCGCGATCCCAAACCATTCATCGAGGCAGCAGATGATGTTTTCCAAATCCAAAAGCGAGAAAACGGCTAGCACCATGGGGACCGGTTCACGAACCACGCGCACGGTCGGCGGCGGCAGCCCGTCGATCATCGGCGCCGACGTCCATATTCAGGGCAATCTGACCACCGCCGGCGAACTGCAGATCGACGGCCAGGTGGAAGGCGACATCAAGTGCGGCAGCCTGACCATGGGCGAAAACGGCAGCGTGTCGGGCTCGATCGACGCCGACAGCGCGGTGATCAAGGGCCGCATCGAGGGCAAGGTACAGGCCAAGCAGGTGCGGCTTGAAAAGTCGGCCCATGTGGACGGCGACATCTTCCACGAGACCCTGTCGGTGGAAGCCGGCGCGCAATTAACCGGCAAGGTGATCTACGCCAGCCGCGAACCCGAAGCGCCGGCCAAGCTGACCGCCAGCAGCGACACCAGCAAGAAAGTGTCGAGCACCGGTGGCAGCAACAAGGCGTTGCTCGACAGCCCAACCGCCGACACCGGCAAATCGAGCCAGGCTGCGGCCAGCTGACCACAGCCGCACGGCGGCGCTGCGCACGCGCGCAGCCGCCACCGAGCGACCGAACAAGTAACTACACAGATGAACACGCGCGCGCCCCGCGACTTCGGCCCGAAAGGGTCGACGCGGGGCGTTTTGCGATGCCGCTGGGGAGCCTTCCCGACGGCCCCGGCACGCGCCGCTTTGGCGCCGCCCGGCTAAGGCGGGAACATGCCGACACCGCACGGCGTCGCGCCTTGAATAGCCCCGCGCCGTCGCCCTCGCCGGTCTTCGCGAGCGCCGCGACGCAATCCCATCGCCGCCGGCGGTGAACCGCCGGACCCGCCCGGGTCGCGGCCCGGCCGGCCAACGCCCAAGGGATTGCCGCCCCGCCTTGGGGCGGCGGGCACGACAGGGTCTGTAGGCGTCAGCCGCGGCGTTTGTTGGCCTTGCGTTCGCGCGCGGTGCGCCGACCGGTGGCATAGGGGTTTTCGCCCTTGCGCAGGTACAGCCGCAGCGGCACCCCCGGCAGGTCGAAGTCGCGGCGCAACTCGTTTTCCAGATAGCGCATGTAACTGGCCGGCAGGTCTTCGGGCTTGTTGCAGAACAGCACGAAGGTCGGCGGACGGCTCTTGATCTGGGCCCCGTAGCGCAGCTTGATGCGGCGGCCGCCGGGCGCCGGCGGCGGGTTGGTGTCGACCGCCGCGGTCAGCCAGCGGTTGAACTCGCCGGTGGGGATGCGCGCGTTCCAGTCGTCATAGGTCTCGAACGCCGCCGGCATCAGCTTGGTGACCCCCTGACCGGTCAGCCCCGACAGGGTGATCGTCGCCACCCCGCGCGCTTGCGGCATGGAGCGTTGCAGGGCGTCGCTCAACTGGCGCTGGACCGCCAGCCGGTCTTCGACCAGATCCCACTTGCTGAGCGCCACCACCAGGGCGCGGCCCTCGTCGACCACGTCGCGCATGATCTTCAGGTCCTGCTTCTCGACCCCGAGGGTGGCGTCGATCAACAGCACCACCACCTCGGCGAACTGGATCGCCCGGCGCGTGTCGGCCACCGACAGGGTTTCGAGCTTTTCCTGCACGCGGCTCTGGCGGCGCAGGCCGGCGGTGTCCCACAGCATGATCGGCCGGTCGTCCCACTCCCAGGGCACCGCGATGGCGTCGCGGGTCAGGCCGGCCTCGGGCCCGGTGATCAGCCGGTCTTCGCCGACCAGATGGTTGATCAGCGTCGACTTGCCGGCATTGGGCCGGCCGACGATGGCCAGGCGCAGCGGCCGGGCGCGTTCGGCCTCGCCTTCGCTGTCGTCGAACTCGAAGTCGAGATCGCCCTCTTCCGGCTCGCCGTCATCGTCATCGTCGGCCGGCCCAAGGCCGTCGTCTTCGGGGATCAAGGCAGCGTCGCCGAGCGCCTGGCGGATGGCGTCATAAAGCTCGCCCATGCCGCCGGCATGTTCGGCCGACACGGCGATCGGCTCGCCCAACCCCAGCGCATAGGCCTCGTACACCCCGCTGTCGGCGGCCGCGCCCTCACACTTGTTGGCCAGCAGCACGGTGGGCGTCGATTTTTCGCGCAGCCAGGCGGCGAAATGCTCGTCGGCCGGGGTGACGCCGGCGCGCGCGTCAATCATCATCAAGGCCAAATCGGCCTGATCGACGGCGGCGGCGGTCTGGTCGTGCATACGCTTGGCCAGGCTGCCGGGTCCGCCCTGTTCCAGCCCGGCGGTGTCGACCAGACGAAAACGCAGATCGGCCAACCGGCCCTCGCCCTCGCGGCGGTCGCGGGTGACGCCCGGCGTGTCGTCGACCAGCGCCAGACGGCGCCCGACCAGACGGTTGAACAGGGTCGACTTGCCCACATTGGGCCGGCCGACGATGGCGATAAGGGGCGGAGACGCTGTCTCGGTCATGGGGTCCACTGGACTGCCCGGCCCCACCGGCGGATTACCGGAAGGCGAGCAGCTCTCCTTCGGAGGTCAAAATATAAAGGGTCTGGTCGGCGACCACCGGGGCCACCGTGGTACCGGCGGGCAACGACCGGGCCGACAGCACCTCGCCGGTATAGGGCGACAGCGTCAGGGCATAGCCGTGCGACGACACCACCACCAGCCGGTCGCCGGCCAACACCGGCCCGGTCCAGCGGATAATGCCTTCGCGCTTCTCCTGGTCCTCGAAGCGCTGCAACTCGGTCACCCAGCGGATACGGCCGCCGGCACGGGTCATGCCCACCACTTCGTTATCGGTCGTAACCAGATAGATATTGTCGCCGGCGACCCAAGGGGTACTGACGCCGCCCAGATTCTTTTCCCAAATCCGCTCGCCCGAGCGCAGGTCGATGGACACCATGCGGCCGGAATGGCTGATCGCGAACACCCGGCCGCGGTCGACGACGGGGTGGCCGTCGATGTCGCTGAGCGTCGCCAGGGGGGTCATGCGGCGGGTGCGGCTGAGCACGTCCTGCCAGACCACGGTGCCGTTCTCGACCCGATAGGCGTTCAACTCGCCCGAGCTGAGCGCCACCATGGCGGTGTCGTCGGTGAGCACCGGGCTCGACGCGCCGATCACCCCGGCCTGTTCGGCCAGGCCCAATTGCTCCCACAAGACCTCGCCGGTCTCGGCGTCGAGCGCGAAGATCTGATTGTCATGGGTGACCGCGACCACCCGGCCGTCGCGCGCGGTCGGACCGCCGCGCATGGGCACGCCGGCGTCGAACTGCCAGTCGACGCGGCCGGTCTCGGCGTCGAGGGCGGCCAGGATGCCGTGGCCGGTGGCGGCATAGATCCGCCCCTGCCAATAGGCGACGCCGCCGCCGAAGCCCAACCGGTCGGGCTCGCCCTTGCGGGTGATCTGGGTGCGCCAGAGCTGGCGGCCGTCGGCGGTCGCGAACGCGGTGATCTGGGCGTGGGTGTCGATGGTGAACACGCGCTCGCCATAGACCACCGGCTCGCCGATCAGGCGGGTATCGAACGACTCGCCACGGCCGATATCAGCGCGCCAGGCCAGGTCAAGCCCCTGGGGCAGCGCCAGGTGATAGATGGCATGGGACGGCACCGCGCCCGGCTGCGGCCAGTGCAGGTTGCGGTAGGGCCGGGGCAGGAATACCCGTTCGTCGGCCGCCTCGGCGTCCACTTCCAGCTTCTGGTCGGTGGTCAGCACCGGCACCCGGTCGCCCGAAATCGGTTCGGGCAAGCCACGGATTTCCACCTCTTGTTCATCGCCCCCGCCGCACGCGGCGAGCAGCAGACAGGCGACCAAAACCCCACGCCGTGCGCTCATCGGCCGGAACCCTCGCCGCCTTCTTGCCCGGAAGCGCCTTGGGTCGCCTCGTCGGTGGGGCCGGTGTCCGCCCCGGGGGCTTCCACGTCCCCAGCGGGTGCAGCGTCTTCCGCCGCTGCGCCTTCGGGCGCCATCGCGGCCTGAGCATCCCGGACCAACGCCATCAACTCGCCGCGCCGCTGCTGCACCCCGAAGCCGGGCAGATCAAGCTCGCCCAGACGCTCCAGATAGGCTTCGGCCGCCGCCCAGTCGCCAAGCTCCATATGCACCACCGCCAGGAGTTCGAGCGCCGCGCCGGCCATCACACCGGTGCCGCCCGACAGGGGTTCAAGCCGTACGATCACCCGGTCGGCCACCGCCTGGGTATCGCCGTCGGACAACAGGGCACGGGCCGCCTGAAGCCGCGCGAAATCGCGCATCACCGGATCTTCGGTGCCGCCAGCCGCCAGCCGGTCATAGACCGCCACCGCGGCGGTCGCGTCGCCGGCCGCCAGGTCCGCCGCCGCCATGCGCAGGCTCAAAAGCGCGCCATAGCCGGCATCGAGCTCGGCCTCGGCCACCGCCTCAGGGACCGCACCGGCATCGGCGCTGGCCAGCGTTTCGACCAGGCTCACATAGCGATCACTGGCGGCGCGCAATTGCGCCTCGCGCTGGCTCTGCCAGATCTGCCAGCCGGCAACCCCGGCGACGATCAGCACCGCCAGGATGCCTAAGATCGGACCATAACGCTTGAGCAGGGCCACGGTCTGGTCCTTGCGGACCTCCTCGTCGACCTCGCGAAAAATATCGGACATGCAAAACCCCCGCCCGGCATCAGGCCGGCGCCGCCAACGGTGACCGTCAGGAAAGCGGCGCCGGACGGCAAAAGCCTGCCCCGGCGCCCAAAGTCATCCAGCGCCCTAACCCATTTCTCGGGCCTTGACTACCCCTCTAGCGGCAACCGCCCGGCTAGGAGCGGCCGCCATCGTCCTTGAGACCATAGGTCTGGTCGGGCCCGGGAAAACGGCGTGCGCGCACATCCTCGGCATAGGCGCTGACCGCCCGGGTGATCTCGTCGCCAAGCGCCGCATAGCGTTTGACGAACTTGGGCGCGCGGTCGAACATGCCGAGCATATCGTCGATCACCAAAACCTGCCCGTCGCAAGCCGCCGACGCGCCGATGCCGATCACCGGCACCGCCAGCGCCTCGGTGATTTCGCGCGCCAAGGGCTCGGCCACCCCCTCGACCACCACACCGAAGGCACCGGCATCGGCGACCGCATAGGCGTCGTCGATGATCGGCTGCCAATCCTCGCGGTTGCGGCCGTGGGCGCCGTAGCCGCCATAGAGGTGGACGCTCTGCGGGCGCAGACCCACATGGCCCATGACCGGAATGCCCCGGTCGACCAGGAAGCGCACGGTGGCGGCCTGGGCGGTCCCGCCTTCCAGCTTGACCGCCTGGGCGCCGGTTTCCTTCATCACCCGACACGCGGTCTCGAACGCCTGGGTCGGCGACGCCTCATAGCTGCCGAACGGCAGGTCGACGACCATCAGCGCGGTTTCCGCGCCGCGCCGCACCGCGCGGGCGTGGGCGAGCAACAGATCGAGATCGAGCGGCACGGTGCTGTCCAGCCCATGCACCACCATGGCCAGGCTGTCGCCGACCAGCAAAAGGTCGCACAAGGGGTCGAGCAGCCGCGCCATGGGATAGGTATAGGCGGTCAGGCAGACCAGCGGTTCGCCGCGCTTGCGCGCCCGGAAGCGCGGCACGGTCATGCGCGGCTTAGACGCGGCCGGCGGGTTTGTGTCCTTGGTGGGGCCGCCGCCTTCGCTACCGTCCTTGGCCGCCGCATCGGGGCTGGGAGCATGCCTGCTCATCGCCTTGGTCCTTCCCTTCGCCGGGCGACGTCGCCGCCCGGGGCCCGCTGTCGGGCTCGATCCTTGCCTAATCCCGGCGGGCCATGACACGGGCGCCGGGCGGGTTTCTTCGCCTTGTACACGATCGCCGCCGCGGTGCAAAAGCCTGCCGGCACGCAAGACCGGCGCCGCTCGGGTGCACGTCCCCCGGACAAGGATCGGGCCCGGCGGTCACGAAATCGCCGCATCCGTCGGGCAATGTCGAGCCCATGATGGATCGACGCAGACGAGGCCGACAATGACGCGCTTGCCCCGCCCGGTGCCCCTTGGCGTGACGCTGATCGTCGCCGGCGCGCTCTGGCGCACGGTGGAGATGCTGGTCCATGGCGTCCGCTTCGACGCCGGCGACCTGCTCCCCGGCGCGCCGGTTTTGCCGCTGTCGTTCGCGATCAGCGGTACGGGCGTCGCGCTGTTGTTCGCCGTCGGCGTGACCCGGGCCGTGCGCCGCCGCGCCGGTCGCCGCAGCGTCGCGCACGGCTGATCGCGGTCCGCGCCCCCGTCTTGTGCGGGGCCGGCCTGTGCGGGACCGGCGAGAGCGCGCCGGACACGATCCGTCAGACGTGAACCGGTGCCAGCGGCGGCCCGCCTGGAGCGGCGGGACTTGCATTCGCGCCGCCCGCGCCCGACCATCCGCGCCGTGTCCAAGCCAAGAGAGGAGACATGACGCCATGCGATGGCTGATCCCGCCGGTTTTGTGGTTTCTGTGCGCCGGGCTGATCTTTGGCCTGGCCCGCCTGGCACCGGCCTTAGGGCTGCCCGACCTGGCGCTGGCGCCGGGGGCTTCGGCGCGCACCATGCTGGTGGCCGGGCTGGCGCTGATCGCCCTGGCCGGTCTGCTCAAGCTGCTGGCGGCTTATGAGTTCCGCCGTGCGCGCACCACCATCCACCCGTTCCACGACCCCGACCATCTGATCACCCGCGGCGTGTTCGCGCGCAGCCGCAACCCGATCTATCTGGGCCTGGTGATCTCGCTCGCCGGGGTGGCGGTGATCGCCAATACCGCCTGGGGGCTCGCCGTCGTGGCGCTGTTCTGGCTGGTCTGCGACCGCTGGTACGTGGCGGTGGAAGAAGCCGCCGCCCGGCGCCGCTTCCCCGCCGACTTCGACGCCTATTGCGCGCGCGTCCGGCGCTGGATCTAAGCCCGACGCGCCGGGCTTAAGCCGCCGCCAGGGCCGCTGCCGCCAGGTCGCGCATCTTCACCGAGGTGTCGGCCACCGCCGTCGCGTCGAGCCGCGCACCGGCCGGGATCAGCTTCTTCGCCGCCAGAAATTCCGGCGCTGAATTGACCGCCTCGACCGCGCGCAGCCGGTCGCCGGCGAAATAGAACAGCGCGAAGCGGCCGGCCTCGGGCTCGCCGCGCACCACCGTGTGGTCGGAACCGGCGGCAAGCCCGGCGATCTGAAGCTTCAAGTCGTACTGGTCGGACCAGAACCACGGGCAGTCCTCGGCCGGGCGCGGCTGGTCGAGGATCGCGGCGGCGGCCAGCTTGCCCTGCTCGACCGCATTGTGGACGCTCTCCAGCCGGCCATGGCCGCCATGGTGGACCAGCGGCCGGCGCGTGCAGTCGCCGGCGGCGAAAATCAGCGGGTCGCTGGTGCGCGCGTCGCGGTCGACGACGATGCCTTCGGCCACGTCGAGCCCGGCCTCGGCCGCCATCTCGGCATTGGGCAGGATACCGATGCCGGTCAACACCAAGTCAGCGGCCAGGCGCTCGCCCGACGCCAGCACCGGCGTGACAAGGCCCCCGTCGCCGCCGGCCTCGACCGCCGTCAGTTGCGCCCCGGTGCGGATGGCGACGCCGCGCCGGCTGTGCTGCTGTCGATAAAACTCACTCAAGGTGGGGCTGGCAACGCGCGCCAGCAGCCGCTCGGCGCGTTCGAGCACGGTGACGTCGAGCCCCAGGCTATGCGCCACCGCCGCCGCTTCGAGGCCGATATAGCCGCCGCCGACGATCACCAGACGCCGCCCGGCCTGCAGGCCGGCGCGAATGCCCTCCACATCGGCCAGGCTGCGCAGGTCGAACACCGCGTCCGGCGCCGCCACGGGGACCGGCAACGGCCGCGGCCGGGCGCCGGTGGCCAGCACCAGCCGGTCATAGGCCAGCGCGCCGCCGTCATCGAGTTGCACCCGGCGCGCGCTGCGGTCGATGGCGGTGACCCGGCGGCCGAGCAACAGGTCGACCCGGCGCTCGGTATACCAAGGCTCGGGGCGCAGCGGCAGGCGCTCGGCCGGAAGCTCGCCCAACATATAGGCCTTGGACAGCGGCGGACGCTGATAGGGCAAGACCGGCTCGTCGCCGACCAGGGTCAGCCGGCCGTCGAAGCCGCCCTGGCGAAGCGAGGCGATGGTTTGTTGCGCGGCCTGTCCGCCGCCGACGATGACCACATGCATGGGCAACCCTTTCCGCTTGGCGCCGACCCGGCCCAGGTCCCCAGCCTATAGCATATCCGCACGCCGCCGCCACACGCCCCCGCCCGCCGCGCCGCCACGGCGAGACACCAGAGCCCCGACCGCCTGTCCACGGACAGCGCCGAAAGCCCTTTCCCTTGATACCGATTAATGTAAAGTCGCATCCGTTGTTCAGAACCAGAAAGCCATGGCCATGCCCCGTTACCGTCCGTCAGCCTCTCGCCCTGCCCTCTGCCGGTGCCGTGCCCTGGCGGCGGGGCTGTTTCTCGGCATCGGCGGGGCCATGGCGGCCACCGCACAAGACAACGCGATCGACGCCCATGACGTCTATGGGCGCTGGCTGACCGAGGATGACGCCGCGGTGATCACCGTGCGCGACTGCGGCGACGGCAGCCCGTGCGGCACCATGACCTGGCTCAACCCCGACACCACCGACGCCTGCCGCGACCGCGCCAACCCCGAGGCCGCGCTTCAGGACCGCCCCCTGCTCGGGCTGGTCATGCTCGACGGCTTCGAGCGCGGCGAGGACGGCTGGCGGCGCGGGCAGATCTACCATGCCGAGCGTGGCAAGACCTATCGCGCCCTGATCCGCCGCACCGGCGCCGACAGCGCCCAGGTCAAAGGCTGTCTGGCGTTTTTCTGCCAAAGCCAGGACTGGACGCGCGCGCCCGACACGCTGGCCCAGAGCGCCTGCGCCGCCGAGCCCGGCGCCCGGCCGGCCGACCCGGCGCGCTGAGCGCCCGGGCGGTCGCCCGCACCGGGGCCAGCGGCAGACGCCCCAAGCGGCTCAGTCGCCCGTACGCGGGCCGGCGGTCATATCGAAGCTCGCCGTGTCGATGGTGTTGGCATAGAGGTAGAAGCCCGCGAGCCCCGGCGTGGCATTGTCGGGGATGTCCAGGCTGGGCACCGACAGGGCGTGAACGCGGAAGGTGTAGCGGTGCTGGCGCCCCACCGGCGGGCACGGGCCCACATAGCCGGGCGCGCCGGTGTCGGTGACCGTCTGCTCGGCGGCGGCGGGCAGGCTGTCGCGGATTTCGCGGGTGTCGGCGGGCAGGTTGTAGACCACCCAGTGCCAGAAGCCGCTGCCGGTGGGCGCGTCATGGTCGTACATGGTGACCGCGAAGCTTTCGGTGCCCGAGGGCACGCCCGACCAGACCAGATCAGGGCGCAGATTGTCGCCGTTGCAGCCGAAGATATCGGCGTAATAGGCATCGGGGAACGCCCCGCCCTCGTCCAGATCGGGGCTGGCGAGCGTGAAGGCATCGTCGTCGGCAAACGCGAGCGGGCCGGCCATGGCGGTGACCAGAGCGGCGGCGATCCAGTGGCGTGTCATGGCTTGCAGTCTCCTGTTCACTAGTTCGGGCGGCCGTACCGGCTCTCCGGCCGGCCGCCCCAAGCTAAGCCAAGCCTAGATCTAGCGAAAACCGCTGCGCGACAAAAGCCGCCACAAGCCCGATGTGCCGGCGGCGGGCCGAGCGACCCACCGCCGGGACCGGTCAAGCCCTAGCGCTTAACGCTGTTTGGCTTGCTTCTTGACTTCCTTCTCCGACCCAGCTTGGCGTCGCGGTTGGGCCTGCTGGGCTTGTTTCTTCTCTTCGGGTTTGCCGGCTTGTTTCTTTGCCATGGGAGGGCTCCGTTTCGCTGATCGGGGGCTGGACCATCCGCCCCACATCCCAGATCTAAGCGCGAACGAATGTACCGCAATATGGCCGGTCCGCAATATTATCTTGTCTATAAAATATCAATACAATTTTTTCTTATCCATCGCAAAGGCCGGCCGGACCTCGGACGGCGGTCAGGGCGCCGCCTCGCCGGGCCGGTGTTCAGCGTCTTCGAGCACGCTTTCCACCTGGCGCACGGCGTCGAAAAAGGCGCGTCGGGCCTCGGGCGCAAACGGGTTTTCCAACTCGATGGCGCGGAACAGATCCGCACTGTCGTCGGCGATATAGCCCACCGCCCGGCGCAACAGGTCGTAACTGACCGTGGTCTGATCGAAATCGTCGAGCGCCATGGTCAACAGGGTCTTGCCGATCAGGTGGGTGACGCCTTGGACATAGGCCAGTTCGCGGTCATGGTCGGCGGGCGTGGCCTCGATCACCTTGAGCCCCAGGACGTCGCCACAGAAGCGCGCGACACCGTCCGCCCGGTCGCCGCGCACCGGGCACAGCGTGATCTTGCGCCCGGCGATGGTGTCGGCAGCACTTTGCGGGCCGAACAGCGGGTGGGTGCACACGATATCGACGGTTTCGGGCAACGCCTCGGCCAGCAGCCGGGCCGGCTTCACCTTCACCGAGCCCACGTCGAGCACCAACGCCCCAGCCGGCAACCGGGTTGCCAGGGCGTGTGCCACCTCGCCGATGGCTTGGACGGGCACCGCCAGGATGGTGATCCCGGCGGCGGCGGCCTCGTCCAAGGTGCCGGCGCGCGCGCCCAAGCGGCCCGCGATGGCGTCCAGGTCGGCGCGCGGATCGGCCAGCACCAGATCGAAATGGGGCACCAGGTGGCGAGCCATGAAACGACCGAACGCACCGGCGCCGACGATGCCCAGGGACGGCAGGGAAACTGGGGCAGACATGCAACATACTCCAATGAGACCGGCCCGGCAGCGTCCGGGCCCTGTGACCCACGCGCGGCTGGCTGCTCAGTGCAACTTGAGCCGCGGCCGGACGATCTGGTTGACGTGGCCGAGAACGATGAGCGTCCAGCCCTTCAGCCAGCCATGGACGGCGATCAGGTGCAGACGATACAGCGACAGATAGGCAAACCGCGCCACCCGCCCCTCGACCGCCATGCGCCCGCCGACCAGATTGCCCATCAGACTGCCGATGGTGGAATAGCGACTGAGCGACACCAGCGAGCCCCGGTCGCGATAGACGAAATCCTTGAGCGGCCGGCCTTCCTGGATGCGTTTCAGGTTCTCGAACGCGGTCTCGGCCATCTGATGGGCGGCCTGGGCGCGCGGCGGCACCGGTCGGTCGCGGCCCGGCAGCAGGCAACTGGCGCAATCGCCAAGCGCGAAGATGCGGTCGTCTACCGTGGTCTGCAAGGTCGGCCGAACGACGATCTGGTTGAGCCGGTTGGTCTCCAGGTCCAAGTCGCTCAGAAAATCGGGCGCCTTGACGCCGGCGGCCCAGACCTTGAGATCGGCGCGGATCGCCCGCCCGTCCTTGGTGTGTACGTGGGTCTCGTCCATCTTCGTCACCATGGTGCCGGTCAGCACCTCGACGCCGAGATTCTCCAATTCTTCATGGGCAGCGCCGGCGATATCCTCCGGCAGTGCGGGCAGAATGCGCGGCCCGGCCTCGATCAGGGTCACGTCCATGCGGCTCTCGTCGAACACTTCGAGGCCGTAATGACGCAGTGCCGCCGCCGCGTTGTAGAGTTCAGCCGCCAGTTCGACGCCCGTTGCCCCGCCGCCGACGATGCACACGCGCACCCGGGCGTCGTCGGCACCCTGGTTGGCGGCCAAATGCGACACGCGCAGGCAGGCATTGAGCAGCCGACCGCGGAAATCGTCCGCCTGGCGCCGGTTTTCCAGGAACAGCGCGTGTTCGGCCACGCCCGGCGTGCCGAAATCGTTCGACACGCCACCCACCGACAAGACCAGATAATCGTAGCGGATATGGTGGCGGCCGACCACTTCGCGACCTTCGGCGTCGAACATCGGTTGGGTGACGATCTGGCGTTTGTCCCGATCGATACGCTCCAGCGCACCGTTGAAGAAGCGATAGCCCCAGCGCACCGCGTGGCCGCCATAGCCGACCTCGTCCATATTGGCGTCGAGCGAGCCGGCCGCCACCTCGTGCAACAAGGGCTTCCAGATGTGGGTGCGGTTCTTTTCCACCAGGATGATGTCGTGATCGTCGCGGCCATACTTGGCGCCCAGCCGACGGACCAGTTCCAGCCCGCCGGCGCCACCGCCGACCACCACAATCTGCTTCTTCTTGGCCGATGCCATGCTCGTCTCCCGTCTGTGCGTGCGCAGCATAGCGCCCCGCCCGGGCGGGCGCGAGGGGGGCGCAAGAATATACCACCCGAAAATGGGAAATGGTCGGGGCGGGTGCGGCGTGGCGTCAGGCGCGTTGTCGCCAGCCGCCCTGGTCGCCCTGCTGCCAGTAACTGAGCGTGTGGCCGGCCTCCTTGAGCCGCTTCCAATGGCCGCGGGCGTCGGCCACGGCGGCCTCGTCGCGGCCGTCGAACATCAGGCAACAGCGCGCGAACTGGCCCACATCCTGGTCCGGGGCGACGCCGTCCACCAAGATCAGCACACCCGCGCCGTTGGGCACCTCGCGCCCGGCCGTCACATAGACCGGCTGGCGTTCGGCGAAGCCGGTTTCCGGCGTACCATGGGGCAGGAAGGATGCCGGGTCATAGGTCCACAACAGTCGATCCAGGTCGGCGACGCGCGCGTCCGACACGGTGCGCACCAGCGCGCGCTGGCCGGCCTGCAACACCTTCTCCAACAATTTGGGCAAGGCGCCGGTCAGGTCGGTGCGCTGCAAATGATAGAACCGCACCTCGGTCATCTCGGGCTCTCCGGCACGGCCGGGCGCCGCTCAGGGCGCCCGGCCGTTCTCATGGCACAGGCCAAAGACAGGCCCAGGATCAGACGGAGCCTCAGACCTCGTAGGTCTCGGCGACGAAACGGTCCATCAGGCGCACGCCGAAGCCGGTCGCGCCCTTCTCCCACAGGTCGCCGTCCTTGTCCGACCAGACCATGCCGGCCACGTCCACATGCGCCCAGGGCGTCTCGCCCACATAACGCTTGAGGAACTGGGCCGCGGTGATGGTGCCGGCCGAGCGACCGCCGGTGTTCTTCATGTCGGCGATCTGGCTGTCGATCTGCTTGTCATAGTCCTTGTCCAGCGGCAGGCGCCAGACCCGGTCGCCGGTGACCTGACCGGCCTCGAACAGGCCCGTGGCCAGCGCCTCCTCGTCGGTCAACAGCGCCGCATGATGGTGGCCCAGGCCGACGATGGCGGCACCGGTCAGGGTGGCGAAATCGATCATCGCGGCGGGGTTCATGGTCTCCTTGGCGTGCCACAGACAGTCGGCGAGCACCAGCCGGCCCTCGGCGTCGGTGTTGATCACCTCGACGGTCTGGCCCGACAGCGTTTCCAGCACATCGCCGGGCCGGTAGGCGGTACCCGACGGCATGTTCTCCACCAGGCCGATGACGCCGACCACGTCCACCTTGGCGCGGCGCTTGGCCAGCGCATAGAGCGTGCCGGCGACGATGCCGGCGCCGCCCATGTCCCACTTCATCTGGTCCATGTTTTCGGCCGGCTTGATCGAAATGCCGCCGCTGTCGAAGGTCACGCCCTTGCCGACAAGCGCCAGGGGCTCTTGCATCTCGGCGCCGGCGCCCGACTTGCCGGCCCATTTGACCACCACGAGCTTGGACTCGTTGACCGAGCCCTGGCCGACCGCCAACAGCGCGCGAAAGCCCATCTCCTCGAGCTCGTTTTCGCCATAAACGGCGACCGAGCAGCCGAGCGCCGCCAAACGCTCCATGCGCTCGGCAAACCCCGCCGGGGTCAGCACATTGGCCGGCTCGCTGGTCAATTCGCGGGTGAACGCCACGCCGTCGGCGACCGCGGCCAAGTCGGCGAAGCGCACCGCGGCCGCCCCTTGAGCGTCGGTGGTGACCACCACCGATTTGAGCGTCGGCTTCTTCTCGGCCGGCTCCTTGGTGCGGTACTTGTCGAACCGCCAGGCGCGCAGCTGAGCGCCGAACGCCAGTTCCGCCGCGGCCTCGTGCGCGGGCACGCCGCCGGTCTCGTCATCGTCGAGCGCGATGGTCAACGCCCGCGTGCCGCCGGTCGAAAGCCGCGCCACCAGCTTGCCGCCCAACTCGGCGAAATCACGGGTCTTGAGGTCGCCCGCGCCGCCATCGTCGCCAAGGCCCACGAGCACCAACCGGTCCACATCGAGCCCCTGGGGCACCAGAAGATCAATCATCTCGCTTTTCTTGCCGGCGAAGCTGGACGCCTGGACCGCACGGGTCAGTGCCCCGCCGGTGGCGTCGTCGGCCTCACGCGCCGCCCGGGTCAGTCGCTCGCCGCGTGCGAACACCGCCAGCGCGCCGGCCTTGGGCAGGGCCGGCTTTTCGATTTTCACATCCATGATACGCCTTTGCCTTTCGGGTCTTGGACCTTGATCTTGGCCCGCCGGCGCGACCGCCGGGCGGTGCCGGGCGGCCGCGCCGGGTCCGGGCGGTTCGATCGCTCCCTCTGTCATAAGAGCGCGACTGGACGAAGAAAAGATGTTGCGCCCGCGTGTCGCCTTTGCCAGTTGTGGGCGCCACCCGCACCACCCGTTCAGGCGGGCGGGTTCGATTTCGTCTTCACCGCCCGCATCGACGCGGATGCCAAGGCCCCGTGATGCCCCGCCAACACCCCCGTTCCCGTCCGCTTCGCCGCGCCCTGCTCGCCGCCGCCACCGCGCTGGCCAGCGGCGGGATGGCGTCCGCCGGCCCCGTCGAAGCCGCGCCGCTTGACGCCACCCCGCTTCACGCCACCCCGGGGCCGATCCCCGAACTGCCGCAAAGCCCGGCCGAACGCCTGCAGGCCAAGCTGGACAGCCTGGGCGACGATGTCACCTTCTCGGCACGACGACTGACCTACGAACCGGCGGAGAACAAAATCTATGCCGAGGGCCGGGTGCGCGTGGAACAGAACGGTTATGTGCTTGAGGCCGGCGCGCTTACCTACGACCGCGATGCGGGCACCATCACCGCGCGCGACGGCGTGCGCATCACCGATCCCGACGGCAATCTGATCGCCGCCGACCGCGCCGTGGTCGCCGACAGCCTGGCCGAAGGCACGATCGAAAACGTCACGCTCCTGCTCGAAGACGGCTCGCGCGCCCGTGCTGCCACCGGCGAACGGCTGGCCAATGGCGACGTGCTCCTCGACCGGGCGGTGTACAGCCCGTGCGTGGTCTGTCAGGGCGGCGACACCCCGGCCTGGCGGCTCAAAGCGGCGAGCGTGGTGCACGACAAGAGTGCCAAGCGCATCGTCTACCGCAACGCCACGCTCGACGTGTTCGGCGTGTCGGTGGCCCCCCTGCCCTATCTGTCGCACCCCGACCCGACGGTCAAACGCGCCTCGGGGCTGTTGGTGCCCGAGGTGGGCCAGCGCAACGAACTGGGGCTCTACGCCGACATCCCGTTCCACTGGGCCATTTCCGACCGGCAGGATTTTACCGGCAGCACGCTGGTGTCGACCCGCGAGGCGCCGATCGCCATCGGCGAATACCGCCGCCATCTGGGCTTCGGCCGGCTGCGCGCCGGCGGCAGCCTCACCTACGACACCGACGCCGAAGACGCCACCGGCCAGGATACCGCCAATGGCGAGTTCCGCGGCCATTTCTACTCCAATGGCCGGTTCGTGTTGAGCGACGCCTGGTCGCTCGACCATCAGATCCAATGGGCGTCGGACGACACCTTCCTGCGCCGCACCGGGCTCAGCGACGCCGACACGCTGGTCACCTCGTTCGACGCCACCGGCGCCTATGGGCGGTCGTCGGTGCGCGCGCGCGGCTTCGCCTTCCAGGGCCTGCGGGTCGAGGATGTGGCCGGGCGCACACCGTTCATCCTGCCGCTGGTCAACGCCGAGTGGGTATCGGACCCGGGCTTTTTGGCCGGCACCGCGCGGCTCAGCGGCAATGTGCAGTTGCTGACCCGCACCGGCGGCCAGGACAGCCGGCGGATCTCGGCCGGTGCGTCCTGGACCCGCCGGTTGACCAGCGACTGGGGCCATGTGGTGCGGCTCGACGCCCAGGTTCGCGGCGACCTCTATGACGTGCGCGACGCCGACCGCCCCGACCTGATCGCCGAGGCCGGCGGCACCAACCCGTTTGCCGGGCGCGACGGCACCCATGCGCGCGGGCTGGCGCGCGCCGGGATGACCGTCAGTTGGCCGTTCGTGTCGAGCCGCGGCGGCGTGCGCCAGGTGATCGAACCCATCGTGCAAGGCGTGGCCGCGCCGCAAGGACTCAACGATACCGCGATCCCCAACGAGGACAGCCGGGCGTTCGAATTGTCGACGCTCAACCTGTTCGACCTCAACCGCACCCCGGGCCTCGACGCCATCGACAGCGGCAGCCGGCTGACCTATGGCCTCAAATACCGGGTCTTGACCGACCTTCTGGACCTGCAGGTGATGGCCGGCCATTCGCTGCGCACCGAGGCCACGCCGGCGATCTTCGCCGACGGCACCGGGCTCGGCGGCACCGCGTCGGACATCGTCGCCGGGCTCGAAGCGCGGCTCGGCGACCGGCTCGACCTGGTCTATCGCGGCCAGTTGGACAACAAGACCCTGGAGCCCGAGCTGACCGAGGTGGAGACCCGGCTCGACCTGCACCCGGTGACGCTCAACGCCGGCTATCTGCGTATCGACCGCGATCTGGTGCTGCCCGACCGCCCGGACCGCGAAGAGGTCCGCATCGACGGCCAACTGGCGGTCACCGACCACTGGACGCTGTTTGGCGGCATCATCCGCGACCTGAGCGACCGCACCGATATCGCCACCATTGAGTATGAGACCGGCGTGGTCTATTCCAATTGCTGTTTCGAGCTCAGCCTCGGCGTGCGCGACAGTAACATCATCGACCGCGACGTGGACCCGGGCACGTCGTTTATCCTTCGATTGCGGTTGAAGTCGCTGGAATAAACCGCCGGGCCTTTCCCACCGGGCAGAAAATCGATAGGCATGGGACACGCCGCGACCGGTTCGTCGTGGCCGCGTTGAGAGTGAAGGATGGATGCCGCCAATGATGAACCCGACCACCCCCAGGCCGCCGCGCGCTGAGCGGCACGCCCGGCCGGGGCGGATGTTGCGCACGACCCTGGCGGCCGGGCTGGGCCTGTTGGCCGCCCTGTGGGGACCCACCCACGCCCCGGCCAGCGCGCAAAGCGGCAGCGAATATGACCAACCCACGGCACAATTGCCCGGCGGCGTGAGCAATCGCGACGACGCCGCGGTCAACCGGGTCGCCGTGTTGGTCAACGACAAGCCGATCACGCTCTATGATATCTCGCAACGGCTGCGTCTGTTGCTGGCCACCACCGGCGGGGTCGAGAACGAGGACCAGTTGCGCGTGTTGCGCCGACGCGTGGTGCAGACGTTGATCGACGACAAGCTCAAGCTCAACGAGGCGCGCGAGCTCGACTTCCTCGACCAGTTCCCCGAAGAGGCCTTCGAGCAGCAATTCGCCCGCCAGGCCGCACGCTTCAACGCCACACCCGAACAGTTCGAACAGGTGCTGGTCCAGGTCGGCTCCAGCCGCGAAGCGATGATGGAACAGATCAAGGCGCAGTTCGTCTGGGACCAGTTGGTGCGTGCGCGCTATGGCAACCGGGCGGCGGTCGGCGGCGACGAGGTCGACGCCTATCTTGAACGCCTCAAGGCGTCGGCCGGCATGTACGAATATCGTCTGGCCGAGATCCAATTGCTGGTCCAGGATCCGCGCGATCGGCCGCGCATCCGCTCGACCGCCGCCCAACTGGTCAACCAGATCCAGGCCGGCGAATTGGATTTCGCCACCGCCGCGATCCAGTTCTCGCAATCGACCACGGCGGCCAATGGCGGCAATCTGGGCTGGATTCCGCAAGACCAGTTGCGCCCGGCCTGGGCCGAGGTGGTGCCGCAGATGGAGCCCGACACCATCGCCGGCCCGGTGGCCACGCCCGGCGCCTTCTTCATTCTGCAATTGCAGGACCGGCGGCGCATCCTGTCGGCCGACCCGCTCGACGCCCAGCTTGACTTGGCGCGCGCGCTGACCTCGTTCGACGAGACGACGACCCAGGAGCAGGTGGAACGGATCGTCGAGACCCTGAACAAGGAACTCGACGGCTTCGGCGGCTGCGACGACCTGCCGAGCATCGCCCAGCGCGCCGGCCTCGACCAGGTGTTCGAACCGAGCGCCATTCCGCTGCGGTCGCTGCGCAAGGGCATTCGCGACCGGGTCAAGGATCTGGATGTGGGCCAGGCGACCCGGCCGATGGTCGGCAATGACGGCATCATGGTCATGGCGGTGTGCGGCAAGTCGGCGCCCGAGGTGCAGATGCCCGCGTTCGACGAAATCCGCAACCGTATGGAAGGCGAGCGCTTGGCCGCCTTCGCCCGGCGCTATATCCGCGACCTCAAGCGCGACGCCGTGATCGACTATCGCGTGCCCAAGGACCAATTGTTCTGACCGCCTTCGATGGCGGTCGACCATCCGACCAGCCAGGACCGAACCGACGATGACCGAGGCCGTGCCCGCCGCGCCCGTTGACCCTGCCCCGTCCGGCGGTGGCGACCGCGACCGGCCGCTGGCGCTGACCATGGGCGACCCGGCGGGCGTCGGCCCGGAACTGGCGCTCGCCGCCTGGCACGCGGCGCGCGCCGCCGGCGACGCGCCATTCCTGGTGGTCGGCGCGGCCCAAGCCTTCGACGCCGTGCCCGGCCGGGCGGTGCCCATCGTGGCCATCGACGACCCGGCGAAGGCGGCTCAAGCCTTCGCCACCGGCCTGCCGGTGCTCAAGGCTGCGGATCTGGCGGCCCAACCGGTGCCCGGCCGGCCGGACGTGGCCAACGCCCCGGCGACCATCGCCGCCATCGACCGCGCCGTGACCCTGGCGCGCGCCGGCGCGGTCGCCGGCCTGGTCACCAATCCGATCGCCAAGCATGTGCTGCGCGCCTCAGGCTTCGCCCATGCCGGCCACACCGACTATCTGGCCCATCTGTGCGGCCGGCCCGCCGACGCCGCGGTGATGATGCTCGCCGGGCGGCACTTGCGCACCGTGCCGGTCACCGTGCACCTGCCGCTGGCGCACGTGCCCGCCGCCCTGACGCCCGAGCGGCTGACCCATGTGCTGCGCACCACCCATCGCGAGCTGCAAACCCGCTTCGGCATCGCCGCGCCGCGTCTGGCGGTCACCGGGCTCAACCCCCATGCGGGCGAGGACGGCATGTTGGGGTATGAGGAGCAACGGGTGATCGCGCCGGTGCTCGACCGGCTGCGCGGCGAGGGGCTCGACCTTGCCGGGCCGCTGCCCGCCGACACCCTGTTCCACGCCGAGGCGCGGGCCGGCTATGACGCCGCCGTGGCCATGTATCACGACCAGGCGCTGATCCCGGTCAAGGCGCTAGACTTCTTCGGCACCGTCAATGTGACGCTGGGGCTGGAGATCGTGCGCACCTCGCCCGATCACGGCACGGCGTTCGACCGCGCCGGCACCAACAGCGCCCGGCCCGACAGCCTGATCGCCGCATTGCGCCTGGCCCGCGCCATGGCCGCGCGCGCCGACGCCACACCGGTGGCGTCGTGATGGCGCCGGCGCCGACCATGGGCGATACCCCGCCGGCGGGCGACGCCGCCGCCGACCAGACCACCGCCGCCGATGGCCTGCCGCCGCTGCGCGCGGTGATCGCCGCGCATGGGCTGGCGGCGCGCAAGAGCCTGGGCCAGAACTTCCTGCTCGACCTCAACCTGACGCGCCGGATCGCGCGCGAGGCCGGGCCGCTCGACGGCGCCCTGGCGATCGAGGTCGGCCCCGGCCCCGGCGGCCTGACCCGGGCGCTGCTGGCCGAGGGCGCGGCCCGCGTCCACGCCATCGAACGCGATCGCCGCTGTCTGGGCGTGCTCGACCAGATCGCCGCCGCCTATCCCGGCCGGCTGACCTGGACCGAGGGCGACGCGATGGATGTGGATTATGCCGCCCTGGCGTCGAGCCACAGCGGGCCGGTCAAGATTGTCTCCAATCTGCCCTACAATATCGGCACCAGCCTGGCGGTCGGCTGGCTGACCGCGCCCTGGCCGCCCTATTGGTCGAGCCTGACGCTGATGTTCCAGCGCGAGGTCGCCGACCGGCTGGTGGCGCGCCCGGGCACCAAGGCCTATGGCCGCCTGTCGGTGCTGGCGCAGTGGCGCGGCCGCGCGCGGGTGCTGTTCAACGTGCCGCCGCGCGCCTTCACGCCGCCGCCCAAGGTGTCGTCGAGCGTGGTCCACATCGAGCCCACCGACCCGCTCGACCCGGCGGTGGAACCGGCGGCCCTGGAGCGTGTGGTCGCCGCCGCCTTCGGCCAGCGCCGCAAGATGCTGCGCGCCGCGCTCAAGCCCTTGGGTGTCGACACCGCCGCGTTGCTGGCGCAAGCGGGCCTGGCCGAGACCGACCGCGCCGAACGGGTCGACGTGGCCGGCTTCTGCCGCCTCGCCCGCGCCTATCAGGCGCTGCGCTGAGGCCATGGCCCGGATCGCCGTCCGGGCGGGCTCGGGTCAGGACGATTGCGCGCGCGCCGCGCCCTCTTCGCGCAGCTTGGTGACGAAGGCCGACAGCCAGGGTTGCCGGCGGCGGCGCCAGCGCTCCGCGTTCAACACTTGGCACAGACGGTCGTAACACGCCTCCAGCGCGTCATTGACCAGCACATAGTCATATTCCGCCCAGTGGCTGATCTCTTCCATCGCGCCGTCCATGCGCCGGGCGACCACCTCGGCGCTGTCCTGGGCGCGTTCGCGCAGCCGGCGCTCCAACTCGTCGATGCGGGGCGGCAGGATGAACACCCGCACCAGGTCGTCGGCCATGGTCTCGGCGATCTGCTGGGTGCCCTGCCAGTCGATATCGAACAACACGTCGCGCCCGGCCTGCAAGGCGGCTTCCACCGGCCCGCGCGGCGTGCCGTAGCGGTTGCCGAACACGGTGGCATGTTCCAGGAACTCCCCGGCCTCGACCATGCGCGCGAACTCGTCGGCGCTGACGAAGAAATAGTCGCGGCCGTCCACCTCGCCCGGGCGCGCCGGCCGGGTGGTCGCCGAGACCGACAGCGAAATGCCGTCGTCGGCGGCCAGCAGCTTGCGCGATAAGGTACTCTTGCCCGCCCCCGACGGCGAAGACATTACCAACATCAAACCCCGTCGGGTGGTTGCCGCCATGGGCCTACTCCACGTTTTGAATTTGTTCGCGCCATTGGTCGATGACCGTCTTGAGCTCCAGCCCGAGCGCGGTCAGATCGGCGTCCTGTGCCTTGGAACACAGGGTATTGGCTTCACGGTTGAACTCCTGGGCCAGGAAATCTAGGCGCCGGCCGACCGGGTCGTCGGCGGCCAGAAGCGCGCGGCCTGAGGCCAGATGGGTGTCGAGCCGGTCGAGCTCCTCGCGCACATCGGCCTTGATCGCCAGCAGCGCCAGTTCCTGTTCCAGCCGCTGCGGGTCGACGCTGTCGCTGCCGCCCAAAAGCTCGGCCAGCCGCGCCGCAAACCGCGCCTTGACCGCCTCGGGCCGCGCCGCCGCCGCAGCGCCCGCGCGCGCCACCAACTCGGCCATGGTGTCCAGATGGCCGGCCAATTGCACGCCCAGGCTCGCGCCTTCCTGTTCGCGGGCCGCGACCAGGGCGTCGAGCGCCTGGTCGAGCGCCGCCAGCGCGGCGGTTTCCAAGCCAGCGCGGGTGGCGTCGTCGAGGGCGCGGGTCTCGGCCTCCATGACGCCGCGCAGGGCCAGAAGCTCGCCGATGCTCGCCGGACGCACCGCGTCGCCATGGGCGGCGGCCAGGCGAGCGCTGGTCTCGATCAGCGCGGCCAGGCGCGCGTCGTTGACGCCCGGCGCGCTGTCGGCTTCGTCGCGCTCGACGTTCAGGGTCAGATAGACGCTGCCACGGCCCAGGCGCTGGCCGGCCCGCTTGCGCGCCGCGAGGTCAAGGCCGTCGAGCATGGACGGCACCCGCGCGCGCACGTCGAGGCCCTTGCCGTTGACGCTCTTGGCCTCCCAGGCGAGCCAGAAGCCATGCGCTTGCGCTTGGGCGCGGGCGAAGCCGGTCATGCTTTTCAGGGCCATGGGCGCTCCGGGACAGGGGTTTCGGGCTGAAGAGCGGCGCACTATAAGGAGGCCGCCGGCGCGGTTCAACGCTGCCGGTGACGGCGCCCGCCGCCGTGCCCGCTTTTTTCCCGTCCGAGGTTTTCCGATCCCATGGACCACCCCCGCACCATCGTCATCACCGGCGCGTCGAGCGGCATCGGTGCCGCCCTCGCCCGCGCCTATGCCGCCCCCGACGTCGTTCTGGCGCTCACCGGCCGCGACGCCCAGCGCCTTGAAGAGACCGCCGAAGCCTGCCGGCGCAAGAACGCCACCGTCGAGACCGCCACCGTCGACGTCACCGACGCGCCCGCCATGGAACGCTGGCTCAAGGACCTGGACGCGCGCCAGCCGGTCGATCTGGTGATCGCCAATGCCGGCGTCAGCGAGGACCGGGTGACCCTCGACACCCTGGCCGACGCGACCGCGCGCACCTTCGCGATCAATGTCCAGGGGGTGTTCAACACCATCCTGCCGCTGTTGCCGGCCATGAAACAGCGCGGGCGCGGCCAGGTGGCGATCAATGCGTCGCTCGCCGGCTATCGCGGCCTGCCCACGGCGGTGCCCTATTCGGCGTCCAAGGCGGCGGTGAAAAGCTATGGCGAGGCGTTGCGCGGCGCGGTGGCGCGCCACGGCATCGCGGTCACCGTGGTCTGCCCGGGCTTCGTGGCCAGCCGGATCACCGACAAGAACCGCTTCCCCATGCCGTTCATGATGACCGCCGACCGCGCCGCCGGGATCATCCGTCAGGGCCTGACCAAGAACCGCGGCGTCATTGCCTTCCCCTGGCCCACCTTCGCTGCGGTGCGCCTGATGACCCTGCTGCCCGCTCCGCTGGTCGACCGCCTGCTACGCCGGAAGTAACCCGTCGGCGGGCGGCGGCCGGCGTCGGGGCGTCTGCGGCCGGTCAGCCGTCGCGGTCGGCGTCGTCGGCTGCGGCGGTGTTGCGTTGCAGCCGACGCCAGCGCGCCACATTGGCGTTGTGGGCGTCGAGCGTGCGCGCGAAGGCATGACCGCCGCTGCCGTCGGCGACGAAGTAGAGGTCGTCGGTGTCGGCCGGGCGCACCGCCGCCAGAAGCGCCGCGCGGCCGGGATTGGCGATCGGGCCCGGCGGCAGGCCGCGCCGGGTATAGGTGTTGTAGGGGTGGTCGGTCTCCAGATCGGCCTTGCTCAACGGCCGGTCGAGCCCGCCCGGCCCCGCCACGGCATAGATCACCGTCGGGTCCGATTGCAGGCGCATGCGCCGCGCCAGACGGTTGTGGAACACCGCCGCGACCCGCGCGCGCTCCGCCGCCACGGCGGTTTCCTTCTCGACAATGGACGCCAGCGTCAACGCCTCATGGGGGCCGGCCAGGTCGAGGCCGGGCGCGCGCTGGGCCCAGGCATCGAGCAATGCCTGATCCATGGCGCGCTGCATGCGTCGCACCAGCCCCGTCCGGCTGTCGCCGGCCACATAGAAATAGGTTTCGGGCAACAGCGCGCCTTCGGCCGGGACCTGAGCCACGGTGCCGCGCAGCCCGGGGGCGGCGCGCACCAGGGCGACCACCGCCGCGCTGGTCAGCCCCTCGGGCACGGTCAACCGGCGCTGGATCGGGTCGGCATGGACCAGCGTGTCGACGACGCCGAGCAGGCTGGCACGGGGCGGGATTTCGTATTCGCCGGCGCGCAATTGCCGCCCGGCACCGCGCACCCGCACCGCCAGGCGAAACAGGTGCGGCGCCTCGACCACGCCGGCGGCGTCGAGGCGCTGGGCGATACGCGCGACGCTGTCGCCGCGTTCGATCAACACCACCGTGGCAGCGTCGGCCGGGCCGTCGGCAGTCAAGCGCCACCAATAGGCGCCGCCAAGCGCCAGCGGTGCCGTCACCAGCACCGCCACCAGCACGAACAACAGGGTCCAACGGCGTCGGGTCATGGGCCTCACTTTACGCCGGCGCGGTGCCCGGCGCTACTGGCGACGCCGAGCCGGGCTCAGCCCTCGAAGCGCTTGAAGATCAGCGACGCGTTGGTGCCGCCGAAGCCGAACGAATTGGTCAGCGCGGCATTGACGGTCTTTTCCTTCGCCTTGTGCGGCACCAGGTCGACGCCCTGGCACTGCTCGGACGGATTGTCCAGGTTGAGCGTCGGCGGCACGATGCCGTTTTCGATCGCCTTGATACAGAAGATCGATTCGACCGCACCGGCAGCCCCCAACAGGTGGCCGATGGCCGACTTGGTGGACGACATGCACAGCCGGTCGACCGCATCGCCGAACAGCCGCTTGACCGCGCCAAGCTCGATCTCGTCGCCGAGCGGCGTCGAGGTGCCGTGGGCGTTCACATAGTCGATGTCCTCGACCGTCAGCCCCGAACTGCGCAGCGCCGCCTGCATCGAGCGATAGCCGCCGTCGCCGGTGGGTTCGGGCGCGGTGACGTGATAGGCGTCGCCGGACATGCCGTAACCGACCAGTTCGGCGTAGATCTTGGCGCCGCGCGCCTGCGCGTGTTCGAGCGATTCGAGCACCGCAATGCCCGCGCCTTCGCCCATGACGAAGCCGTCACGGCCGGAATCATAGGGGCGCGAGGCCTTTTCCGGGGTGTCGTTATAGCGTGTCGACAGCGCCTTGGCCTGGGCGAAGCCGGCGATGCCCAGCCGGCAGATGGCGCCTTCGGCCCCGCCGGCGACCATCACGTCGGCGTCGCCGAGCATGATCATGCGCGCCGCATCGCCCAGCGCATGGGCGCCGGTGGAGCACGCGGTGACTGCGGCGTGGTTGGGGCCCTTGAAGCCGTAGCGGATCTGCACCTGGCCCGAGGCAAGGTTGATCAATGCCGACGGGATGAAGTGCGGCGACACCCGGCGCGGGCCCTTTTCGTGCAGGGTGATGGCGGAATCCTGGATCGCGCGCAGACCGCCGATGCCGGCGCCGATCATCACCCCGGTGCGCAGGCACGCCTCTTCGCCGGGCTCGATCCAGTCGGCGTCCTTGAGCGCTTCGTCAGCGGCGGCGAGGGCGAACAGGATGAAATCGTCGACCCGGCGCTGTTCCTTGGGCGGCATCACCAGGTCGGCGTTGAAGGTGTGGTCGCTGCCGTCGCCGCGCGGTACCTCGCCCGCCACCCGTGCCGACATGTCCGACACATCGCAGCGCGTGATCGGCCCGATCCCCGTCTGTCCGGCGATCAGCCGTTCCCATGTGGCGCCGACCCCATTGGCCAGCGGCGACACCATGCCCAAACCCGTAACGACGACCCGTTTCATGACCTGTTCTGCCTTTCCAGCGCCGGAACTGCCGGTCGCTGCGTCGGGCCGTCGCCGGCGGCGGCCCTGAGAGGAATGACCCGGCACCCAGGGCCGGGGCTGTCTTCGATGCCCGAGGGTCCGCCGCGGCGGGTCGCAACCCGGCCGCGGCGACTGCTGTCCGCAGGCTTAGCTGGCGTTTTCCTGGATGTAGGAAATCGCGTCCTTCACGGTCTGGATCTTCTCGGCGGCATCGTCGGGAATTTCGATCCCGAACTCTTCCTCGAACGCCATCACCAGTTCGACGGTATCGAGACTGTCCGCGCCCAGATCGTCGATGAAGCTGGCCTCTTCGGTGACCTTGGCGTCTTCCACGCCGAGATGTTCGATGACGATTTTCTTCACGCGGTCGGAGATGTCGCTCATGACTCTGTCCTTGTTTTGGTGGCCGCTTTCACGGCTCAGGGCTTAACGTTGAAGGAACGGCGGCGCCAGCCGCCAAGGTCGGATCGGCGTGACGCCGGAGGTCTTTCAAGCCGCCGAAATACGCCAGTTTTCGGGGCAGGAACCCGAAATCGCGTGGGCCTTATCATATCTTCTTCGCCATGGGAAGCGGCCCGGAAATGGTTTGGCCAACGGGCCTACACCATGGCCATCCCGCCATTGACGTGCAAGGTCTGACCGGTCACCCACGCCGCTTCGGTCGACGCCAGATAGACCACCGCGGCCGCCACGTCGTCGCCGGTACCAAGCCGGCCAGCCGGAATCTGACCGGCCAGCGCCGCCTTTTGCTCGTCGCTGAGCGCGTCGGTCATGTCCGATTTGACGAACCCCGGCGCCACCGCGTTGACGGTGATGCCGCGATTGGCCACTTCCTGCGCCAGCGACTTGGACATGGCCACCAGCCCCGCCTTGGTGGCGGCATAATTGGCCTGGCCCGCATTGCCGGTGGTGCCGACGATCGACGCGATGTTGACGATGCGGCCCCAGCGCGCCTTCATCATGGTGCGCAGCACGCCGCGCGACAGCAGGAAGGCCGCGTCCAGATTGACCCGGAACACCGCCTGCCAGTCCTCGGGCTTCATGCGCAGGGCCAACTGGTCGCGGGTGATGCCGGCATTGTTGACCAGGATGTCGACGCCGCCCATGGCCTCAGCCGCCGCCTTGGGCAGGGCTTCGACCGCGTCCAGGTCGCTGAGGTCGGCGGGCGTCACATGGGCGCGCGCGCCCAACTCGGCGGCCAGGGCGTCGAGCTTTTCGCGCCGGGTGCCGTGCAGCGCCACCTCGGCCCCCTGGGCGTGAAGCGCCTTGGCGATGGCGCTACCGATGCCGCCCGACGCGCCGGTGACCAGGGCGCGCTTGCCGGTCAAATCGAACATGACAGTCTCTCCTTGCTGACGGACGGCGCGGCCTCGCCCCGCCCGGTCCTGGAATGGTCTGGTGCGCGGCTGGGCTTAAAGCGTCGCCAGCCAGGCGTCGAAGCTTTCGGGGTCGGACACATTGGTCAGCGCCAGCGACCGGTCGATGCGCTTGACCATGCCGGTGAGCACCTTGCCCGGCCCGACCTCGACCACGGCGTCGATGCCGAGACCGGCGAACGACGCCACCGACTCCCGCCACCGCACCGGCGCGGTGACCTGCTCGACCAACAGCCGGCGAATCGTCTCGGGCTCGGTGACCGGCTCGCCAGTCACATTGGCGACCACCGGCACGGCCGGCGCAGCGATGCGCGCGCCCGCCAACGCCTCGGCCATCTCTTCGGCCGCAGGCTGCATCAGCGGGCAATGGAACGGCGCCGATACCGCCAGCGTCATCGCCTTCTTGGCCCCGGCTTCCTTCGCCAGCGCCACCGCGCGCTCGACCGCCACGGCGTCGCCCGACACCACCACCTGGCCCGGCGCGTTGTCATTGGCCGGCGCACAGAC
Source organism: Rhodothalassium salexigens DSM 2132 (assembly GCF_004341375.1). Lineage (GTDB taxonomy): Bacteria > Pseudomonadota > Alphaproteobacteria > Sphingomonadales > Rhodothalassiaceae > Rhodothalassium > Rhodothalassium salexigens. The sequence goes on from NZ_SLXO01000001.1 coordinate 396,958, forward strand.
GCCGCCGTCGGCCGCCGCCCGGGCGGCCACGTCGCGCACCGCGTCGAGGTCGAGCCCGAGGATCGCCGCCATGGCGCCCTCGCCCACCGGCACGGCGCGCTGCATGGCCTGACCGCGCCGCTTGAGCAACCGCGCCGTCTGGCCCAGGTCGAGCGCACCGGCGGCGGCCAGGGCCGTGTATTCGCCGAGCGAGTGGCCGGCCACGTGCGACGCCAGGTCGGCGACGCTTTTGCCGCCGTCTTCCAAGGTGCGGATGATCGCCATGGACACCGCCATCAAGGCGGGCTGGGCGTTCTCGGTCAGCGTCAGCTCGTCGGCCGGACCGTCGAACATCAGCCGGCTCAGATGCTGCGACAGCGCCTCGTCGACTTCCTCGAAAACCTGGGCGGCGGGCTTGTAGGCATCCGCCAACGCCCGGCCCATGCCAACCGTCTGGGCGCCCTGGCCCGGAAACACCAATGCGCGGGTCATCGCGGGTTCGTCTCCCTACTCGGAACCGGTGCCGCCGGGCTGACCGACGGCACCAATGAGGTGAAAGCCTGTTTCGATACTGCCCCGTTAAGGTCGGTGCAAGATCGACCGGGATAAATTGGCGCCGACGACGCCGGCCGCGCCGGCCGCTTTTTCCTTGAAAGGCGCCGGCGGGATGCGTATAGGACCGCCTTTCGGAGCGTGCCGACCGCCGGTCGCGCGGCAGCGGTACCGAAAGAAGGCTGGAGACGGTGCGCATGGGGCGCCCCGATCGATCAGCACAAGGAGCATCGAGAACATGCCGTACTATGAGCATGTCTTCATCGCGCGCCAGGATATCAATGCGTCGCAGGTGGAGACCCTGATTTCGGATTTCGGCAAGGTCATCGAAGACCAGGGCGGCAAGGTCGCCAAATCCGAATACTGGGGGCTGAAGTCCCTGACCTACCGTATCAAGAAGAACCGCAAAGGCCATTACGTCCTGATGAACCTGGACGCCCCGGCCGCCGCCGTGTGGGAAATGGAGCGCCAGGCGCGCCTGCACGACGATGTCCTGCGGTTCATGACCGTGCGGGTGGACGAATTGGAAGAAGGCCCCTCGGCCGTGGTGCGCGCCAAGTCCGAGAAGGACAACAAGCGCGGCGGCGGTCGTCGCGGCCAAGACCGGTAAGGAGACGAGATCATGGCACAACGCGGTCCTGCACGCCGTCCGTTCTTCCGGCGCCGGAAGTCCTGCCCGTTCTCGGGTCCCAACGCGCCGAAGATTGATTATAAAGACGTCAAGCTGCTGCAACGGTTCGTATCCGAGCGCGGCAAGATCGTGCCGAGCCGGATCACGGCTGTCTCGGCCAAGAAGCAGCGTGAGCTGTCCCGGGCCATCAAGCGCGCCCGGTTCCTGGCCTTGCTGCCCTATGTGGTGAAGTAAGGGGACAGCCGATGGATATCATTCTGCTTGAGCGCATCGAAAAACTTGGCCAGATGGGCGACATCGTCACGGTCAAGAACGGCTATGCGCGCAACTTCCTGCTGCCCCAGCGCAAGGCGCTGCGGGCGACGGACGCCAACAAAAAGTATTTCGAGGCCAAGCGCTCCGAAATCGAAGCTCAGAACCTCAAGCGCCGCCAAGAGGCCGAGGAAGTGGGCAAGCGCGTCGACCAGTCCAAGGTGGTGCTGATCCGCCAGGCCGGCGAATCGGGTCAGCTTTATGGCTCGGTGGCGACCCGCGACATCGCCCAGGCGCTGTCCGACGAGGCGATCAAGGTGGAACGCAGCCAGATCGAGCTCAACCGCCCGATCAAGACGCTGGGCCTGTTCGACGTGGCGGTGCGTCTGCACGCCGAAGTGGCGGTGACGGTGATCGTCAACGTGGCGCGCAGCGCCGAAGAAGCCGAGCGGCAGTTCGAATCCGGTCGCGCCATCGTCGGCGACGAGCCGGAAGAAGACGAGGTCCTCGACGCCGAAGCGATTGTGGAAGACCTTGTGGAAGACGAGAGCATCGTCGAGGAACTGGCCGCCGAAGCGGACGCCGAAAGCGGCGACGATGGCGACGACGAGGCGGCGTCCTAAGCGTCCCGCCAGGGCGCCGACCGGCCGGTCGGTTGCGATAAACTTTGGCAGTTTTGCGGGCGGTCCCAATCGGGGCCGCCCGTTTTTTAGCTGTTATCCCCAGGCGCGCCGGCCCCGCCCGCCAGCCGTCCGCCGACGCCCGGGCCAGGCTTTCCACGCCGCCGGCGCGCTTCTCCCCGAAGTTCACAGCTGTGGATAAGGATAACGGTAAAAGGGGCGTGGGCGCGCTTGGCGACCGCCCCGGGCTGTGGTCAAACGGGGTCATGAACCAGCCCACGCACCTTCCGGCCAACGACCGTGGCGACGACAGCGCGGACACGGCCTATCGGCAGCCGCCGCACAACAGCGAGGCCGAGCAGGCCCTGCTCGGCGCCATGCTCGTCAATAACGAGGCCGCCCAACAGGTCTCGGAAATCCTGACCGCCGAGCATTTCTATGAACCGGTGCACGGGCGGATCTATGACGCCATCCAACGCCTGGTGGACCGCAACCAGATCGCCGACCCGGTGCGCTTGCGCCCGTTCTTCGAGCATGACGAGGCGCTGGCCGAGGTGGGGGGTGCGCAGTATCTGATGCGCCTGGCGTCCGCAGCGGCGACGATCCTCAACGCGCGCGACTATGCCGAGGCGATCTATGACCTGGCACTGCGGCGCAAGCTGATTTCGATCGGCCAGGACATCGTGCTGACCGCCTATGACGCCGATGTGGACGACAGCGGCGTGGGCCAGATCGAGACCGCCGAACAAAAGCTGTTCACCCTGGCCGAGGAAGGCAAGGCCGACGACCAGGCCAAGCCGTTTCACCAGGCGCTCGCCGTCGCCGTGGGCAATATCGAGAAAGCCTATCAGGACCCGGACAAGCTGTCCGGCGTGACCACCGGGTTGCAGGCGCTCAACGACCGCATGGGCGGCCTGCACCCGTCCGACCTGGTGATCCTCGCCGGCCGTCCGGCCATGGGCAAGACCGCGCTGGCCACCAACATCGCGTTCAACGCCGCGCGCCGGTTTCTCGACGACAAGCAGCGCGGCGTGCCGGCCGAGGCGTCCAAGGGGGCGGTGGTCGCCTTCTTCTCGCTCGAAATGTCCGCCGACCAGCTGGCGGCCCGGATTCTCGCCGACCGCGCCGGGGTGCCGTCGGAAGACATGCGCCGCGGCAACATCTCCAAGGACCAGTTCGACGAGATCGCCCGGGCGTCGTTCGAGCTTGAACAGATGCCGTTCTTCATCGACGACACGCCGGCGCTGAGCATCGCCGGCCTGCGCACCCGGGCGCGCCGGCTCAAGCGCCGCAACCCCGACGGGCTCGGCCTGATCGTGGTCGACTATCTTCAGCTTCTGCGCGGCACCGGACGCGGCACGGCGGGCGAAAGCCGGGTTCAGGAAATCTCCGAGATCACCCGCGGGCTCAAGGGGCTGGCCAAGGAATTGCACGTGCCGGTGCTGGCGCTGAGCCAGTTGAGCCGGATGGTCGAACAGCGCGAGAACAAGCGCCCGATGCTGTCGGACCTGCGCGAGTCGGGCTCGATCGAGCAGGACGCCGACATGGTGATGTTCGTCTATCGCGAAGAATATTATAAGGAAAAGGAAAAACCCACCGAAGGCACCGATGCGTTCCTGAAGTGGCAGGACGAGATGCAGAACCTGATCGGCAAGGCCGAGGTGATCGTCGGCAAGCAACGCCACGGCCCCACCGGCACCGCGCATCTGAGCTTCTTGAAAGAAAGCACACGCTTCACCGACCTGGCCGACGACAGCCACCTACCCGACCGATTCTGAGCGGCCGCCAAACCAGCCCCAATCCGCGGTTCGCCGGGCCCGGCGCCGGGTAACGATCATCTGTGGGGTGTTTGACGGCGCGAGAGCGGTTGTTTCGGTGCCAGGGGGACAGCCCGCGGCCGGGACATGGGCGGCCGACGCTGCGGGGTCAGTTGAGCAGGTCTTGCAAGGTCTTGGGTTTCCACTGGCTGAGCAGTTCCTCGACCCGCTTCCATTCCTCCCAACTGGTCCACCAGCGGGCGCGTTGCAGCAGGTCGGCGATCTCGCGGCGCCGGTCGCGGTCATAGACCCGGTTGTTGGCGAGTTTGAGATAGAGCACGGCGCGGACAATGTCGGTGTCGACCCCGGTGCCGGTCAGGTAGAGCTTGGCAATGGCGAACTGCGCCAGCCCGTCGCCCATCTCGGCGCCCAGTCGATACCACCGCGCGGCCGCCCGCATATCGCGCGCCACGCCAACGCCGCGGGCATAGGCGTCGCCCAGCACATAATAGACCGGCGCCCCCTTCAAGGCGGCCTTTTCGAGCCAGGCGACGCCTTCGGCCGCCGTGGCGTCATCGAGACTCTCCATCAACCGGCTGCCGAGCGCGACCTGTGCCGCCATGTCGCCCGACTCGGCCCGGTCGCGCAACGCCGTCAGCGCCGCCCGGTCCGGCTCGACGGGGCGAACGCGCTCGGGCGACGGCTCCCCCTCCGGCCCGGGCACAGCTGACAGCGGCGCCGATTGGCCCGCATCAGCCGCCCCCGACACGCAAAGGCACGATATCCACAAGCACGATACCCACAGGCACGACAGGCTCCCATATCGGCCCCGAGACCGGCTCAGAAACCGACCAAGGGACAGGCACAGGGTTGCACTGATCGGGGCAAGGCGCGTCATCCCCAAACCTCCAGGCCACAGTCGCCAAAATGCACATGGCTCATGCCGGAACGGCGCGGCAGGCACTCCCGACCTTCGCTCTCCCGGATCAAGCCGCCATGGGATCACAGCCGCCCGCCAATGGCAACTCCCAAGCCGCCGCAGGTCCAGGCACGCAAAAACCGCGCCGGGGGTGACCGGCGCGGCTCGGGAAACGTTTCGGTACCGAAGCGTTTTCAGCTTAGCGCGAGTAGAACTCAACCACCAGATTGGGTTCCATGCGCACCGGGTAAGGCACTTCGTCCAGCGACGGCACGCGCAGGAAGGTGGCTTTCAGCCCGTCGGCCTGGATGTATTCGGGCACGTCGCGCTCATTCGACTGCTGGGCCTGGATGACCATGGGGATTTCGTGGGCCTTGCGGCGCACTTCCACCACGTCGCCCTCGCGCACCACGAAGCTCGGCACGTCCACCTTCTGGCCGTTCACCGCCACATGGCCATGGTTGACCAGTTGGCGCGCGGCGAACACGGTGGGCACGAACTTGGCCCGGTAGACCACAGCGTCGAGACGCTGTTCCAGAATGCCGACCAAGTTTTCGCCGGTGTCGCCCTTGCGACGGTCGGCTTCCTGATAATACTTGCGGAATTTCTTTTCGCTGATGTTGGCGTAATAGCCCTTCAGCTTTTGCTTGGCGCGCAGCTGCGTGCCGAAGTCGCTCATCTTGCCTTTGCGGCGCTGGCCGTGTTCGCCGGGGCCGTATTCACGCTTGTTGATGGGGCTCTTGGCGCGGCCCCAAACATTCTCGCCCATGCGGCGGTCGAGTTTGTACTTCGCGCTGACGCGTTTGGTCATCGTTGATCGCTCCTGGTCGATACGCCGCGCGGCCGTCGCTGCCGCGCGCGGACACGGTGTCGCTCCCGCGCCCATCTTGGAAAGAGCGCGCAGTATCGCCACGCGCGCCCCGCTGTCAAGCCCGAAGGCGGCCGCGCCGGGCTACCGGTCAGCCCCGGAACCGGCGGATCAGGCTGGAGGTGTCCTGGCGGTGGCCGCCCATGGCCTGAACGTCGGCGTAGAATTGGTCGACCAGCGCGGTCAGCGGCAGGCTGATGCCCAAACGCCGGGCCTCGTCGAGCACGATGCCCAGATCCTTGCGCATCCAGTCGACCGCGAAGCCGAAGTCGAACTCGCCGCGCACCATGGTGTGGGCGCGATTGTCCATCTGCCAGGACTGGGCCGCCCCCTGCCCGATCACATCGACCACCGCGTCGGCGTCGAGCCCGGCGGACTGGCACAGGTGCAAGGCTTCCGACAGCCCCTGGACGATACCGGCGATGCACACCTGGTTGACCATCTTGGCGGTTTGCCCCGCGCCGGCGTCGCCGAGCCGGCGCACCCGCTTGCCATAGGCGGCGAGTGCCGGTTCGGCGGTGTCGAAAGCGCCCTGGTCGCCGCCGCACATGATCGTCAACTGGCCCGCCTCGGCCCCCGCCTGGCCGCCCGACACCGGCGCATCGACGAAGCCGAGACCGCGTTCGGCGGCCGCCTCGGCCATCTCGCGCGCCAAGGCGGCTGAGGTGGTGGTGTGGTCGACGAACACCGCGCCCTCGGCCATGGCGGCAAACGCGCCGTCGGCGCCGGTGCACACCGCGCGCACGTCGGCGTCGGCGCCCACGCAGGCCATCACCAGATCGCACCCGCGCGCGGCGTCGGCGGGCGTGGCGGCATGGGCGGCGCCGGTTTCCGCTGCCCAGCGCTCGGCCTTGGGCGCCGTGCGGTTGTAGGCGGTAACCCGGTGACCGGCCCGCACCAGATGGGCGGCCATGGGATAGCCCATCACGCCGAGGCCGAGAAATGCCACTTTGAGAGTCATGCGAACCTCGCTAAAGTCTTGGTCCAAAACCGAACGGCGGCCGGTCGACCGGGCATACCGCATCGCGCGAGCCGGCGCAAAGACCGGCCGGGCGCGCCCGCCAGGGGGGCCGGCACACACAGCCAACGATAAAACCGATAACCGAAGATCGGGGGGAAACGATGAAGCTTTTCGTGCGCTTGACGCTGGCGGCGCTACTGGTGGTGGCGGCACTGGCCGGGACCGCCGTCTATGTGATCAGGGACTCGCTGCCGCCCCATGAAGGCACGCTCGACCTCGACGGCCTGGAAGGCGAGGTCACGGTGACCCGCGACCGTTGGGGCGTGCCGCATATCGAGGCCGGGTCGCTGCACGACCTTTATTTCGCGCTCGGCGTGGTCCACGCTCAGGACCGCTTGTGGCAGGTGGACGTGCACCGCCGTATCGCCTCGGGCCGCCTGGCCGAGCTTTTTGGCCCCGCCGCGCTGCCCACCGACAAGTTTCTGCGCACGCTGGGCTTTCGCCATCGCGCCGAGGCCGCACTCGGCGGCCTGTCGGCGCAGACCCGCGCCGTGCTCGACGCCTATGCCGCCGGCGTCAACGCCTATGCAGACCAGGCACCACACCTGTTGCCGCCCGAATATCAGATCCTGCGCGCCGACTATGACCCCATCGACGCCGCCGACACGCTGGCTTGGCTGAAGGTCATGTCGCTCGACCTGAGCCGCAATTACGGGCTCGAACTGGATCGGCTGGCGCTGCTCGGCCGGTTGAGCCCCGAGCAGGTGGCGGCGTTCCTGCCCGCCTATCCCGGCGACGACCGCCCGCCCCTGCCCGACCTGGCGGCGCTTTATGACGGCGCCAGCCTGGCCCGCCTGGACAGCAGCGAAACCGCGCCGCCGCCGCCCGACGCCGGGTCCAACAACTGGGTCGTCGACGGCAGCCGCACCGCCAGCGGCAAGCCGATCCTGGCCAACGACCCGCATCTGGGGCTCAACACGCCGTCCTTGTGGTATCTGGCCCATCTGCGCCTGACCCGCGCCGACGGCACGGTCAAGAACGGCGTCGGCGTGACCATGCCCGGCGTGCCGGCGATCATCCTCGGCCGCAACGACCGGCTGGCCTGGGGGTTCACCAACACCGGACCCGACACCCAGGACCTGTATCTGGAAAAGCTGCTGGGCGACGACGGCTATGCCGCGCCCGACGGCCCGGCCACGTTCAGCGTGCGCGAAGAGATCATCGCGGTCGACGGCGCCGAACCGGTCAGCTTGCGGGTGCGCGAGACGCGCCACGGCCCGGTGATCTCGGACGTGCTGCCGAGCGCGGCTGAGACCCTGCCCGAGGGCCATGTGCTCAGCCTGCGCTGGACCGCGCTGGCCGACGACGACAGTTCGGGCGAGAGCGCCCACCGCATGCTGGAAGTGACCAATTTCGACGATTTCCGCCGGGTCATGGCCGACTATGTGACCCCGCAGCAGAACATCGTCTATGCCGACGTGGACGGCAATATCGGCTATTATGCCCCGGCGCGCGTGCCGGTGCGCCCCGACACCGACACCACCCACGGCATGGTGCCCAAGCCGGGCTGGAAGCCGGGCTTCGACTGGTCGGGCACGATCCCCTATGACGAGTTGCCAAGGGTCTATAACCCGCAAGACGGCATGATCGTCACCGCCAATTCCAAGGTGGTCGGCCCCGACTATCCCCACCATCTGACTTGGCGCTGGGCTGAGCCCTTTCGCACCGACCGGATCACCGACCTGCTGACCCGCCGGCGCGACCACACGCTGGACAGCATGGCGGCGATCCAACTGGACCACCACTCGCCGGTGGCCGACGCCCTGCTCGGGCGCATGTTGACCCTGGCCACCGAGGCCGACGCCGGCCACGACGACGTGCGCACGGTGCTGACCGCCTGGGACCATGAGATGGATGCCAGGCGCCCGGCGCCGCTGCTGTTCGCCGCCTGGCACCGGGCCCTGGCGCGCGCCGTCTATGCCGACGAGTTGGGCGACCGGTTCGACGAATTCTTCAGCCACAAGACCCGCTTCCTGGCCACCGTGCTGGCCGAGGACGCCGGCGCCGAGGCGCGCGCCTGGTGCGACGACGTGACGACCCCCGACGCCACCGAGAGCTGCGCCGAGCGGGTTGCCCTGGCGCTCGACGACGCCATGACGACGCTGAACGCGCGCTTGGACGGCGACTGGCGCGGCTGGGCCTGGGGCGATGTGCACCGGGTGATCCAGGAACACCGGCCGTTCTCCAACGTGGCCCCGCTCAAGGACTGGTTCGAGCTCAGCGCGCCGATCGGCGGCGGCAGTTATACGGTCAATGTGGCCAGCGGCACGTTCCGCGGTCCCGAGCCGCACGCCAACCGCGCCGGCGCCGGCTATCGCGGGCTGTTCGACCTGGCCATGCTGGATCGGTCGCGCTACGTGATCGCCACCGGCCAGTCGGGCCACTTCCTGTCGCCGCACTATGACGATCTGTTCGAGCTGTGGCGCGACGGCCGCTATATCCAGATCCCGGCGCGCATACCCGAAGGCCCCGACGCCAAACGACTGGTGCTGAGCCCGGCGGGCGACCCGGCGGACTGAGCCGTCCGGCCACCGCCGACACGCCACGACCGGGGTGCGGGCGACCCGTCCGCCCCCGGTCCGCCCCCCGGTCTGCCAGCGCCCCGCGCCCCGGTCGATGCCCCGGTCAACGCAATGTTAACCGCACTCTGCGAGCGTGCAGCCTCGTCACAACAGCTAGGGCCGCGCCATGGCGCAGATCAACAACCGCCCGATCATCAAGAAAAAGAAGATCATCCAGGCCGACGGGCACCATGGCGGTGCGTGGAAGGTGGCCTATGCCGACTTCGTGACCGCGATGATGGCCTTTTTCATGCTCCTGTGGCTGTTGAACGTGTCGGACAAGGAGACGCTGGAGGGGCTGGCCGACTATTTCTCGCCCACCTCGGTGTCTGAGAGCGGCGACTCCGGCTCGGGCAAACCGTTGGCCGGCACGTCCCTGTCGGCGCAGGGGGTCCAGGCTTCGGGTTCGGTCGCGGTAAAAATCCCCGCCCCGCCGCCGACCTCCACCGAAGATTCCCAGCAGGTGGCGCGTGCCGCCCAGGAATCGGGCCAGGATCGCGCCGACTATGAGAACAAGATCAACGAACAACCGAGCGAAATCCTGCAATCGCTGACCCAGCAGATTCGCGTCACGCTCCAGGAATCGGCCGAACTGAGCAAACACCAAGACCAATTGATCACCGAGCAGATCGAAGAGGGTGCGCGCATCCAGTTGATCGACAAAGATAACCGGCCGATGTTCAAGTCCGGCTCGGCGGACCCTTACGAGTTCACGGAAAAGCTTCTGCGGGTCATCGGCGAGGCATTGGGGCAGTTGCCCAATCGCATCGAGTTGATCGGCCATACCAACCGCGGCGATGCCGACAGCGTCGGGCGCGCGGCCTATACCAACTGGGAACTGTCGTCAGACCGCGCCAATGCCGCGCGTCGCGTGCTCGCCGGGTCGGGTGTCGCCAACGACCGTTTTGCCGCCGCCATCGGCAAAGCGAACAGCGAACCGCTCTACCCCGATGCGCCGTTCCGCCCGGAAAACCGCCGCATCGCCATCACCGTGCTCCGCGAGGCGCCGGTGGTCCCACGCGCCTCGGACGGCGGCTTCTGATCCCACCCGACGGCACCGCCGACCGCAGCCCCGTCAACCGCTTCGACAGCCTCCCCGCCAGCCCCCCGGCAGCAGCTTGACCAGCAACGCTCTGGACACTCAGCACCTTTTGCGGTTTTGATGGCGGGTGGGTGGCGCGCCGCCGGGGCCATTTGGCGGCCGGTCCGGCTGGGCCATGCGCTTGCCCTCTCTTTCATCTGTCCCAAGGCGCCGGAGAGAGCCGGACACTCCATGGTCACACTGGACCCGTCTTTTCACATGTGGGTGACGTTCGCGATCATCCTCGCCGCCATCGTGTCCTACGCGCTGGACCGGGTGGCGTTGGAGATGACGTCGCTTGCCACGTTGGTCACCCTGTTGGTGTTCTTCAACCTGTTCCCGCTTACCGGGTCGGACGGCCACATGGCGCTCACGTCGCGCGATTTGCTGGCGGGATTCGCCGACCCTGCGCTGGTCGCCATCCTGTCGCTGATGGTGATGGGCCAGGGCATCGTCCAGACCGGCGCGCTCGACAACACGATCAAGCGCGTGGTCGATCTGGGTGCCGCGTCGCCGGTGCTGATGACCGCTGTGGCGCTGCTGATCGTGGCGCTGTTGTCGGGGATGCTCAACAACACGCCCATCGTGGTCATCTTCATCCCGATCATGGCGGCGTTCGCCAAGCGCGCGCAACTATCGCCGAGCCGGGTGATGATGCCGCTCAGCTTCGCCGCCGTCCTGGGCGGCAACCTGACGCTGATCGGCTCGTCCACCAACCTGCTCGCCGCCGGCGCCTACAAGTCGCACACCGACAACACCATCGGCTTTTTCGACTTCACCATCGCCGGCGCCATGATGGCGGCGGTGGGCTTGGCCTATGTGATCTTCATCGCACCGCGCCTGTTGCAGGATCGCGCCGGGCTGCGCGCCACGGTGGCCGGCGGCGGCCGGCAGTTCATCGTCCAGCTCGAAGTCACGCCGGGCAGCACGCTCGACGGCCAGACCGCCAAGGCGGGGCTGTTTCCGGGCTTGAAGGACATGACCGTGCGGATGATCGTCCGCCGGGAAGAGGCGCTGTTGCCGCCGTTCGACGACCTGTCGCTCAAGCCGGGCGACCAGTTGATCGTGGCGGCCACGCGCCAGGCGCTCACCGACCTGCTCAAGGCGTCGCCCGGCCTGCTGAAAGGCGCGTCGGAACAGGGCACCGCGCATGCCGGCGACGACGAGCCCAAGGCGCTGCCCGACGTGGCCGACCGGGTGATGGCCGAGGTGGTGGTGGCGCCGGCGTCGCGCATGGTCGGCCGGTCGCTCAGCCAAATCGGCTTCTATGCCCAGACCGGCTGCGTGGTGCTGGGCATCCAGCGCCGGTCGCGCATGATCCGCCAATCGATGAACACGATCCGGCTCGAAGCCGGCGACACGCTGCTGGTCATGGGCTCGCGCGCCGACGTCAAGAACCTGCGCTCCAACCGGGACGTTCTGTTGCTTGAATGGTCGGCCGAAGACATGCCCACCTCGCACCAGGAATGGATCGCCACCGGTATCTTTCTGGGCATCGTCGGCGTCGCGGCGACCGGCGTGCTGCCGATCGCCATCGCCGCGCTGACCGGCGCGACGCTGTTGTTGGCGGTGGGCTGTTTGAACATCCGCCAGGCCGCCCGTGCGGTCGATCAGCGCATCGTCCTGATCGTCGCCGCCGCCCTGGCCATGGGCCGGGCCATGGAAGCCACCGGCGGGGCGCAGTTCCTAACCCATTCCATGCTCGGGCTGTTGCAGGGCTCTGGCCCGCTGGTGGTCATCTCGGCGTTCTTCTTGATGGTCGCGCTGATGACCAACATCCTGTCGAATTACGCCACCGCCGTGCTGTTCACGCCGATCGGCGTGTCGATCGCCCAGAGCCTGGGCGTCGACCCGTTCCTGTTCGTGATCGCGGTGATCTTCGGTGCCAATTGCTGCTTCGCCACACCGCTCGGCTACCAGACCAACCTGCTGGTCATGGCCCCCGGGCACTACCGTTTCGCCGACTTCCTGCGCGTCGGAACGCCGATGATCTTGGTGATTTGGTTATTTTTTACCGCTATGATGTGGTTCTACTTCGGACTTGGCATTTGACGCGCAATTTTTTGGCTCTCGGACAAGAAAACCGTGACGGATCAGTCGCTTCAGTTCCCCCGCTTCTACGTGACCACGCCCGCGCCGTGCCCCTATCTGGCCGGCCGGGAAGAACGCAAGGTGTTCACCGAACTGCACGGTGACGACGCCGAATCGCTCAACGAGGCGCTCAGCCGGGTCGGCTTCCGGCGCAGCCAGTCGGTCGCCTACCGTCCGGCGTGCGAGGGCTGCTCGGCCTGCATCTCCGTGCGCGTGGTCGCGCCCGAGTTCCGACCCAACCGATCCATGCGCAAGGTCGCGCGCCGCTGCGGCGACCTCAGCCGCACGCTGGTGGCACCGCGGGTCAGCGAGGAACAGTACGACCTGCTCAAACGCTATCTGGAGACCCGCCACGGCGACGGCGGCATGGCTGAGATGAACTACCAGGAATTCGCCGATATGGCCGAGAACAGCCCGGTGCGCACCGCAATGATCGAGTATCGCGACCCGGCGGCCGAGGGCGCACTGGTCGGCGCCGCGCTGACCGACGTGATGGCCGACGGCCTGTCCATGGTCTACAGCTTCTTCGATCCGGCGTCAGATCGGCCCAGCCTCGGCACCCATATGATCATGGACCATATCGCCATCGCTCAGGAAATGGGACTGCGCAACGTCTATCTGGGCTACTGGATCGCCGAAAGCCGCAAGATGGCGTACAAAGCCCGCTACCGCCCGCTGGAGCGCCTGGGCCCCGACGGCTGGTACCGCTTCGACCCCGACCGGCCGGACCCGTCGGCCGGTCGGCGCGGCACGCTGCCCGACCGGCTGTCGCCGAGCGACGATCCGGGCTCGGTCGCCTCGCGCATCGCCCGCAGCCAATACCGCACCCCCTGAGGCGGTCGCGCACGCGATGACGCCCGAGACGGCGACGGCGACCGCGGCGGCGACCGGCCTCGCAGGCCAAGCCGACGCGTGCCGGACCGCCGCACGCCGCAGCCGGCGTCAGATAGCGGCCGGTCAGCCCATCTCCTTGAGCAGGCGGCTTTTCTCGCGCTCCCAGTCGCGCTTTTTCTCGTCCTCGCGCTTGTCGTGCTGCTTCTTGCCCTTGCCGAGGCCGAGCGCCAGCTTGGCGATGCCCTTGGAATTGAAATACAGCCGCAGCGGCACCAGGGTGTAGCCGCGCTTTTGCACATAGCCGCCGAGCTTGTCGATCTCGCGCCGGTGCAGCAACAGTTTGCGCGGCCGGCGCGGTTCGTGATTGAAGATATTGCCGTGGCTGAATTCGGGAATATGGGCGTTGATCAGCCAAGCCTCGCCGTCGCGGATTTCGGCGTAAGACTCCTTGATGTTCGCCTTGCCCTCGCGCAGCGACTTCACCTCGGTGCCCTGCAGCGACAGCCCGGCTTCGACGGAATCCTCGATATGGTAATGATGGCGGGCGGGGCGGTTGTCCGCCACCAGGGTGATCCCGCCGTCGGTCTTCTTGGTCATGCCGAGCCTGCCTCTTGCCGCTTGCCGTCGATCGTATCCGCGTCGAGCGCCGCCAGCGCGGCATCCACCGCCGCGCGCGCCGCCACACCCGCCGGGGTAATCGGCAAGCGAACCTCCGCGCGGCATCGACCCAGGCGTTCAAGCGCATATTTAGTGGGTCCGGGGCTGGCGTCCAGAAACAACGCCCGGTGCAGCGGCGTCAAGCGATCCTGTAGCCGGCGAGCGGTGCCGTAGTCGCCGGCCAGGGCTGCGCGCTGCAGGGCCGCGCACAGCCCTGGCGCCACATTGGCGGTGACCGACACACAGCCCTGCCCGCCCATGGCATTGAAGCCGACCGCGGTCGGGTCCTCGCCCGACAGCTGGACGAAACCGGGGTCGGTCAACAGCCGCAAACGGGCGACCCGTGCCAGATCGCCGGTGGCGTCCTTGACGGCCACGATCCGCTCATGGGCAGCCAGCTCCGCCAGCGTTTCCACATCGATGTCGGCCGCCGACCGGCCGGGGATGTTGTAGACCATGATCGGCAGCGGCGAGGCGTCGGCGACGGCCCGGAAGTGGGCCAGAAGCCCTCCGCGGCTGGGCTTGCTGTAATAGGGCGTGACCACCATGGCGGCGTCGGCGCCCAGGTCAGCGGCGCGCGCCACCCGGTCGATGGTGCCGGCGGTGCTGTTGGTGCCGCAGCCGGCGACGATCGGGACCGCCCCGGCCGCGCCGGCGACGCCTGCAGCGATCACCGTGTCCCATTCGGCAGCCGACAGGGTCGGCGCCTCGCCGGTGGTGCCGGCCAGAACCAAAGCACTGCTGCCGGCGTCTATCTGCCAGGCGATCAGCGCGTCAAGCGCCGCCCGGTCGACCGCTCCGTCGCGAAACGGCGTCACCAGCGCCGGCATCGAGCCTTGCAAGATCATCGCAGACACTTTCAATCGGTTCGGCGAAAAAGTTGGCGCAAGCTAACGGCTTTCCCCCGGCCCCGCAAGCCGCCCCCATTCCGGGGACCGCCAGCCCGTCACCGTCAGCCCACGCCCAGCTTGACCACGCCACCATGGCCGCAAAACGGCGTGCGCAAGGCCCGGTTAGGGCGGCTCATCGGCGCTTGGCGCTCGCCAGGCGCTCGCCCGCGCCGAGGCCGAAGCGGAAAAACGCGCCGGGAAACGAGCACCGAAACGTCACCCGCCGCGATTTCGAGCCCGCTTCGACCATCGCTGGATCGGGCTGCCCTGGACCGCGCGTCGGCGAGGGCTTAGGCTGGAGCCTCCTACCGACAATGAGGGAGCGGCAAGGGCATGAACGGACGGGTGTTTGTGGTCGGTGTTTCGGCGCTCCTATGGCTCATGCCGCTCGCCCCGATCAGCCCCACCGCAAGCAGACCGTCGCCGCCCAACTCAGCCGAGACCGGCTTGGTCCGCACCGCCGCCGCCCTGATCCAGCCGGTCCGACTGACGCGCACCGCCCAGGCCCGGCCGCTGTCGGACACCGCCCGCGGCGGGCTCGACGTGCTGCCGCGACGCAAACCGGCACCGCCCGAGCGGTTGATGCCGACCGCCCACGCCGCCGCCTTCCGCGACGCCTTCGACCATGCCCGCGCCGGCCGCCTGACCCGCGCCCGGGCAGCGGTGGCGGGGCTCGACTATCCGGCGCTGCAAACCGCGCTCACCTGGATGGCGCTGCGCCGGGCCTTCGCCGCTGATTTCGACACCTATCAAGGCTTCCTCGCCAACCATCCCGATTGGCCCAGCCGCAACCGCATCCTGGCCAGCGCCGAGGCGATGGTCGACGGACGGGTGCCGCTCGACCAGCGGCTTGCCTGGTTCGGTGCCCACCCGCCGCAGACCGGCCGCGGCCGGCTTGCCTATGCCGAGGCGCTATTCGAGGCGGGCAGGCCCGACGACGCCACGCCCTATCTCAAGGCCGGCTGGCACAGCGCGCCGCTGACCGGCGCCGCGCAGCGCCGCATTCTGGCGCGATGGGGCGACCGGCTGAGCCCGGCCGATCATCAACAGCGCGCCCATTACTGGCTGTGGCAACGCAACCGCTCGCAAGCCTACCGGATATCCGGGCAGTTGTCGCCCGACCAGCGGAAGCTGGTGCAAGCCCGGCTGGCGCTGATCGGCTTTGCGCCCGGCGTCGATGCCCGGATCGCCGCAGTGCCCGAGGCGCTGCTCGACCATGCCGGGCTGGTCTACGACCGGGCCTATTGGCGCCGGGTCAAGGGCAAGGACGACAGCGCGCGCGACCTGCTGTTATCGGCGGATGTGGACGGCGCGGACATCCTGCGGCCCAGCCGTTGGTGGCAGGAACGCCACTATCAGGCGCGTCAGGAACTCAAGGCCGGGCGCTATGACACTGCCTACCGGCTGGCCGCCGAACACAAGCTCTACGGTGCGATCGCGCCGCAGACCGAGATCGAGACCCTGCCCGAGATCGACAGCACCGACGTGCCGCGCCGGCTGCGCGCCCAGATCGCCGAGGCGGAATTCCTCGCCGGCTGGCTGGCGCTGCGATTCCTCGACCGGCCCGGCCAGGCGATGGACCATTTCCGCCGTGTCTACGACATGGTCAACTTCCCCGTGTCGATCGCCCGCGCCGGTTATTGGACCGGCCGGGCCGCCGAGGCGCGCGGCGACCCGGTCTCGGCCAGCCTGTGGTACCAACGCGCGGCCGAGCACGGCGCCTTCTTCTACGGCCAGTTGGCGGCCAGCCGGCTGGGCCAGTGGCCGGCGCTGGCCAACGATGGCGAGGCACCGGTGACCGACCGCGACCGGGCCGCGTTCAAAGCCGACGCCCGGGTTCAGGCGGCGCGCTATCTGGCGCATTTGGACGAACAGGTGGCGTTGCGGCTGTTGCTGTCGCACATGGTGGAGACCGCCGCGACGCCAGGGCTCCGGCGGCTCTATCTAGATCTGGGCCCGGCGATCGACCGGCCCGATGCCTCGCTCGCCGCGGCCAAGCGACTGGCGCGTACCGGCCGGCTGGTGCTCGACGCCGCTTATCCGGTGATCGACGTACCCGACCGGCACCGTCCGCGCCTGCCGCTGATCCTGGCAATCACCCGCCAGGAAAGCGCCTTCAACGCCGGCGCGGTCAGCCATGCCGGCGCCATGGGATTGATGCAACTGACCCCGCCGACCGCCAATCTGGTCGCCCGCCGGCTCAACCGACCGTTCGATCGCCAGCGCCTGGTCTATGACCCGACTTACAATCTGGACCTGGGGGCGGCCCATGTCCGCAGTCTGCTGGAACGCTATGACGGCTCCATCGTGCTGGCGCTGGGGGCCTATAATGCGGGTGGGCGGCCGGTGGGACGCTGGATCGACACCTATGGCGACCCGCGCAAGCCCGGCGTCGACGTGGTCGACTGGATCGAGACCATCCCCTATTCGGAAACCCGCAACTACATCCAGCGGGTCATGGAAGCGGCGGTGGTCTACCACGCGCGCCTGTCACCGGGCGACGGTGCGGCGGTATCGCTTGACGAGATGTTGCATTATGGCCGCCCCAACGCCGCGCGCCCGACCCTGATGCGCTGATCGACCGACGCCAACTTGCATAAGCCGATCGGCGCCGGTGCGCGCCGCGACCGCGCCACACGACCGAGCGGTGGCCGCGCCAGCGCCACGAAACCGCGCCGGCGATCGGCTCACCCCGGCCGCGGCCACCGAAGCCCCGGAACACCGGCCCCTGGATTAGCAGGCCGAGCCCCCTCAGCGCGGATCATTCCGCGGCACGGCTTTGGGTGGCGAATTGCAGGTCGGCCAGCCGCCGATAGACCGGGCTTGCGGCCAGCAGTTCCTCATGGCTGCCAAGGGCGATCACCCGGCCCTTGTCAACCACCACGATGCGGTCGGCGGCGCGCACGGTGGCCAGCCGGTGGGCGATGATCAGCGTGGTGCGCCCGGCCATCAGGGTATCGAGGGCGGCTTGCACGGCTTTCTCGGTCTCGCTGTCGAGCGCCGAGGTCGCCTCGTCGAGCAGCAGCACAGGGGCATCGCGCAACAGCGCCCGGGCGATCGCCAAGCGCTGGCGTTGGCCGCCCGACAGGCGCACGCCGCGCTCGCCGAGATTGGTGTGGATGCCGTCGGGCAACTCGCGGATGAAGTCATCCGCACGCGCCGACGTCAGCGCGCGCTCGACCTCGGCATCCGAGGCGCCCGGCCGGCCGTAGCGCACATTCTCCAGCACCGAATCGGCAAAGATCACCGTATCTTGAGGCACGAACGCCACCGCCTTGCGCAGATCGGCCGGGTCGAGAGCGCGCAGGTCGAGCCCGTCGAGCCGCACGGTGCCGGTCTGCGGATCGAAAAAGCGCAGGATCAACTGGAACAGCGTCGACTTCCCGGCCCCCGACGGTCCGACCACCGCCACCGTTTCGCCCGGCGCGATATCGATCGACAGGCTGTCGAGCGCGGCGGCGTCGGGGCGCGAGGGATAGCGGAAGGTCACGTCTTCGAACGACACCCGGCCCGACACCGGCGCAGGCAAGGCCTGCGGGTCGTCGGGCGCGGTGATTGCGGCCTCGGCCTTGAGCAGTTCGCGCAACCGCCCCGACGCGCCGGCGGCGCGTTGCAGGTCGCCATAGACTTCGGCGATGGCGCCAGCGGCCCCGGCCACCAGGACCGCATAGGCCACGAAGGCCGCCAACTGGCCGCCGGTCATGGTGCCGCCGACCACATCCTTGGCGCCTTGCCAGAGCACGAAGTCGATGGCGCCGAACACCAGGACGATGACCACCGCGGTCAACAGCGAGCGCACCCAGATGCGCTGGCGTGCCGCCTCATAGGCGCCTTCGACCGAGTGCGAAAAACGCCCGCGCTCGCGGTCTTCCTGGGTGAATGCCTGAACCACATTGATGGCGCCGAGCGTCTCGCCCGCCAGGGTGCCCAGATCCGCGATACGGTCCTGCGACGAGCGCGACAACCGCCGCACCCGCCGGCCAAGCACGAAGATCGGCACCAACACCAACGGAATCGCGATCGCGATGGTCGCCATGAGCTGCGCATTGGTGACGAACAGCATGATCACGCCACCGAAGAAGGTAAGGATATTGCGCAGCGCGATCGATACGCTCGACCCGACCACGGTCTGGATCACCGAGGTGTCGGCGGTCAGGCGCGAGACGATCTCACCGGGGCGGTTCGCCTCGAAATAGGATGGATGCAGCCCGACCACACGGTTGTAGACCGCCTTGCGCAGGTCGGCCACGACCCGCTCGCCGAGCGTCGTGACGGCAAAGAACCGCACCGCCGTGGCCAGTGCCAGCACCATGGCGACGATGAACAATTGCAGAAAATAGCGATCCACCGCGCCGGCCTGCCCCCCGGCAAAGCCTTTGTCGATCAACGGCTGGAGGGTGTAGACCAGCGTGAGCGACGCAATCGTCGACATCACCAATGCCACCACCGCCAGCACCACCCGACCGCGATAGGGCCGCGCATAGTCCAGCAGCAGCGTCAAGCGCCGCAACCGTTGAGAATTCTGCGCGCCGCCCTCGTCCTCGGGTTGTGCCGCGTCGGGGTATGTCGACCCCGGCGCGTCCGGGGCTTTGCGGCCATCATCGGCGGTCATGGGGGCGTTGCCGGACCACTTGGCCTCGGCGGAATTGGGTTGGGATCGTGACACGGTGGCCCTCTTGGCAACTGTTTGGTGGCTTGTAGCAAGTTGCCAGGGCGGGAGCAATGCGGCGCCGGCGCCGAGCCCCCCCAAAACAGCCGAGAAAATCCGGCTCAAACATCAGCGAGGCCCTTGCATCGACCGGTTCGATACAGTACGAGCCGGGTTTCTTCTGCGCGGAGAGAGTCCATGAAGGAAGGTATTCATCCGGAATATCACACCATCAAGGTGGTGATGACGGACGGCACCACGTTTGAAACCGGCTCCACCTGGGGCAGCGAGGGCGACACCATGCAATTGGAAGTCGACCCCAAGTCGCACCCGGCGTGGACCGGCGGTGCCCGCAATCTGATCGACAAGGGCGGTCAGGTGGCGCGCTTCAAGAAGCGGTTCGGCAACTTCACCTTGAAGAAGTAAGCGGCCTGCCGCGGCCGGGCGATCGTTCGCCCGGACCGGCAGCCCTCAGACGACCAAAGGCGGCCCGGGTCAATGCACCCAGGGCCGCCTTTCTTGTGGCCCCGCCGTGCTCGGCGCGCCCACTTCGGCCCCGTCGAGCGCCAGCGGATCGCCGGCAATCAACTCGGCCTCCAACCGCTGCACGCGCGCGTAAAGCCGTTCCGCCTCGTCCATCAAGGCGCCGACGCCCGGCGGCACCAGGTCCGGATCGATGCGCGCCGCGGCGGCATTGTCGTTCACCGTCATGCGGCCGAGCCGGTGGTCGGGTTCGGCAGCCTGTTCGGGTGTCAACTCGCCGTCCAGCACCGCGCGCCGGGTCATCAACCAGGCAACGGCGTACATGATCCGGGTCGACAGCCGCATCAGTTCGGCGGTGTAGAGCAACCGATCGGTCCGCGACAGCAGGTTCGCCGCCGCCTGATTGCGGCTCAACGACAAGCATCCATAGGTCCGCTCGGCCAGGCCGACGGCGTCGCGATACGTCTTCATCAAGAACAGATGTCGCGCATTTTCGACAGGCATGACACGCTCCCCTCCCAGCCGGACCGGTTCGACAACCCACAAGTCGAAACGGTGCGGCCGACCACTCCGTCACACGAGCATGGCAGCGCCGATCCTAAAAGGCGACCCCACGGTCAATCCGGCCCCTTGAAAACGGGCGGGTTTCTCATAGATCAAAACTGTTCGGGCGCCGATTTCGGGTCCGAACGGATCGTGCCGATGTCTGGCTTGAAAAAGCAGGCAGATTTCTTTTCGCTCACAAGGAGGAAGAGACATGAGACGCTTTGACCTAACGCCCCTGTTGCGGAGCTCCGTCGGGTTCGACGACCTGTTCCGACTGACCGACTCGCTGACCGGTCTGGAGCAGGAGGGTGGCTTTCCGCCCTATAACATCGAGCGGATGTCCGACGACGATTACCGCATCGAAATGGCGGTGGCCGGGTTCGCGCCCGACGAATTGGATGTCCAGGTGCAGGAAAACACGCTGACCGTCTCGGGCCAGGCGGCCCAGCAGGACGATGACCGCACCTATCTCCACCGCGGCATCGCCAAGCGCGCGTTCGAGCGAACCTTCCGGCTGGCGGATTCGATCCGCGTCCAAGGCGCCCGGTTCGAGAACGGTCTGCTGGTGATCGACCTGGTGCGCGAGGTGCCGGAACACAAGCGACCGCGTCGGATCGAGATCGCCTCGGCCCACGCCAACGCCGCCAAAACACCGCGGGTCGAGCAGAAAGACCGCGACGACACCGCGCAAGCGGCCTGAGCCGCGGCTCACCCCCGCAGGCTGGACAGCGCCTGTCGCGCCGGTCCAGGGCTGAAATGACAACCGATCGTCCCGTCCCCTGACGCCCGCGGCGGGCCGGGGGCCGGGACCCTTACACCGGGCCGCTCAGGCGCGCCCGGTGTTGTTCGTCGCGGTACGGCGTCGCGACCGTGGCCGTCGGCGCGTCAGCGACGCTTGGAAAACAGCGCCTCCGCGTCCGACAGACTGCCGCGCTTGCTGCTCAGCGCCGCCCGGGCGCGCGCGATCTCGCCCTCCAACCGGACGATCCGGGCTTCCAGTTCATCGACCGAAAACCGGTCGAGCGGTTCGCGTTCCACCGTCGCCAACAGATCGCTGGGCGCCCGCGGTGTGTCGTCCGGTTCCATCGCGCCGTCCTTTCCCCTGATCGCTACTGCCCTTGTCACGACCCCGCCGGTCACCACCGCGCTTGGCGGTCGCCCGGAAATCGTTTCGTTTCCGTCACGATTGATCGCGGGCACAGGGGCTGGCAAAGCCGGATCGGCGAGGTATCAAGGGGACCTTATCGCCTTCCCCGCTGGCCACAAAAGAGGCTCCGTCATGAAATGCATCGAAATCGCCCAACCCGGCCCGGCCGAGGGACTGGTCCTGGCCGAGCGGCCCGATCCGACCCCGGGACCGGACGAAGTGGTGATCGAGGTCATGGCCGCCGGGGTCAACCGGCCCGACGTGCTGCAGCGCCTGGGCGTCTATCCGCCGCCGCCCGGGGCTTCGGACATACCCGGTCTTGAGGTGGCCGGGCGAATCGTCGCGCTGGGCGCCGATGTCGTCGGCTGGCAGGAAGGCGCGCCGGTGTGCGCGCTGGTCGCGGGCGGCGGCTATGCCGAGCGCTGCGTGGCGCCGGCCGCGACGCTGCTGCCCTGGCCCGAGGGGTATGATGCGGTCCAGGCCGCCGCCCTGCCCGAGACGGTGTTCACCGTATGGTCCAATGTGTTCGAGCGCGGTGCGCTGGCGCCGGGCGAAACGCTGCTGGTGCATGGCGGCACCTCGGGCATCGGCACCATGGCGATCCAGTTGGCCAAGGCGTTCGGGGCCCAGGTGGCGATCACCGCCGGATCGGACGAAAAGTGCGCCTTTTGCCGCGACCTCGGCGCCGATCTGGCGGTCAACTACAAGACCGACGATTTCGTCGACGCGGTCAAGGCGTTCACCAATGGCGACGGCGCCGATGTGATCCTCGACATGGTCGGCGGCGACTATGTGGCGCGCAACATGAAGTGCCTGGCGGTCGGCGGCCGTCATGTCACCATCGCGTTTCTCAACGGCGCCAAGGCCAACATCAATCTGGCCACCTTGATGATCAACCGCCAGACGTTGACCGGATCGACCCTGCGCGCGCGCGAGATCGCGTTCAAGGCGGCCATCGCGGGGCAGGTTTCGCGCCTGGTCTGGCCGCTGTTGGCCGCCGGTCGGGTCCGCCCGGTGATCGATTCCACCTATCCCCTGGCGTCGGCGGCCGAGGCCCACCGGCGCATGGAATCCAGCGCCCATATGGGCAAGATCGTGCTCACGCCGTGACCGGCGCGCACGCCGCGGCCGTCGGTCGGCCAGGCGAGCCGTCTGAGGGGTGGGCCGCCGGGTGGCCGCTCAGCGAGGCCGGCGGACGGTTCGGCGACCGGGCGGGCCACGCCCGGACAAGTCGTCCATATAATCCTGTGCGCCCCTAGCTTTGCGCTTGATTTCGTCCCACGGAATGAGCGACATTGGCGATTGCAACGAATTCCACTACATGTGTGGGTAAGATGGCGCCGCGCGGGAGGCATGATCCCGCGCCCAGGCGTTTTTTGCCGTTTCACCCATGAAGGAGCCGGCACCATGACACAGCCGCTGATGCCCATGGCGACCGCCGTCTGGCTGGTCGACAACACGTCCCTGACCTTCAAGCAGATCGCCGATTTCTGCGATCTGCACGAATTGGAGGTACAAGGCATTGCCGACGGGCTGGTGGCCAGTAACATCGTCGGTATGGACCCGGTGGCCAACAGTCAGTTGACCCAGGCCGAACTGGACCGCTGTCAGGGAGACCCCAAAGCCCATCTGCAACTCAAGCAGGACGACGTGCCGACCGCGCGCCGTACCAAGGGCCCGCGCTACACCCCGGTGTCGAAGCGCCAGGACAAGCCCGACGCCATCGCCTGGCTGTTGCGCCACCATCCCGAACTGTCGGACGCCCAGGTCTCGCGCCTGGTCGGCACGACCAAGCCGACGATCCAATCGATCCGCGACCGCTCGCACTGGAACAGTGCCAACATCAAGCCGGTGGACCCGGTCGCGCTCGGCCTTTGCAAGCAGCTCGAACTGGACGAAGCGGTGGCCAAAGCCGCCGGCCGGCGCGCCGAAGCGACCGCCGAAGCCGGCACCATGACCGCCTATGAAAACGACCCCAGCCCGGCCCCGGAACCGGCGCCCAGCGACTTCCTGTCCACCGGCCGCTCGACCGAGACCGACCAGGAAGACGACGCGCCGACCGTCGAATCGGTGTTCGGGCCGCAGCAGCCCAAGGACTGACCCGCACGCCCGATGCAGCGACCGTCGCGCGCGCCGGCCCGGCGGCCGGGATGGCAATACCATCGGCGCTACAATCGCGCTCGGGCTGTGTGAAGAGCGTGGGCGGCGCCGGGTCCGGACCGGTCGAAGCAGCCATGATCAGGGAAAAGCGCACTGAGCAACGGCACGGGCCGCGTAGGCGGGCACGAAAAGACGGCGGCGTGTGGCGACGGGGCCCCGCTGGGGACGACCGGGACCGGCGAAAACCGGACCCGGAAAAAGATTACGTAAGGACCGAATGCAGGTCGTCGATCAATGAGTGGTCAACCTGGACAGGGTGTCCTTGAGTTTTAGCTTCTGTCGCTTGAGTTCAGCGATCTTTGCGTCATCAGGCATAGGGCGGGCGGTCTCGCGGGCCAGGGCCCGGTCGATCTGCTGGTGCTTGGTGCGAAGTGATTCCATATGAGCATGGACAGACATCGCGCGCCTCCTGTTATTGACGAAGATCAACAGTAGATCATGATCGCCCCGCGCCTGTCACGAGCGAACAAGGGTCAACGGGGCAATTGTGAACGGCGTATCGGGTAAGTCGTTAACACCGCACGGTTCTGTCTTTCTGAGCCAAACAATATTTCAATTGAGGCGATCGCCTGTTAGGCAGGGCCGGGCTTGGCGTTGCACGGCTATGCCCTGTACGGGCGCGTGTGGTATGACGCCAAAAACCCCTTTCAGGAGACCGGCGGGCATGAACACGCCCCCTATCATGGATAAGAAGAGCCTGGAGGCGTCGCTGGTGGCGCTGCGCGAGGAGCACCGGGACCTGGACCTGGCGATCCATACCCTCGCCGACGCCGGGTCGGGCGACATTCTCCAACTTCAGCGACTCAAGAAGCGCAAATTGGCGCTGCGCGACCGCATCGCCTGGCTCGAAGACATGCTGACCCCTGACATCATCGCCTGACCGCGCCGGCCGCCGCCTCCCCATCGTTGCGGTGCCGCCGACGCGGCCCGCGCTTTTTGTCGAAACTCGGATCAACCTCAATGACACATCCCGCTCCGCTCGTAGGACTGATCATGGGCAGTCGGTCCGACTGGCCGACCATGGAACACGCCGCCGCCACGCTCGACCGGCTCCACCTGGCCTATGAGGCGCGCGTGGTCTCGGCCCACCGCACGCCCGACCGGCTCTACGACTATGCCAAGACGGCACGGGCGCGCGGGCTCAAGGCGATCATCGCCGGCGCCGGCGGGGCGGCGCACCTGCCGGGCATGGCCGCCGCGCTGACGCCGGTGCCGGTGCTCGGCGTGCCGGTGGAAAGCCGCGCGCTGAAGGGCGAGGACAGCCTGTTGTCGATCGTCCAGATGCCCGGCGGCGTGCCGGTGGCCACCTTCGCCATCGGCAAGGCCGGGGCAATCAACGCGGCGCTGTTCGCCGCCGCCATGCTGGCCACCGACGACGCGGAGATGGCGAGCCGGCTCGACGCCTATCGCGACGCCCAGACCGCCGGCGTGCCGGAGACCCCGAGCGATGACTGAGCGCCGCGCCCCCACCCCAGCCATCGGCACACCGGGCGACGCCCAGACCACGACCCCAGATCCGGGCGATCCCGAGACCCCGACGGTGCCCCGGCTGCAGCCCGGCGACACGGTGGGCATTCTGGGCGGCGGACAGTTGGGGCGCATGCTGGCCATGGCGGCGGCGCAATTGGGCCTGCGCAGCCATGTCTACTGCCCCGACCCCGACAGCCCGGCGTTTCAGGTCGCCAGCCACGCCACCTGCGCCGATTATGACGACCAACGCGCGCTGGCGCTGTTCGCCGACCAGGTCGCCGTCGCCACCTACGAGTTCGAGAACATCCCCGCCGAGGCGATCGCTTACCTGTCGACCCGCTCGCACCTGGCGCCGTCGGAAATGGCGCTGATGACCGCCAACGACCGGCTGGTGGAGAAGGAATTTCTCAACGCCATCGGCGTCGCCACGGCCCCCTACCGCGCCGCCGAAACCCGCCGCGAGCTGGCCGAAGCCGCCGACGCCGTGGGCTATCCGTGCATCGCCAAGACCCGCCGCTTCGGCTATGACGGCAAGGGCCAGGCGCGGCTCGACGGGCCGGGCGACCTGGACGCGGTGTGGAACCAGCTCGGCCCGGCGCAGTTGATCGTCGAAGGGGTGGTGGCGTTCGACAAGGAAATCTCCGTGGTCACCGCGCGCACCGCCGACGGCCGCTCGGCGACCTTCCCGGTGAGCGAAAACAGCCATGAAAACCATATTCTCGCCCGTTCGGTGGCGCCGGCGCGAATCCCCGACGCGGCCGCCCGCACCGCCGCCGACCACGCCCAACGGATCGCCGCGGCGCTCGACTATGTGGGCGCGCTCGCGGTCGAATACTTCTTGACCGCGGACGGCGGCGTGCTGGCCAACGAAATCGCGCCGCGGGTCCACAATTCGTTCCACTGGACCATCGAAGGCGCGGTCACCAGCCAGTTCGCCCAGCACATCCGCGCCATCGCCGGCTGGCCCCTGGGCGCCACCGACCTGCTCGGCGCGGTCGAGATGCAGAACCTGCTCGGCGACGCCGCGCTCGACTGGCTCGGCGTGCTGGCCGACCCGACCGCCCATCTGCATCTCTACGGCAAAGGCACGCCGCGACCGGGGCGCAAGATGGGCCATGTCACCTGGGTGCGCCCCCACACCGCCCCCTAACCCGCAACCGACCCCGAAACCGACGCCGAAACCGACACCGCGGCCGGGACCGGCTGCGCCCCGCGCCGGCGGCGGTCGTCGCCGCCGGTTACGGGGCGGCGCAGGCGATCCAGCGGTCGATCTTGGCTTCCAACAGGTCGAGCGGCAGGGCGCCGGTGTCGAGCAACTGGGTGTGGAAGGCGCGGATGTCGAAGGCGTCGCCGAACGCCGCCTCGGCCCGGTCGCGCAGGCGTTGCAGCACCGCCTCGCCGATCTTGTAGGCCAGCGCCTGGCCGGGCATGGAGATATACCGATCGATCTCCAGCGTCACGTCCTTGGGCGCCATGGACGTGTGGGCGAGCATATAGTCGATGGCCTGCTGGCGCGACCAGCCCTTGTGGTGCAGGCCGGTGTCGACCACCAGCCGGATCGCCCGGATCATCTCGTAGTCGAGCCGACCGAACCACTGATAGGGGTCGTCGAACATCCCCAGGTCGCGACCCAGCGATTCGGCATAGAGCCCCCAGCCCTCGGTATAGGCGGTGAATCGACCATAGCGCAGCTTGTCCGGCAGGCCCGGTTGTTCACGCACCAGCGACAACTGATAGTGGTGGCCGGGGATACCCTCGTGGAGCAGCAGGGTCTCCATATAGTATTTGGGCCGCGAGCGCATGTCGCTCACATTGACGAACAGGATGCCCGGCGCCGAGCCATCAGCAGGCGGCGCCTGATAATAGCCAGCGCCCCGGTTCTCCCCCGCCACCGGCAGCGGCCGGATCGCGAACCGGGCCGCCGGCATGGCGTCGAACAGGCGCGGCATGGCGGCGCGCACATCCGCTTCGATCTCCTTCCAGCCGGCGAACAAGGGCGCGGGGCGATCGAAATAGAACCGGTCGTCGGTGCGCAGGAAGGTGAAGAAGTCTTGCAGCGAGCCGTCGAAACCGGCGCGCGCACGGGCGTCTTCGAGCGCCTCGGTCAGCCGGGCGACCTCGGCACGGCCAAAGGCGTGGATCTCGTCGGGCGTCAGGCGGGTGGTGGTGTAGCGCTCGACGGCCAAACGATAGCGCATGGCCCCGTCGGTCATGGCCGAAAGCCCCGGCCGGGTCCGCGCCCGCGCCCGGTAGGTATCGGCCAGAAAAGCACGCAGCCGGGCATAGGCGGGGCGGATCGCCTGCGCCACCTTGGCCTCGTAGGCGGCTTCGAGGCGGGCGCCGGCCTCGGCGTCGAGGGTCAGCCCCGGCGCGTCGAACGGCTTGAGGAACGGGCTGTCGGCCAGCGGGCTGGCCAGCATGGCGTCCAACTGGCCGATCACTTGGTCGACGACCAAGCGCGCCTGCACATGGCCGCTATCGAGCCCCTGGCCGAGCCGCGCGACCATCCGGTCCAGATGCGCCACATAGCCGTCCATGCGCGCCAAGCCGGCCTCGAAATCGGCGGCGGTCTCGAAGCGCACGGTGCCGCTGCCGGTGGACAGGTCGGGAAACGACACCTGGGCGCCATAATAGGTGTCGAGCGGGGTCAGTTGATCGATCCGCGCCGCGCCCGAGCGGATGGTCTTCAAGGCGTGCTCGGTCTCGTAGCGCAACACCCGATAGGCCAGCCGATCCGCCTGCCCCAGCGCCTCGGGCTCGATGGCGTCGAGATCGGCCAGCGTCGCCGCGTGCGCCGCGCGGCGGGCCTCAAGGGTGGCGTCGGCGAGCGGCGCACCGAACGACGCGGCGCGCGACCGGTCGCCGCGGCGCAGCGCGCCCAATGGGTCGAGCGAAACCAACCGCGCGTCGGCGGCGTCCAACGCTGCGGCGAGCGCCGCCGCCACCGCCGGGTCGCTGGCCCGGTCGGCACACACGTGCGCGCCCGCGACCGGACCGGATAGAGACAGGCTCAACGCAACGGCAAGCGCCGCCGTCCGGCCTCGAAGGATCGACATGGAACGAACGATGATCGCCTCCCTTTGATCTGTCGGTTTTGTTGATCTGACGTTTTGGGCCGGCGTCGGCTGACACCGCCACGACCCGACGTCGCACTGCTGCCCCCTTGCACGCCCCCGATCCTCTGCTAGGTTTAGATTTGCATCAAGAGGGGTGTTTTCCTCATATTGTTGCGCTTGACGCACCAGATTATTCGAGGCGATATGCGATCGGTCGACCAGAAGCGTCTGCTCTATTTCCACGAGGCGGTGACGGCGGGCACCATGCGCGCAGCCAGTGAGAAGCTCAATCTGGCGCCGTCGTCGATCAGTCGCCAGATCGCGCTGCTCGAACGCGAGGTCGGCCTGCCGCTGATCGAGAAGGGGCGGCGCCAGATTCTGCCCACCGAAGCCGGTGGCCTGCTGCTGGACTATTTCCGCGAATGCCGGGCGCATGACGAGGTGTTCGCGTCACGGCTCGAAGACCTGCACGGCCTGCGCGAGGGCACCATCGCCATCGCCATGGGCGAAGGTTTCATCAGCCACCGCATGAACGCCACGCTCGCCACCTTCAACCGCGACTATCCGGGCCTCAAGGTCAAGGCGACGATCGCCAATTCCAACGAAATCGTCCGCCAGGTGACCGAGGACGAGGCGCATTTCGGGCTGGTCATCCAGGCACCCCACGAACCGCGCTTGCAGGTGCGGTGGTCGAACGCGTTGGAGATTACCGCCATCGTGGGCGCAGGTCATGATCTGGCCGGCGCCGAGCGGGTCAGCCTGCGCCAGTTGCAGGACTATCCCATCGGGCTGGTCGACGGTGCGTTTCGCATCCGCCAGGTGATTTCTGCGGCCGAGGCGCGCGACGAGATCTTCCTGAGCCCGGTGCTGACCACCAATTCGCTTTACATGCTGCGCCGGTTCGTGACCGCGGGCGCCGGCATCACCATCCTGCCGCAGACGGTGTTCAGCCGCGAGATCGCCGCCGGCGAGGTTCACGCCGTGCCGCTCGACAATGACGCGCTGGTCCGGCCCACCGCGCACATCATCACCCGCGCCGGGCGCCAGCTGCCCGCCGGGGCGCATCGTCTGTTGGAGATGATCAAGCGCTCGACGCCGCTGTAACCGCCGCGGCCATGGGCGCCGGCACGGCGCCGCTCAACGCTGCGCCGTCGCCTCGATCTCGATCAGAAACTCGGGCAGCGCCAGGGCCTGGACGCCGATCAGCGTGTTGGCCGCCGGTGTCGCGTCGCCATAGAAGGTCTTCAGCGCGGGCAGGATCGCGGCCATTTTGTCGGGGCTGTAGTCGACCACATAGGTGCGCAGGCGGACCACATCCGCCGGCCCCGCCCCTTGCGACGCCAGCACCGCGCCCAGATTGGCCAGCACCTGACGCGCCTGGGCGGCCAGATCGCCGGGCCCCACCACCCGGCCCTCGCCGTCCCACGCCACCTGCCCCGCCAGATGCAGAAGCGTGCCGCCATGCGCGCGCACGGCGTGGGAAAAACCATAGGCCACCGCATCGTAGAGCTCGGGCGGATTGACAGCGCGGTTGGTCATGGCGGGCCTCCTGTGGCCGGATGGGGTCGACGCGGCAGATACCGGGTCAACTCGATATAGTTGCCCCAAGGGTCGCGCAGATAATGCGAGACCATGGCCGCCAGCGGTCCCTCCTCGGCGGTGATCGGCCCAGCGAGCGGTGTGCAGCCATGGGCCGTCAGATGGTCCACCGCCGTGTCGAGGTCGCGCACCCGGAGGTTCAGATGGTGCCCGCCGGCGTCGCAGTTGCGCGGCGGCACGCGCACGCGATCCGCCGGCGCGTCGTACTGGAACAGCTCCAACGCCAGATTGGGCGGTGCTTCCACCAGCGCCATGTGCAGGCGCGCGCCGGGCACATCGATATGGGCGGCGGTCCAGTCACGCCCGTCCGCCGCCATGGGCATGGCGGCGCTGTCGAGCGGTCCGAGACGGTAGACCACGCGCACACCGAACGCCGCCTGGTAGAACGCGATGGCGCCATCCAGATCGGGCACCGTCAAGCCCATATGGGCCACCCCCTCGAACCCGGGAAACGGGCCTTCTCGCTCGGTGGCGGTGTCGGTCGGCTCGGTCATGGTCCGGTCCCTCGTCACAGGTTCAACACCAGCACGGCACCGATCGCGAACGGCACCAGATAGCGCACGGAAAAGCGCCACAATCGGTAGAGGACGCCGTCACCGAGCCCGGTCTGGCCCAGCGTCACCGGACGGTGCATCAACCAGCCGGCGATGATCGCCACACAGATGCCGCCGCCCGGCATGATGATGTTGGAGACCACATAATCCAGGATTTCGAACACGTTGCGCTCGGCGAACACGGGCAGAAAACCAAGCGGTCGGGCGTCCTGCCAGCGGTTGAACGACAACACGGTCGCCAGCCCCATGACCGCCAGGGCGAGCGCCAGCAACCAGGTGACCGGCCCGCGCCGCCAGCGGCCGCGGTCCTCGAAATTGGCGACCACCGATTCCAGGATGGTGACCGTGGAGGTCAGCGCGGCGAGCGCCATCAACAGAAAGAACGCCGGCCCGATGATCCGGCCCATGGGCATTTCCGCGAACGCGATGGGCAGGGTCTCGAACAACAGCCCCGGTCCCTGGGCGGGTGACAGGCCGTAGTGCAGCACGATGGGAAAGATCGCCAAGCCGGCGACCAACGCCACCCCGCCGTCGGCGAGCGCAATCACCGTCGCCGAGCGGGCCAGATTGACCTCGCGCCGGGTATAGGCACCGATGGTCAGGATCACGCCGAGGCCGACGCCGAGCGAGAAAAAGCTCTGCCCCACCGCCATCAGGACGATCGACGGCGTTAGCTTGGCGAAGTCGGGCGCGAACAGGAACGCGGCCCCCGCCAGAAAATCCGTCGTGGCGATGGCATAGACCAGCAACAGCCCCAAGATGACGAACAGCCCCGGGGTCATCACGGCCAGGAACCGCTCAACCCCGCGCTTGAGTCCGAGAGCGACGATGATGGCGGTCAACGCGATGAACAAGGCCATAAAGCCGGCCATGCGCACCGGGTCGCCGGTCATGGCAGCGAACAACCGCGGCGACGCCTCGGCGGTCAGGTCGTCGAAACGACCGCTCACCCCCAGGGTGAAATAGTCGATGGTCCAGCCGGCGATCACCGCATAGAAGCTCATCGCCAGGAACACGCCGATCATGCAGACGAGGCCGAAGAGCCGCCAATGGCGGTGCACCTCGCCCTGATGCGCCATGGTGTCCAGAGTGCCGACAACGCTGCGCCCGCCGTGCCGGCCGATCGTCAACTCGGCGATCAAGGCGGGCAGTGCGATCGCCAACAGCGCCAGCACATAGACCAGCACGAACGCCCCGCCGCCATGGGCGCCGGCCACATAGGTGAACTTCCAGATGTTGGAGATCCCCACCGCGCTGCCGATCGCGGCGGCCAGAAAGGTGAAATTGTTGGTCCACTTGGGCACCGCTCCGGTGCCCGTGTCGGTCCCGGTCTCAGACCCGATCTCAGTCCCAATCTCAGTCAACGCCACGATGACGAACCTTCCCGGCGGGGGGCAGGACAAGGCGCGGCCGCCAAGGGCCACGCCGACGGCACACGACGCACGACCACCGGCGCCGACTACCCAAGCGCCACCGCCCGTGCCGTCCGGCCGCAGGGCGCCGTCATCCTGGCACCGGCCCGGCCCGATCCATGACCGAGAATACCGACCAATCCGCCGTCCCATCGCCCGCCGGCGCGGTCGCCGGTCCAAGCTTGTCGCATCTGTCGCTCCCTGGCTCCGCCGGCTTGGGCGCCGGCCTCTGTTTATCGTTGCCCCCGAAGCCTGTGCGCGGCCCCTGTTCGCTGTCAATTCCCATCGATCGCCGATGGTGTTGCGTTCGGTGCACCTTGGCCCGGCTGACTGGGCC
This sequence comes from Rhodothalassium salexigens DSM 2132, assembly GCF_004341375.1. Taxonomy (GTDB): domain Bacteria; phylum Pseudomonadota; class Alphaproteobacteria; order Sphingomonadales; family Rhodothalassiaceae; genus Rhodothalassium; species Rhodothalassium salexigens. Next base: position 429,083 of record NZ_SLXO01000001.1, read on the forward strand.
CAAACCGGGCGGGGCGTGCGCGGTGGGCGTTGCCTTGAACGCAACGACATCGAAACAACCTTGCTATTGATCGCCGATCGCCTTTCGCCCGAGGATCGGCCCCGGCCCCGCGGGTGTCTCCGAACCGCGCGGGCCAGTCGTTGACGATCAAAGGACCGCCGCCCATGGATCGCACGTCCGTCGACTGGAAAGGCTACTTTCCCGCGCTCACCACCCCTTTCCACCCCGACGGCAGCCTCGACCTGGAGGGCTGGACGCGCCTGTTGCGCTGGATGGGCGACCAGCGCATGCACGGCGTGGTGGTCGCCGGCACCACCGGCGAATGGTTCTCGCTCAGCGATCGCGAACTGGCGGCGCTGTTCCGCCGGGCGGGCGAGATCCTGGCCGGCCGGGTGACCTTGATCGCCGGGGTCAACAGTTTCCACGCCCAGACCAGCCTGGCCAAGGCGCGTCTGGCCGCCGACAGCGGGTTCGACGGCCTGTTGCTGACCCCACCGCCCTATGTGAAGCCGAGCGCGCGTGAAATCGCCGTCTTCTATGCCGATGTGGCGGCGGCGGCACCGCTGCCGATCTGCCTCTACAATTGGCCGCCGGGAACCCATGTGGACATGACGCCCGACCTGCTGGCCGACCTGGCCGAGATCGACACCGTGGTGGCACTCAAGAACTCGACCCCCCACTGGGACCGCTTCCTGACCACGGTCGAGCGCCTGCACACCCGGCTGCGGTTGTTCGGCATCCCCACCAACGACGAGGGCATCGCGCTGTTCCAGGCCGGCAAGGCCGATGGGCTGATGGGCGCCGGGGCGGTGCTGGGCAGCGACCATCCCGATTTCTTCGACGCCATCTGGGACGGCGACATCGAGCGCGCCCGCCGGCTCGGCCAGCGCGATCGCAAGCTGATGACCGACTGGTTCACGCCCGGCTTCACCGGCCGCTTCGGCTCGGCCCAGGCGATCCTCAAGACCGCGCTCGACCTGCGCGGCCTGCCCGGCGGCCCGGTACGCCGGCCGCTCCTCGACCTGGATCGCGCCGGCCGCGACGCTGTGCGGCGGACGCTCGTGGACCTGGGCCTGCCGGTCGCGGACGCCGACGCGACGCCTTGACAGCCGGTCTCCTTTGCCGCCGACTGGTGCACCCATGAGCTATGACGTGGCGATCATCGGCGGCGGTCTCGCAGGCACGGCCGCCGCCTATTACCTGACCGGCCACGGCCTCACGCCGGCGGTGCTGGAGGCGGGCGAGTTGAACGCCGAGGCGTCGGGCGCCAATGCCGGGTCGCTGCATTTCCAACTGGAACACCGGCTGATCGCCCATGGCGACGCACTCGCCCAGCAGGTGGCGGCGATCATCCCGCTGGCCAAGCGCGCCATGGCGCTGTGGCGCGGCCTCGAAACCGAGCTGCGCGCGCCGCTCGACGTGGTCATGGACGGCGGGCTGATGCTTGCCGAGACGCCGGAGGACATGGCGCGCCTGGAGGCCAAGCAGGCGGTCGAGGCGCGTTGGGGCCTGGATACACAGATGCTGGACCAGGCGCAGGTGCGCGCACGCCTGCCCGGCGTCGCCGACACGGTCCTGGGCGCCGCCCACTGCGCCGACGAGGGCCACGCCAACCCGCGCCTGACCACCCTGGCCTATGCCCGCCGGGCGGCCGAGCGCGGCGCGCGCTTCTTCCCCCATGCGCGCGTGACGGCGACCGAGCGGCGCGCCGGCGCGTGGAGCCTCACGCTCGCCGACGGCCGGCGGATCCGGGCGCGGGTGCTGGTCAACGCGGCCGGCGCCTGGGCGCGCGACGTGGGCCAGCTGGCCAATGTGCACATCCCGATCGTGCCGGTCGCCCTTCAGATGACCGTTACCGAACCGGTCGCGCCGCGCCTGGGCCACCTCATCCAGCACGCCGGCAAGGCGCTGTCCATGAAGCAGGTGGAAGCCGGCAACATCCTGGTCGGCGGCGGCTGGCCGGCGCGCCTCGGCGACCCGGGGCGGCGGCCGCGCGCCTTCCCGCGCACCATCGCGCGCAACCTGGCCACCGCCTGCGGCGTCTGGCCCGAGCTCGGCCGGCTGGCCCTGCTGCGCACCTGGACCGGCACGGTGGGCGTCAGCACCGACCAATTGCCGCTGATCGGCCGCTTGAGCGCCCTGCCCGATTATTATGTGGTCGGCGCCGGGTCGGGGTTCACCCTCGGCCCGGCCTTCGCGGCCACACTGGCCGACCAGATCGCCACCGGCCGCAGCGACCCGCAGGCGACCGTCTACAGCCCCGACCGGTTCGCTCATCTCAACATGTTCATGGGATTGTGAAAGGGAGGGCTCGCCCATGCCGACGCGCATCGACCGAGGCGTCACCCGCGGCCCCCGCATCGCCCTGCGCTTCGACGGCCAGACGGTGGCGGCCCATGCCGGCGACAGCATCGCCGCCGCCTTGATCGCCGCCGGCATCCGCGCCTGGCGCGTCGACCGCCATGGCCGCCCGCGCGGGCTCTGGTGTGGCATGGGCGTCTGTTACGACTGTCTGGTGGGCGTCGAGGCCGCCGACGGCACGGTGCGCCGGGTGCGCGCCTGCACCACCCCGGCCGAGGACGGCATGACCCTGCACACCGACCGGGAGGCCAGCCGATGAGCGGCGATGACCCGACGGCGACCGCCGCGCCGGTCGCCATCGTGGGCGCGGGGCCGGCGGGTCTGGCCGCCGCAGCGCTGTTGGCCGACCATGGGGTGCGGCCGCTGCTGATCGACGAAGCGCCCCGGCCGGGCGGTCAGATCCTGCGCCAGCCGCCGCGCGAGACCACAGTCGAGCGCTGGCTGCCGGGACCGCTCTACCGCGCGCCCAAGGCGGCGCTGCGGGCGGTCGAGGACCGCGCGGACATCGCCTGGCTGGGCGGCGCGACGGTGCTGGGTATCGACCCGCCCGACCCGCTGGCCGGGCGCGACGGGTTCGAGCTGTGGGTCGATACCGGCGCCCGGGGCCATCGCCTGATCGCCGCCGAGCGCGTGCTGCTGGCCACCGGCGCCTACGAATTGCCGGTGGCGTTTCCGGGCTGGACGCTGCCCGGCGTCATGGGCGCCGGCGCGCTTCAGACAGTGCTGAAAAGCCAGCAGATACTGCCCGGCAACCGGCTGGTATTCGCCGGCAGCCACCCCTTGCAACTGGTGGTCGCCGACCAGGCGCTCGACGCCGGAGCGGAGGTGGCGCTGGTCGCCTTCTCGCAATCGCGCCCGGCGGTGTTGGCGGCGGCCGCGCGCAGCCTGCGCCACTTAGGCCGCCACTGGCCGAAAGTCTGGACGCCGGCGCGCATCCTCGCCCGACTGGCCGCCCGGGGCGTGGCGGTTCGGTTTAACACCGTGGTGGCCGAGGCGCACGGCAGCCACTCGGTCACGGCGGCGACGCTCGCCGGGCTCGACCGCGCCGGCGGCCGAGCCCCCGACATGACCGCAGACCGCCGCGCGCGCGTCGCCTGCGACACGCTGGCGCTCTGCTATGGCTTTCTGGCCGGCACCGAGTTGGCGCGCGCCACCGGGGCGGCGTGGACCTGGGATCTGGACGCCGGCGGCTGGCTGGTCGCCCATGACGGCGCCTTCCGGTCGAGCGTGCCGGGCCTTTATGCGGCCGGCGAGGCCACCGGCGTCGACGGCGCCGACGCCGCCCTGGCCAAGGGCCGGCTGGCCGCCCGCGCGATCCTGGCCGATCGGGGCTGGGCGACAAGCGATAGCACCGATGCCGCCCGGCGCCGCGACGCCCGCGCGCTGGCCCGGGCGCTCGCCTTCGCGCGCGATTTGCGCCGGTTCGCGCGGCCGCCGCATCGCGCGCTCGACCGGATCACCGGCGCCGACACCCTTGTCTGCCGCTGCGAGGCGATCACCCGCGCGGGCGTCGAGGCCGGCCGCCAGCCGCCGCTCGCCCTGGCCGACATGAACGCGGTCAAACGCGCCACGCGGGTCGGCATGGGCGCCTGCCAGGGCCGGCTGTGCGGCGCGATCCTGGCCCGGCTGGCGCGCCCGGGCACCGGCGGCGGCCAGCCGCCCCGGCCGTTCACCGCGCGGATGCCGGTCAAGCCGGCGTCGATCGCCGCTGTCGCCGCCCTGGCCGAGCACGCGGACGCGGCGGACGACGACCGAGGCGACCAGACCGACGACGGCTAGAACAGCCCGTCGATCTCGCCGGCGTCGGTCAGGGTGATCGCCTCGGCGGCGGGTTGGCGCGGCAGGCCGGGCATGGTCATGATATCGCCGGCGAGCGCGACCACGAAGCCGGCGCCGGCCGCCAGGCGCACCTCGCGCACCGGCAGGGTGTGGCCGGTGGGCGCGCCGAGCCGGCCGGGGTCGGCGCTGAACGAATACTGGGTCTTGGCGATACACACCGGCAGGCGGCCATGGCCCTGGGCTTCCCAGTCGGCCAATTGGCGTGCGACCCGCGGCGCCAGGGCGACGCCGTCGGCGCGGTAGATCTCGCGCGCCACCCGCTCGATCTTGGCCTGAAGCCCCAGATCGTCGGCATAGAGCGGCGTGAAGTTGGCCGCACCCTGGTCGGCAAGGGCCGCCACATGCTCGGCCATGGCGCGGATACCGGCGCTGCCCTCGGCCCAATGGGTGTTGAGAAACGCCGGCACGCCCCGAGCCTCGCAATAGGCGATGACCGCATCGGCTTCGGCGTCGGTGTCGGTGGCGAAGCGGTTGAGGCCCACCACCACCGGCAGGCCGAACTTGGCGATATTCTCCATGTGGCGGCCCAGATTGGCGCACCCGGCCTCGACCGCGGCGACATTCTCGACGCCCAGATCGCCCTTGGCGACGCCGCCGTTCATCTTCAGCGCGCGGATGCTGGCCACCAGCACCACCGCGTCGGGCGCCAGTCCGGCTTGCCGGCACTTGATATTCAGGAACTTCTCAGCGCCCAGGTCGGCGCCGAAACCCGCTTCGGTGACCACATAATCGGCCATCGACAGCGCCGCCTTGGTGGCGATCACCGAATTGCAGCCATGGGCGATGTTGGCGAACGGCCCGCCATGGACCAGGGCCGGGTTGTTCTCGATGGTCTGCACCAGATTGGGCTGCATGGCCTCCTTGAGCAGCGCGGCCATGGCGCCGTCGGCCTTCAGGTCACGGGCAAAAACCGGGCTCTGGTCGCGGCGATAGCCGACGATGATCGCGCCAAGCCGGCGTTCGAGATCGTCCAGATCCTCGGCCAGGCAGAGGATCGCCATCACCTCAGACGCCACGGTGATGTCGAAGCCGGTCTCGCGCACGAAGCCGTTGGCCGCCCCGCCGAGCCCGGTGGCGACCTGGCGCAGCGACCGGTCGTTCATGTCCAAGACCCGGCGCCAGGTGATCCGGCGCGGGTCCAGGTCAAGCGCATTGCCCCAGTGCAGATGATTGTCGATCATCGCGGCGAGCAGGTTGTGGGCCGCGGAGATGGCGTGGAAGTCGCCGGTGAAGTGCAGGTTGATGGCGTCCATGGGCACCACCTGCGCGCGACCGCCGCCGGTCGCCCCGCCCTTCATGCCGAAACAGGGACCAAGCGACGGCTCGCGCAGGCAGATGGCGGCGTTCTTGCCGATGGCGTTGAGGCCGTCGCCCAAGCCCACGGTGGTGGTGGTCTTGCCCTCGCCCGCCGGGGTCGGGTTGATCGCGGTGACCAGGATCAGCCGCCCGCGCTGGCCGCCGCCGGCGCGGCGCGCGGCCAGGGCCCCCGCGCCGAGCTTCGCCTTGTCGTGGCCATAGGGCAGCACCTGGTCGGGGCGCAGGCCGAGCCGGGCGGCCACCTCGGCAATGGGCTTCTTATGGGCGTTGCGGGCGATTTCGATATCGGACGGATGCGACAAGGCGGTCCCCCTCCCCTGGGTCTGCTGGTTAAAACACGGCCCTCGGCCGCCGGACGAGCCCCTTGCCTACTCATCCGGCGACCGAAAGACCATGGGCGGCGGCCTCACATTCGCGCTAGACCCCGGCCCGGGGCGTGCGCGCGTCGGGCTCGGCGAACCAGCGATAGGCCGCCGGCAGCACCAACAGCGTCAGCAGGGTCGAGGTGACCAGACCGCCCACCACCACGGTGGCCAGCGGGCGTTGGACATTGGCGCCGATGCCGTCGGCGAGCAACAACGGCACCAGTCCCAGCACCGCCGTGACCGCGGTCATGCACACCGGACGCAGGCGCCGCTCGGCGCCGAGCCGGACGGCCGCGTCGCGGTCGTGGCCGGCCCTGCGCATCTGGTTGATATGGCTGACCAGCACCACGCCGTTCATCACCGCGACGCCGAACACCGCGATGAACCCCACCGCCGCCGGCACCGACAGGTAAAGCCCCGACAGCCACAGGGCGACGATGCCGCCGGTGGTCGCGAACGGCACATTGAGGAACACCAGCGCGGCATAGCGTGCGCTGTTGAACGCGCCATAGAGCATCAGAAAAATCAGCGCCAAGGTCACCGGCACCACCAGATAGAGCCGGGCCATGGCGCGCTGCTGATTCTCGAACTGGCCGCCATATTCCACATAGACGCCGGCCGGCAGGTCCACCTCTGCCGCCACGCGGCGTTTGAGCTCGGCGACCACGCTGCCCATGTCGCGGCCGCGCACATTGAGTTGGACGATCAGCCGCCGGCTCGCCTTGGCGCGCGCGATCTGCTTGGGCCCGGTCAACACCGACACATCGGCGACCCGCGACAAGGGCACCATCGCGCCGTCGGCGGTCGGGACGGCCAGATTGGCGATCGCGTCGACGCTGGCCCGGTCGTCTTCGGCCAGCCGCACGAAGATGGGAAACCGGCGGATGCCGTCGAACACCTGGCCCGCGACCGCCCCGCCGACGCCCGCCTCGACGGTCGCCAGCAGTTCGTCGATGGCGATGCCGTAGCGGCTGAGCGCGGCGCGGTCGGGCCTGACGACGATCTGGCGCTTGCCGCCCTGTTGCTGTTGGCGCACGTCGACGGCCCCCGGCACGGCGCGCGCGATCGCCGCCACCTCGCCGCCGAGGCGCGCCAGCGTGTCCAGGTCTTCGCCATAGATCGACACCACCAGCTCGGCCATGACGCCCGACAGCAATTCGTCGGTGCGCAACTGGATCGGCTGCGAGACATTGTTGGCAAGCCCCGGCACCCGGGCCGCCAACCGCTCGGCCATGGCGCTTTGCAGCGCCTCGTAGGACCGGCCGCTTTGCCACTGGTCGAGCGGCTTGAGCGTCACCACCGTGGCGACCACATTGACCGGCTCGGGGTCGCCGCCCACCTCCGCCCGGCCGACCCGGGCATAGGTGCCGGTGACCTCGGGAAAATCGCCGAGTGCGGTCTGGATGCGCCGGGCATAGTCCTTGGCGGTGGGCAGATTGGCGCCCGGCGGCAGGGTCGAGCGGATCTGAAACGTGCCCTCGCGCAACGACGGCACGAACTCGCTGCCCAACAGCGGCACCAGCGCCAAAGCGCCGACAAACCCCACCACCGCCGCGGCCAGAACCGCACGCGGCCGGGCCAATGCGGCGCCCAGGAGCGGCCGGTAGCCCCGCTTCAGCCGACGCACCAGCCACGGCTCGGAGGTCTCGGGCGGCCGGCGGAACGCCAGCGTGGCCAGGGCCGGCACCAGGGTGAGCGCCACCAGAAGCGCGCCCAAGAGCGCAAACGAGATCGAAAACGCCATCGGCTTGAACATCTTGCCCTCGACGCCTTGCAGCGTGAACAAGGGCAAAAAGACGATCACGATGATCGCCACGGCGAACGCGATGGGCCGCGCCACCTCGCGCGCCGCGCGCTCCACGCGGGCGCGCGGGGACGGGTCGTCGGCCGGTCCTGCACCCTCGCCCGCCTCCGCACCGGGGCGGTCGCGGCCCAGATGGCGAAAGATATTCTCGATCATCACCACCGCGCCGTCGCCCATCATGCCGATGGCGATCGCCAGACCGCCGAGGCTCATCAGATTGACCGACAGCCCGGTACGCTCCATGGCCACGAAGGCAACCAGGATCGACAGCGGCAGGCTGGCGATGACGATCAGGGTCGAGCGCAGATTGCCCAGGAACAGATACAAGAACACCAGCACCAGGACGGCCCCCTGGACCAGCGCCGTGCGCACCGTGCCGACCGCCTTGTCGATCAGCCCGGCCTGGCTGTAATAGGGCTTGAGCACCATGCCCTGGGGCAGTGCGTCGTTGATCGCCGCGACCCGCTCGTCGAGCGCGGCGAGCACGTCTTGAGTGTTGGTGTGGATCAGCTTGAGCACGAAGCCGCCGACCGCGTCGCGGCCATTGGCCACCAGGTCGCCGCGCTTGATCGCCGGGCCGTAGGACACGCTGGCCAGGTCGGCGACGGTCACCGGCGTGCCGCCGGCCTCGGCCACCGGAATCCGCCGGATGTCGTCGAGGCCCGCGTCGCCCGGCGCGACCCAGCCAAAGCCGCGCACCACATATTCCTCACCGCCCCGGTTGATGAACGAAGCCCCCACATTGCGGTTGTTGGCGGCCAGCGCCCGGCGCACGTCGGCGACCGACAGGCCGCGCGCCATCAGCGCCTCGGCGTCGAGGGTCACCTGATACTGGCGCGCCTCGCCGCCGATCGACAGCACGCCGGTGACCCCCGGCACCGTGCGCAGCATGGGCTTGACGATCCAGTCCTGGGCGGTGCGCAGCGCCATCGGCGCATGCTCGGCGCCGGCTCGGTTTTCGACCGTGTACATCAACACCCGCCCGACGCCCGAGCTGATCGGCCCCAGTTCGGGCTCGCCCAGGCCCTCGGGGATCTCGCGCCGGGCGGCGGCCAGCCGCTCCATCACCAGACGCCGGGCGAAATAGATGTCGGTGCCGTCCTCGAAATAGACGCTGACCCGCGACAGCCCGAAGATCGACGTGCTCTGCACCCGGTCCAGGTGCGGCAGTCCGTACATGGAGATTTCCACCGGATAGGTGATCAGCGTCTCCACATCCACCGGCGACAGCCCCGGCGCCTGGGTGAACACCTGGACCATGGTCGGCGTCACGTCGGGGAAGGCGTCGATGGGCGTGCGCTTGACCGCCAGCGCGCCGGCGACCACCAGGGCCGCGGTCAGCACCAGCACCATCAGCCGGTTGCGCAGGCTCCATCCGATCAGTCGTTCGATCATGGTGCGCCCCCTCAATGGCTGTGGGCGGCGCTGCGGCCGGCCGCCGTCAGCGCGGATTTGAGCGCAAAGGCGCCGACCAGCACCGCCCGGTCGCCGGGGTCGAGGCCGCGCCGGATCTCGACCCGGCCATGGGCCTCGGCACCCAAACTCACCGGCTGAGCGCGGAACGCATCGGGCGTATCGCCGGGCACGAACACCACCGGCTGGCCGTCGAGGGTCTGGACCGCGTCCACCGGCATCAGGGCGGTGCGCGCCGCGGCCTCGGTGTGCAGGCGGGCGGTGCCGAACTGGCCGTCGCGCAACCGGCCGCCGGAATTGTCCAGATGACCGCGCACCCGCACCGTGCGCGTGGTCTCGTCGAGCGACGCCGACACCCAGTCGACGGTACCGGCGACCAGACGCCCGCCCACCGCCCGACCGGTGAAGTCGATGCGCTGGCCGGGCGCGATGCGCGGGATGTCTTTTTCATAGACCTCGGCGACCACCCACAACACGCGCGTGTCGACGACCAGAAACGGCGTATCGTCGGGGCGCAGGGTCTGGCCCGGCACCGCGTCGCGCGCCTGCACCATGCCCGCCTGCGGGCTGGTCAGCGGGTAGCGCGACAGCGGCCGGTCGCCGCCCGCCTCGATGGCGGCGATGGCGTCGAGCGACAGCCCATAAAGGCGCAACTCCTCGCGCGCGGCGTCCAGCGCGGCGCGCGCCTCGATGAACGCGGCGTGGGCGGCCAGCTTCTCGGCCTCGCTCGATATCTGCTCGGCGGCCAGGCGCTTTTCGCGGTCATGCTCGGCGGTCGCGGCCTCGAAGCGCGCGGCCGCCGACAGGTAGCGCGCCTTGGCCTTGCCGAGGGCAACGCTGTCGAGCCAGGCGAGCACCTCGCCGGCCTCGACGCGCTGGCCCAGATCGGCGACCACGCGCAGCACCTTGGCCGGCAGGCGCGGGCCGACCCGCACGGTGCGGTCGGCGTCGAAGCGCAGGCTCGCCGGCGCCTCGATGAGCGCGCGCGCCGACCCCGCCGGCACCGGCCCCACCTGAAGGTCGAGCGTCGCACGCTCTCCGGCGGTCAGGTGAACGGTGCTGGCCGACGCCTCCTGCGCGGCGCCCGCCTCCTGCGGGCCAAGCACCGGGGCGAGGCCAAGGGCCAGAAGACCAGCGGCAAGCGTGCGGGCCAACCGGACCCGGGCCATGGGCATCTGGTTCGTAAGCGTGTGTGCGATGGTCATCGGGCGTCTCCCGGCCGTTCTGCAGGCGCCTTGCGGGGCGCGCTGTCGGGCGTGGTATGGGGGTCGTTGTCGGGGGCGGCGGGGGCGGCGTGGATCAGCCCGCCGGTGGCGCGTTCCAGGGCGGCGGCGGCGTCGATCAGGTCGCCGAGCGCGTCGAGATAGTCGCGGCGCACGGCGAGCAGATTGTCCTGGGCCGCGGTGATCGCCGGCGCGCCCACCTTGCCGGCGGCGAGCGCCGTTTGCAGGCGGCGCACATTGTCCTCCGCCCGGTCGAGCACCGGCCGGCCGACGGCGTCGGCCGCCGCGCGCGCGGCGCGATAGTCGGTGAGCGCGCGCAGCACCGCGCCGCGCACGGCAAGCCTCTGGGCATCGCGCGCCAGGGTTTGTTCGCGCAGCCGCGCCCGCGCAGCGTCGCGGTCGCCGCCGAAGCGGTGGCCGATCGGCAAGCGCAGTTGCAGACCGCCGCCGGCAATGTCGAAATCCTCTTCCTGACCATAAAGGCCGAAGACGGTCAGATTGGGGATCAATTGCCGCCGGCTGAGCGCCAGGTCGGCGCGCGCGGCGGCGACCCGCGCCCCGGCGGCGGCCAGATCGCCGCGCCGACGCACCGCCGCGTTCAGCAGCCGCTCTTGCGATGGCACCTCGATGGCGTCCGGCAGGGCGAGCCGGCCGGTCAAAACCAGATCCCGGGCTGGATCGGCGGACAGGAGCTCAAACAGGTCAAGCTCGGCCCGGCGGGCATTGCGCACCGCGCGGGCGTGTTGGGCGGCCGCCCGGCCGCGCGCGATCTCGGCGGTGTTGACCGTCTGCACCGTGGTCTTGCCGGCGTCGAGCCGGCGGACGGCATAGCGCGCCAGATCAGCGGTAACGGTCAGGGCGCGCTCGGCACTGCGCACGCCCTCGCGCGCCACCAGGGCGCGCAGATAGGCGGCCCTGGTGCGCGCGGCGGTGGTGGTGCGCAGAAAATCGAGGTCGCCCTGCGCGGCTTGGGTGCGGGCGTCGGCGGCCCGCGTCATCACCCGGCCCTGGCCGCCGATCCACAGCTCCTGGGCCAGTTGGATGGACATATCGCGGGTCGCCGCTTCTCCCGGGCGTTTGCGCCGGGCACTGCGAAAGGTGACCAGCGGGTTCGACGGCACCAGCCGGCGGGCGTGGCGCGCGTCGCCCCGGTTCTGCTCGACCCGGGCGGCAGCGCGCCGGACGGCGAAATTGCGCGCCAGCGCCCAATCGACGGCGCCGGCCAGGTCGAGCCGGTGCGGCGGTTGCTCGGCCGACGCCAAGAGCCCCGGCGCCTGCACGGCGCCACCGGAACCGACCTCGGCGGCCGACACCGGCGCCGTCAGGAGCATCAAGCAAAGGCTATGGGACAGGCTGCGGCGAACGGACCCCGGCCGGCGGCGCGGGTCCACGCCCGGTGGGCCGCCGGCGGGCCGGGCCCGCGACGGAGGAAAAACAGACATGGGCTGACTCCGAAAGACGAACGATCACCGGCGACGCGGGCGAAAAGGCCGCGCGTCGGCGAGACAACGGGTTGGGACGGAGGTCAGGCTTTGGGTGGGAAGACCGGCGGGTCGACGGTGCGCGAGGGCGCCCGGTGCGGCGCCTGGGCGAACCGCTCGCCTTGGCCCACGGGCGCGCTCAGACCCATTTCCGGGGTCACGATGGCCAGGATGTGGCAGTGCATCGCCTCACCCGCATGGGCCGGCCAGGGCGTGCCGGTCTGGTCCGCGGCGGACGCGTCGTCGGCGGCCGCGCCGGGCCCGTAATCGAGCGTCGGGGCGCTATCCTGGGCGTGATGGTGGAGGTGCGATTCCACCAGCCCCGCGCCGTCGTGCAGCGACTGCACGAGCAGCAGGCAAAACGCCGTCATCAGGTGGAGCACGGGCCGGACCATGACGCGGACCCTAACGCGGGCGGGCGGCCGAGACAAGCATTGCCGGAGCGCCAAGCGGCTCAGGCCAGGCGGCCGCGCTTGAGCGTCACCGTGCGGTCCATGCGCTCGGCCAAGCCGCGATTGTGGGTGGCGATCAGGGCCGCCAGCCCCTCGGTGCGGACCAGCGACAACAACTCGTCCATGACCACCGCGGCGGTGTCCTCGTCGAGATTGCCGGTCGGCTCGTCGGCGAGCAGCAGCGCCGGGCGGTTGGCGAGCGCGCGGGCGATGGCGACGCGCTGCTGTTCGCCGCCCGACAGCTTGCCCGGCCGGTGGTCGAGCCGATGGTCAAGGCCCAATTGGCCGAGCAGATGGCGCGCCCGCGCCTCGGCCTGGTGCCGGGGCGTCCCGGCGATACGCTGCGGCAGGACGACGTTTTCCAGCGCCGAGAACTCGGGCAACAGGTGGTGGAACTGATAGACGAAGCCGATCGCCCGCCCGCGCAGGTCGGCGCGCCGGCGTTCGGACAAGGCGCCCGCATCGTCGCCCGCGATCACCACCCGGCCGGTCTCGGGCCGCTCCAACAGCCCGGCGACGTGCAAAAGCGTCGATTTGCCGGCGCCCGACTGGCCGATGAGCGCGGCGATCTCGCCGGCCCCCAGGCGCAGCGACACGCCCTGCAACACGTCGACGCGGGCGGGCCCGCGACCGTAGCCATGGGCGATGCGGTCAAGGTCGAGAACAAGGCTCATTGGTAGCGCAACACCTTCACCGGGTCGATGGAACTGGCCCACAGCGACGCCGGCAGGGTCGAGACCAGCGAGATGACGAACGCCACCGCGACCACCGCCGCCACTTCGAGCGGCTGGATGACCGCCGGGATCTCGCTCAGATAGCGCACCTCGGCGTCCCACAATTGCGCGCCGGTCAACCGTTCGAGGCCGCGCTGGATGGCCTGGATGTTGGCGGCGAACAGCGTGCCGGCGCCGGCGCCGAGCAGCGTGCCGGTGACCCCCACCAGCGCCCCGCAGGCCATGAAGATGCGCAGGATCGCCCCGCGCCGGGCGCCCATGGTGCGCAGGATCGCCACGTCCGCCGACTTGTTCTTCACCAGGATGATCAGGCTGGTGACGATATTGAACGCGGCGATGACGATGATCAGGGTCAGGATCAGGAACATCACCTTGCGTTCCAGGTCGAGCGCCGAGACCAGATTGCTGTTGATGTCGCGCCAGGTGGACAGGCTGCCCACCGGCCGCTCGCCGCCCAAGGCCGCGCGCAGGTCGGGGGCGACCCGGTCGATGCGGTTGGCGTCGTCGAGAAACAGAGTGATGCCCGACACGGTGTCGCCGCGCCGGAAGAAGGTCTGCGCGGTGTCGAGCGGCATGACCAGCAAGGTCTCGTCGAACTGGAACAGGCCGGTCTCGACCACCGCCGCCACGGTGAAGCGCTTGAGCCGCGGGGCGACGCCCATGGGGGTCGCCCGGCCCTTGGGCAGCACCAGGGTCACCGGGTCGCCGGCGAACGCGCCGAGCCGCTCGGCGATGGTCGAGGCGAGCACGATGCGGTCGTCGCCGAAAGCGTCGAGCGAGCCCTGGGTGACCATGTGCGGCTGCAGCGCGGTCTTGGTCAGGTCGCCCGGCGCCAGCCCGCGCACCAGGGCAAAGGCGCCCTGCCCGCCCGGCCGGGTCACGCCCACCTGCGCCTCGACGAACGGCACCACCCGCTCCACATGGTCGACGGCGGCCAGGTCGTCGGCGACGCGCTGATAGTCGCGCATCTCGCCGCCGAAGCCCATGGCGATGGCGTGGCCGTTGACGCCGACGATCTTGGACACCAGTTCGACCCGGAAGCCGTTCATCACCGACATCACCACGATCAGCACGGCGACGCCGAGGAAGATGCCCAGAAAACTGAAGCCCGCGATGACCCCCACCGACAGGCCCGAATTCCACGGCAGGATGTAGCGCAACGCGACCGTGCGCTCGAACCCGCGGATCATCAGCCGGCCAACGCCTCGGGCGACGCCGGCGCCTGGGTGCCGGTGCGCTCGGCGATGCGGGCGAGCGCGCTTTCCAGGCTGATCTCGGCCTTCTCGCCCGACGCCCGGTCCTTGAGTTCGACCACGCCCTGGTCGAGCCCGCGCGGACCGATGGTCAGCGACCAGGGCAGCCCGATCAGGTCCATGGCGGCGAACTTGGCCCCCGGCCGCTCGGCGGTGTCGTCATAGAGCACGTCCAGGCCGAGCACGCCGAGCTTGGCATAGACGTCGTCGCAGACGCCGGTGCAGCGCTCGTCGCCGGCGCGCAGGTTGATCAGACCGCCGTCGAACGGCGCGACGCTGGCCGGCCAGACGATGCCGGCGTCGTCGTGGCTGGCCTCGATCACCGCACCCACCAGGCGCGAGATGCCGATGCCGTAGCTGCCCATCTGCACCGGCACCATCTGGCCGTCGGGGCCCTGCACGGTGGCGCCCATGGGCTCGGAGTATTTGGTGCCGAAGTTGAAGATGTGGCCCACCTCGATGCCCCGGCCGGTGACCAGGCGCTCGGCCGGCACCGGGCAGGCGGCCGCGTCATGGACCTCGTCGGTGGCGGCGTAAAGGCTGGTCCAGCGCTCGCGGATCGCGTGCAAGGTGGCGGCGTCGGGGTCGTCCGACTGGTCGGCCAGCGGATCCAGATCGTCGAAGCCGCGGTCGAAGAACACCGCGCTTTCGCCGGTCGGCGCCAGGATGATGAATTCGTGGCTGAGGTCGCCGCCGATCGGGCCGGTGTCCGCCTTCATCGGGATCGCGCGCAGGCCGAGGCGCGAGAAGGTACGCAGGTAAGCCGCGAACATGGCGTTGTAGGAGCGCACCGCGCCATCATGGTCCAGGTCGAAGGAGTAATTGTCCTTCATCAGGAATTCGCGGCCGCGCATGACGCCGAAGCGGGGGCGGATCTCGTCGCGGAACTTCCACTGGATCTGGTAGAGGTTGAGCGGCAGATCCTTGTAGCTCTTGACGTGGCGGCGGAAGATGTCGGTGATCTGCTCTTCGTTGGTGGGCCCGTAGAGCATTTCGCGGTCGTGGCGGTCGGAAATGCGCAGCATCTCCGGGCCATAGGCGTCATAGCGGCCGGACTCGTGCCACAGCTCGGCCGACTGCACGGTCGGCATCAAGACTTCAAGCGCGCCGGCGCGGTTCTGTTCCTCGCGCACGATCTGCTCGATCTTCTGCAACACCTTCAAGCCCAGCGGCAGCCATACATAGATGCCGGCGCTCGATTGCCGGACCATGCCGGCGCGCAGCATCAACCGGTGCGAGACGATCTCGGCCTCGGCGGGGGTTTCCTTCAGAAGCGGCAGAAAATAGCGGCTGAGGCGCATGGGGCCCTCGGAGTTGGGAACGGGACAAGGCGTCCCGTGTCCTTAGCGGAGCCCCAAGCCCTCACGCAATCGCCTTTTCCGCTTGCGGCCCCATGGCCCAGCGCGTCGCCTCGTCGACCACGCCGTCGGGTTCGAGCCCGGCGTCGGCCTGAAAGGCGCGCACAGCGCCCGCGGTGACCGGGCCATAGATGCCGTCGGTCTCCAACTCAGCGCCCATGCCGGCGAGCGCCTGCTGTACCGCCAGCACGTCCCAGCCCTGCGGCCACGGCCGGCGGGCGTCGAGCCGGCGCGGCTCGGCGGCCGGGTTCATGCCCGCCTCGGTGATGATCACCCCGTCGACGGTCAAGGGCGGCGCCAGATCCCAATGGGCCTGGTCGATCAGGTCGGCGAAGGCGTCCATGCGGCGCGCTGTGGCGTGCAACACCGGGTTGGGGTGCTCGGCCAGCCAGGTGCGGCGCATCTGCACATAGACCCGAGTCCAGGCGCGCGGGCCCAGCCGTTCGGGCGGGCCGTAGGCGTCGACCGTGCGGTCGCGGCACTGCGCCCAGGAGCCGTGAATGTGCGAGTCGTACACCACGGCGCGCGACAACGGCTCGTCGAGCCCCATCTGGGCCGCCTCGGCGCAGGCCGGCGCCCAATAGAGCGCGTCGACCACCCGGTCCTGGGCGCGGGTCATCGCCGGGTCGGTGCCGGCCCGGCGCAGCGCCTGGTGAAACGCCGCGTCATAGTCGAGATCGGGGTCACGGGTCGCCAGCCGGTCGAGGAACGGCCGCAACAGCCCCGCCGCGCGCGCGCCGGGCTCGGCCAGATAGCGCTCGACCACCCGATAGAGAGCGCCCGACGCGCGGGTCGCCTGGGCGCGGCCATAGCTCAAGCCGCCGCGATCGCCGGGGATCACCGCGATGCGGCCGGGGTCGCCGACCAGACGGCCGGTTTCGAACAGGTGGACGAGCGCCCGGGCGACGATGTCGGCCACAGGCGGCGGGGCTTGATCGGTCATGGGCGTTTAATCCCTGGGCAATGGACGGCGGGCCTCGGCGACGGGCCGGGGCCGGCCGCAGTCGGCGGCAGCGGGTCCCGCACAAGCGCCCCCCCCGGCCACAGGCCGGGCGCTTTGCAACCGCGCCGTTTCCGGTCTATGAGACAAATAGGGGCTCGGCGGCGCGAAACAAGGCTGGACAGCGCCGCGATGCCCGGCAAAGTTTCATTTCAGTTCTCAAGGACATGAGCCCATGAGCAGCCCGCAGTCGCGCTATTCCCTGGACGATCTTCTGGCGATCATGGCGCGGCTGCGCGACCCGGCGGGCGGCTGTCCGTGGGATCTGGAACAAAGCTTCGCCACCATCGCCCCCCACACCATCGAAGAAGCCTATGAGGTGGCCGACGCCATCGCCGAGGGCGACATGGCCCATCTGTGCGAGGAACTGGGCGACCTGTTGTTGCAGGTGGTGTTCCACGCCCAGATGGCGGCCGAGATGGGCGCGTTCGACTTCGCCGACGTGGTCCAGGCGATCGCCGCCAAAATGGTCAAGCGTCACCCCCATGTGTTCGCCGACGCCAGCATCGACGACGCCGACGCCCAAACCGCCGCCTGGGAAGCGCAAAAGGCCGCCGAGCGCGAGGCCGCGGCGCGCGCGGCCGGCCGGGTGCCGAGCGCGCTCGACGATGTGGCGCGCGGGCTGCCGGCATTGATCCGGGCGATCAAGCTGCAAAAGCGCGCCGCGCGGGTCGGCTTCGACTGGTCGGAGGCGGGCGAGATCCTGGCCAAGATCCGCGAGGAACTGGACGAGGTGGAAGACGCCCTGCCCCGCTCGCCCGAGCGGGTGCGCGAGGAGGTGGGCGACCTGTTGTTCGCGGTCACCAATCTGGCGCGGCGCTTGGATGTGGAGCCCGAGACCGCGCTCGCCGACGCCAACCGCAAATTCGAACGCCGCTTCCGCCATATGGAGGCCGCCCTCGACGCCGAAGGCCGCGCCCCCCAGGATGCCGACCTCGCCGATCTGGACGCGCTGTGGGACGCCGCCAAGGCTGCCGAAGCCCAAGCCGGGTGACCCCCCTTTGAACTGCCCCTGAGCCGCCCCTGGGGTGCTGAGCCGCGTCGAGCCCGATCGGCTGGTGCGCCCGGGGGGAAGCGCATGGGTTGAGGTGGGCGACCCGATCGCTCACCTATCGGACCGCACCAACGCCAGGAGACGAGCCCTTGGACACCGCGCATCTCGCCCTGCTCTACGCCCTGATGGCCGGGGCGGCGATCCCGGTGGGCGGCGCCATCGCCCGGATCGAGAGCGTGGCGCCCGAATGGCTCGACCGCGAGGTGCGCCACAGCGTCACCGCGTTCGGCGGCGGCATCTTGATGGCCGCCGTGGCGCTGGTGTTGGTGCCCGACGGCCTGGACAAGACCCCCGGCTGGCTCGGGCTGCTGGTGTTCGCGGCCGGCGGGCTGGCGTTCGCCCTGCTCGACGCCTGGGTCAAGCGGCGCGGCGGCTCGGCAGCCATGTTCATGGCCATGGTGCTCGACTTCGTGCCCGAGGCGATCGCCTTGGGCTCGCTGCTCGCGGTGTCGGAAAAACGCGGGGCGTTGATGGCCTTGCTGATCACCGCGCAGAACCTGCCCGAAGGCTTCAACGCGTTCCGCGAACAGCAGGCCAGCGGCTCGATCCGCGCCGGCCGGCTGCTGGTTTTGTTCGCCGCCCTGGCGTTGCTGGGCCCGCTGGCCGCCGGGGCGGGGCTGTTGTGGCTGGTCGACCGGGACGCGATTTTGGGCGGGCTGATGCTGTTCGCCGCCGGCGGCATTCTCTATCTGACGTTCGAGGACATCGCCCCCGGCGTGCCGCTCGACGGCCGGTTCGCGCCGCCGCTTGGTGCTGTCGGCGGCTTCGCGCTCGGCATGGCCGGCCAGGTGCTGCTCGGCTGACCCCGGGGGCGGGGTCGGGGGCGGCGACGATGGCGGCGCGTCGCTGCGGCGCCTGGCTCCTGGCCGGCCGAGCGCCCAGGCTCAGCCGCCGACGCGGCGCAGGAACTCGGTCATCAAGGCGCGCATGCCGTCATAGGCATTGGCGGCCTCGTCCATGGTTTCCTGGTGGGTCAGTGCCACGGGCGAGATGCCGGCGGCCAGGTTGGTGACCAGCGACAGCCCCAGCACCCGCATCCCGCAATGGCGGGCGACCAGGCATTCGGGCACCGTCGACATGCCCACCGCGTCGGCGCCGAGGCGCGCGAAGGCGCGGATCTCCGCCGGGGTCTCGAAATTGGGGCCGGCCACCTGGATGTAGACGCCTTCGTGCAGGGTCTGGCCCAGGTCGGCCGCCGCCGCCTTCATGGTCGCGCGCAATGCCGGGTCATAGGCCGCCGTCATATCGACGAAGCGCGGGCCCAGGGCGTCGTCATTGGGGCCGATCAACGGGTTGTGGCCCGACAGGTTGATATGGTCGGCGATCAGCATCAACGACCCCGGGCCCCAGTCCTCGTGCAGGCTGCCGGCGGCGTTGGTGATCACCAGCGTTTCGACGCCCAGCAGCTTGAAGGTGCGGATCGCCACCGCCAGACGTTGCGCGGCATAGCCTTCATACAGGTGCATCCGTCCCTGCATGGCGACCAGCGGCACGCCGGCCACGGTGCCGATCAGCAGCCGGCCGTCATGGCCGGCCACGGTGGACACCGGAAAGCCCGGAATCTCGCCATAGGGAATGCTGGTTTCCACCGCCATCGCCTCGCCGAAGCGGCCCAGGCCGCTGCCGAGGATGAGGGCGATCTTCGGGAACCCGCCGGGGTGGCGGCGGCGCACCGCGTCGACGGCGGCGCTCAGATCGTCGTTGGTCGTGGTGGTGGCGGTCATGGCAGGGGGGCTCGCTGTGGGAAGGGGGGCGGCACGGGCTCAGACCTGGCGGGCCTTGAGCCAGATGCGGTCGTCGGAGGGCTTGTAGGCATCCATGGCGTCCAACAGGGACGCCGGCGCGTCGGCCACGGTCACCAGGTCGCGATGGTCGCGCTCGATAAAGCCTTCGACGGTGGCGTGGTCGAGGAACGCCAGCAACGGGTCATAGAAGCCGCCGGCGTTGAGCAGCCCGACCGGCTTGCGGTGGACGCCCAGTTGCGCCCAGGTCCAGACCTCGAACAGTTCCTCCAGCGTGCCGAGCCCGCCGGGCAGCGCCACGAAGCCGTCGCTCAGCACCGACATGATGTTCTTGCGCTCGTGCATGGTCTCGACCACGTGCAACTCGGTCAGGCCGCGATGGCCCACCTCGCGGTCGTCGAGGGCGCGCGGGATGACGCCGATCACCTCGCCGCCGCCGGCCAGCACGGCGTTGGCCAGCGCCCCCATGACGCCGATCGACGCGCCGCCATAGACCAGGCCCACGCCCCGCTCCGCCAGCAGCCCGCCAAGCGTCCGGGCGGCTTCCAGATACGCCGGCTGGCGCCCGTCGCGCGACCCGCAATAGACACATATTCGCTTCATGGTCACTCCTCGATCCCTGTCACCGTTCCGGGGCGATGCGCAAAAGGGTGTGGACGCGTTTTGGTCGCGTGGTCAATACTCCGCCGCGTCATCGAGACGTCACACCCGGGCGCCCCCCGGTGCGGCACCCGGGTGGCGGCGAAACAGGTGCGCCAAGCACCGCGCCGGGCGCCCCGGACCCGCCGGCGCGCGCCCTTTTCGTTCGCGTAGACGCCCCGTGGCTCCGGCCGCCGCCCGCCAACAGCGGCCGCCGGATCGGACCGCCGCCGGGCGCCAAGGGGGGAAGCCATTCCATGATCGCCTTTGCCGGCGTCGCCGTGTTGTTCGCCATCGCGGTCGCCCTGTCCGCCAACCGCCGCGCCATCAACTGGCGGATCGTGCTGTCGGCGTTCGCGCTGCAGGCCGGATTCGCCGTCATCGTGCTCTACCTGCCCTGGGGTCAGGCGGCGCTGGGCTCGGCGGCCCTGGGCGTGCAGGAAGCGATCAACTTCACCGACCGCGGCACGCGGTTTCTGTTCGGCGACCTCTACCCCGAACGCGAGGGCTTCTTCTCGGTCGCCCTGAACGTGCTGCCGGTGATCGTGTTCGTGTCGTCGCTGGCCTCGGTGCTCTATTATCTGCGCATCATGCAGGCGATGATGACCGTGATCGGCGGCGGCCTGCGCCGGGTGATCGGCGTGACCCGGGTCGAGGCGGTGTGCGCGGCCGCCAACATCTTCATCGGCATGGTCGAAAGCCCGCTGGTGATCCGGCCGTTCCTGGCCCGGCTGTCGCACAGCCAGTTGTTCACGGTCATGGGGCTGGGGCTGTCGTCGGTGTCGGGGGCGATCCTGATCGGCTACGCCTCGCTTGGCATCGACAGCGGCTATCTGGTCGCCGCGGCGTTCATGGCCGCCCCGGGCGGCATCGTCATGGCCAAGCTGCTGCACCCCGAGGACGACGCCCCCCATGCGATCGACCAGGACGATGTGCGCGCCGACAGCTTCGACCCCGACAACCCGCCGGCCAATCTGGTCCAGGCAGCCGCCGACGGCGCCATGGCCGGCCTGCGGGTGGCGGTCGCCGTGGGCGCCATGTTGATCTGCTTCGTCGCCCTGTTGGCGATGGCCAACGCCCTGGTCGGCTGGGTTGGCGGGCTCGCCGGGCTCGACGGGCTGACCTTGGAGGCGATCCTGGGCTGGCTTCTGGCGCCGTTGATGTTCCTGCTGGGCATCCCGTGGGAGGAAGCGGTCGCCGCCGGCAATCTGGTCGGCCAGAAGACGATCCTCAACGAGTTTATCGCCTTCGTGCAACTGGCCGAAATCCGCGACACGCTGTCCGACCACACGGTGGCGGTGGTGACGTTCGCCTTGTGCGGGTTCGCCAATCTGACCGCGTTGGCGATCATCATGGGCGGGCTTGGCAATCTGATCCCCGAGCGGCGCGGCGAGGTCTCGGCCTTGGGCCTGCGCGCGGTATTGTGCGGCAGCTTGTCCAACCTGATGAGCGCCGCCCTGGCCAGCATCCTTCTGTCGCTGTAAGACGGCGGGCGAAGCTTCCCGTTCCGTTTTGCCCCAGGAGGTGTTGTTGTCCGTGCCCGAAGACACCGTGCTGATCGACACGTTGGCCGCGCGCGTGCCGGCCGACGACCTGATGCTGCACGACCAGATCGACGCCGCGCTCGACCGGGTCGAAGCGCTGTACGACGCCAGCGTCGCCCGCGTCGCCGCCGAGTTCGACCGCTATGCCGCCGGCGCCACCGACATCGACACCTCGGCCGCCACCTACCCCTATCTGGGCGTGGCGCTGGACGAGACCGACCCCGCCCGCCATAGCGACACCGCCTTCGGCAAGGTGTCGCACACCGGCCTCTATGGCGGCACGCTGACCCAGCCGGCGCTGTTCCGCGACTATCTGGCCGACCAGATGGCGCTGATCCTGCGCCACCATGGCGGCCGGCTGTTCACCGGCGCCAGCCGCTCGCCGCTGCCCTTGTCGTTCGCGCTCGAACAGGCGTCGGCGGACCTGGCACCGGACCGGCGCCGGGCGCTGGTGCGCCACTTCCACATGCCGCCCATGGCCGAGATCCACGACGACCTGGCCGACGGGCTGATCACCCGACCCGACGAGCGCGGCGCGCCCAACCCGTTGTCGCTGTTCTCGGCCGAGCGGGTCGACTATTCGCTGCACCGACTGCGCCACTACACCGCCACGGCGGCGGAGCATTTCCAGGGCTTCGTGCTGTTCACCAACTATCAGCGCTATGTGGACGAGTTCATCGCCTTTGCCCACGCGCAGGTGGCCGCCGGGCGCTATGAGCGGTTCGTCGAACCGGGCAACCGGGTCTCGACCCCCGGCGCGCCGACCCAACAGCCGCCGCTGGCCAAGGCGCCGCCCATGCCCGCCTATCACCTGGTGGCGCCGGAAGGCATGGGCATCACGCTGATCAACATCGGCATGGGACCCTCGAACGCCAAGACCATGACCGACCATCTGGCGGTGCTGCGCCCCCATGTCTGGTTGATGATCGGCCATTGCGGCGGCCTGCGCGCGTCGCAGCAACTGGGCGACTATGTGCTCGCCCACGCCTATCTGCGCGACGACCATGTGCTCGACAGCGCGCTGCCGGTGGAAATCCCGCTGCCGACGCTGGCCGAGGTGCAGGTGGCACTGGCCGACGCGGTCAGCGAAGTCACCGGCCTGTCGGGCGCCGAGCGCAAGCAACGCCTGCGCACCGGCACCGTGGTCACCACCGACGACCGCAACTGGGAACTGCGCTATGACGAACTGGCGCGGCGCTTCAACCAGTCGCGCGCCATCGCCATCGACATGGAGTCGGCGACCATCGCCGCCAATGGCTACCGCTTCCGGGTGCCCTATGGCACGCTTTTGTGCGTGTCCGACCGGCCGCTGCACGGCGAGATCAAGCTGCCCGGCATGGCCAACGCCTTCTACGAGGCGCGGGTCAGCCAGCATCTGGACATCGGCCTGCGCGCGGTCGATCTGTTGCGCCAGGCGGCGCGCGACGGCACGCTGCACTCGCGCAAGCTGCGCAGCTTCCTGGAACCGCCGTTCCGTTGACCGCCCTTGGCACCGGCAGCGGCCACCGATCCAGACCGTTTCGCCGACGACACGAACCGCCGGCGGCGGCCATGGTAACCGTTTCTATACCCTTCGCGCTGCACCCTCTGGCGCGAAGTTTGCTTACCCCTTAGCCGAGGCGCACGGCCCATGGACGCCCATTCCCGCATCCTGATCACCGGCGGCACCGGCTCGTTCGGCCAGAAACTCACCGAGACCCTGCTGCGCGAGCACGACCCCGAACGGGTGATTATCTACTCGCGCGACGAGTTCAAACAACTGACCATGCAGCGGCGCTTTCCCGACCCGCGCATGCGCTTTTTCATCGGCGACGTACGCGACCGCGACCGGCTGGTCATGGCCATGCGCAATGTGGACGTGGTGGTCCATGCCGCGGCGCTGAAGCATGTGGAGGTGGCCGAGTACAACCCGTTCGAGGCGGTGCGGACCAACATCGAAGGCGCCGAAAACGTGGTCTGGTCGGCGATCCAGGCTGGCGTGCGCAAGGTGGTGGCGCTGTCCACCGACAAGGCGGCCAACCCGATCAACCTCTATGGCGCCACCAAGCTGGCGTCCGACAAGATCTTCATCGCCGGCAACAATCTGGCCGGCGGGGCGGGCGTGCGCTTTGCGGTGGTGCGCTATGGCAATGTGGTCGGCTCGCGCGGCTCGGTGGTGCCGTTCTTCAAGCAACTGGCCGCGCGCGGCACCGGCGCGATCCCGATCACCGACCCGCGCATGACCCGGTTCTGGATCACCCTCGACGAGGGCGTGCGCTTCGTCCTCAACTGCCTCGGCGACATGGCCGGCGGCGAGATCTTCGTGCCCAAGATCCCGTCCATGGCGATCCCCGACCTGGCGCGCGCCATCGCGCCCGACCTGCCCCACGAGGTGGTGGGCATCCGGCCGGGCGAAAAGCTGCACGAGGTGATGATCACCGCCGAGGATTCGCGCACCACGCTCGACATGGGCGACCACTTCATCATCGAACCGACGATCGCCAAATGGGGCTACCAGTCGCGGCGCGCCGCCACGCCGCCGGCGCGACCGGTGGCCGACGGGTTCTGCTATGCCAGCAACACCAACGACCATTGGCTCAATGTGGCCCGGCTGAAGGAGATTACCGCGTCGATCCCGGCCGAAGGCGACGACGCGGTCTGACACAGGAGCGACCATGGCGCCCTCCCCGCTTTCCGACCCACCGGCAGCGGCCGCCGCCGTCGACCCGATCCCCTATGGCCGCCAAAGCATCGGCCCCGAAGACCGCGACGCGGTGGCCCAAGCGGTCGGCCAGGCTCTGTTGACCACCGGGCCCACGGTCCAGGCGTTCGAGGACGCGTTCACCGGCTTTCTGGCGCCGGGCCGGGACGATCTGCACGGCGTCGCCTGCGCCACCGGCACCGCCGCCCTGCACCTGATGATGGCGGCCCTGGACCTTGGCCCCGGCGACCAGGTGATCGTGCCGGCGCTGACCTTCGCCGCCACCGCCAATGCCGCGCTTTATGTGGGCGCCGAGCCGGTGTTCGCCGATGTGGACGCCCGGACGCTGCTGATCGACCCGACCTCGGCGGCCCGGCTGATCGGCCCGCGCACCAAGGCGTTGGTGGGCGTCGACTATGCCGGCCAGCCGTGCGACTGGGACGCGCTCGCAGCCCTCGCCGACGCCCACAAGCTGCACCTGCTGGCCGACGGCTGCCACGCGCCCGGCGCCGCCCACCGGGGCCGGCCGGTCGGCACGCTGGCCAAGGCCACCAGCTTTTCCTTTCACCCGGTCAAGCACATCACCACCGGCGAAGGCGGCATGGTCACCACCACCGACGCCGCGCTCGCCGAGCGGCTGCGCCACCTGCGCCATCACGCCATGGCCCGCCACGACGCCGACAACCCGTTTCGCTACGACGTCACCGCGCTCGGCTTTAACTACCGCTTGAGCGACATCAACTGCGCGCTCGGCCTGGCCCAGGTGGCGCGGCTGCCGCAATGGCTCGACCAGCGCCGGGCGCTCGCCGCGCGCTATGACGCCGCCTTGGCCGGCATCGAGGGGGTGAGCCCGCTGGCCCGCCGAGACGACACCAGCCATGCCTATCACCTCTATGTGATCCGCACCGACGGCGCGCTGGCGGCGAAGCGCGACGCGCTCGCCGCGGCCTTGCGCGCGCGCGGTATCGGCACGGCGGTGCACTATCCCCCGCTGACCCAGACGACCTTCTACCGCGAACGGTTGGGCACCCGGCGCGGCGATTGTCCGGCCGCCGACCGCGCCTATGAGACCATTCTGTCGATCCCGCTCTATCCAGGCCTGACCGACGCGCAGGCCGACCGGGTGGTGGCAGCGATCGCCGAGGCGGCCGCCGCGCTTTCTTGAGCGGTTGCGTTTTCATCCGCAGACAGTTGGGTTATGCTGCCCGCGTTCTTTACCTTAACCCCTTGAAACACAAGGATCGGCCGCCATGCACGACCGCCGAACTTTGCTCATTGCCCTAGCCGGGCTCTTGGGCATTCTGCTTCTCGTCTATTTGATTCCGTCGAACGAACCGAGCCCGGTCAAGGGCGCCTATCAGGTCAGCGGCGACCCCTGGTTCACCGGCGGCAAGGCGGCGATCGAGCGGCGCGAGGCGCAACAACCGATCACCAAGCGGGCCAAGAACGTGATCGTGTTCATCGGCGACGGCATGGGCGTGTCGACGGTGACCGCCGGCCGCATCTATGCCGGCCAGAAGAAGGGGCTGCAGGGCGAAGACTATGATCTGGCGTTCGACACCCTGCCCTACACCGCGCTGGTCAAGACCTACAACACCAACGCCCAAACGCCCGACAGCGCCGGCACCGCCTCGGCGATCATGACCGGCGTCAAGACCAAGATCGGCGTGCTCAGCCTGTCCGACGAGGCGACGCCCGGTCACTGCCCGGGGCCGGAGCAATTGCAGCAACTCAGCCCCGCCACCCTGCTGGAACTGGCCGAAAGCGTCGGCATGGCGACCGGCATCGTCACCACCACCCGGCTGACCCACGCGACACCGGCCAGCACCTACGCCCACAGCCCGAGCCGCAATTGGGAAGACGACAGCGTCATGCCGCCCGAGGCCCTGGAGGCCGGCTGCACCGACATCGCGTCGCAATTCGTCGATTTCCCCTATGGTGACGGCGTCGACGTGGCGTTCGGCGGCGGCCGCCGGCACTTCCTGCCCGAAGACCAGGTCGACCCGGAAAGCGACGGCGCCTATGGCCGGCGCGTCGACGGACGCGACCTGATCGAAGACTGGCGCCGGCGCCATGGCCCGGGCGCGCGCTTCGTCTGGAACACCGAGCAATTCCGCAGCCTGTCGCCCGAAACCGACGGCCCGGTGCTCGGCCTGTTCGAGCCCAGCCATATGCGCTATGAAGCCGACCGCGACGACGATCAGGCCGGTGAGCCGCCGCTGTCGGAGATGGTCGATAAGGCGCTGGGCTTTCTCGAAGGCCATGGCGACGGCTATTTCCTGCTGGTCGAGGGCGGCCGCATCGACCACGCCCACCATGCCGGCAACGCCGCCCGGGCGCTGGAAGAAACCCGCGAATTCTCCAAGGCGGTGCAGGTGGCGCTCGACCGCACGAAGGTGGAGGACACGCTGATCCTGGTCACCGCCGACCACTCCCACACCTTCGTCATGGGCGGCTATCCCCCGCGCGGCAACCCGATCCTCGGCCTGGTCCACAAGGTCAATCCCGACGGCACGCCGAGCGACGAGCTGCAACCGGCCGAAGACGGCAAGCCCTACACCACGCTCGGCTATCTGAACGGCCCGGGCGCGATCGACGGCGAGCGGCCGACCCTGACCGACGAGACCGTGCTGGCGGTCGACTATCGCCAACAGGCCGCCGTGCGGGCCCGGTCGGAAACCCATGGCGGCGAAGACGTGCCGCTCTATGCGCGCGGGCCCTGGGCGCATCTGGCCACCGGCACCATGGAACAGAACGTCCTGTTCCATATCGTCGACCGGGCCACCGGCCTCGGCGACCGCGCCGGCCGCGACTGACGCCCGCTTCGGTCGACCCCGATCACGCCGGTGGTCCGGGTCGGCCGGAAAAGCCCCGGCACGACTTGGTCAATCGGGCACCGGGCCGGGATAGAGGCGCAGCCACGTGGCGGCCGCGCCGCCGAGGTCGGTGGCCATGCCCAAACCGGGGCCCTGCGAGCTCAGCCATGGAGCTCCGCCCGCGGCCCTGGGCGGACATCTTACCGGCTACCCATCAGAGCGGGCGCGGTCACCCAGGTACCGGTCGCAGCGGCGCGCGCGAGACCGCATCGTCCGGCGCGCCGCCCACCGGCGGACCGGACCGATCCTGTTACGGCAATGACAACCAAGCTCGACCATTGGTGCGCACCGGCCGGCCTGCCGCGCGGGATGCGCGGCCACTCTCGGCGACCGGATCTCCACCCCGTGGGACGCGCTGGCTGAACCGGCCCGTGGCGGCGTCGTCAAACAGTTTTGATCAGGGAGCCGACCCATCGGCGCCGTTGTCGCCGCCGCTAGACGGGTCTGGGCGACGGTTGTCGTCGTCGCTGCAGCCGCGCCGCTCATGGTCGGCGACCGCGCGGCGGACCTCCCGGATCGCGGCGGCGGCGGTCTTGAGCGCTTGGATTTCGTGGGACAGGGCGCGCAAGCGGGCTTCATGGGCGCGGACCAGCGCCGCATCCGCCTGCGAGCCCGAGGCGGCGAACTGGGAGCGCACGGCTTCCAAAGCGGCTTGGCGCTGCTCCTGTTCGCGATAGAGGGCATGAAGCGCCGCGCGCGTGGCGTTCATCGACGCCAGTGCCGGCGGGCCCTTCGGCCAGGCAGCAGCGTCGTCCGGTTCGTCGTGATCCGCTTGGTCTGTGCCGTCCGCCTCGGCCACGGCGGCGGGCAGATCGGCGTCCGGCGCGCCCAGCAATCGATTCATGAACCGGGTATAGGGGTCGAAATCATCGGTGCCGCCGCTGGGCTGGCCCGCAGAGGCCGCGGCCGTCGCCAACAGCACGGCGACAAACGCGCTCGCCTTGATTGGGCTTCTGGCGACAATGCGGCGCACGATCTCCTCCCTGCTTCCCGAATGCTTAGCATGAGCGGGAGCGAGAAACAATGCTGCACCGGGGGCGGTCCGCCCTAGTGACGGTCGTCCGGGCGTGCCGGCCGGTGCGGCGGCTCTACGGGGGTCGCCGGCAGTGCGCCCCCGATCCCCAATTGATCCAGAAGCTCTGCGCGTTCCTTGGCCAGTTCGGCGTGGGCCTGACGAAGCGCCCGGCGTACCTGGGCCATGTCGCGCTCCACATCGGCCAGGGTTCGCGCCCGTTCGGCCTTCTGACGTGCCAATTCCGCCCGCACGCGATCCAGGTCCACCCAATCGCTGCCCTTGATCCGATCAAGCGCCCGGCGCATGGCCGTCAGACCGGCTTCGCGCTCGGCACGCGACCGCTCAAGCGCCTCGGCCGCCTCGGCCATGGCGGCGCGCCGCGCCGCTTCAGCCTCCGCGAACGCTGCGCGCATGGCGTCGAGCGCCCGGTGCACGGTCGCGGTCAGATCCGCGTCGACGGCGACCGGCGACTGCGGCGCACGCGGCGCCTCAAGCGCCCGGACCAAGGCGTCCAGATCCACCGGCGCATCCAGATCGTCGGGCGTGTCGGGCACGGCTGGCACACCCGACCCCGGCATGCGCCAGTCCACCGCGCTGCTGTTCAGGGCTTCCAACTCCAGCAGCAAGCCGGTGGCCACCGCGCGGTGGTCGTCGAGGCCGAGGATCAGTTCGGGCGACTTAGGCGTCCCCGGTGCATTGGACGCCGTGGGCGACGGCGCGCCGCTCCCCGGCGGGTCGGCAGCCGGCGCGAACGCCACCGCGCCGACCGTCGCGGGAAGCGCGGCGGCGGCGGCCGGCGCCATGCCGACCACCGCCAACGCAAGATAGAAAAGGACGGGTCGTCTTGCTGTCATCACTCGGGTCCAGATGGGCGCCGTTCTTGTTATGCCCACAAGGTGACGCCAAGCCGCGGTCCTTGGCAACCGCGCTGCGACGAGCTGCGGGGCCGGCGCGACAAGCCGTGCGGCGCGTTCCTGGGGGCGTCCAAGGGCGGCGCTGGCGGTAAGCGTGAGCGGCCTGTCCCGGGCGGGGTCAGAGCGGCAGCAGAACCGCACCGACGCGGCGGTCTTCGGCGACCAGCACGTTGAAGGTGCGCGCCGCCGCCCCGCTGTCCATGGGATCAGCGCTCAGCCCACGCGCGGCGAGCGCAGCCCGCATCGCCGCCGGCACCGGCAAGAGCGAGGCACCGCCGCCGAACAGCACGATATCGGCCGGGTCCGAAGCGTCCCATAAGGGCGCCAGCCGCGCCGCGTCGATCTCTGCGGGCGCGACCGCCCCAAGCGCCACGCAGCGCCCGGGCAGCACCAGCACGGCGCCTGCGTACCAGGTCTGGCCGACCCGGAAGCCGCCGCGGCCATAGCCCGCGACGGTGACCAGGCCCGGGCGCGCCTGTTCCTTCATTTCCATCGCCAGGCGCGGGGCTGCGGGGTCGTTGTCGCCTTGCGGGCCCGGGGGGTGGGGATCGTCGGACGCCATGGGCTTGCCTCTGCGGGGGCCGGATGGGAAAGCGACGGCGCGGGATCAGGGCGCCGAGGATTTGGCCTCGTCGGGCAGCAGGTTCTCGCGCTTGACCTTGAGCATCAACAGCACCGGCGCGGCGACGAAGATCGACGAATAGGTGCCCACGAACACGCCCCAGATCATCGCCGCGGTGAAGCCCTGAATGACCGCACCGCCGAAGAAGAACAGCGCGAACAAGGCCAGCAACGTGGTCAGCGAGGTCATCAAGGTGCGCGACAGGGTCTGGTTGAGCGACAGGTTCAACAACTCGACCATCTCCATCTTGCGAAACCGCCGGATGGTCTCGCGGATGCGGTCATAGACCACCACGGTGTCGTTCAGCGAATAGCCGATGATGGTCAGGATCGCCGCCACGATCGACAGGTTGAACTCCAGCCCGGTCAACGAGAAGAAGCCGATGGTCAGCAACACGTCGTGGACCAGGGCGATCACCGCGCCGAGGCCGAACTGCCATTCGAACCGGAACCAGATATAGACCAGCACCGCGATCACCGCCAACGACATGGCCATGATGCCGTCGCGGAACAGCTCCTCGGAAATCTTCGGGCCGACCACCTCGGTGCGCCGCCATTCCAGATTGTCGAACCGGTCGTCGAGGGCGCTTTTGACCCGGTCGACGGCGGCCTGCTGGGCCTCGGCCTCGCCCGGCTGGCGGGCGATGCGGATCAGCGCCTCATTGGCCGAGCCGAACGCCTGGATCGACGCGTCGCCCACGTCCTGGCCGTTGACCACGGCGCGCATGGCGGCGATGTCGATGGGTTGTTCGGCGCCCACCTCGATGGTGATGCCGCCCTTGAAGTCGATGCCCAGATTGAGCCCGCGGGTGAAGAACAAGGCCATCGAGGCCGCGATCAGAATCGCCGACAGCGCATAGGCCACATAGCGGGCCTTGAGAAAGTTCACATGGGTGTCGGCAGGGATCAGCTTAAGCAACATCAGGCGAACTTTCTCAAAGCGGGAGCTTGGCGGGACGGGTGCGACGCAGCCAGGTGGCCAGCAACAGCCGGGTCAGGACCACCGCCGTGAACACGCTGGTGACGATGCCAACGCCGAGCGTGACGGCGAAGCCGCGCACCGGCCCCGAGCCGAACTGGAACAACAGGACTGCCGCAATCAGCGTGGTGATATTGGCGTCGAGGATGGTCGACAGCGCCTGGCGATAGCCATTGTCAACCGCTTGGAACGGCTGGCGACCGGCCTTGACCTCCTCGCGGACCCGCTCGAACACCAGCACATTGGCGTCGACCGCCATGCCGATGGTCAACACGATGCCGGCGATCCCCGGCAGGGTGAGCGTCGCCCCGATCGCCGACAAGGCGCCCAGGATCAACACGATGTTGAGCAACAGCGCGGCATTGGCGAGGACACCGAAGAGCCCGTAGCTGGCGACGATGAACACGACCACACCGGCCAGGCCGATCACCGCGGCGAGCTTGCCGGCCTCG
Organism: Rhodothalassium salexigens DSM 2132; assembly: GCF_004341375.1. GTDB lineage: Bacteria > Pseudomonadota > Alphaproteobacteria > Sphingomonadales > Rhodothalassiaceae > Rhodothalassium > Rhodothalassium salexigens. Next base: position 460,199 of record NZ_SLXO01000001.1, read on the forward strand.
ATCGAATCCTGGCCCAGGCCCGGGCCCACCGTGCGCTCTTCAAGGATACGCAGCGGCGCGGGCAAGGCGCCGGCGCGCAGCAGCACCGACAGGTCCTGGGTTTCCTCGATGGTGAAGCTGCCCGAGATCTGCGCCTGGCCGCCCAGGATCGGCTCGCGGATCACCGGCGCCGACAGCACCTCGTCGTCGAGGACGATGGCGAACGGCTTGCCGACATTCTGCCGCGTCACCTCGGCGAAGGTGCGCCCGCCGGCCAAATCGAAGCGGATCGACACCACCGGCAGCCCGTTCTGGTCGAAGCTAGGCTGGGCGTCGACGAGGTTTTCGCCGGTCAACAGCGGCCGGCGTTCGACGACGATCTGACGGGTCTGGTCGGCGAACGACAGCACCATGGTGCCGGCGGGCGGATTGGACGGCTCGGCATTGCCGGCGACCATGTGGAAGCTCAGCCGCGCCTCGGCGTTGAGCACCTCCTTGAGGCTTTCGGTCTCGCCCACGCCGGGCACCTGCAACAGGATGCGCTGTTCGCCGACGCGCTGGATGTTGGGTTCGCGGGTGCCCAGTTCGTCGATCCGGCGGCGCACCACCTCGATCGACTGGGCGACCGCGCTGCGCGCCCGGGCGTCGATGCCTTCCTTGGTCAGCGCCGCGCGCACCCGGGTGCCGTCGACCGAGACGGCGACCGCCTGGATGCCGCCGCCGAACACACTCGACGCCACCGGCTGGGCCAGCGCCTCAAGCGCTTCGCGCGCCGCAGCGGCGTCTTCGGCATTGGCGAGCGTGGTGGTCACCGCCCGGGCGTCGCGATCCAGCACCGGCCGGCGCGCCCGGATGCGCGCCTCGCGCAGGCTTTCGCGCACATCTTCGGCCAGCCCCTCCAGGCGTTCCTCGATCACCGTGTCGGTGTCCACCTCAAGCAACAGGTGCGCGCCGCCCTGCAGGTCCAACCCCAGGGTCACCTGGCTTTTGGGCAGGAACCCCGGCAGCGACTGAAGCTGCTCCTTGGTCAGCAGATTGGGCACGGCCGCCAACACGCCGAACACACACACGGCGATAATGGCGACAATGGAAAAACGCGAAAACTGGAGCATGGGGCTCTCCGCAATGGCGCGCTCGGCGCCCGGACGGTCGGGTCGGTCGGGTCGGTCGGCCCGGCGCGCGCGGCGCCGAACCAAACGACAGCCCCTGCGACCGGCTCAGGGTCGCAGGGGGCGCATGGGCAATCAGGTCTTCGGCTGCTCGTCGCCCTTGGTCGCGGTGTCGCCTTGACTGGCGCTGTCGGAGGCAGTGTCGGGGGCGGTGTCGACGTCATTGGCCGGCGCCGGCTTGGTGTCTGCCTTGGCTTCGGTCTTGGCCGGCGTCTTGGCTTGGCCGCCCTTGGCCTTGGCCGGGCGCTGGCCGCCCTTCTTGGCCTGGCCCTTGTCGGCGGCGGGCTTGTCGCCATTGCCCTTGACCGGTTCGGTCTTCGAGCGCACGTCGCTGATCGCGTGCTTGAGCATCTTGACGCGCACGCCGTCGGCCAGATCCACGTCGACCTCATTGTCGTTGATCCGGTGGATTTTGCCGATGAACCCGCCGTTGGTCACCACGGTGTCGCCGCGGCGCAGGTTTTCCAGCATGGTGCGATGTTCCTTGGCGCGCTTCTGCTGGGGCCGGATAATCATGAAATAGAGAAGCACGACGAACAGGGCCAGGAACACCAGCGTGCTGCCGGCACCGCCCTGTGGCGGCGCGGAAGCCCCGTTCTGCAGAATCGTCAGCGCGTCGAACATGGTCACTCCTTTAAGGAACCGCCGCTTAAGGGCGCGGCTGGCCGTCGGATCGGCCCGGGGGGCGAAGGCGCCTGTGCGACGCACGGACACCTTTGTGGGGGACTATAGTAGCCGCCGGCATGAATTCAACCGCATCGCAGCGCCAACCGGCCCGTTCCGGCGACGGCTAGCGCGCCGCCGTGACCTGTTCGAGGCGGCTTTTCGGATCGACGGGGCGGTTGTTGCGGCGCAGTTCGAAGTGCAGTTGCGGGCTTTCCACCAGGCCGGTCTGGCCCACATGGGCGATGATCTGGCGCCGGCGCACCTGCTCGCCCTTCGACACCAACAGCCGCTGATTATGGGCGTAGGCCGACACCCAGCCGCCGGCATGGCGGATCAGCAACAGCTTGCCATAGCCGGCCAGCCGGTCGCCGGCATAGACCACCGTGCCGGCTTCGGTGGCGCGCACCGGCGTGCCGGCGGGCGCGGCGATGTTGATGCCGTCGTTTTGCAGCCCGCCGCCCTTGGCGCCGAAGCTGGCGATGATCGTTCCCTCGACCGGCCAGGCGAAGCCCTGGCCGCTGCGCGCCGGCGGGTCGGGCAGATCGACCGTCCGGCGCACCACCGCCGGCTGTGCCTGCCCCGCCCCCGACGGCAGCCGGAGCGTCTGCCCCACCGCCAGCGTATAGGGCGGGCGCAGATCGTTGACCCGCACCAGCGAGGCGAGCGTGACGCCATAGCGCTCGGCGATGCCATAGCCGGTCTCGCCGCGCGCGACGGTGTGGAAGCGCGCCTCGGGCACCGCCAGCCGGTCGCCGGGGTGCACGGTATAGGGCGGGCTCAACCGGTTGGCGGCGATCACCTCGCGCACGCCGACCTTGTTGCGTTGGGCGATGGCGTAGACGGTATCGCCCTTGCGCACCATGACCACGCCGGTGGCACTGGTGGGCTTGGCGCGCGGCAACGGCCCGCCGCTGACCACCCGATAGCTGCCGGCCATGGCCCGCGGGCGGATGGCCGCGGCGCTCGCCCGGCGGCTCGGTGCGGGCTCGGCGCGCCGGGACCGGCTGGCCGCCAGGCTGCGGGCCGGCCGCGCCGGTGCCGCCTGGGAACTGGCCTGAGCCAGTCGGCGCGGGTCGGGCTTGGGGCGCGGCAGCGGCACCGGCTTGGGGCTGTTGCGGATCTTGTAGACCGGCTTGATGGTGGCATAGCGCGGCAGATTGGTGCCCGAGGCACACGCCGCGAGCAGCCCGGCCAGGGTCATGGCCAGCCCGATCCGCCACACGCGCCGGGGCTTACAATCGCTCCAGTCCACCATGGGCAGGGACTATAGGCGAGTTGACCGAATCAGTCTAGCGCCAGACAAACGGGGGCGGACATTTTCACAAAACATCGATGACCGGGATTTTATCTAATGATCGCCCACCGAATCCTTGCTGCGACTATTTGAACGGCCGCTCCAGGCGGTCGTTCAAGATCTTGCGGGTCTCGTGATGGGTCAGGTCCATATGCAGCGGCGTCACCGAGATCCAGCCCTCGCGCACATAGTGCAGGTCGCTTTCATGGCCCGGCCGGTCGACGGTGCGGGCCAGCCCGAACCAGAAATAGGTGAAGCCGCGCGGGTCCTTGCGCTCTTCGATCTGCATGCCGCCGATATCCCGCCGGCCCTGTTCGGTGACCCGGATGCCCTGGACCTCGTCGGGGTCGATGGCGGGGAAGTTGACGTTGATGAACACGCTCTCGGGCCAGCCGGTGGCCAGCAGCTCGCGCAGCAGACCGGGCGCGTGGGTGCGCGCGGTGTCCCACGGCGTGCGCGCCGGCCGGCGCAGGGTCTGGCTCAACGCCACCGACGGGATGCCGGCCAGCGTGCCTTCCATGGCGCCGGCGATGGTGCCCGAATAGGTCACGTCCTCGGCCAGATTGGCGCCCCGGTTGACGCCCGAGAGCACCAGGGTCGGCCGCGCCTCGGCCATGATATGGTTGACCGCCATGGTCACGCAGTCGGTGGGCGTGCCCTGGACCGCGAAGCGCCGCTCGTCGAGCCGGCGCACGCGCAACGGCGTGGTCAGGGTCAGCGAGTGCCCGGCGCCGGATTTTTCGGATTCCGGCGCCACCACCCAAACATCGTCGCTCAACTGGTGGGCGATCTCTTCGAGCACGGCGAGGCCCGGTGCGTTGATGCCGTCGTCATTGGTGATCAGGATGCGCGCGGGCGAGACGGGCTGGCTCATGACGCGGCGATCCTTTCCAGGCCGCCCATATAAGGCTTCAGCACCTCAGGGACGGCGATCGAACCGTCGGCGGCCTGATAGGCTTCCATGACCGCGATCAGCGTCCGGCCCACGGCGAGGCCCGAGCCGTTGAGGGTGTGACAGAAGCGCGTCTCGCGCTCGCCCTTGGGGCGGCAACGCAGGTTCATGCGCCGGGCCTGATAGTCGCCGGCCCACGACACGCTGGAAATCTCGCGATAGCGCTGCTGACCGGCCAGCCACACCTCGATGTCGTAGGTGCGGCGCATGGTGGCGCCCAGATCGCCGGTGCACAGGGAGACCACCCGATAGGCGAGCCCGAGTTTTTGCAGGATCGCCTCGGCGCAGCCCACCTTGCGCTCCTGCTCGGCCTCGCCGGCCTCGGGCGTGGTCACCGACACCAGTTCCACCTTGTTGAACTGGTGCTGGCGGATCATGCCGCGGGTGTCGCGCCCGGCGGCCCCGGCTTCCGAGCGGAAACAATAGGTCAGGGCGGCATAGCGGCGCGGCAGGCTCTCTTCCTCGACGATCTGTTCGCGGTGCAGGTTGGTCAGCGTCACCTCGGCGGTGGGGATCAGCCAGCGGTCGTCGGTGGTGCGGAACAGGTCGTCGGCGAACTTGGGCAACTGCCCGGTCCCGAACAGCGCGTCCTCGCGCACCAGCACCGGCGTGGTCACCTCTTCATAGCCGTGGTCGGCGGTCTGCACGTCGAGCATGAACTGGCCCAAGGCCCGTTCAAGCCGGGCGAGCGCGCCCTTGAGCACCACGAAGCGGCTGCCCGACAGCGCCGCGGCAGCCTCGAAATCCATCTGGCCCAGCGCCTCGCCGAGCGCGAAATGCTCGCGCGGCTCGAAGTCGAAGGCGGCCGGCGTGCCCCAGCGGCGCAACTCCACATTGTCGTTCTCGTCGGCGCCGTCGGGGACGTCGTCGGCCGGCGTATTGGGCAGCCAGGCCAGCGCCTCGGTCAACTGGGTCTCGACCCGGTCGCGCTCGGCCTCCAACTCGGCCAGGCGGGTCTTGAGCCCGGCCACCTCGTCGATCAGCGCCTGGGCGTCCTCGCCCGCCTTCTTGGCCCGGCCGATGTCCTTGGACGCGGCGTTGCGGCGGCTTTGTGCCTCCTGCGCCTCGGTGATCAGGGCGCGGCGGCGCGCGTCCAGGTCCAGCAGGTCCGCCGACCGGGGCTCCAGCCCGCGGCGGGCGAGCCCGGCGTCGAAGGCGGCGGGATTGTCTCGGATGGCCTTGATATCGAACATGGGCGGAACAGCACTCGGGATGCGTGGGCGGGACCCCTCGCGCCGGCCCGGTCAGCCGTCGCCGGCGTCCGCGTCGTCCTGCGACGCCTGCCGGCGGGCCGAATAGGCGATGGCGAGGATGGACAACTCATAGAGAAGCAGCAGGGGCATGCCAAGGGCGATCTGGCTGATCACGTCGGGCGGCGTGATCAACGCGGCGCCGGCGAACACCAGCACGATGGCGTATTTGCGCCAACGCCGCAGGGTAACGGCGGTGATCAGCCCGGCGCGCCCCAACAGCGTCAGCAGCACCGGCAACTGAAACGAAATCCCGAACGCCAGGATCAGCTTGGTGACGATGTCGAAATACTCGATGACGCGCGGTTCCTGCTCGACCGGCAGGGCGTCGTTGCCGAGCCCGCGACCCTGGGCGATCAGGAAATCCCACGCCAGCGGCATGATGAAATAGTAGACTAGGCCGGCGCCAAGCGCGAACAGCACCGGCGTCGCCAACAAGAACGGCAAAAACGCCTTCTTCTCCCGGCGATAGAGGCCCGGTGCCACGAACCGCCAGACCTGGAAGGCGAATAACGGAAACGCGATCACCACCGCGCCGAAGAAGCCGATCTTGATCTTGACCAGAAAGCCCTCGTGCAGGCCGGTGAAGATCATCCGCCCGCTGCCCTGGTCGGCCAGGATCTGGCGGTAGGGCTCGACCAGGAAGCTGAAGATCGGCCCGGCAAAGGCATAGGCGACGCCAAAAGCGATCAGAAAACCGATCAGCGCATAGAGGAGGCGCTGGCGCAACTCGACCAGATGGCTCAACAGCGGCGCACGGCTGGCCTCGATCGCGGCCTGGTCGTCGGCAGGGCGCGCACCATTGGGGCTTCGGGTCCCGGTTCTGGGGCTGGCCATGGTCTAGCGGCCCTCCCCGGCCCGGTCGGCTGCGGCGGGCGTTTCGGCCCCGGTTCCGGGCCCCGCCTCCGGCCCCTTCTTGGGCGCCGGCTCGGTCATGGGCGCCGTTTCGGCATCGCCGGTCGCCTCGGTGTCGCGGATCGGCGCGGCGTCGCCCGACCCGTCGGGCCAGGTTTCCCCCGGCGTTGCGGCGGCCGGCTGGGGCGCCCCGGAGGTCGGGTCATAGCCGCCGTCGGGCGTGGCGATACCCGGCGTGGCGGGCGCCGCCGGTGCCGCCGATGTCTGGGGACCGCGCGGCAGATCCTTGCGCTGTTCGGTGGCGCGCGCCTGGGTTGCGGGATCGTCGATGCGGTTGTTTTGCAGGGCCTGGGCCTGGCGCTTGAGCTCGTCGAGCTCGGCCTCGCGCGCGATCTGGTCGAGCCCCGACTGAAACTCGCCGGCGAAGCTGCGCAGCTTGTGCATCAACGCGCCCACGGTGCGCATCACCTTGGGCAGGTCTTTCGGGCCCACCACCAGCAGGGTGACGATCATCACCAGGATCAATTCGGTCCAGTGCAGGTCAAACATGCCGCATCATCCTCCCCGACCGGCGGTCTCGACGCGCCGGCGGTCAGGAACGGGCGTTGTCCTTGGTCTCGGCCCGCTGCTCGGCCACCGGCGTCTCGCGCGCGTCGGTGATCGACTTGGCCTGGTCGGCGCGGTCGGCCGCCTCGCCGTCGTCGGCGTCGCCCTCGCGCAGGCCCTTGCGGAAACTGGTAATGCCCTTGGCCACATCGCCCATCAACTCGGAGACCTTGCCCCGGCCGAACAGCAACAGCACCAAGACGGCGATCACGATAATCTGCCAAACGCTGACACCCATCTGGTCTTCTCCTTGTGCCGGCCAGTTGCGCCGACTCCTTGTGCCGGCCGGTTGCGCCGACGCCCTATGCCGGCTGGTTGCGCCGACGTTCGTGTGCCGGCCCTGGTCGGTGCGGGCGGCGCCGATGGCGCCCGGCCCGCCGCGCCGGCGTTCTCGCCGCCCCCGCTTACGCCGGTTCGCCCGTCTCGTCCATGGGAAAACAACGCAGGCTGCCCGGTTCGGCGATGACGCCCAAGGTTTCGCCGGGGCGGACACCGAGCCGCCGGTCGACCTCCATCATCGCGTCGCCGGCGCCTTCGGGCAAGGCCAGCGTCACCTGCTGCACCGGCCCGACCAGGCGCACGTCCCTGACCCGCGCCGGCACGCCCCGTCCGGCGAGGTCGCTGTGGCTTGCGTCGGCCGGCGCGGGGCGCAGGTCGCCGCCGCGGATCATCACCCGGCAACGGGTGGGCGGCGCACCGGCGGCCATGGCCGGCGGCAGCGCCACAGCACCGAACGGGGTCCGCGCCGCGCCGTTCTCGACCGGACAGATCAGCGTGTTGGTGCGGCCCAGAAAGGTCATCACGAACGCGTCCGCCGGCTGGAAATAGACCGCCTCGGGGGTGCCGCTTTGCACCACCCGCCCGGCGCGCATGACCACCAGCCGGTCGGCAAGCGCCATGGCCTCTTCGGGGTCGTGGGTGACGATCAGCGTCGGCACCCGGCGCCGCGCCAGCACCGCCAGGGTCGCCGCCCGCACCTCGGCGCGCAGGGTCACGTCGAGGCTGGAGAACGGCTCGTCCATCAGCATCACGTCGGGCTCGGGCGCCAGCGCGCGTGCCAGCGCCACGCGCTGCTGCTCGCCACCCGACAGTTCATGCGGGAACGCCTGCGCCTTGTGCGCCAGCGCCACCTGGTCGAGCAAGGCGGCGACCCGAGCGCGCCGGTCGTCGGCCGGCAGGTGCGCGATGCCGAACGCCAGATTGCCGGCCACGGTCAGGTGCGGAAACAGGGCGAAATCCTGCAGTACCAGGCCCACACGGCGCTTTTCCGGCGCCACGAAGCGCCCGCTGGCGGCGTCGGCGACCACCCGCCCGCCAACCAGCACCCGGCCCCGGTCGGGGCGTTCGAGCCCGGCGGCCAGGCGCAGACAACTGGTCTTGCCGCAGCCCGACGGCCCCAGCAAACACACCACTTCGCCCTCGCCCACATCGAGCGTGACACCCGCCACCGCCGAGGGGCCGCCGCGCGTGTAGCTGAGCGCCACATCGTCGAGCGCCAGCCCCGCCGCCGGTTTCGGCGCTGGCCGCGCGGCCGCCCCCGCCGCATCATCGGACACAAACCCCGGCCGCCCGTTCAGTGCATCGGCTGCGATCATGATCCCTCCTGCCCTGGCGCCGGTCCCCGACGGCCCGCCGCCAGGTCGCCCAAAGTCGCCTCGTCTTGGTGGCTCGTCTCGGTCACGGCGTCGCGCTCATCGTCTGCCTCGTCGTCTGCGTCATCCGCGTCGTCTGCGTCGTCTGCGTCGTCCGCCGCGTCGGGGCCAAGCCGGTCGAACGCCGCGTCGACGCTGTCGAGCAGGCCGGCCGCCTTGAGGTCGGCAAGACCGGGCAGCGCGTCAAGGCTGTCGAGGCCGAAATCGACCAGAAACGCGTCGGTGGTGCCATAGGTGAGCGGCCGGCCCGGCGTCTGGCGCCGACCGCGCGGCTTGATCCAGCCGGCGGCCAGGAGCACGTCGAGCGTGCCCTTCGAGATCGACACGCCCCGGATATCCTCGATCTCGGCGCGGGTCACCGGCTGGTGATAGGCGACGATCGCCAGCGTCTCGACCCCGGCGCGGCTAAGCTTGCGGGTTTCGTCCACCTCGCGACGCATCAGATGGGCCAGGTCGGCGGCGGTGCGGAACTGCCAGCGCCCGCCCACGCGCACCAGATTGATGCCCCGGTCGGCATAGTCGGCTTCAAGCCGTGCCAGGCAGGCGGCCACATCGACGCCGGCGCCCAGGCGCTGCGCCAGATCGGCGACGCTCAACGGCGTCTCGGCGGCGAACAACAGGGCTTCGCAGCGGCGCACCGCCTCCATCCGCTCGGACGCCGCGTCCGGGTCGGTGGCGCCCGGCGACGCAGTGGACGAGCACTCGGATCGGGGCGGTTCGGGATCGGGCGACGGGTCGGTCATCGGCGGTCCGCTCTCCCTGGCGGTGGGCGTGGCACAGGCCGCGGTCAGGTCCGCGACGGCGGCTCGGCCGGCGGGGGCGGCCCGGCCGGCTCGCCGGTATCGGGCTCGCCGGTGTCGGGCTCGCCGGTGTCGGGACCCGCACCCGGGCGCCCGGCCTTGAGATAGAGCGGCCCGAACACCTGGCCCTGGTGCAGGCCCACGCGGCCCTGCTTGGCCAGTTCTAGACTGGCGGCGAACAGCGAGGCAACGGCCGACTGCCGGATCGGCCCGCTGGCGTGTTCGGGGGGCAGAAAGTCCTTGAGCAGGGTCCAGTCGAGCGCCTGGCCCAACAGCGACGACAGCCGCGCCAGCGCCTCGTCGAGCGTATAGACCGGGCGCCGGGCGATGTGCATGTGCCGCGCGGTCCGGCGCCGGTCGATCTGCGCATAGGCGCGCAGCAGATCGTAGAGCGACACCTGGTAGCGCGCCTTGGCGACGGTCACCACGCCTTCGGGCGCGCCCCGGGCCAGCACGTCGCGCCCCAACCGGTCGCGCGCCAGCAACCGCGCGCCGGCCTCGCGCATGGCCTCCAGCCGTTGCAGGCGCAATTGCAAGCGCAACGCCAGATCCTCGGCCGACGGCTCTTCGTCGTCGGCGTCGGGCGGCAACAACAGTCGCGACTTGAGATAGGCGAGCCAAGCGGCCATGACCAGATAATCGGCGGCCAGTTCCAGATTGAGCCGCCGCGCCTCGGTGACGAAGGCCAGATACTGTTCGGCCAGATCCCGGATCGACAACCGGGCCAGGTCCACCTTCTGCCGCCGCGCCAGCACCAGCAGCAGATCGAGCGGCCCCTCGAAGCCGTCCAGGTCGACCACCAAGGCGGCCCCGGCCCCCTCCCCAGCAGCACCCGACGCAGCGTCGGCCAGGGCCCAGTCGGCGTCTCTGCCCGCCCCGGCCATCAGCCGATCGGCACGCCCGACAGCGATGCGAACCAGCGGGTAAGCGCCAGCGTGGGCTTGAACACCAGCGTGATGAACGGGTTCCAATCGCTCAGCAGCGGCGGCAGGAAGAACAGGCCCAGGACGATCAGAAAGCCATAGCGATCGAGCCGGGTATAGTGCCACGCCCACCGCGGCGGCAGCAGCGCGGCCAGGACCCGGCTGCCGTCGAGCGGCGGGATCGGCAGCATGTTGAACACCGCGATCAGGCAATTGAAGAACACCGACACGCGCAGCATGTTGACCGCCCAACTGGCGAAGGCGCCGCCGATCGGCATCAACACAGTGATCAACAATACCGACAGCAAGGCGAGCGCGATGTTCATCGCCGGCCCGGCCAGCGCCACCCAGGCCATGTCGTCGCGCGGGTTCTTGAACCGGCGATAGTCCACCGGCACCGGCTTGGCATAGCCGAACAAAATGCCACCGGCGCCGAGGAAATAGGCGACCATCAACAGGCCCGGCAACAGGATCGTGCCGACCGGGTCCACATGGGCCAGGGGGTTGAGCGTCAGCCGCCCGGCGCGCTTGGCGGTATCGTCGCCGAGCCGGTAGGCGGCAAAACCGTGGGCGGCCTCGTGCAGGGTGATCGCCAGCAGTGCGGGCAAGGCCCAGATGGTCAATTGGGTGACGATCTGGGCGACGGTGTCGGGCACGCAGTCTCTCCTAACCTAAACGTCGCCCAACAGCACCGAGAGACGCCGGCGGGCGTGAGCGATATCGACGGTGTCGGCGGGTCGGCGCGCGGCCTTGGCGTCGGCCAGCCGCCGCGCCGAGACCTCGGCCAGGGGCGGACAGCCGTTGGCCGCATCCGCCACGCCGCCCAGGTCGCCCGAACAGTGCAGCGCCAGGTCGCAACCGGCGGTCAGCGCGGCGGCGGCGCGCTCGGCCATGGTGCCGTCGAGGGCGGCCATCTCCAGGTCGTCGCTGAGCAGCAGATTGTCGAAGCCGATCTGCCCGCGGACCACCTCGGCGATGACGCGCGGCGAGCAGGTGGCCGGCCGCGCGGGGTCAAGCGCGGTATAGACGATATGCGCGGTCATCGCCATGGGCGCCCGGGCCAGTGCGGCAAACGGCGCGAAATCCATCCGTGCCAGCGTATCCAGGTCGGCGGTGACGCGCGGCAGCGCCTTGTGGCTGTCGACCCCGGCGCGGCCGTGGCCGGGGATATGCTTGATCACCGGCAGCACGCCGCCGGCCAGCAAGCCGTCGACCGCCGCGCCGCCCAGGTCGGCGACCACGTCGGCGCGCTCGGCGAACGCGCGGTCGGAGATCACCGGGTCGGCCTCCAATGTCGGCACGTCGAGCACCGGCGCGCAATCGACGGTGATGCCCAGGCTCGCCAGATCGTGGGCGATCAGCCGCAGCGCCAGCCACACCGCCTCGCGCGCCGCCGCCGGATCGCGGCCATAAAGGCCGCCAAAGCGCGCCATCGGCGGATAGCTGGGCCAGTGCGGCGGCTTGAGCCGCGCCACCCGGCCGCCTTCCTGGTCGACCAGCACCAACGGGTCGGGATCGTCGAGCGCGGCGCGCGCCGCGTCGACCAGCTTGCGCACCTGGTCGGGCGTGTCGACATTGCGCGCGAACAAGATCAGCCCCACCGGCCGGGTCTCGCGCAGGAATGCCGCCTCGTCGCGGTCGAGCGCGGTGCCGGCAAGGCCGACGATCAGCGGCAGACGCGACGCCGCCATCAGGGCTCGACCACCAGACAACCCCGCCCGGCGCGGTCGAGCGCGGCGCAGAAATCGCGTGCCGCCTGGCGCGTGGCGAACGGCCCGGTGCGCAGCCGGTAGAAGGTCCGGCCCTGGCGCTCGGTGGCCATGATATAGGCGCGCAGATCGCCGAACAGGGCAGGATTGTCGGCCTTGATCGCCTCCCAATAACCCTTGACGTCGTCGGCGTCGGTCATGGCGGTCAACTGCGCCTGCCAGATACCGGCCGCAAACGGCGTACGGTAGCGCCCAGCCAGCGCCTCGGCCACCTGGCGGTCCAGTTGCGCCACCAGATCGTCGCCGGCGCCGCGATCGGTGCTGCCCGGCCGTTCGCCGTCCGGCACGCGATCCGCCGCACTCGCGGGGGCAGTAGCGACGGTCGGGCGCGCTGGTGCCGCCGGCTTGGGCCGCAGCACCACGCCGACGCCGTCGAGGTCCAGTTCGGCCACCACGGTCTTGGCCGCTGGCGACGCGGCATCGGGCGCGGCGTCCGTCTCCCGGCCGGTCTCGGAGCCGGTCTGGGGGGCAATGTCGGTGCCCGCTTCGACGGCCGGCGCCCCGGCGGTCTCGGTCTTGGCAGATCTGGGCGCGGCAGACTGGGGCGTGGTGGCCTGGGACAGGGCGGGGCCACCCTGCCCGGCTTGGCCCGGCTCGGCACCGTCGGCCGCCGGCGCAGGCGTTTCCGGCTCGGCGGCTTCGGGCGGCGGTACGACGGGCGCTTCGGGCAAGGCGCGCAGGGCCTGTTCCACCGGCCGGCGCTGTTCGGTCAGGCCGTCGAACACCAGCTTGTCGGTGTGCGGCACGTCCATGCCGCCGGGGTCGGCCGGGCGCACCTTGATCGGCCCGTCGGGCGCGCGCACCACCGGCAGCGGCCCTTCGGGCGGCTTGCGCGCCTCATAGATGGTGTAGAGCAGCCCGGCGAACACCAACAGCGTCACCACGGCAACACCGGCGAGCACACGGCGGATGCCGCCGTGCACGTCGTCGCCCTCGTCGAACAGAATTTCAGAGTCGCGGGTCATCGCTTCCGCCCGTCACGCACATTTCCGATCGCCCGATTTCGATCACCTGGTCAGGTCTGGCTTGGTCAGGTCTGGTCTGGTCTGGTCTGGCCTGGCTTGGTCAGGTCAACTCGTCCACCGGCTCGACGCCGAGCACGGCGAGGCCCGAGGCGATCACCGTTTGCACGCTGCGCACCAGCTTGAGCCGCGCGGCGGTCAGGCCTGCGTCGTCGTCGAGCACGAACCGGCGGCCAGGGTCGTCATTGCCCCGGTTCCAAAGGGTATGGAAGTCGCCGGCCAGTTCATAGAGGTAAAAGGCCACCCGGTGCGGTTCGTGGGCGCGCGCCGCCTGTTCGACCACGCGCGGCCACTGCGCCAGCCGCTGCACCAGCGCCAGTTCGTCGGCCTCGACCAGCCCGGCCGGGTCGAGCGCGCGCAAGGCGGCGTCCGACAGGTCGAGGTCCGGGTGACGCTCTGCGGCGCGCGCGAACGCCGAATGGGCGCGGGCATGGGCGTATTGCACATACCACACCGGATTGTCGCGCGACTGTTCGAGCGCCTTGGCGAAGTCGAAATCCAACGGCGCGTCGTTCTTGCGGGTCAGCATGATGAAGCGCACCACGTCGCGGCCGACCTCGTCGACCACCTCGCGCAGGGTGACGAACTGGCCGGCGCGCTTCGACATCTTCACCGGCTCGCCGTGGCGCATCAGCTTGACCAACTGGCAGAACTGGATCGACAGCCGGGCCTGCCCGCCCGACACCGCCTTGACCGCCGCCTCCATGCGCTTGGCATAGCCGCCATGGTCGGCGCCCAGAACCAGCACCATATGGCTGAAACCGCGCTGGAATTTGTCGTCGTGATAGGCGATGTCGGCGGCGAAATAGGTCGCCGAGCCGTCGGACTTCTTGAGCGGCCGGTCGGTGTCGTCGCCGAACTGCGACGCCTTGAACAGCAATTGCGGGCGCGGCTCCCAATCCTCGGGCTTCTTGCCCTTGGGCGGTTCGAGCACGCCTTCATAGACCAAGCCCTCGCCCTTCAACCACTCGATGGTCCGGTCGACCCGGCCCGAGGCGTGCAGGTCGCGCTCGGAGAAGAACAGCTCGTGCTCGACGCCGAGCGCCGCCAGGTCGGCGCGGATCATCTCCATCATCGCCTCGGTGGCGACGCGGCGCACCGGTTCAAGCCACACCGTCTCGGGCTGGTCGAGCCAGGCGTCGCCGTGGATGTCGGCCAGCTTCTGGCCCACCGGCACCAGATAGTCGCCGGGATAAAGCCCTTCGGGGATCGCCCCGATATGGCGCCCGCGCGCCTCGCAATAGCGCAGATAGGCCGACCGGGCGAGCACGTCGATCTGCGCGCCGGCGTCGTTGATGTAGTATTCGCGGGTGACCGAATAGCCGGCCTTGTCGAGCAGATTGGCCAGCGCGTCGCCGACCACCGCGCCGCGACAGTGCCCCACATGCATCGGCCCGGTGGGGTTGGCCGACACATACTCCACATTGACCTTCTCGCCCGCCCCGATGGCCGAGGCGCCATAGCCCACGCCCTCGCCCAGCATGTCGTCGAGCCGCGCGCGCCAGAAGGCGGGCGTCAGGGTGATGTTGATGAACCCCGGCCCGGCGATGTCGACGCGCGCCACCGCGTCCAGGGCGGCCAGTTCGGACGCCAGGATCTCGGCCAGGTCGCGCGGCTTCATGCCCGCGGGCTTGGCCAGCGCCATGGCGGCGTTGGTGGCCATGTCGCCGTGCGACGGGTCGCGCGGCGGCTCCATGGTCACCGCGTCGGTGGCGAGACCGGCGGGCAACCGGCCGGCGTCGACCAGGGCGGCGATCCGGTCGCACAGGTCGGCATGCAGGGACGCAAAAACATTCATAACGGCATATCCGAGGTATCGAAGAGTTTCTGGTGTTCGCGCACGGCGTAGCGGTCGGTCATGCCGGCGATGAAATCGGCGACCGCGCGCGCGGTCGCCGGCCCCTTCGCCCGGTCGCATTTGGCCGCCCATTCGCCGGGCAGGACATTCGGTTCGTTCGTATACAGGCCGAACAGGTCCCTGACCACCCGGCGTCCCTTGCTGGTGGCGCGATTGACCAGATAGTGGTTGTACATGCGTGCGCGCAAGAAGCTCTTGAGCTCGCGGTCTTGGGCCGCCATGGCGTCGGAGAAAGCGATCGCCGGCCGCCCCGCGCCCCGAAGGTCCGCAGCCGTGTGCGCGGCCATGGCGCTGAGCCGCGCCCGGCTTTCGGTCAACACATCCTCGACCATGCGGCGGATCAGCCGGCGCACCAGTTCGTGCACGAACACCGTCTGCGGCACCGCCCCGCACGCCTCGCGCACCTCGCGGCAGGTCTCGCCCACCAGCGGCACCTCGGCCAGGGCGTCGAGCGCGAACAGCCCGGCGCGCAGGCCGTCGTCGATATCGTGATTGTTGTAGGCGATGTCGTCGGACAGCGCCGCCACCTGCGCCTCGGCGCCGGCATAGCTGTGCAGCGCCAGGTCCCAGCGCGGCACGAAGCAGCGCAACGCAAACGGCAGCGACAAGGGCGGGGCGGCCGGGTCGATGGGCGCTGAGACCACCGGGCCATTGTGCTTGGCCAAGCCTTCGAGCGTCTCCCAAGTCAGATTGAGCCCGGTGAAGGCGGCGTAGCGGTGTTCCAGCTCGGTCACCAGGCGCAGGGTCTGGGCGTTATGGTCGAAGCCGTCATAGGCCGCCATCTCGGCGTCGAGCGCGTCCTCGCCCGCATGGCCGAACGGCGGGTGGCCCAGATCGTGGGCCAGCGCCAGCGCCTCGGCCAGATCCTCGTCGAGCGCCAGGGCGCGCGCGATCGACCGGGCGATCTGCGCCACCTCCAGGCTGTGGCTGAGCCGGGTGCGATAGTGGTCGCCCTCGTGATAGACGAACACCTGGGTCTTGTACTTGAGCCTGCGAAAGCCGGTGCAATGGATGATCCGGTCGCGGTCGCGTTGATAGACCGTGCGGCTGGCGCTCTCGGGCTCGGCGACCAGCCGGCCACGGGTGGCGCTCGGGCGGCAGGCATAGGGCGCCAGGGCGGCCTCCAGGTCGGGGCGGGTCCAGGGCGCGGGCGGGGCGGAGGGGCTGGGATCGGTCATGGCCGCCGAGCCTATCGCCGCCGCCCCGGCCGGACAAGCGCCCTGCGAGCCTGTTGCAATCGCCCCCGGCCGCGATTGACAGGCCGCGCCGAAATCCCACATTGTCGGTCAGGTATCGCTCCGAACCGTCCGACGAGGGAAACGACGATCATGGCAGACGCCCCGCCCCCCGTGGTGTTGACCGAACGCGCCGCCGACCGGCTGAAAACGCTGATCGCGCGCGAAGGCAATGACAATCTCAAGTTCCGCGTCAGCGTCAGCGGCGGTGGCTGTTCGGGCTTTTCCTATGGCTTCGACTTCGCCGAAACCGGCGAACCCGGCGACCTGGAAACCGAACAGCACGGCGTCAAGGTGCTGATCGACGGCATGGCGATGATGTACGTGCTCGGCGCCGAAATCGACTATAAGGAAAGCCTGGTGGGCGCGGCGTTCAGCGTCTCGAACCCCAATGCGTCGAGCCATTGCGGCTGCGGCTCGTCCTTCTCGATCTGACCGACGGGCTCGGTCTGACCGGTGGGCGGGGGCCCGGCCGAGCGGCGCCGTGCCGCTGGCCGCCGATCGGGCCTAAGGTTTAACGGCGGGCCACGTCGCTCCGCGCCCCTTGGGGCTCCCTCCCCCTTCGCGATCCGATCCCTCCTCGTCAACCTCCTCCCTGTCCGCCGCCGACCGCGGCGGACGGCGCGCCATCGCCTGTTGCCATGGCTTGGTGACGGCGCTCTTGCCTCCCGGCGCATCTTTTTCATTGCGATAAAAACGACTCGATCTGCGGACGTTACTAGGATACCGTGTGTCCAAAGGGTCAGACTGCGCGGCGACGGCACAACCCGGCCGACCGGGGGCCGCACGGCTCGGACCAGGATTTGGGGGAGGATGGGCCATGGGCCTTGGTCGCGTCGTTGCCAGCGTCGGGCGGAGCGCACGGACGATCTGCTGTGTTGCCTTGGCGTGCCTGCTGTGGCTGCCGGCCGCACCACCGGGTTGGGCGCAGGATCGTCTTACCGTCGCACTCTACCCGTATGTGCCGCGGCTCGCCCAATTCGAAAGTGCGATCCGCGACGCCTGGGCGGCCAAGCATCCGGATGTGGCGTTGACGTTCGCCGACGACTGGGACGGCGGCTATAGCGACAATCCGAACGACGCCTATGACGTCTTCGTGTTCGACGCCATGTACTTCCACTATTTCCGCACCCAGGGCTATCTCGACGCCCTGGCGCCCGACGAGATCGACGACCTCGACGATCTGGTGGCCTATGCGCGCCAAGGGCTCGAAGTCGACGGGTCTTACTATGCCGTGCCCCTGCTCGGCTGTGGCAACATGCTGTTCTACCACGAAAACAATGTGGCGCTGGCGGCAGCCGAGACGCTCGGCGCGGTCAAGGCGGCGCTCGGCACCTGCACCTATACCAGCCAAGTGCCGCCGGGGCCCATGGGCCTGACCGTCGACATGGCCGGCGGCACCACCAACGCCACGCTCTATCTGGACGCGCTGCACAGCGACAGCGGCACCTATCCCCCGCCGCTGACCCCCGAGCTCGACGACGAGGCGATCGGCGACATGCGCGACATGATCCGCATGGCCAGTTTCTACAACGCCACGGCAGAGTTTCCCGGCGCCTATGACCGCCAGGTCGAGTTCAGCGACGGCTATGGCGAAGCGACCGTGGGCTTCACCGAATCCCTGTCGCAGATGAGCGCCGAAACGCGCGCCACCATCGCCTTCAAGCCGCTGCCGATCTCGGACCAGACCGGCAACCCGCCGCTGTTCTACGCCGACGTGATCGCGGTCAACACCAAGGCCGAGGCGCGCGGCACCCGCGCGCTGGCGGTGGACCTGGTCAATGTGATGGCGGCCACCGACACCGTGGTCGCCGCCACCGGCCCCGCCGAACCGGGCGGCACGCCGCAATATCTGATGGTCAACCGCACCAGCGCCTTCGAGGCCCTGGCCGCGATCGACCCGCTTTATACCCCGTTGCACAAGCTGATCACCGACTATGATCCGCTGTTGTTCTCGCTCGGGGCCGATGCCCGCACCTGGGTGGCCGACAACAAGGCGCCGATCCGGGCGGCGGTGCGGGCGAACTATGCCTGCGGGTGCGATTATCCAAGCGGCCAGCCGATCGCCGACAATGACGACGCCCAGGACATCTGCCCCGGCGTCTGCGCCGACCATGGCGCCTGGACCGGCCAGTGGACCAACCAGCCGCCGGCGGCCGAAGGCGGGTCGGTGTGCGGCTGCACCGTCTGCCCGGTGGCGCAGGCGGCCCAGGCAACCGGCGCCCGCTGAGCACCGCTCAGGCGGCGCCCAAGCGCGCCCGGGGCCAGGTCCGCTCCCCCGCCCCACCAACGCATCCACCGGCGCACCGATCGAGCGACCGGGATGGCTATCAAGAGCATGGCCGACCAGCAGAACGACGGGGCCCCCGAACCGCTCAAGGGAGCCGGTGACACCGGCGAGGCCCACCAAAAGGAGCGGTTCACGCGACGATTGACACAAGACGCCGGGCCGCGCTCTATGCGCCCTATGCGCATCGCCACCTTCAACATCAATGGCGTCAAGGCCCGCCTGCCCCGGCTGCAGGAATGGCTGGCCGACGACCCCGCCGACCTGGTCTGCCTGCAGGAGATCAAGTCGGTGGACGACAATTTCCCGCGCGCGGCGTTCGAGGACGCTGGCTGGCACGTGGCGACCCACGGCCAGAAGGGTTTCAACGGCGTCGCCATGCTGTCGCGCCGGCCGCTCGACGACGTGATGACCGGCCTGCCCGGCGACGACACCGACACCCAGGCGCGCTACATGGAGGCAACGCTCGGCGGCGTGCGCGTGGCGTCGATCTACCTGCCCAACGGCAACCCCGTGGGCACCGAGAAGTTCGACTACAAGCTGGCCTGGATGCGCCGGCTGACCGCGCGCGCCAAAGAGCTGCTGGCGACCGAACGGCCGGTGGTGCTGTCGGGCGACTTCAACGTCATCCCGGCGCCCGAGGACGCCCACGACCCGGCCGCGTGGGCCGACGACGCGCTCTATCAGCCCGAAAGCCGCGCCGCCTTCCGCGCACTCGTGCATCTGGGCTTCACCGACGCGATCCGTCTGGTCCAGCCGCACGGGCCCGCCTACACCTTCTGGGACTATCAGCGCGGCGCCTGGCAGCAAGACCACGGCATCCGCATCGACCACCATCTGCTGAGCCCACAAGCGGCCGACCGCTTTGTCGACGCGCGTGTCGACCGCGCGCCGCGCGGTCAGGAAAAGGCCAGCGACCATACCCCGGTGATCGTCACCCTGGCCGACGGCTGACTGGCCCTGCTGCCTGGCCCCATTGATGGGGAGGGTGCATGGGCGAACCGACCCACGCGCCGGCCCGGTGGGGGCACGCCCGATCGCCCCGCCCGCGCAACGGCGGCGGGCTCAACGCTCGGGATTGCCCTCGTAGAATTCGCGCAAGAACCGGTCTTCGCGATCCGGGTCATAGCGGCACAAAAACACCGCGTTGGAGATCGGCAGATAGGCCACCGGCAGCGAGCCGAGCGCCTTCTTGACCAGTCGCTTCCAGCCCTGCCCGGGCACCGCCGCTTGCTCGACCCGAAAGCCGAAATAAGCCAGCGCCTCGCGCAGACCCCGCTCGTTGAAGAAGGCGCAGGCATTGCCGCCGCGGCTCTTCTGGGGCGAATCGTCGGGGCTTGGCGTGCTCAGCACGGCACGGTGGCCGAAATCCTCGAAGATCCCGGTCTCCAGAACCAGGTAGCCGCCCGGCGCCATCAGGTCGCGGATCACCTGAAGGCCGCGGAACGGATAGCGAAGATGGTACAACACGCCGGCGAAGACGATCAGGTCGAACCGACCGTGCACCTCGGGCGTCATGTCCAGCATGTTGACGTGGTGCGCCCGAACCCGCGACTTCAAGTGCAGCGCCAAGATATCGTTGATGCAATCGATATTGTTCTTGGTGTGATCGACCGCGACCACCTCGCCAGCGCCCCGCTTTTCCGCCGCGAACGAGAACAGGCCGTTGGCGCAGCCCACGTCGAGCACCCGCTTGGCCTTCAGGTCCAGGCTGTCGATGAACCGCAAGACCTGGCGTTGTTTCGGCCCCGTGGGCAGGCCCGGTGTCTTAAGGCCACCGCCCAGGTCCACCTGCTGGTAGAAGGTGTAGCTGTCAAGCCGGGCCATCAAATCTTCTTGTTTCATGGTCTGTCTTTCTTCCCTTCCGCCAGGCCGCCGACCGGCCAGGTCAAACGGCGCCCGATCCACCATCGGGGTCGGGGCAATCCGGGGTCAGGACGCGACGCCACCGGACATAGCCCAGCACACACGTTATAGTATTGTTATAAAGCCAGGGTGATAGCGCTAGCAGCGGGGACGTCGAAAGGCAAGTTTCAACGCTCGATGGAAAACGGCGTAAAATTCGTATCCGTGTCGTAATAATCTTCCTTTTCCAGCCGCTTGAGCCGGGCGACAACGCGATAGGTCACCGGCGTCAACAAGGCTTCCCAGGCCACCTTGAGGCCGAAATTGGTCACCGCCACGAACACCAGGGTCGAGGTGTCCCAGACGCCCAGAAACGCCACCGGATAGAACAGCAAGCTGTCGATGCCCTGGCCGACCACCGTCGACCCGATGGTGCGGGTCCACAGATACCGCCCGCGGGTCAGCACCTTCATGCGCGCCATGACAAAGGCATTGGCGAATTCGCCGGCCCAGAAGGCGCACAGCGACGCCAAGACGATGCGCGGCGTCTGACCGAACACCTGCTCATAGGCCGCCTGGCCGGACCAACTGGGATCGGGCGGCATGGACACCACCGCCCAGCTCATGAACGCCATGAACACCAGACCGCCGAACCCGGCCCAGACCACCCGGCGCGCCCGGGCATAGCCATAGACCTCGGTCAGCACGTCGCCGAGCACATAGCTCAAGGGAAAGAACAAAACCCCCGCGCCGAAGGGATAACCGGCCAGATTGGCCACCTTGGCCGCGCCGATCAGGTTCGACAAAATCAAGATGACGACAAAAGCCGCCATGACGAAATCATAGTATCGATAAACACGCGGTGCCGCCGCATCGGTCATGGCATCCCCCCTTTGTCTTGCGACGCAACATGACGGGCCCTGCTTAACGGCACACGCGCCAGCAAACCAGGGACAAACTGTCGGCTCTACGATGGCCCGGTTCAGCCCATGGGCCGCCGCGCCGCTTGTCGCAGCGCACAAACGCCGTTGAGTGCGCGCCGCGACCGTGCCACACAGAAGCCACACGTGATCGGATCGCGGCCCCCGTGACCGCCCGGACGCGGCCGCGCTTGCATTCGCCAGCCCGATTGCCGACGGTAGCCAAGTGGATGTCCCATGCGCGTTCGCCCCTCGATGCTAGCTTATTCCCCCGCCTCACAGCCCGCTTGTGCGCCCCAGAGCCGCCGGAGCGGCAATCGCCGACGCCCCCATGGCGGCCCGCCCGCAAGTCGATCCACCGGCCCATTCACTGGCCCACTCACCGGCTTGCGCCCGCCCCGCCGCCGCCGCCAGCCAAGCCGGGCGATGGCGACGTTGGTGGCCACATTGTTGCCCATGGTGCTGCTGGCCGGCTGCGCGGTCGGGCCTGACTATAAGAGGCCCGAGACCGAAGCCATGCCGGTATGGCGCCAGGACCTGCGCGGCCAATTGACGCCGGGCGACGTGCGGCTGGCCGGCTGGTGGCAGCAATTGGGCGACGACACGCTCGACGCCCTGATCGACCGGGCGACCGAGGCGAGCCCGTCCCTGGCCCTGGCCCGCGCCCGGCTTGGCGAGGCGCGCGCCGATGCCGGCGTGGCGCAAAGCCTTTTGTTCCCGACCGTCAATGTGGGCGGGCTCGGCGTGCGCAGC
Organism: Rhodothalassium salexigens DSM 2132; assembly: GCF_004341375.1. Classification (GTDB taxonomy): domain Bacteria; phylum Pseudomonadota; class Alphaproteobacteria; order Sphingomonadales; family Rhodothalassiaceae; genus Rhodothalassium; species Rhodothalassium salexigens. The sequence goes on from NZ_SLXO01000001.1 coordinate 482,034, forward strand.
CGCCAGCCGCGCGCCTTGTTCCCGCTGACCGGCGGCCAGGGCGCGACGGTCAGCGCGCTGGCGATCCAGGGCGCCTGGGAGGCCGACCTGTGGGGCCGGGTCGTGCGCACGATCCGCTCGGCCGAGGCGGCCGAGGCGGCGGCGGTGGCCGGCTATCAGGACGCGCTGGTGGTGCTTTATGCCGAGATCGCCAATCGCTATGTGTCGCTGCGCATCCTGCAACAACGCCTGGCGGTGGCCGAGCGCAATGTGGCCGCCCAGCGCCAGTCCCTGGCCCTGGTGCAAAACCGCCTGGCCGCCGAACTGGCGCCCGAGTTGGAAGCGCACCAGGCGACCCAGGCGCTGGCCACCTCCGAGGCGACCATCCCGCGCCTGAGAAGCGCCATCAAACGCACCCGCAACGCGCTCGCCGTGCTGGTCGGCGCCCAGCCCGGCCGCCTCGACCCGGCCTTGGCCGAGCGCCTGGACCAGCCAGCGCCGATCCCGCGCTTTGGCGGCCCGGTCGGCGTCGGCATCCCCGCCGACACGCTGCGCCAGCGCCCGGACATCCGCCGCGCCGAGCGGCTCCTGGCGGCGCAGACCGAGCGCATCGGCGCGCGCCAGGCCGAGCGGCTGCCGCGCCTGACCCTGTCGGGCGTGTTCGGCACCGCGGCGGTGGGCACCGGCCTGTTCGACGCCGCCAACCGGTTCTTCTCGGTCGGCCCGAGCCTGGCGGCCAATCTGTTCAGCGCCGGCGCGCTCAGCGCCCGGGTGGACGCCGAACGCGCGCGCACCGCCCAGGCGCTGGCCGCTTACGAGCAAACCGTGCTGGTCGCCTTGCAGGACGTGGAGGCGGCGCTGATCGCCTATGGCGAGGAATTGGACCGGCGCCGGGCGCTCGAACGGGCGGTCGCCGCGTCGCGCCAGGCGGTCACCCAGGTCAAGGAACTGTACGAGATCGGCCTGACCGACTTTCAAAACGTGCTCGACAGCGAACGGTCGCTGCTGTCGAGCGAGGATCAACTGGTCCAGAGCCGGGGCCTGCTGGTGACCAGCCTGATCGCGCTTTATCGCGCGGTCGGCGGCGGCTGGCAAAGCGTGCCCGTGCCGGGCCAGCCCCCCGCAACGGGGGCCACGGACGAGGACGAAACGCCATGAGCCTGCCCGCCCAAGCCCCGCTCCCGCGCCGACGCGGGCTCGCCAAAGCCGCCGCCCGCGCGCTGTTCGCCGTGGCGCTGACCGGGCCGCTCCTGGCCTGTGACGCCGGGTCCGACGACCCGGCGCCGGCGGCCGCCCCGCGACCGGTCAAGACGCTGACCCTGGCGCGCGAGGCGGCCGCCGACACGCGCTCCTTCCCCGGCGTCACCGCGGCGGTAGAGAGCGCCACCCTCGCCTTCACGGTGCCCGGCACGGTGCTCGACCTGCCGGTGGAGGTGGGCTCGACACTGGCCGAGGGCGAGTTGCTGGCCCGGCTCGACCCGCGCGATTTCGAGAACCGGGTCGCCCAGGCGACCGCCGAACGCGACCGCACCCGCGCGCAATACCAGCGCGTCGCCCGGGCGGCCGAGACCGGTGCGGTGTCCAAACAGGCGCTGTCCGACGCCCGCGCCGCCTTCGACGCCGCACAGTCGCAGCTGAACATCGCCCAGAAGGCGCTCGACGACACCGAGTTGCGCGCGCCGTTCGCCGGCGAGGTGGTGGCCACCTTCACCGAGGCCTATGAGAACATCCAGCCGACCCAGCCGATCGTCCGGCTGGTCGACCGCTCGCGCCTGGAAATGACCGTCGACGTGCCCGAGCGCCTGCGCCTCAGCCTCGACCGGGTGAGCGCCAGTTGGGTGCGCCTCGACGCCTATCCCGACGCGGCGGTGCCCGCCGAGATCACCGAAGTGGGCAGCGAGCCCTCGGCGACCACGCGCACCTATCCGGTCACGCTCACCTTCGCGCCGCCGGCCGAGCGGCTGGTGCTGCCGGGCCAGGCCGGGCGCGCCGGCTTCACGCTGCGCCGCGCCGACCGGGGCGACCTGTTCACCCTGCCCACCGCCGCCCTGGTCCAGACCGATAGCGGCACCGCCGTGTGGACCCTGCGCGCCGAGGCCGACGGCACCGCCACGGTGACCCGGGTGGCCGTCACCGTCGAGGCGCGCACGCCGCTGGCCGCGCGCGGCGCCCGGGTGCGCGGGCTCGGCCCCGGCGACCGGGTGGTCATCGCCGGCGCCCAGTCGCTGAGCGAAGGCCAACGCGTGCGCCCGCTGCCCGAAGCGGCCCAACCGGGCGAGGCCATGCCATGACCGGGCGCGAGACCGGACGCCAAGACGCGGCCGCCGCCGACCGGCAAACCGCCCCTGGCAATGGCGATGCCGAACCGCCGCGCGGCGCCATAGCCGCCTTGGTGCGCGCCGCCATCGCCGCGCGCACTACCACGGTGTTCGCGATCGCCGTGGTGGCCTTGGGCGGGCTGTTGAGCTTTTTCCAGTTGGGCCGGCTTGAAGACCCCACCTTCACCATCAAGACCGCCCTGGTGCTGACCCCCTATCCCGGTGCCGCGCCCGAGGAAGTGGAACGCGAGGTCAGCGAGAAGATCGCGCTGGCGGTCCAGGAACTGCCCGAATTGCGCTATGTGCAGTCGACCAACCGGGCCGGCCTGTCGATGGTCAAGGTGGATATCCAGGAACAGTTTCGCGGCACCGACATGCCGCAGATCTGGGACAAGCTGCGCAAGCGCATGCGCGACGTGGCCGGCGACCTGCCGCCCGGCGCCGGCCCGCCGGTGGTCCGCGACGACGATTTCGGCGAGGTCTATGGCCATGTGCTGGCGCTGACCGGCGACGGCTTCGACCGCGCCGCGCTCGAAGACCGGGGCGAGGATATCAAGCGCGCGCTGTCGCTGATCGACGGCGTGTCGCGGGTCGACTTGTGGGGCGTGCAGCGCAAGGCGATCTATGTGGACATCTCCGACGCGCGCATCCGCTCGCTCGGGCTGTCGGCCGAGACGGTGTTGCAGACCCTCGCCACCCAGAACGCGGTGGTCGACGCCGGCGCGCTCGATGCCCAAAGCGGCCGGCTGCGCGTCGAGGTGGCGGGCGCGTTCGACAGCCCCGAAGACATCGAAAACCTGATCCTGCGGCCGTCGCCGCGCGACCTGCAACAGACGCCGGGCGCCCGGCCCGGGCTCGAAACCGTCAGGCTCGGCGACGTGGCGCGGGTCAGCCTGGGCTATGTGGAACCGCCCTTAAACCGAATGCGCCACAACGGCCTGCCGGCGATCGCCATCGCCGTGTCCAACCAGGCCGACGCCAATGTGGTCGATCTGGGCGTTCGGCTCGGCGCCGCCGTCGAGCGGCTGAACGCCCAGTTGCCCGTGGGGCTGGAGTTGCACCGGGTGGCCTGGCAGGCCGACCTGGTGGACAAGGCGGTCAGTGGCTTCTTGTGGTCGCTGGCCCAGTCGGTGGCGATCGTCACCGTGGTGTTGACGCTCGCCATGGGCTGGCGCATGGGCGCGATCATCTCCAGCGCGCTGGTGCTGTCGATCCTCGGCACGCTGATCGTCATGGGGCTGTGGGACATCGACCTGCACCGGGTATCGCTCGGCGCCATGGTGGTGGCGTTGGGCATGATCGTCGACAACGCCATCGTGGTGTCGGAGAATATCGCCGTGCGGCTCGACCGCGGCATGGGCCGGTTCGAGGCCAGCGTGCGCGCCACCGTCAGCAACGCCTGGCCGTTGCTCGGCGCCACGGTGATCGCGGTATTGTCCTTCTATCCGGTCTACGCCGCGCCGTCGAACGTGGGCGAGTTTTGCGCCGCGCTGTTCCAGGTGATCGCGGTGTCGCTGCTGCTCAGCTGGGTGCTGTCGATCACCTTCACGCCGCTGCAATCCATGGGGCTGTTGCGCGCCACACCGGCCAGCGCCGGCCGCAGCCCCGGCGACACCCGGCTGACCCGCGCCTTCGACGCCACGCTGCGCGCCGCGCTGGCCCGGCGCTGGGCGGTGCTGGCGGTCATGGTGGTGGCGTTCGCCGGCTCGGTCTACGGCTTCGCCCAGGTGGAGCGGAATTTCTTTCCGTTCGCCAGCCGGCCGCAGTTCACCATCCATTATTGGGCCGAAGAGGCGCAGACCCTCGCCCAAGTGGAAGCCAATCTGGCTCCGCTCGCCGAGCGCGCCCGCGCCCACCCCGACGTGACCGGCGTGTCCACCTTTCTCGGCCGGGGCGCGCCGCGCTTCTACCTGCCGGTGGAGCCCGAACCGCTCAACCCGTCCTATGGCCAGCTTCTGGTCAATGTGGCGGACCCGGCGGCGCTCGACCGTGCCTATGCCGACATCAAGGCGTGGGCGCGCGCCAATGTGCCCGGCATCGTGCTGGTCAAGCGCTACACCGTGGGCCCGGGCAACACCTGGCAGTTCGAGGGGCGGTTCACCGGACCGGCCGACGCCGATGTGGCGGTGCTCAAGGCGCTTGCCGCCGAAGCCGAGGACATCCTGCGCGCCAGCCCGCTGACCGAGGACGTGCGCACCGACTGGCGCCACCCGGTGCCGAAACTGGTCGCGCGCTACGACCAGAAGCAGGCGCGCTGGTCCGGGGTCACCCGCGACGACGTGGCGTCGAGCCTGCGCCGCAGCCATGACGGCGTGCCGGTGGGGCTGTACCGCGACGGCGACGACCTGCTGCCGATCCTGGCGCGCAAGGACGGCCAGAACGGCGAGACGCTGGACACGCTCGGCGCGCTGTCGGTGCGGCCCACCTTCTCCACCGCCACGGTGCCGCTCGACCAGGTGACCGACGGGCTCGACCTGGCGTTCGAGGACCCGGTGATCCAGCGCTTCGACCGGCGCCGGGCGATCACCGTGCAGACCAACCCCATCGACGGCGTCACCTTCCCAAGCCTGTGGGCGTCGGTGCGCGACCGGATCGAGGCCATCGACCTGCCGCCGGGCTATGCGTTCGAGTTGGACGGCGAGTATGAAAGCGCCACCACCGCGCAACGCTCGCTGTTGCCCGGCCTGGTGCCGGCGGGTGCGGCGATGTTGTTGATCATCGTGGCGCTGTTCAACGCGCTGCGGCCGATGCTGATCATCGTCGCGGCGATCCCGTTTGCGCTGATCGGCATCACGGCGGGCTTGCTGGCCACCGGCGCGGCGTTCGGCTTCATGGCGCTGTTGGGGGCGCTCAGCCTGACCGGCATGATGATCAAGAACGCGGTGGTGCTGATCGACCAGATCCGCGCCAACCGCCGCGACGGCCAGGACGCCCACGAGGCGCTGGTGGACGCTGCCAAGCTGCGTCTGCGGCCGGTGTTGCTGGCCGCCAGCACCACCATCCTGGGCATGACGCCGTTGCTGAGCGATCCGTTCTGGGTCTCGATGGCGATCACCATCATGGCCGGGCTGGCGGTCGGCACGCTGATCACCATGGTGTTCGTGCCGGTGGTCTACGCCCTCGCCCACAACATCCAGCCGCCCGCACGCTGACGCGCGGGCTCTCGGCCCCTCTGGGGCACGGCTCGACGCTGGCAAGGCTGGTCGGGGAGACAGGATTCGAACCTGCGACCCTCTGCTCCCAAAGCAGATGCGCTACCAGGCTGCGCCACTCCCCGCCTGCTTTCCTCCTAGGGGCTCCGCCCCCCGGACGCAAGCCCCAAAGCGGTCGGCAAAATCGACACCGCGACCGCATGACCAACCGGTCGCAAAAAAAACGTGGCGGCCGGGCGGAGACGGACATGGGCTCAAGCGCTGCCAATGGGCGTAGACACAGCCTGCTCCCCGGTCGGCTGGGAGAGGGTTCAGTGGCAGGTCACACCGACCGGCTCAGGCCACCACGACGAGGCTTCCGACCGACAATCGGCCGCAGACCGTTGCCGAGCCATTCCATAGCCCGGCACGTGTCCGAGCCGGCGTTTCCGCTAGAACCCGCCAGCGTGTCCCGCAGTCCTCATTCCCACTCTATCGCTTCGGCTAACCATAAAACATTGGTTTCATGGGAGTTTTCCATTGTCTTTCTAAGAATCGTCCGTCAACGAATCCGTCAAATATCCTCGGCTTATGATTCTAAAGGTGAATTCGACCAAGCAAATAGATCCTCGCTTTCATGGACAATCGACACCGATCGGACGATTTTTATTCTCGATCTTGGGGACGCCCTCAGCAAGCGGGCGACAAAAGATACAGTCAGCGCCTATTCAAGGCGCCTACACGAGACAGCACTTCTTGTATTTTTTCCCGCTACCGCATGGACAGGGTTCATTGCGGCCAATCTTGTGATCTTTCTTTGCTGCGGCCACTCGCTGCCGCCTTAGTTCAATTGCAGCTTGCTCCACCTCGGCCCTCTCGTCCGCAGAGAGCCCATCGAGATTCACATGCGACCAATGGATATCTTCAACCTTCCCCCTCGCATCGAATTCAAGCTCAAGCATCAGTCGCCGTTCTTCATGCGCAGCCGCAACCACGGCCATCGTATGTCTCAAGGCGAAGACTGAGTCTCGCTGAACCGGTGGAGACCAGGTCCAAAGCGTAAATGCGTGGTCTCCATATGTCGAAAACGGCTTCGGACGCCCGAGTTTCGAATTCCCTTTGATCTGCTCATCAATGAGCTTGGCGATCGTCTCGCGATGATCACCTGCCGCATCGAGAAGAAAGCTTGCGACGGCAGATCGCCCAGGCTTTTGCGACTTGTTCAAGAAGTCAATAATCTCGGCGATCCGAACCGGCTTCTCCTGGCGGGGCGCTCCCGCAGGCTCGCCGCGAATTACCGCTGAGTAGTAGTCGTCGATCGGCGTGCGGTAGCCGTCAAACTGCAGCTTCGCCGTGTCGCCCCCGACCAACTCAGCGGCATACATGGCGTAATTGTTCTCCTTCAGATACAAGCCAAGGTGATCCATTTCGTCGTTCAGATCGACAAGCTCTGACTGCGCTGCGGTCATTCGTTGTTCGACAAAATGCAGGAATGTCAGCGGATCGCCGATGAGGTCCGCATACACTCGCAAGTCATCGACCGACAGCAGCCAGACGGGGCGCTTGCCGATGTCCACTCCAATTTTCTTGAGGTGCTGCGCCCGAGCGGCCAGCTCCGTGAAGGGATCGAGCGTAACTGCACAGATGGTGACGTGCCTGAAGGTGGACCGCCGTAACCTGCCGATCTCGTTATGATCGCTATCAGCGATGACGACTTCGGATGCGCTCTCAAAATAGTCGACGAAGCGGTTGCCCTGTGAGGCGGGGCTGCGGGCCAGGTTTTCAAGCGACGCAATATGTGCAGGTAAGTCGGTTGCCGGCGACGTGTAGGTGAAGGCGCCAGCCTTCACTTCAACAACGATCAGGTGGTCGTCGTAAATAACGAGCCCGTCGGCCTCGTGCCATTGGGCCGGCCCGTCACCGGATTTCCAACGGTAGTATACGGGCCGAACTATCTGTGCCCCAGGTAAGAGACGGGACAAGTATCTGAAAGGCAGCTCTTCGGAGACAGTCTTTTGCCGCTCATTCCAGTTTGTCCGGTAGTCGGGTTCTAGGCGAAACACGATGCGTTGTATGACGCGATAAAAGCCGTCGAACAGCGTAAACATGTCGAAGCACAGCGTGCGGCCCTGCAAACGGATAAAGGGCCGTTTCATGGTTGGCCACAACCGCAACGGCCAGCCCCGGAACGGGCCAGGCGCGAAGAAATCTTCTTCTTCACCCGGAGCCCAGGTCAGCTCGTCGAGCAGCGCCTTGGGGATATCCGTGTTCTTCCCGACATCGTACAGGTCGAGGCCAAAAAGCTCTCCGCCGATGCGCTCACGCCTCGCTTCAAGCGAGGGATCCTTGAACACCTCATCGCGAAGCGATTCTATGTCGGTGGAACCAGTATTCTTGGCGAGTTCGTCCAGCCGGTTCAGCGTGTCTGCTCGAAAGCTCTCAAACTCGACCGTCAAGTCCATAAGACCGCGCGAAAGCTTGGCGAGTATCTTGTCCAGCTCGTCGATCAGCGCTCTTGCATCGATCCCAAAAAGGCGAACCAACACGTCGGAGTGAGGTAGTAGAATATCTTCGAGCGCCTGCCTCTCGTGGCATTGATAACGTTCGCCTCGGACATTCATCCACATGACCTCGGCCCGAAGACGGAACTCTTCGAGCTCCATGTCGAGGTCCTTGTTGTCTTTCTTTTTGGAGGCTGTCAGCGCTATCTGATATCCGAGAGTAAGGCGCGCAAACAGGGTTTCGACGCGCTCGGACAGGAGCGCCCATTCTTCTTCACTGACCTCGCTCGCTACGTTTTCTACGGGTTTGACTGATGCTATGACGCTTTGGACATAGTCGATCATTCGCATGGCAGCGATCGACTCTGGGGCGTCTTGGCCATCGCCGGTGATGTTTTTTGCCGCGAACTCCCACCAAGCACGATGAAGCAGGCGCTCGCCTGGAAGCCTTGCGACCTGCTCGGCAATTTGCGCCACGAGTTCATCGATCTCAGAAGTGATCGTCGGGAGCGGAGCGGCGGCCCTCGCGTTTGCTTCCTCCCAGTCCGCGGCGCTAGCTCGCGAACGACTTACGATAAGGCGCCCAAAACGCGCGAATTCAAATGGACCCGCAGCGAAATGATCGTCTGGCGTCGCGGTTCGAAGTTTCTGCTTTCGCCTGCGTTTTTTCGCCATGACGCCTCGCGAACAGCCGAAGGGCTTTAGCAAAAGTACCGTCACACCCAGAGCAGCAAATTGCTGATGGTCCTTTCAGGAGCCGGCCTCACTAAAACACCGTCAGAAAGTCCGTCAAAATTCTTCTATAGGCACGAGCGGGGCAGCGGCAAGTCGAGATGAGAGTCTGAAAAATCATAAGCTTGGCGCAAAGCGAACGCGGATCGACAGTTCAAGTCAGATGATTCACTGAAACAGGCATAAGGCGCTGCCTGTTCTACGATATTCCCCGCCACAGCCCGCCAGAGCATCCTTTTTCCCTACTCCCACTCGATGGTACCGGGGGGTTTGGAGGTGACGTCGTAGACGACGCGGTTGATGCCGCGCACCTCGTTGATGATCCGGGTCGCCACTTGCGACAGGAAGGCGTGGTCGAAGGGATAGCTGTCGGCGGTCATGCCGTCGACCGCGGTCACCGCACGCAGCGCGCAGACATGGTCGTAGGTGCGGCTGTCGCCCATCACGCCCACCGTCTTGACCGGCAAAAGCACCGCAAACGCCTGCCAGATGGCGTCGTAAAGCCCCGCCTTCTCGATCTCTTCCAGATAGATCGCATCCGCCTTGCGCAGGATGTCGGCCTTGTCCGCCGACACCGGGCCCGGAATGCGGATCGCCAGACCCGGCCCGGGGAACGGGTGGCGGCCGATCATCCGCTCGGGCAGACCCAACTCGCGGCCGAGCGCGCGCACCTCGTCCTTGAACAATTCGCGCAACGGCTCGACCAGTTCCAGGTTCAGCCGCTCGGGCAGACCGCCCACATTGTGGTGCGACTTGATGGTCACCGACGGGCCGCCGGCGAACGACACGCTCTCGATCACATCCGGGTAGAGCGTGCCCTGGGCCAGCAGGCCGGCATTCTCCACCTTCTGGGCCTCTTCCTGAAACACGTCGATGAACAGGCCGCCGATGATCTTGCGCTTGCGCTCGGGGTCGTCGACGCCGTTGAGCGCGCTCAAGAACAGGTCGCTGGCGTCGCGCGCGATCAGCGGGATATTGTAATGGTCGCGGAACAGGCGCTCCACCTGCTCGGCCTCGCCGGCGCGCAACAGGCCGTGGTCGACGAACACACAGGTGAGCTGGTCGCCGATCGCCTCGTGCAGCAGCACCGCCGCCACCGAGCTGTCGACGCCGCCCGACAGGCCGCAGATCACCCGCCGGTCGCCCACCTGGGCGCGGATCTCGGCGATCTTGGTGTCGCGGAACGCCGCCATGGTCCAATCGCCCGCACAGCCGCAGACGCCAAGCGCGAAATTGCGCAGCAACTGGCCGCCATGGGGCGTGTGGGTCACCTCGGGGTGAAACTGGACGCCGTAGAAGCGCCGCGCGTCGTCGGCGATGAAGGCGAACGGCGCACCGTCCGACTGGGCGACCACCCGGAAGCCCTCCGGCAGCCGGTCCACATGGTCGCCATGGCTCATCCACACCTGTTCGCGGCTGCCGGGCTCCCAAACACCCTCGAACAAGGCGCAGGGCTCCTTCAGGTCGAGAAAGGCGCGGCCGAATTCCTGATGGTCAGACGCGGTAACCGAGCCGCCCAACTGCGCGACCATGGTCTGCTGGCCATAACAGATGCCGAGCACCGGCACGCCCATGGCGAACAAGGCGTCGGGAGCGCGCGGCGTCTCCGCCTCGGTCACCGAGGCCGGGCCGCCCGACAGGATCACGCCCCGGGGCGCGAACGCCGCCATGCTGCGGTCGTCGACCTTGTTGAACGGTTGGATTTCGCAGTAGACGCCGGCTTCGCGCACCCGGCGCGCGATGAGCTGGGTTACCTGGCTGCCGAAATCGACGATGAGGATGCGGTCTTGAGTATCGGTCACGGTCATGATGACCGGCCTTGTAGCGAGCACCGGGGGCGCCGTCCAGCGCGCATTTGCCCGCCGCTGCCAAGCCCCGTGGGACCGCGCGGCCGGCGCCCGCTGGCGCCCCTTAGCGTCACCGATCAGCCGCCCCCGGCGGTGGCGGCACGCGCGGCGTCGAGCGCCCGACGCATCGGCGCCAGCCGCCCGCAGGCGTCGTCGATCCGGGCGCACAGCGTGTCGAGCCGATCGAGCGTGGCGTCCGCGCCGTCCAGGTCGCGCAGGGTCATCTGCGCCTCCATCTTGGCGGCCAGCACCGTCACATTGACCGGGTTGAGCGCCAGCGCGCGGTCGAACAGGCGCAGCGCCGCCTCGCCCTGCCCCGCCGTCGCGTTGAGCCGGCCCAGGCCGACCAGTGCCGCGACGCTGCGCGGGTCGGCGACCAGCGCCTGCTGATAACGCAAGCGCGCATCCTCGGTGCGCCCGGCGACCGACGCGGCCTCGGCCGCCTCGACCAGGCGGGCGCTGGCGGCGCGGAACCGGTCGGCGGTGGTCGCGGCCTGGGCGGCCGGCGGCCACACCAGCGTCATCGCCAGCAGCAGCCCGGCCACAGCCATAGCGGACACCCCCGCGGACCCTGCCGGGGACGCCGTTGCAGATGCCCCCGAAGCCCCCCTCGGGGGCCGCCCCAAGGACACCATCGGGCGCGGAAACGCGCGGGTCAGCGACGAAAACGGCCAAGCGGTCATGATCGCGAAGACATGGGACAGCCGGCGCGCCGCGTCAAGCAGCCGCCGGCCGGCGGTCAGGCGTCGGCCGGGCAACGGACCAGGAGCGCCGCGAAGAAGCCGTCGCCGCCATCGGCGTCGGGCGTCCAGGCGTGCGGCCCGCCCGCCGGGTCGGCCAGGGCGAAGTCCGGCCGGCGGTCCAGGAAGGCGGCGATCTGGGCGTCGTTCTCGCCCGCCAGGATCGAACAGGTGGCGTAGACCAGCCGGCCGCCGGGCTTGACCAGCGCCGCCGCCTCGTCGAGCAGGCGCGCCTGACGCTGGCGCAACTCGTCGAGCCACTCGGCGTCGAGACGCAGGCGCAATTCGGGGCTGCGCCGCCAGGTGCCGGTGCCGCTGCACGGCACGTCGGCCAGCACCAGGTCGGCGGTTTCGGCGTGGGCGCCGAGCCAGCGCAGGCGCGGCTTACCGGTCGCCGGCAGCGCCACGGTCTCGGCCACGGTGACGCCGGCGATTGCGGCGCGCCGGGCCAGGGTCTTGAGCCGCTGCGGCGCGATGTCGACCGCCCACAGCCGGCCCTCATTGGCCATGGCGGCGGCCAGCGCCAGGGTTTTACCGCCAGCGCCCGCGCACAGATCGATGACCGTCTCGCCGGGTGCGGCGGCGGCCAGGGCGCAAGCGCGCTGGGCGTTGGCGTCCTGCACCTCGACGGCGCCGTCGCGCATCAGCGGCGACTGGTGCAGCGATACCGGCGGGTCGACGCGCAGCGCCGTGGCGGTGCCCGCGACCGGCACGGCGGTCACGCCCTGCTCGGCCAGGGCGGCACGCACCGCCTCGGGCTCGGCCTTGAGCGTGTTGACCCGCAGGTCGAGCGGCGCGCGCCCGACCAGGGCGGCGAGCACCGGCGCGGCGGCGTCCAGGTCCAGATGGTCGGCGAGCCAGGCCGGGCATTCGAGCCGCGCGGTGGCGCTCAACCGGTCGGCCGGCAGCGCCCGGGCGGCGGCCAGCGCGGCAGCCTCGGCCGCGTCGGGCGCATGGGTGGCGTGCGGACCGGCGAACAGCGCGGCGTTGCCGCTGCCCTCCGCGTCCGCCGTCTCCGCGTCATCGAGCGCGCACAGCGCCAGGGTCCGCCCGGTCGCCGCGAGCCCCACGGCGGCCAGCCGCTCGGACAGCGACACCGCGTGGCGCAGGGTGTCGAACACCTGGTCCTGGATGGCGCGCCGGTCCTTGGACCCGGCATAGCGCCGGGCGCGGAAATAGTCGTTGACCAGCCGGTCGGCGGGCGGGCCATTGTCGCGCGCCGCGCTCAGGATCACATCCAACAGGTCAATGGCCGCAGCCAGGCGGGCGGCAGGGGTCATCGCCGACGCCTCAGCGGGCGGGGTAGTTGGGCGATTCGCGGGTGATCGCCACGTCGTGCACATGGCTTTCGGCGAGGCCCGAATTGGTGATGCGCACGAACCGGGCGCGTTGTTGCAGATCGGGGATGGTGCGCGAGCCGGTATAGCCCATGGCCGCGCGCAGGCCGCCGCCCAGTTGGTGCAGCACGTTCTTGGTCGGCCCCTTGAACGGCACCTGGCCCTCGACGCCCTCGGGCACCAGCTTGAGCGTGTCCTTGACCTCTTCCTGGAAATAGCGGTCGGCCGAGCCGCGCGCCATCGCCCCCACCGAGCCCATGCCGCGATAGGCCTTGTAGGACCGGCCCTGATACAGGAACACCTCGCCCGGCGCTTCGGTGGTACCGGCGAGCAGCGAGCCGATCATCACCGCGTTGGCGCCGGCGGCGATCGCCTTGGCCACGTCGCCCGAGGTGCGCACGCCGCCGTCGGCGATCACCGGAATGCCCGCCTTGGCGGCCTGTTCCGCGGTGGTCATGATCGCGGTCAGTTGCGGCATGCCGACGCCCGCCACCACCCGCGTGGTGCAGATCGAGCCCGGGCCGATGCCCACCTTGACCGCGTCGGCGCCGGCGTCGATGAGCGCCTGGGCGGCCTCGGGCGTCGCCACATTGCCGGCCAGCACCTGGGTGGCGTTGGAGCGTTTCTTGACCCGCTCGACGGTGTCGAGCACCCGGCGCGAATGGCCGTGGGCGGTGTCGATCACCACCAGGTCGGCCTCGGCGTCGATCAGCGCCTCGGCGCGGGCAAAGCCGTCCTCACCCACCGAGGTGGCGCCGGCGACCAACAGCCGGCCGGTGGTGTCCTTGGCGGCGTCCGGGTGGGCCACCGCCTTGTCCATGTCCTTGACCGTGACCAGCCCGATACAGCGATAGTCGGTGTCGACCACCAACAGCTTTTCGATCCGGTGCTGGTGCAGCAGCCGCTTGGCTTCCTCGCTGGTGACGCCGGGGGTCACGGTGACCAGCCCCTCAGCGGTCATCAGTTCGGCCACCGGGGTCGCCTTGTTGGTGGCGAAACGCACGTCGCGGTTGGTCAGAATGCCGGCCAGCTTCTTCGGCCCCGGACCGGCGCCGCGTTCGACCACCGGAATGCCGGAGATCGCGTGGCGGTCCATCAGGTCGAGCGCCTCGGCCAGGGTCTGATCGGGGAACATGGTCACCGGGTTCACCACCATGCCCGATTCGTACTTCTTGACCCGCCGCACCATCTCGGCCTGTTCCTCGATGGTCAGGTTGCGGTGGATAACGCCGATGCCGCCCATCTGCGCCATGGCCACGGCCAGGTCGGTTTCGGTCACCGTGTCCATGGCCGAGCTCAACAGCGGCAGTTTGAGTTTCAACGTCCTGGTCAGTTGCGTGCCCGTGTCCACCTGCCCCGGTAGCACGTCCGACTCTGCCGGTACGAGCAATACATCGTCGAAAGTCAATCCCAGGCTGATATCCATGGCGGCGCTCCGAAACTCTGCGGTGGCGGGAATGGGGCGCGTATAGGGTACACGCCCCCGCCTTGTCCAACGGCTTTCTCGCCCGAGCGCTTTCTTGTCCGATGAGCATGGGCTCCCTGGCCGGCGGGAGCGGTGGGGCCAGCGGGGCGGCGGGGCCGGCAGCCACGCGCCGATCAATCGCCGCGGCCGCGAAAGCCCTTTGCCACCACATACCATTCGACCGATTCCGGGCGCGACGCGGCGGGCTTGACGTGCTTGACCGTCTTGAAGCCCGCCTTCATGCGCCGCAGCAAGGCCTCCTCCGCCCCGCCTTGCAGCACCTTGGCGACGAAATGCCCGCCCGGCGCCAGATGCGCCTCGGCGAAGTCGAGCGCCGCCTCGCACAGCGCCATGGTGCGCAGATGGTCGGTCTGCTTGTGGCCGGTGGTGTCCGCGGCCATGTCCGAGACCACCAGGTCCACCGGGCCGCTCAGATGCTCGCCCAGGGCCGCGTCGGCGGCGGGGTCGAGGAAATCCATCTCCAGGATCGCGGCACCGGCCACCGGGTCGGTGGCCAGCCGGTCGATGCCGACCACCTCCGCGCCGTGGCCCAGGCGCTCGACCATCACCTGCAACCAACTGCCCGGCGCACAGCCCAGATCCACCGCCCGGCGCACGCCGCGGAACAGGTGCAGCTTTTCGTCCAGTTCCAGAAGCTTGAACGCCGAGCGCGCGCGATAGCCGCGGCGCTGCGCCTCGGCCACATAGGGGTCGTTCAACTGGCGTTCGAGCCAGCGGGTCGACGACAGCTTGCGCCCGCGCGCCGTGCGCACCCGCACCTTCGGCCCCCGGCTGCGCCCGCGCGGGTCGCCGCCGGTGCGGTTGGCCCGCCGGGCGCCGCGCCGGCGCTCATTGCCGCTGCCATCCCTGCCGCCGCTGCCGCCGCCGCTTTTGCCGCCACCGCTACCGGCCCCGCCGTCGCCGCGTCCGTCGGTCATGGATCGTCGTCCTCCCTGCTGAGCCCCGCCCGGTCGTCTCGGACCGTCGCGTGCTCCAATCCTTCAAACACCCGCTGGTCAGAGCGTCGCGGCCACGCTCGGCGGCATGATCACCTCGGGGCCCTGCTCCATCAGGCCGCGCAGGATGCCCTCGCGGATACCGCGGTCGGCCACCCGCAGGCGCTCGGCCGGCCACAGGGACAGGATCGCCTCCAGGATCGCACAGCCGGCGACCACCAGATCGGCCCGGTCATCGCCGATGCACGGTTGGGCGCGCCGCTGGTCATAGCTCATGCGCGCCACCGACCAGGTCAGGTCGCGCACATCGCCCGAGTCGATCCACAGCCCATCCACCTTGGCACGGTCATAGGCCGGCAGTTGCAGATAGACACTGCCAAGCGTGGTCACCGTCCCCGAGGTGCCGAGCAACTGCACAGCCCCCCGGGCCACCACCTCGTCGAGCCCATGGTCGCGCCCGAAGGCCTGGAGGGCGCGCCGCATCTCGTCCACCATGGTGCGGAACAGCGCTTCGTCGGCATGGCGCACGTCATAGCGCTCGGCCAGATTGATCACGCCCCACGGCATGGAGATCCACGCCATAATGCGATAGCCGCCCGAGGTGCGCCGCACATGGATCAATTCCGTCGACCCGCCGCCGATGTCGAACACCAGCGCATCGGAGAGATCGTCGACCAACAAAGACTGACAGCCGAGCACCGCCAGACGCGCCTCCTCGCCCGCCGAAATCACATCCAGCCGCAGGCCGGTCTCGTCATAGACCCGGGCGATGAAGCGGTCGGCATTGTCGGCGATCCGGCATGCCTCGGTGGCGACGCTGCGCAGGCAGGTGACGCGACGCCGGTCGATCTTGTGTGCACAGACCTTGAGCGCGTCCACCGCGCGATCCATCGCCGCATCCGACAAGCGCCCGGTACGTGACAACCCCTCGCCCAAGCGGACGATGCGCGAAAAGGCATCGATGATCCGAAACCCGCCACCCTGCGGCCGGGCCACCAGCAGCCGGCAATTATTGGTGCCCAGGTCCAGCGCGCTGAACACGGCGCGCGACGGACGTCGGTCGGCGTTGGCCTCGGCCGTCTTGTCCGCCGGCCGCGCTGCCCCGAGGCTGTCCGTCCCCGAGACGCGTGCCGGTTTGCCCGGCCCGGGGTTTTTTATGTCACTCATCACGCTCACGATTCGGTTGTGATAACCGTCCTTGTGTTCCTGCTTAGCGGTCGCGCCCGGTTCGGGCAAGCGGCCCGGTCTCCCGCACCGCCAACACGGCGTCGCGGACGGCACCGGCGTCGTGCCGGTGTTTTTGATTTGTTCTTTACCGCAGCAGCCGAGTCGGATATAAGAACAAAAGACGAACCATTCAGGGGAGGATCGGATGACCGACCTGATCGTTCACGCCTTGGGGGCGGCCTATTTCGCCGGGCTGCTATGCTTGGCCGCCGCCGGGTTACGCGGCACCGGCCGGGTCTGGGCCACGCTTAACGCGCGCCGCCGACGCCCGGTGCGTGCCGGGCGCCGGCTCGCCCCCCCGGCCCCCTTTCCCCCCGCCCGCTGACCGCGTGGCCAACCGGTGGGCTCCAGGGGAGACCGGCCGGCACCAGCCCGGCACCGGCAGAGACAGCCGCGTCGGCCAACGCGGGACACACCGACCGACCCGCGGCGCATCGACCGACCCGGGGCCGGTGCGCGCTTCCAGGCGACCGACATTCCACGGCGACGCGACGCCGCCGTGGCGCTTGCGGCGCCGGCCCGCCGTTCGCCCGCCCATGCCGCCGGGCGTGTCCGCCCTTCAGGCGGTCGGGCGCGCTCTGTCCGCTGCGTCGGCCGGGTCAGATCGCTTCGCCCTGGAATGCCTGAACCTCGCAGAACAGTTCGCGCGCCCGGGCTCTGGCGCACAGATCGCTGGCGCCGTCGGGCGTCGCGAACGGGCCGACGATCAAACGGTGGAACTGGCCGCCGAAATCGTCCAGGCGGATGGAATCGACCCGCGCCGTCAAACCGTCGAACAGGTCGGGATACTCGCGCTGCAGCTCGGCCCAACCGCTGCTCACATCGCCGCGCTCACGGTACGAGACCAGATGCGCGCCGTAGCGGCCGCCGCCCTCGCCGCCGGCCACCGGCTGGCCGAGGGCGTTGAGCACCTCCGCGGCCTGCTCACGCACCACCGCCTCCTCCGCCTCGGCGACCTTTTCCAACTCGGCCACGCGCCCCGCCATGGCCTCCAATTGCCCGCGCAGCGTGGCGATCACATCGGTTTCCAGACGCGCCAGCGTCTCGCCCATGGCCTGCTGGCGCTTGGACAGCGCAGCCGGCGCCGGCCCCGCCTCCAACGCATCGAGCGTGCGCGCCATGGCGTCCACCCGATCGGCCAGATCCTTGACCCCGCGCTGGGTGTCCGAAAGCCGTTCGCCGACCCGACTCACCTGCGCCTCAAGCGCCGCGAACTTGTCTTCCAATGCCGCTTGCCGGGCCAGCAGCGTGTCGCGCATGGACATCAACTCGCTGCGCTCGATCTCGGCGCGCGCGGCCTGACCGGCATCCGCCACCAGCGTGTCCGAGACGCTGGTATTGGCCCCCATGAACCCCTGCCCGTCCGCACAGCCGCCCAATGCCAGCAACGCCGCCAGCGACACCAAAAGGCCGGACCGAACCGCCATCGTCACGACTCCCATCAGTTCGTTTCCGGTCCGACTGTGCGCCGCCCTTTACAAACGACCGGTTAAAGCGCATCTAATGTATATCGTGTCGATACTATCCGGGTAGATTATTATGGACGTGCGGACGCTTTGCCTGGGCATTCTTTCGCTCGGCGATGCCACCGGCTACGAGATCAAAAAGATGGTCGCCGAGGGCAGCTTTTCGTTTTTCAGCGAGGCCAGCTATGGGTCGATCTATCCAGCGCTCACCAAACTGACCCAGGACGGCCTGGTCGCCTGCCGCACCGAGCATCAGGAACGCCGGCCCGACAAGAAGGTCTATTCGCTGACCGACGCCGGGCGCCAGACGCTTGAGGGCACGCTGCGCGACGGCCCCGAACCGGATCGCAACCGGTCAGACTTTCTGGCCTCGCTGCTGTTCGCCGAAGCGGTGTCGCCGGAGCGCTTGGGCGGCCTGATCGACGCCCGTATCGGCCAGCACGACGAGAAGATCGACGCATTGAACCGCTTGCTCGCCCAGGATATGTCCCCCGCTTCACGATTTGTGATAGAATACGGGGTTGCAACCCAGAAGGCCGCACGGCACTTCCTAGTCAGCTATCGTGACCGGTTGACCGCCGACGCGCCCTTGTCCACCAAGGCGGCCGAGTAGGCGCAATCGGCAGCCATCGACGGGCCGGATCGACGGTCAGCGGGCAAGGGACGGGGTTGGATGCGAAAATCTTTCATCAGCGCAGCGGCGCTTGCGCTGCTCATCATTGCCTGGATGGCCAGCGGGCTGCTCGGCGGCGGCGCGCCCCCACGCGACGACACCGGGTCCGACGACCGGTCGGCCGACCGCCCCGGTGCCGCCGAAGAAGACGCCTTGTTCGCGGTCCGCGCCCGACGCTTCCGAGCCGAACCCTATGCCTCCGAGATCAAGGTGAGCGGTCGCGCCGAAGCCTTGCGCGTGGTCGACGTGGCGGCGGAAGTCGAAGCGCGGGTCATCGAAACGCCGCACGACCGGGGCCAGACGGTGGCCGAGGGCGACCTGTTGTGCCGGCTCGATCCGGGCGAGCGGCCCGAGCGGCTGGCCGAGGCGCGCGCACTGGTCGACCAGCGCCGGCTCGAATACCGGGCCAACAAGGAACTGGCCGCCAAGGGAAACCGCTCGGAAACCCAGCTCGCCGCGGCGCTTTCCGCGCTCAAAAGCGCCGAGGCGCAAGCGCGGCAATGGCAATTGGCGGTCGACCGGCTGACCATCGAAGCGCCGTTCGCCGGGCTGGTCGAAGAGCGCCCGGCCGAACTCGGCGATCTATTGCGCGTCGGCGACATCTGCGCGCGCATCGTCCTGCAATCGCCGTTCCTGGTCACCGGCCAGGTGAGCGAAGCTCGGGTGCCGCACATCCATCAGGGCGCGGCCGCCGAAATACGTATCGAGAGCACCGGCGAGGCCCTGTCAGGCACCGTGCGCTATATCGCCGCGATCGCCGACCGACGGACCCGCACATTCCGCATCGAGGTGGCCGTGCCCAATGAAGACCGCACCTTGCGCGACGGTATGAGCGCCACCATCCGCCTGCCGCGCGATCCGCGCCCGGCGCACCGCCTGCCGGCCAACGCCATCGTGCTGGCATCGAGCGGCGCCACCGGCGTGCGCACGGTGGACGAGACCGGCCAGGTACACTTCCGCCCGGTGCAGGTGTTGGCCAATCAAAACGACATGCTGTGGGTGGACGGTCTGCCCGAAACCGCGACGGTGATCACCGTCGGCCAGAACTTCGTCAGCGAGGGCGAACGGGTCGACGTGACCATGGAGAGCGCGGCGTGAACGCGATCATCGCCGCCGCCATCGAGTACAAGCGGGTCATCATGACCCTGCTCGTGCTGGTGCTGGTCGCCGGCCTGTGGGGCTATGACCGCATCCCCAAGGAGAACAATCCCGAGGTTCAGGTGCCGTTCTTTTCGGTCACGCTGACCCACACCGGCATCTCGCCCGAGGACGCCGAGCGGCTGCTGATCAAGCCCATGGAGAAGGAGCTCAAGACGCTCGAAGGGCTCAAGGAGATGATCGCCACGGGCTATGAGGGCGGCGCCTCCATCTCGCTGGAGTTTCTGATCGAGGCCGACCCCGATGTGGCGCTGGCGGAAATCCGCGAAAAGGTCGACCTGGCGCGCTCCGACCTGCCCGACGAGACCGAGGAACCGGTGGTCGAGGAATATTTCGCCGCCGACGAACCGGTGGTCGAGATCGTACTGTCGGGCGCCCTGCCCGAGCGTCAGATGGTCGCCCTCGCGCGCGACCTGAAGGACCGGCTGGAAGGCATCCCCATGGTGGTCGAGGCCAAGCTGACCGGCGACCGCGACGAGGTCATGGAAGTGCTGGTCGATCCGGTCAAGCTGGAGACCTACGACCTGTCGCTGACCGAGGTGGTCGGGGCGGTGCAGAACAACAACCAGTTGGTCGCCGCCGGCGCGCTGGAGCTGGGCCCGGCGCGCTATCCGGTGAAGATCCCCGGCCTGATCGAAGGGGTACCCGATGTGGCCGCGCTGCCGATCAAGGTGTCGGACGACGGCGACGGCGTGGTGACGCTGGCCGACGTGGCGACCGGGCGACGCACCTTCAAGGACGCCACCTCCTACGCCCGCTTCAACGGCCAGCCGGCGCTGCGCCTGGAGGTCTACAAGCGCGCCAAGACCAATGCGCTGGCCACCGCCAACCAGATCAAGGCGGTGACCGAGGAGGCGCGCAGCCTGTGGCCCGAAACGCTGGCGGTCACCTACAGCTACGACAGCTCGGAATATGTGGTCGATTTCATGGGCACGCTGCGCAACTCGGTATTGTCGGCGGTGTTGCTGGTGGCCGTGGTGGTGGTGGCGGCCTTGGGTGCGCGCTCGGCCGGGCTTGTCGGCGTGTCGATCCCGGGGTCGTTTCTGTTCGGCATCCTGGTGCTGCACGCGTTCGGCTATTCGATCAATGTGGTGGTGCTGTTCGGGCTGATCCTGGCGGTCGGGCTGCTGGTCGACGGCGCCATCGTGGTCACCGAATATGCCGACCGAAAGATGCTCGAAGGGCTCGACCGCGAAGCGGCGTTCCGCATGGCCGCCCAGCGCATGGCCTGGCCGATCACCGCGTCGACCATGACCACGCTGGCGGCGTTCTTCCCGATCCTGTTCTGGCCCGGCATCCTGGGCGAGTTCATGAGCTACATCCCGCTGACGCTGATCTTCGTGCTCACCGGCTCGCTGCTCATGGCGCTGGTCTTCCTGCCCACCGTGGGGTCGATCATCGGCCGGCCCGGCGAAGGCGACCCCAATGTGATGGAAAGCCTGTCGGGCAATGCCGCGTTCGACCCGCACAAGCTGAGCGGCCTGACCGGACGCTATGCACGCCTGCTGGCCCGGCTGGTGCGCCATCCGTGGAAGCTGACCGGCGCCACCTTCGTGGTGCTGATCGGCGTTTGGGTTCTGTTCGCCACCGACAATCAGGGCATGAAGCTGTTCCCGGAGATCCCGCCCGAGGCCGCGGAAGTGGTGGTCCACGCGCGCGGCAATCTGTCGATCGACGAAAAGGACCGGCTGGTGCGCGACGTGGAGGCACGGCTGCAAGGCATCGCCGGCGTCGAACATATCTCCACCCGGGTCGGCGCCGGCCGCGCCGAGGATACCATCGGCGCGATCCGGCTGATCTATTACGACTGGGACGAACGCGCTCAGAGCTCGGCGGCCATCGAAGCCGAGGTGCGCCGCCGCATCGCCCATGTGCCGGGCGTGCGCGTGCAGTTCCGCGCCCAGCAAGGCGGGCCGGTGCAGGGCAAGGATATCGCCATCCAGGTGCGGTCGGAACAGGCCAAACTGGTGGAGCCGGCGGTGGCCAAGCTGCGCGGCTTCGTCGACGCCGAGATGGACGGCCTCGTCGACGTGGAAGACAGCCGCCCGGTGCCCGGCATCGAATGGGAGTTGAGCGTCGACCGCACCGAAGTGGGCCGCTATGGCACCGACGTGGCGACCGTCGGGCGGTTTCTGCAACTGGTCACCAACGGCGCGCTCGCCGGCACCTACCGCCCCGACACATCGGAAGACGAGGTCGACATTCGCGTCCGCCTGCCCGACGACGCGCGCGGCCTCGATGCGCTCGACACCATCCGGGTCGCGACCCCGCACGGCCAGGTGCCGGTGTCCAATTTCGTCGTCCGCGAAGCCCAGAACCAGGTCGGCGAGATCGAGCGCGTCGACGGCAAACGCATGATGAGCGTCTCGGCCAATGTGGCCGAGGGCGTGCTGCCGCCCGAACAGGTGGCCCGTATCCGCGACTGGCTGGCGTCGCAGGACTGGGACCCGCGGCTGTCGTTCGAGTTCAAGGGCCAGGACGAACAGGAACAGGAAACCACCGCCTTTCTGTCCGAAGCGTTCATCGGCGCGGTGTTCCTGATGGGGCTGATCCTGATCGCCCAGTTCAACAGCTTCTACCACGCCTTCCTGATCCTCACCGCGGTGGTGTTGTCGACCATCGGCGTGGTGTTCGGGCTGTGGGCGATGGACCGGCCGTTCGTGCTGGTGATGAGCGGCATCGGCATCATCGCGCTGGCCGGCATCGTGGTGAACAACAACATCGTGCTGATCGACACCTATGCCCGGCTGGTCAAAAGCGGCTGCGAACCGCTCGACGCCATCGTGCGCACCGGCGCTCAGCGCCTGCGCCCGGTGATCCTGACCACGGTGACCACGATCATCGGCCTGACCCCGATGATCTTCCAGGTCAATATCGACCTGTTCACCCGCAGCATCGAGTATGGCTCGCCGACCAGCTTCTTCTGGGTCGACCTGTCGATCGCCATCGCCTTCGGGCTCGCCTTCGCCACCCTGCTGACGCTGCTGGTCACACCGGGGCTGCTGGCCCTGCGCATCCAGGTCAAGGCGCAACTGGCACGCCGCCGGGCCCGCAAGCGCCCCGTCCGCGGCGCCGACCAGGGCGACGACCAAACCCGATTGGCCGAGGCGGCGGAGTAACCCCACCCGCACACGCCCCCGTGGCGCCATCGTTCATCGCCGGTTCAGCCGGGCGCCCCGGCGATGACACCGTTTCGCCTCAATCCGGCCGCGCGATAACCGCCTTTGGCGCCGAGCTTGCCGCTGTCCCGCAGAACGCCCCGACACAGGCGTTCGTGACAGAGGAAAGCATCTATGGTGAGCACGCAAATCCTGGTGGGGACGATCGGCGGCGCCTGGGCCTTTCTGGTGGTCTTTTTGGTGCTCGAAGCCAGCTATCACCGCCGGACGCTCAAACAGATTCCGATCCGCATCCACGTCAACGGCACCCGCGGCAAGACCAGCGTGGTGCGGCTGATCAATGCCGGCCTGCGCGCCGGCGGCTATCGGGTGGTGGCCAAGACCACCGGCTCGTTCGCCGCCTTCACCGGCCCTGATGGCATCGACTATCCGATCCACCGGCCCGACCACCCCAACATCATCGAACAGATGCGGGTGATCTGGCGCATGCGGCGCTTCGATCCCGAGATCGCGGTCATCGAGTGCATGGCGCTGCAACCCACCTATCAATCGCTGACCGAACGCATGATGGTCAAATCGACCCACGGCGTGATCACCAACGCGCGCGCCGACCATCTGGACGTGATGGGCCCCGGCCCGCGCGATGTGGCGTTGGCGCTGGCCGGCTCGACGCCGTTCGGGGCCCGCCTCTATACCGCCGAGCGGCGCTATCTCGATGTGTTCGAAGACGCCTGCGCCGACCGCGGGTCCGAGCTGTGCGCGGTCGGCGAGACCGAGGTGGCGGCCATCGACGACGCCATGCTGGCGCCGTTCGACTATGCCGAGCACGCCGAGAATGTCGCCCTGGCGCTCAAGGTCTGCGAGGATCTGGGCGTCGACCGCGCGGCTGCGCTCGCCGGCATGCAGGCCCTGCCGCCGGAAGTGGGGGCGACGCGGATCCTCGACGTGCCGTTCTTCGGCCGCAGCCTGGTGTTCGTCAACGCCTTCGCCGCCAACGACCCCGAATCCACCGAGATGATCTGGAAAAAGGTCGTCGCATCCCACGGCGCCGGGCGCGACAAGATCGCGGTGGTCAACTGCCGCTTCGACCGGCCGCAACGCTCGCAACAACTGGCCGACGTGGCGGCGCAATGGACCCCCGCCGAGCATTATATCCTGATCGGCTCGGGCACCATGCACTTCGCCAACCGCGCGGTAAAGCGCGGCCTGTCGCCCAACGCCATGACCATCGCCGAAGGGCTGGCATCGTCGGAAATCTTCGAGACCATCGTCGAACACTGTCGCGGCGACGGCCTGATCGTGGGCATGTGCAACGTCCACGGCGGCGGCGTCGAACTGGCCCGCTATTTCGCCAACCGCGCAGCGAAAGTGGAAGAACTATGACCCTGTTGAACCTGCTTGCGGTTTCCATCGGCATCGGGCTGGTGTTTACCGTGTTGCTGACCGAGGCGTTCGGCCTGGCCGCCGGCGGTCTGGTGGTGCCGGGCTATGTGGCGCTGAAGGTGCTGCAACCCTGGGACCTGGTGATCACCCTGCTGGCCGCCTATCTGGCATTCGTGGTCGTGCGCACGCTGTCCGGCTTTCTGGTCATCTACGGCCGCCGACGCACCGCGCTGACCATCCTGACCGGCTATCTGATCGGCAGCCTGGGCGAATTGGCGTTCGGCGGCGGGCTGATCGTGCCGGCCGCCACCGCCAATCCAGGGCTCGACGCCATGGACGCCATGAACGCGGGCCTCGGCCAGGACGCGCCGCTCAAATATCTGGAATTGGGCGTGATCGGCTACATCATCCCCGGCCTGATCGCCATCTGGTTCGACCGTCAGGGCGTGGTGCGCACGCTGACCGGGCTGATCCTCACCGCCTCGCTGGTGCGGCTGAGCCTGGTGGTGATCATGCCCGAAGCGCTGGCGGCCTACGAACTCAACCAGGCCGCCCACATGCCGTCGCTTCAAGACACCCTCAATTCGGTCACAGGAGGCAGCCAATGATCAAGCGGGGCCAACAACTCTATTGGCGGCCGTCGCGGGTACCGATCCCGGTCATGGTCGCCCTGGCGGTGGTGTCGATCCTGTGCGTGACGGCGGTCGAGACCTTCAAGGGACAGGACGACGTGGCCGACTATTACGATGTGATGCTCAAAGCGTCGCGCCAGGCCGAGCAAGGCATGGAGTATCTGCGGCCGCTCCGCGGCCGGGTCGAGCCCATCGACCCCTCGGTCGACCCGCGCCGCACCGGCATGATCGGCGTCGCCTCGTCGCGGGTGACCAGCAATAGCGGCCACCTGCCGGCCAAGCTGACCAGCGTCAACCCGAATTGGGCGGCGGTGGCGGTCAAGCTGCTGGTCAAGGCCGGCGTGCGCGAGGGCGACGTGGTCGCGGTCGCGGTGTCGGGCTCGTTCCCGGCGATCAATCTGGCGGTCTACAGCGCGCTCGAAGCACTGGGCGCCGAACCGGTGGTGATCGCCTCGGCCTCGGCCTCGCAATGGGGGGCCAATGTGCCGGGCTTCGTCTGGCTCGACATGGCGCGCGAGTTGCGCGACGGCGGCATCATCAAGACCAAGGCGCGGGCGGCCACGCTCGGCGCGCGCGAGGATATCGGCGGCGGCCTGTCGCAAACCGGCATCGCCTCGCTCAAGAGCAGCCTCTCCAAGGCCGAAGTGCCGTTGCTCGACGTGTCGGGCTACCGGCAATCGGTGGCGCGGCGCATCGCGCTCTACCGCGAGGAGGCCGACGGCCGGCCGATCAAGGCGATGGTCAATGTGGGCGGCGGCGTCGCCACCACCGGCCCGCCGGGCATCGACCATTTGTTCGAAAGCGGGCTGAGCTATGCGGCGCCCAAGCGCGCGTTTGCCGCGCCGTCGGTGCTGGGCTACTTCCTCGACGAGGGCGTGCCGGTGATCCATTTCTCGGGCATCGCCGGCCTGGCGGCGCGCCACGGCCTGCCCGAGGTGATGGCTGAGGACCCGGCTATCGGCGAAGGCGGCGTCTATACCGCGCGCCAATACCGGCGCTGGCTGGCCGGCACGCTGATCCTGGTGCTGCTCGGTGTCACCACGCTGGCGATGCGCTCGGCCAATCTGGCGCTCAACGTGGACCAGCCGGGCGAAAAGCCCAAGGGCCTGCTGCGTCCCAAGGTCTAAGCGGCTCCGGGCCACAAAACCACCGTGCCGCGCCCGTCCTGACGGAATTGGGCGCGGCGCGCCGCCACGGCTCGATCACCCCGCCCCCGCCCTGCCCCAACCGTCATGGCAAGCGCCGCGACGCCATCCAGCCGACGCCCAGGCCATGCGCGGCCGGCGCGCGCCCCAGCCCGCCAAGCGCGATAACGGCAACGGTGCGGGGGGCGCGCGCCATGGCTGGCTGCCCTAACTGATCGGTTCCAGGCGCGCGGCCAAGCCGTCGGCCTCGATCGTGCGGTCGAACTCCTCGGCCAGGCGTTCGGTCGCGGCCACCGTGCGCCGCCACAGGTCTTTGCGCGTGGCATTGTCATGGCGCTCGAAATCGTGGCGGTCGGGGATCTTGCCCATGGGCAAGCTGGCCAGGAAGGCGTCGGAGGGACAGACGATCAGCGTGCGGTCGAGCACCCGGGCGTCGGCGCGCCGGCCTTTGAGCGCCTTGTCGAACCAACCGGGCGTCACCTCGGCGGAAAAATGCGGGTAGAACACCATCTCGCCCGCTGCCGCCAGGTCGGGCACCGCGAAGTGATAGTCGACGATGCCGCCGTCGCGATAGCGCCCGCGCGGCGCATAAGGGATCTCGCGCGCGTCGATCAGAAACGGGATCGCCACCGTGGCCATCAAGGCGTCGAGCAGATTGTCGGCGCGCAGGCTCGCCCGCCGGGTCGGCAGGGGCCGCCAGTCGCCGGGCACCCGGCCGCGCGGGTCGCTCAGGATCGTGCGCTCGAAAAACAGCCCCAGGGTACGCCGGTCGACCAGGTTGAGCCCCGCGGTGGCGGCGAGCCCGGCGCCGAAGCCGAGCCGGCCGAGCGTGCGCTTGTCCGACAGGCTCGCCAGGCCGCGACCGCGCGCCGCCACCACATGCAGGCGCATATAGGGATGGGCGAGGATCTCGGTGCCGCCGGTGGGGCCGAGCACCCGCTCGATCAGCGCCTCGGTGTCGGCGGTGACGCGCGCGCTATCGTGGGCCCGGGTCCATTCATAGTCGCCATAGAGCGCCCACAGCCGGTCGAAGGCGGCGACCGGATCGCGGCGGGCATAGTTGGCGAAACGCCAGGCACCGATCGACGAGCCCAGCAGGTGCAAGGGCCGGGTGCGCCCGGCATACCAGCGCTGGAAATGGCGTAGGATCGCCCGGTCCAGATGATAGAGGCCGAGAAACTTGGGCCCGCCCGAAGCGCCCACCATGGCGGTGATCGCTTGTGGGTCGAAACCGTGCTGGCGGATCGCCGCATAAGCCGACGGACCGGCCAGAAAACGAAGGGCCGGCGCGCTCATGGCCGCCGGCCCGGGCCGTGGGAGTGGATCATGCCTTAGCGCTCGATCTTGGAAATCTTGCTGCCTTCGAGATTGGCGTTGAACATCAGCCCGCCGCGGGTCATCACGAAGCCCAGCACCGGCCGGTTCATGGTGGTGTTGTTAACGTCCGAGCCGGCGCCCACTTCAACCAACGCCACGCTGCCGTCGACGCCCACTTCCCAACCGTCGGCATTGCGAAAGCTGGCCAGCGCGTCTTCGGTCATGAACAGCAGAATCTGGGTGCGCCGCTGGCCGCCCAACTGAAAGCCGATCGACGCCGACACGGTGGAGTAATAGTCAACGGTTTCGCCGTCGACGATCAGGGCGCCCTCGCCATACTCGCCGCCGATGCCGATGCCCGCCTTGGTGACGCGCGGAAACACCAGCACGCCGGCGGCGCGGCGGGCCAGGGATTGGCCCTGGTCCACCTTGTCGTAAAAGGTCATCAACGCCTCTTCGACGCGGGCGTCGATCTGTTCGCGGCTTGCCGCGTCCGCCGGCGTCGCTGCGCCGGCCCAGGCCAAAACGGTCAGCATCAGCACCATGGTGACGTATCGCATCGCTCAGATCTCCTCGCATATGCCAGTGGACCGGGGCCCCTCTTTCACGCAACGCAACACGCGCGCCCCGACCGGTTCAAGCGGTTTTTCAACGGCCGCCGGCGGTCCGGCTTGCCGGGCCATGGGCTTGTGGATATGGTCCGCGCCCATGACGTTTTACTCTGACAATACCGCGCCGGCCACGCCCGAAGTGATGGCCGCGCTTAACGCCGCCAATGCCGGCTTTGCCGCACCCTATGGCGACGATACTGCAACACACGGCCTGAATGCGGCCTTTTCAAGACTGTTCGAAACCGATGTGGCGGTGTTCCCGGTGCCGCTGGGCACCGCGGCCAACGGTCTGCTGCTGTCGTGCCTGACCCGGCCCTGGGGGGTGATCCTGGCCAATGGCGCGGCCCATGTGCTGGAGGACGAAAGCACCGCGCCTGAATTGTTCACCGACGGCGCGCGGCTGGTCGGCCTGCCGGGCGACCGTGCCAAGCTCGACGCCGCGACGCTGCGCCAGCGGCTGGTCGACTGGCCGTGGGACTTCATCCACACCGCCAAGCCCCAGGCGCTGGCGCTGACCCAGTCCACCGAACAAGGCACCGTCTATACGCCCGACGAGGTCGCGGCCCTGTGCGACGCCGCCAAGGCGCACGGGCTCAAGACGATGATGGACGGCGCCCGGTTCGCCAACGCGGTCGCCCATCTGGGCTGCGCGCCGGCCGACGTCACCTGGCGCGCCGGCATCGACGCCATGGTGTTCGGGGTCACCAAGAACGGCGGCATGGCCGCCGAGGCGGCGGTGCTGTTCGACCGCTCGCTGGCCGAGGAATTCGCCCTGCGCCAGAAGCGCGCCGGCCAGTTGATCTCCAAGATGCGCTATCTGTCGGTGCAGATCGCCGCCAGCATCGCCGACGATATGTGGCTCAAGCGCGCCGCCCATGCCAACGCCATGGCGACGCGGCTGGCCGCCGGTCTGCAGGCGGTGCCGAGCGTCAAGCTGTGCCACCAGCCCCAGGCCAATGCGGTGTTCGTGCGCATGGCGCCGGCGCTGGCCGATGCGCTGTCGGCCGCCGGTTGGGGCTTCAACCCGTGGCGCTCGCTGGGCCAGGACAGCTATCGCCTGGTCACCGCCTGGAATACGCCGGCCGAAACCGTCGACGGCTTCCTGGCCGCGGTACGGGAGCAGGCCGCGGCCTGAATTCCCGGCGCCGAGGGCGGAAGCGAAAAAGCCACGCAAGGTCAACAGCCCGACGACTTGATAACGACAGGGGGGCACCTCACCTCAATAGGACTGCCATGTTGCGGTGCAATGATCGGCGCGCGGATGGATCACCCCATGTCGGCCGATCCGCTTGACCCACACCGCCGGCAGTCCAACGGAGCGTGCCCCCGATGACCCAGATGACCGACCTTGCCGGCAAGACCGGCCTGATCCTTGGCATCGCCAATGCGGAGTCCATCGCCTATGGCTGCGCCAAGGCGTTTCGGGCCGCCGGCGCCGACTTGGCCGTTACCTATCTCAACGCCAAGGCCGAGCCCCATGTGCGGCCCCTGGCCGAAGCCCTCGACAGCCCGCTGATCCTGCCCTGCGACGTCACCGACGACGCCCAGCTTCAAGCGGTGTTCGACGGCATCCGCGCGCGCTGGGGGCGGCTCGACTTCGTGCTCCATTCCATCGCCTTCGCGCCCAGGCAAGACCTACACGGCCGCCTCGCCGATACCAGCCGGCCGGGTTTTCTCAAGGCCATGGACATCTCGTGCCATTCGTTCATCCGCTGCGCCCGGCTGGCCGAGCCGTTGATGGATCGCGGCGGCGCGCTGATGACCGTGACCTTCTACGGCTCGGCCCGGGTGGTCGACGGCTATAGCGTCATGGGGCCGGTCAAGGCCGCCCTCGAAGCCAGCGTGCGCTACCTGGCCGACGACCTTGCCCCCCGACGCATCCGGGTGCACGCCATTTCGCCGGGTCCGATCCGCACCCGCGCCGCTTCCGGCATTCGCGCGTTCGACCGCCTGATCGAAGAATCGGTCGCCGACACCCCCGATCACCGCCTGGTCACCATCGACGAAGTGGGCGACGTGGCGGCGTTCCTAGCCAGCCCGGCCGCCCGCGCCATGACCGGCACCACCGAATATGTGGACGCGGGCCTGCACCTGACCGACTGACCCGACGCTTTTTCCGACAGCGAATGAGAGAGACGCACCCCATGAAGATGATCGAGAACAAGACCTATGACGAGTTGGCGGTGGGCGACGCCGCCAGCCTGACCCGCACGCTGTCGGAAAAGGACATCCGCCTGTTTGCCGCGCTGACCGGCGACATGAACCCGGTGCATGTGGACAAGGCCTATGCCCGCGACAGCCAGTTCCACAAGATCATCGCCCACGGCATGTGGGGCGGCTCGTTGATCTCGGCCGTGCTGGGCACCGAACTGCCCGGCCCCGGCACCATCTATCTGGGCCAGGATCTGCGCTTCAAGGCGCCCATTGGCGCCGGCGACACGGTCACCACGACGGTACGCGTGGCCGAGAAGAAGGATCGCAACCGGCTGACGCTGGATTGCACCTGCACCGGCGCCGACGGCACCGTGCTGATCGAGGGCCAGGCCCATGTGATCGCGCCGACCACCAAGGTGCGCCGGGAACGCGCGCGCCGGGCAAGCGTCGAACTGCACGGCGGCGGCGCCCGGCTCGACGCGATCATCGACCAGGCCGCAGAGGTCGCCGGGCGGCTCGGACCGGTCAAACTGGGCGTGGTCCACCCGGTGGACGGGCCGTCGCTGAGCGGCGCGCTCGACGCTGCGGCCAAGGGATTGGTCGAGCCGGTGCTGATCGGCCCGGCGGCCAAGATCCGCGAGGCGGCGCGCGCGCTCGACCGGTCGCTCGACGGCTGCGCGCTGGTCGACACCGAACACAGCCACGCCGCCGCCGACCGCGCCGTCGCCATGGCCCGGGCGGGCGAGGTCGCAGCGCTGATGAAGGGCAAGCTGCACACCGACGAGTTGCTGGGCGCGGTGGTCCGGCGCGACGGCGGCCTGCGCACCGAACGGCGCATCTCGCACGTGTTCGTCATGGACGTGCCGAGCTACGAACGCCCGCTGCTGGTCAGCGACGCGGCGATCAACATCCGCCCCGACCTCGACGCCTTGAAGGACATCGTCGCCAACACCATCGACGTGGCCCACGCGCTCGGCACCGAGCGGCCCAAGGTGGCGCTGTTGTCGGCGGTGGAGACGGTCGACGCCAAGCTCGACAGCACCCTCTACGCCTCGGCCCTGTGCAAGATGGCCGACCGCGGCCAGATCACCGGCGCCGAGTTGGACGGCCCGCTGGCGTTCGACAACGCGGTCTCGGAACAGGCCGCCGCCATCAAGGGCATCCGCTCAGGCGTCGCCGGCCACGCCGACGCGCTGATCGTGCCCGACCTGATCTCGGGCAACATTCTGGCCAAGCAGTTGGACTATCTGTCGGGCGCGGTCGGCGCCGGCATCGTCATGGGCGCCCGGGTGCCGATCGCGCTGACCAGCCGCGCCGACGAGGCGCTGGAGCGGGTCGGTTCGGCGGCCCTTGCGGTGCTGCTGCACGCCCAGGCCCTGGGCCGCGGAGCCGCGACGGTTGCCACGCCCCAAGGAGACCTGCGGTGAGCCAGTCGATCCTGACCGTCAATGTGGGCTCGTCGAGCATCAAGACCGCCCTGTTCCATAGCGACGACGGCAACGCCTTGCGCCGGATCGGCGGGGCGAGCGTCACCGGCCTGCCCGACCGACCGCAGCTGACGGTGAAAGACGCCGCCGGCACGGTCACCACCGACCGGGCGCTGGCGCCGCCGGCAGCCGGTCGCGACGCGCAGGACGCCGCCCTCGATCCGCTGATGGACTGGCTCGACCGGGTCACCGCCGACGCGCCGCTGGCCGCCATCGGCCACCGGGTGGTCCATGGCGGCCCCGACTTCGCCGAGCCGGTGCGGGTCGACGACCAGGTGCTCGACCGGCTGGCCGCGTTCGTGCCGCTCGCGCCCTTGCACCAGCCGCACAATCTGGCCGCCATCCGCGCCTTTCGCGCCCGGGTCGCCGACGTGCCCCATATCGCCTGCTTCGACACCGCGTTCCACCAGGGCAAGCCGTGGCGGGCCAAGACCTTCCCGCTGCCGCCGGCCTATTTCGCCCGCAACATCCGCCGCTATGGCTTTCACGGCCTGTCCTACGACTATATCGCCCGCACCCTGCCCGAGGTCGCCGGCCACCTGCCCCGGCGCACGGTGGCTGCGCACCTGGGCAACGGCGCCAGCCTGTGCGCCCTGCTCGACGGCCGCTCGGTGGCCACGTCCATGGGGCTGACGGCGCTCGACGGCCTGCCCATGGGCACCCGCACCGGCGCCCTCGATCCCGGCCTGGTGCTCTATCTGATCCAGGAAGAGGGCATGAGCCCGGACGCGGTCGCCGACCTGCTCTACCACCATGGCGGGCTCAAGGGCATGTCGGGCTTGAGCAACGACATGACCGTGCTGCGCGCCAGCGACGACCCCCAGGTGGTGCGCACGCTCGACTATTACGCCTATCGCGTGGCCCAGGGCATCGCCGCGCTGGCGGTCGACCTCGGCGGCCTCGACGCGGTGGTGTTCACCGCCGGCATCGGCCAGAACGACCCCGGCGTCCGCGCGGGCGTCGCCCGTCACCTGGCCTGGATGGGCGCCGAGTTGGACGACGCCGCCAATGCCGCCGGCGGCCCCTGCCTGCACAGCCCGGACAGCCGGGTCGGCCTGTGGGCGATCGCCACCGACGAGGCGGGCATGATCGCGCGCCACACGCTGGCGCAGGCGCGACGCTAGAGCCTACCGGGTTGGTGGTTGTTTCGGCCGCGTAAAGCGCTCACATTCCTGTCGTCGGGCCGCCGTGCAAGGGGGCCCGACGCTCGCAATCAGGGAGGGCTGGCGATGTTCAAGAACGCCATATCGCTGTTCAAGATTTTCGGTTTCGATATCCGCGTCGACCCCAGCTGGCTCTTACTGGCCTTCCTGATCACCTGGTCCTTGTCGACCGGCTATTTCCCGCTGCAATACCCCGACCTGACCGCGGCCACCTATTGGAGCCTGGGGCTGCTTGGCATGCTCGGCCTGATGGTGTCGCTGATCCTGCACGAGATGTCGCACTCGGTGGTGGCACGACGCTATGGCCTGCCGGTGGGGCGCATCACCTTGTTCATCTTCGGCGGCGTCGCCGAGCTTCAAAACGAGCCCGAAAGCGCCAAAAGCGAATTCTGGGTCGCCATCGCCGGGCCGATCGCCAGCTTGGTGCTGGCCGGACTGTTCTGGGGCCTCGCCGCCCCGGTCGAAGCCTTGGCCGGCGCGCCGGCGGGGGCCTTGTTCGCCTATCTGGGGCTGGTCAACCTGATCCTGGCGATCTTCAACCTGATTCCGGCGTTTCCGCTCGACGGCGGGCGGGTGCTGCGCGCCGCCCTCTGGCACTGGCGCGGCAGCCTGCTGGCGGCGACCCGCACCGCCACCGATGTGGGCAAGGGCTTCGGTCTGGTGCTGATCACCTTTGGCGTCTTATTCATCCTGACCGGTAATCTGATCGGCGGAGCCTGGTGGATCGTCATCGGCCTGTTCGTGCGGGCCGCCGCCGACGGCTCCTACCAGCACATGATGACCAGCCGCATCCTGGCCGGCGAACCGGTGTCGCGCTTCATGACCCGCGATCCGATCTGCGTCAGCCCCGAGACCAGCCTGGCCGACTTCGTCGACAACACGCTCTATCGCTATCACCACGATATGTTCCCGGTGCTGCACGGCCGGCAGGTGCTGGGCGCCATCGGCCCGCGTCAGGTGCGCACGATCGCCCGCGAGGACTGGTCCGGAACCGCCGTGGGCGACGCCATGACGCCGCTCAGCGACGATATCGTCCTCGACCCCGACACCGACACCGCCGAGGCGCTGACCCGGATGCAGCGCAGCGGCCGGTCGCGCTTTCTGGTCGTCCGGCGTGGCCGGCTGGTGGGCTTGGTGACGCTCAAGGACATCGTCGCCCTGTTGCAGCTCAAGATGGACCTGGGCGACCAGGGCGAGCGCTGACCGCCACGGCGCGCCCGGCCGCGCCCGGCGGCTGACGATCAGCCCCGCGCCCCGGCCACAGCGGCGTGGCTGTCGGGGCTCGCCGGGCGGATCAAGCTGAGCGGCTGGACGATCAGGCCGCCGTCATGGTGGCTCAGATGCGCCTTGACGCCATAGACCCGGGCCAGCACCTCGGGCGTCAACACCGCCTCGGGCGCCCCGTCGGCGACGATGCGGCCCCGGTCGAGCAGCACCAGACGGGTGCACCAACGCGCCGCCAGCCCCAGATCGTGCAGCGAGGCGACGACACCGCGACCGTCGGCGGCCAGCGACGCCAGCATGCTCATCAACGAGATCTGGTGCGCCGGATCGAGCCCCGCCGTGGGTTCGTCGGCGAGCATCAAGGGCGTGTCCTGGGCCAGCGCCCGGGCGATCAGCACCCGCGCCCGCTCGCCGCCTGACAGGTCGGTTGCCGGACGGTGGCGCAGCGCCGCGATGTCCATGTGGGCGATGGCGCTCTCGATCATGGCCCGGTCGTGGGCCGAGAGCGCGCGCCCTGCCTTGCGGTAGACGTCGCGGCCCAGGGCCACGATCCGTTCCACGGTCACCGGCCAGCCGATTTCACGCTCCTGCGCCACATAGCTGATCCGCCGCGCGCGCTCGCCCGGGCGCAGGCTGGCCACCGGGTCGCCGCCCAGCAGGCACCGGCCGCGCGCCGGGATCAGCCCCATCATGGCGCGGATCAGCGTCGACTTGCCGGCGCCATTGGGGCCGATCAACCCGACCAATTCGCCGGCGCCAACGGTCAGATCCAGGCCGC
This sequence comes from Rhodothalassium salexigens DSM 2132, assembly GCF_004341375.1. Classification (GTDB taxonomy): domain Bacteria; phylum Pseudomonadota; class Alphaproteobacteria; order Sphingomonadales; family Rhodothalassiaceae; genus Rhodothalassium; species Rhodothalassium salexigens. Next base: position 516,577 of record NZ_SLXO01000001.1, read on the forward strand.
TCAACACCTGTGTGCGCCCCAGCGACACGGACAGGTCTTCAAGGGTCAGGCAGGTCATACCAGGTTCCGCCGCGTACGATAGATCAGCCACAGGAAGAACGGCGCGCCCACCAGCGAGGTCAATACGCCGAGCTTGAGATCCTTGTCGGGTGCTACCAAGCGCACCGCCACATCGGCGGCGAGCAGCATCGCCGCCCCGCCGAGCGCCGAGGCGAGCAACAGCCGCGACGGCCGGGCGCCGACCAGCGGGCGCAGAATGTGCGGCACCACCAGGCCGACGAAGCCGATGGCGCCGGCGACCGCGGTCGCCGCGCCGACCGACGCAGCGGTGCCGACCACCGCCAGATTGCGCACCCGCAGCACGTTGACGCCCATGGACGCGGCGGTGTCGTCGCCCACCGACAGCGCATCGAGCGCCCGACCGAGCGAGCCCAGCATGATCCAGCCGGCGACCATGAAGGGGGCGGCCAGTTGCACATGAACCATCGACCGGTCGGCCAACGAGCCCAGCATCCAGAAGACGATTTCCAGCGCCGCGAACGGGTTCGGCGACAGATTGAGCGCCAGCGAGGTAAGCGCGCTGGCGAACGCCGAGACCGCGATGCCGGCCAAAATCAATGTGATCGAGCCACCACGCCCGGCCATCGCCTGCACCGCCATCACCGCCACCAACGCGCCGCCGAGCGCCATCAACGGCAAGGCGAGCGCGAACTGCGCCGACAGGCCGGTATAGATCGCCAGCACCGCGCCCAAGGACGCGCTGCCCGACACCCCGATCAACCCGGGCTCGGCCAGCGGATTGCGCAAATAGCCCTGCAACACCGCGCCTGACAGGCCCAAGGTGGCGCCGATCATGGCACCGAGAATGGCACGCGGCAGGCGGATCTCCTGCATCACCAGCACCGCCGCGTCGCCGCGCCCGGTGAACAGTGCCTCCAGGCTTTCGCCGAGCCCCAAGGCCGCCGGCCCGACCAGCAGCGACACGCCGAACAGCACCACCACCGCCAGCACAAGGGCGGCAATCAACCACCAAAAGCGGTCGCGCGGCACCGCCGCACGCCCGGTCGTATCGGGGTCGCCAGCGGCGACGTCCGCAGCGCCGGTCTTGACCGCGCCAGTGGCCGCCTCGGACCGGCGGCCGGCAATCGCGTCGGAGCGCCCGCTCATGCGCCCGGCTCCTGATCCGTCGCGGCCAGCGTCTGGTGGGTCTGGGACAACAGTTCGACCGCGCGCACGGTCGCCGGGGTGCCGCAGATCCAGTAATAATCACCCACCTGGGTGCGATCCACATGGGCGAAGGCGTCCAGCGCTGGGTGGCGGAAATCCTCCTGCGCCAGCGCCGGGCTGGTGAACCGATTGCCCGAAATGATTGCATCGGGTTCGGCCATAACCATGAGTTCCAGCGGCAACCGGGCCAACCCGCTATAACCCAATTCGTCGGCCACATTGCGCATGCCCGCCGCCTCCAAGACCTCCTGGACCAAGGTATGCCGTCCGGAGGTGTAGTTGTTTGAGCCGTGGACGATGGCGCGCACCGGGCGCTGGCCCTGGCGTGCGTCGCGCACCGCATCAAGCCGGGCGTCGAAATCGGCAATCAGTTGGTTGGCCTGCCGCTCGCGCCCCAATAGCGCCCCCATGCGGCGCACATTGGCGCGGATATCGTCGAATGACGAGGCGGGCGAGAACTGTTCGACCCGGAACCCGAGCCGGCGCAGCATGGCGACCGCCTGGCGCTTGGAATAGCTGCCTGCCACCACCAGGTCGGGGTCGAGCAGGAACACCTCCTCGGCCTGGCCCTGATTGACCGGATACTGGCGCGCTTCCTCATGCATCACCGACGACCGCGGATCGCTCGCCAGATAGCTGACCGAAACCAGTTGGTCCGGCCCGGCCATCATCATCGCCAGTTGATCGGTGCACAGGTTCAGCGACACAACGCGCGTCGGCGGCGTATCGGCTTCGGCGGCACCCGACCGGGTGTCACCGGCCTGGGCGATGCCAGCCCAGCCGAGCGCCAGGCAAGCCGCCAGCGCACCGGCGAGGCGGCGCCGCGTGGGGGGGCGGGGGCGCAAGAAAGGCACCAAGGGGATTTGGGCCATGGCCGACACTCCGGTTCGGTGGACCGGCGGTGCGGCGTCGATTGCGCTGGTCAAAGCCCATCTCGCCGACCGGCCCGTCCACGGGCTTCGAGATGTCGCCACGACGGCTGCGCGCTGCCTTCGGTTCACCCGCCCGACGGCAAGGGCGACGCGATGGCAGGTCTCCTGGCTTGCGGGTCACGGCGATCCGCCCGGCCTTCCCAGGGTTCGGACCCCAGTGGCCGCTCAAACGAGCGCGGACGATCGCTACCGCTTACAGTTGCGGGGACAGCGTCGGACTTGACCCGGGACACCCCAAAGCCGCACCGACTTCCCTTTTCAGGCCCGCTTATCGGGCCGCCATCGACATCCTGCTTAGTCGTCAACCTCAGGTGCGTCAAGATCGCCCGTGAGCGCGGTCGGTCACCGTTCGGGGCTTGCCAAACCGTTCCGGGTCGGTTTGGCTGCCGATCCGGGAGCCGGGTCATCCGGCCCGACCCCAACCGCATGCTTTCGCCGAGACATTGCCCGATGCCGGACTCCGCTCCGCCCACCGCTTTCGACCCGGCGCCGCCCTCCTTGCCGCCGATCCGCCATGGCGGCGACGATGCGGCCGCCGCAGCCTGGCCCGACGCACCGCGACCGTTGCTCGACCTGTCGACCGGTCTGAATCCCCGGCCCTATCCGGTGGGGACCGTCGCGCCCGACTTGTGGGCCCGCCTGCCCCAAGCCGCCAACCAGGTCGAGCTGCTGGCAGCAGCGCGCCGCTATTTGGGGCTGGCCCGACACGCGCGCCTGGCCACGGCGCCGGGGTCGCAAATGCTGATCGGCCAATTGCCACACCTGGTGCCGCCGGGCCCAATGGCGATCCTGGGCCCCACCTATGGCGAACATGCCCCGGCCTGGGCGCGCGCCGGGCACCGGGTCGAGACGGTCACCGGCCTCGACGCCGCGCGCGCCACCGGTGCCACCACCCTTTTGATCACCAATCCGAACAATCCCTGCGGTCGGGTGTTTTCACCCCACGCCCTGCGAGCGCTGCTCAATGCCGCCAATGGGCCCCGGCTGCTGGTGGTCGACGAAGCGTTCGCCGACCTGGACCCGACCAACAGCCTGGCGCCCTATTGCGACCATCCCGGCATCATCGTGTTGCGCTCGTTCGGCAAGTTCTTCGGGCTCGGCGGCCTGCGCCTGGGGCTGATGGCGGCCGCGCCGGTGTGGGTCGAGGCGATGAGCCAACGGCTTGGTCCCTGGTCGGTCTCGGGCCCCGCCCTCGCCATCGCTGCGCGCGCCTATGCCGACACCGCGTGGATCACCGCCACGCGTGCGCGCCTGCACCAGGATGCCCGGCGGCTCGACACTCTGTTGACCCGTGCGGGCTTCCGGGTCGTCGGCGGCACCGTGCTCTATCGCCTGGTCGAGCATGACGACGCCGCCGCCTGGGTCGACGGGCTCGGCCGACGCGGCATCCTGGTGCGGCGCTTCGACTATCAGCCGCGCTGGTTGCGCTTCGGCCTGCCGGGCGACGAAGCCCAATGGCACCGCCTATCCACCGCGTTGAAAGCGGCAGAGCCCCATAGGCGATCTGTCTGACCGGCTGATCGGCGATGGCCACAAGCGCCGCGACTGGCCGCACTACGGGCCGAACACCGCCGCCCAAGCCGCGCTGCCCAGGCCGCTGCCCCGGTCAGCGAGGCGGCCGCCCTGTGCGATCCCCCGGGGCCGGGGCATCAAGGCCAAGCGCGGCATCGACTTTTAAGCAACACCCTCGCGAAACTTGGCCAGCGACTGTCAACAAGGCTTGTCGCGGGCTGTCAACTGCGGTTAACACCCGGACCCAGATGGTGCCTCTTCGGAGGGTAAAAGGGAAGCCGGTGCGGTCTTGGAACGCGAGTTCGGGGCCCATTCCGGCGCTGTGCCCGCAACTGTGAGCGGCGAGCGGTCATTCCACAGTCCACTGAGGCCTCGGGGCCTTGGGAAGGCCGGGATGATGCGGCGACGACCCGCGAGCCAGAAAACCTGCCATCGCGTCGCCCTGTTCGCCGACCGGGACCAGTCGGGGGACGCGGACACCGTTCGTGGCGACATCGGAACCGTTTAACGGACCTGTCGCCGCGACGGGCTTAAGGTGCAATGCGCGCGCTTGCCCGCCCCGATCTGATCAGCAGACCCCGCGGTCGGCGTGACCTGCGGGGGCGGCGGCCGGTCCTTCGTCAGATAAGGACTGCGCCATGAAGACAGTTTCTCTGCTTGCGTCCACCTCCCTGCTGGGGCTCGCCGCGTCGGCCGGCGCCGTGGCCGCCGATGCCATGCCCGCGGGTGCGGACGACCCGGTCGAAGAAATCCTCGTCACCGGCACCCGCTTCGAATTGTCGCTCGACCAGATCGGCCGCGCCGTCTCGGTGCTGACCGAAGAACAGATCGAGTTGCGCCAGCAACGCTTCGTGTCCGACGCGCTGCGCGTGCTGCCGGGCGTCCAGATCACCCAGACCGGTGCGGTCGGCAGCACCACCAGCGTGTCGCTGCGCGGCCTGCCCAGCAACCAGACCCTGGTGGTCCAGGACGGCATCGTGCTGAACAACCCGGCCCAGTTCGGCACCAGCTTCAACTTCGCCAATTTCGACACCAACGATGTGGAGCGCCTGGAAGTGATCCGCGGCGCGCAATCGACCCTGTGGGGTTCGGACGCCATCGGCGGGGTGATCAACATCGTCACCAAAAGCGGCGCCGACGGGGTTGCCGGCAGCGGCTTCTTCGAGGGCGGCTCGTTCGGCACCTTCCGCGGCGGCGCCAATGTGCGCGGCGGCAACGACATCGTCTCGGGCCGGGTGTCGCTGAGCGGCGTGCGCGTGCGCGGGTTTTCCAGCGCCGACGAAGCCAATGGCAACACCGAAGACGACGGCTACGAGAACTATACCGTCTCGGCCAAGGGTCTCTACAAGCCGCTCGACAATCTGAGCTTCCAGACCGTGCTGCGCTACCAGGACAGCCAGAACGAGTATGACGGCGTTGTCAACGGCGTGGTCACCGACGCCGACGAAGTGGCCAACACCGAGGAACTGACCGTCGGGGCCTTCGCCACCTACACCATGTTCGACAACCGGTTGAGCCACCGCGCCTCGGTCACCTATGTGCAGACCGACCGGCTGTTCTTCTCCGACGCCGGCATCAGCTTCGACAATTCGGGCAGCCGCCTGTCCTATGAATATCAGGGCAAGGGCCGGCCGATCGACCAGGTCGAAGTGATCTACGGCATGGAGTATGAGGAACAGGAAAGCCAGACCAAGGTGGGCTTCGGCGGCGACCAGGCGATCGACACCTGGAGCGGCTATGGCCTGGTCCATCTGCGGCCCCTGGAGGGCGTGTCGCTGACCGCCGGGGTGCGCCACGACGATGCCGACGCATTCGGCGCCGAGACCACGTTCAGCGGCTCGGGCCGGATCGAGATCCCTTATATCGGCGGCGCGTTGCGCGGCAGCTATTCCGAAGGCTTCCGGGGCCCGTCGGTGGGCGAACTGGGCTTCAACCCCGACCTGCGCGCGGAATATTCCAACAGTTGGGACATCGGGCTTGAACGCGCCTTCCTGGACCAGCGTGTGCGCCTGGGCGTGACCTATTTCGACCAGGAAATCGACGACCTGATCTCGTTCGACCTCAACGCCTTCACCTATCGCAACGTGCAGCGGTTCGAGACCAGCGGCGTCGAGGTGTCGGGCGACTTCCGGTTCACGTCGAAGCTGTCCATGAACGCTGCCTACACCTATCTCGACGCGTTCAACGCCACCACCACCATCGCCGCCAACAACCAGCCCGACCACCGGTTCAACGCCGAGATCGCCTATCGCCCGATCGACAAGTTGACCCTGTCCACCGGCATCTGGTTCAACGGCCGGGAAAACGAAGACGGCACCCAGCCGCTCGACAGCTTCACCGTGGTGTCGCTGCGCGCCGAATACGCCCTGACCGACTATATGGACGTGACGGTGCGGATCGAGAACCTGACCGACGCCGACTATCAGGACAATTTCGGCTATGGGACGGCGCCGATCTCGGCCTATGGGGGCTTGCGCGTCCGGTTCTGACCGGCGCAGCCTCCGCGTTCATCAACCCCAGCCGCCGGGGCCGCGCGCCCCGGCGGTTTTCGCACTACCCGGAGACCGCCCATGACCAGCGTTGCGCCCACGCCGGCCTTGATGATCCAGGGCACCGGCTCGGATGTGGGCAAGTCGTTCCTGGTCGCCGGCCTCGCCCGGGCGCTCGCCAATCGCGGCCTCAAGGTGGCGCCGTTCAAGCCCCAGAACATGTCCAACAATGCCGCCGTGGTCGCCACCGGCGAGGCGGGCGACGGCCCGGACGGCGAGGGCGAAATCGGCCGCGCGCAATGGGTCCAGGCGCTGGCCGCGCGGGTCGCGCCCACGGTGCACATGAACCCGGTGCTGCTCAAACCGCAAAGCGACCGCACCGCCCAGGTGATCGTCCAGGGCCGCCGCCACGACATCCTCGACGCCCTGCCCTATCAGCAGCGCAAGGGCGCCCTGCTCGCCCATGTGCTGGACAGTTTCGAGCGGCTCAAGGCCAGCGCCGACATCGTTCTGGTGGAAGGGGCCGGCAGCCCGGCCGAGGTCAATCTGCGCGCCGGCGACATCGCCAATATGGGCTTCGCGCGCGCCGCCGGCGTGCCGGTGATCCTGGCCGGCGACATCGACCGCGGCGGCGTCATCGCCGCCCTGGTCGGCACCCACGCGGTGGTCGACCCGGCCGACGCGGCGATGATCCGCGGCTTTCTGATCAACCGGTTTCGCGGCGACGTGACCCTGTTCGACGACGGCCTGACGTTCATCGAACGGCGCACCGGCTGGCCCGGCTTCGGCGTCCTGCCGCACCTGGACGCGGCGCGCCGGCTGCCGGCCGAAGACGCGGTGGTGCTGGAACGCCCGCAAGGCGGTGCTGGCGGCCGGCGGCTGACCGTGGCCGCGCCCATGCTGTCGCGGATCGCCAATTTCGACGATCTCGACCCTTTGAAGGCCGACCCCGGCGTCGACGTGGTGTTCGTGCCGCCGGGCGAGGCGATCCCGCCCGCCGACCTGATCGTGCTTTTGGGCACCAAGGCGACCGTCGCCGACCTGGACTTCCTGCGCGCCCAGGGCTGGGACGTGGACATCGCCGCCCATGTGCGCCAGGGCGGCCGGGTGCTCGGCATCTGCGGCGGCTTCCAGATGCTCGGCCGCCGGGTCGCCGACGCCGAGGGCCATGAAGGCGCGGCGGGCGAGCGCCCCGGCCTCGGCCTTCTGGACATCGACACCGAGATGGCCGGCGACAAGACCGTGCGCACGGCCCGGGGCCACTGGACCCCGCCCGCCGACGCGACCGGCCGGCCGGCCGGCGGCCCGCTGCCGGTCGAAGGCTATGAGATCCATATGGGGCAAACCCGGGGGCCGGGGCTCGACCGGCCGCTCTTGACCCTCGACGGCCGGGCGCACGGCGCGGTGTCCGCCGACGGCCGGGTCATGGGCTGCTATCTGCACGGCCTGTTCACCGCCGACGGCTTCCGCCAACGCTTTCTGGAGACCCTCGGCCTGCCCGCCGGCGCGGCCGCCGGGTCTTATACACAAGCCCTCGACGCCGCCCTCGACAGCATCGCCGAGGCGTTCGAACGGCACCTGGACGTGGATGGGCTGTTGGCGGTGGCGCGCGCCGGCGTGGGCGCGGCCGTTTCGGCCACCGCCACGGCGGATGCCGCCACCGACGCCGCAGACGCCGCAGACGCCCCTGGCGCGCCATGATCGGCACCGTGATGGGCATGATCATGGGCGCCGGCCTGCTGGTGATCGCCCTGGTGCTCGACGCGCTGGTCGGCGACCCGCCGCGGCTGTGGGGCCGGCTGGGTCATCCGGTGGTGTGGATCGGCGCGCTGATCGACCGCGCCGATCGCTGGCTCAACCGCGAACGCTGGCCCGAGCCGGTGCGTCGGGTACTCGGCGCGGTGGCGCTGGCGGCGCTGGTGGCGCTGGCCGGCGGGGTCGGCTGGGGGCTCGAAGTCGCTGCCGCCCGGCTGACCGGCGGCGCGCTGTTGGTGGTGCTGGTGGTCACCGTGTTCCTGGCCTGGCGCAGTCTGGCCGACCATGTGGCCGCGGTGCCCCAAGCGCTCGACGCCCCGGGCGACGAGGCCGGGCGCCTGGCCGCCGGGCGACGGGCGACGGCGATGATCGTCGGGCGCGACACCCGGCCGCTCGACCGCGCCGGGCTGTGCCGCGCGGCGATCGAAAGCCTGGCCGAGAACTATGCCGACGGCGTCATGGGCCCGGCCCTGGCGTTCCTGGTCGGCGGGCTGCCGGGCTTGTTGATCTACAAGACCGTCAACACCGCCGATTCGATGATCGGCCACCGCACGCCGCGCCACCGGGCGTTCGGCTGGGCGGCGGCGCGCACCGACGACCTGTTGAACCTGGTGCCGGCGCGGCTGACCGCGCTGTTGATCGCGCTCGCCGCCGGCACCCGGGGCCTGCGGGCGCTCGCCACCGCCTGGCGCGACGCCGGGCGCCATCTGTCGCCCAATGCCGGCTGGCCCGAAGCCGCCATGGCCGGTGCCTTGGGGCTGGCGCTCGGCGGCCCGCGCCGCTATGGCGCCGAGACCGTGGACGGGGCCTGGTTCGGCGACGGCCGGGCGCAGGCCGAGACCGCCGACGTGCACCGCGCGCTGGCGCTCACCGGCCGCGCCCATCTGATCCTGGGTGCCGCCGCCGGCACCCTGGCGTCGGCACCGTTTCTGCTCTGAGCGCTCAGCCGGCCGGTGCCTTGAGCGTCAGGGGCAGCCCGGCGACCGCCAGGATCACCTCGTCGGCGGCCGCCGCCACGCGTTGGTTGAGCCGCCCGGCCTCGTCGCGGAACGCTCGCGCCAGCGCGTTGAGCGGCACGATGCCCGCGCCCACCTCGTTGGTCACCAGCACCACCGGCACCGGCGCCTCTGCCAGCCAGCGACACAGACCGTCGGCCGCCGCGTCCACATCGGCCTCGGCGTGCAGCAGGTTGCTCAGCCACAGGGTCAGGCAGTCCACCAGACACGCCCGCGCGCCCGCCGCCACCGCAGCGTCGAGCCCGGCCACCAGATCCAGCGAGGCCTCGACCGTCTGCCAGCCGGCGCCGCGCCGTGCCCGGTGGTGGCGGATGCGCTCGGCCATCTCGCCATCCCCCGCCTCGGCCGTCGCCACATAGCCCCAGGGCGCCGGCTGCGCCTCGACCCGCGCCTCGGCGATCCGGCTCTTGCCCGACCGCGCGCCCCCGGTGACCAAAACCACACTCGCCATACTCGCCATACTCGCTCCCGCTCGGTGTCCTCTGTGCACTCGGTCTAAAGCCTCGGCGCACCCCGGTCACGCCCTGAGGCGTCGGTTGCGCACAACGCAACAAGTTTTACAGACCGATGTTATTGCGATCGAGAAGGTTTCCAACCATCATCCCGAGCAAGACCGGAGGCGTCGTGCCACAAACACTCATAAAGGGCAGATTCCATGCGGGTTTTGATACTGACGGCGGTCTTGACCATGGCGATGGCGACCGGCCCGACCCAGCGCAGCGCCCAAGCCGACCAGATGTCCCCCCAAGACCCGACGGTTTTGAGCGCCATGTTCCGCTGGTGGAATGACGCCATCGACCAGGAGGGGGCGTTCACCCGCGACGCCTTCGCCCGCGACTACACCGACGACGCCCGGCTGGTCATCAACAACCGGCTGGTGTTGAACGGTCTGGATCAATGGGTCAGCCACTTCCGACGCATTCAAGACGAGACCGAGTATGTGGAGATCCGTCTGCCGTTCGAAGAAGAGTTCCAGGCCGGCGACAAGGTCTTCACACATCACATCATCTGGTCCGGTTCTCCTGACCGACCCGACAAGATGCAGGTCATGGGCTATGCAGAGCTGAAAAACGAAAAAATCAGCCTGATCAACTTCGTCCGTGTCCCGCTTACCGGAAGCCGGCCCTGACGAGACGGCACAAAAGCCGCCGGCGGCTTCCGCACCCACGCCCGCGCCACACCCATACGCCCGACGCCCCGACCACCACGTCCAACAAGAGACAGAGGCCGAAATCGATCCGTCAAGGAAACACACCACGGAGGGTTCCCATGTCGTTGCGTTTTCATCACCCCTCGGCGGGTCTTTGCGTCTCTTTGTCTGCTCTCTCCTTGTCCGTTCTCGCCTTGGCCGCCCCGGCTGGTGCCCAGACCGAAGACCGGACATCCGCAACCCCCGCCAGCACCACGGAAGACAGCGCCCAAGGCACGGGCGTCGCCCTCGAAGAGATCATCGTCACCGCCCAACGCCGCGAGCAAAGCCACCGCAACGACCGGCAGGCAGACTGACCGCACGGCGTCGCCACGCGCCCCCCGCCAGCGCCCCAGCCGGGCGCCGTCTTCCGGCCAAGCCGGTCAGGTTCGCCGCCCCACCGCGCCGGCGGAAAAGACCGCCGCCGCGGCCAGCGGCAGGCCGGCGGTGCCCAGAAACGCCCAGGTGAGCCCGGCCGCGTCGGCAACCGACCCGGCCAGGATCGGGCCGCCGACGCTGCCGGCGGCGACCCCCACCAGGGCGGCCGTGAAACCGAGCGAGCCGCGCCCGGGAAACAGCCGCAGGCTCCAGAAAGACAACAACGCGCTGATCGTCATCACCGCCGCCCCGTGCAGCCCGGCGGCCAGCAAGACGGCCCCCCAAGCGCTCGGACGCCAGGCGATCAATGCCAGCGAGGCGGCAAAGGCGGCGAACAAGAGGCCCAACAGGCGGCGCAGCCCCAGGCGCGCCTCGATCCAGCCGGTGGCCAGACCGACGATGCCGCACACGCCATAGCTCAGGAAGATCACCGCTGCGGCGGCGCGGTCGGGCACGCCGACGAGCCCGCCCCGTGCCACCACATGGTCGGCGGCAAAAGACAAAAACACCGCGTTGCTGGCGCCGAAACACAGGGCTGCGGCGTAGAGCGGCACCACCGCTCGGCGGAGCAGCGCGGGCCGACCGCTGACCGGGATCGGGTCGCCGGCTCCCTCGGCGGCGCGTCCGCGCGGCACGCCGCGCCCGGCAATCACCGCCGCCGCAAGGCCGGCCACCGCAAACCCGGTCCACGCCGCCCGCCAGTCGGTCGCGCCATAGGCGACACCGAGGAACAAGGCGCCGGCCGCCGCCACCCCCACCGTGGTCCCGGTGGAGACCACCGACAGCGCGCCGGGCCGGGCATCGACCGGGACCACACGTTCGGCCGCATCATTGAACGGCACCCAGCAGAACCCCGCGCTGGCCCCGGCCAACGCGACGCCGGCGCCGAGCGCCGCGCCGGTCGCTGCGGTGGCGACGACCAGAAAGCCGAACGCCGCCGACGCGGCGCCGATCATCACCGGCACCCGTTGGCCGGCGCGCGCGTCGAGCCAGGCGGTCACGGGCAGCGCGGCGAAGAAAGCGAGAAAGCCGAGGCTCGCGATCAGGCCCGCCTGGGTGGTGGACAACGCAAACACATCGCGAAACGTGGGCAGGAACAGGCCGAACCCCATCCGCGCCGGCCCGAAGCTGACGGCGGTGGCCACGAACCCGGCGGAGGACAGCCAGACGGTGGGGCTTATCGAGGTCGTCACGGGCGCCGCGGCATGGTCGTCGCTCCGGCCGGTCACGGGCTGGGCGCTTGTTGGCCCTCTATCACGCCCTACCTGACGCCGCGCCGGGCACGCAAGACAACACAGAGCGCGCCGGCGGGGTCATGTCAGAACGTCGCACCGGCGCGCGGCCTAGCCCGGCAGGCGCTCGACCAGGCGAAACAGCAGCCCCGGGAACCAGCGCTTGAGCCACAGGGCGTGCATTTCCAGCCCCTTGCCGACCGCGATCTCGCGGCGCCGGCGGCGCAGGCCTTGGGCGATGCGCTGGGCGCAGGCGTCCACGTCCATGCCGCGGGCATTGCCCTTGCTGGGCTTGGCGTGGGCGCTGCCGTCGCCGGTCAGCGCGGCATAGGCGATCGGCGTGTCGATATAGCCCGGCACGATGGTGGTCACGCGGATGCGGTCGCGGGCGTGTTCGGCGCGCAGGGCGTCGAACCAGCCCATCAGCGCGTGCTTGGCGGCGCAATAGCCGGCCCGGCCCTGGCTGCCGAGCTTGCCCGACACCGACGCGGTGACCGCCACATGGCCGCCGCCCTGGGCCAGCATCAGCGGCAGCACCGCCCGGGTCAGCGCCACCTGGGCGAAGAAGTCCACCTCCATCAAGGTGCGCAGGGTGTCCATCTCGGTGTCCAGCACCCGCGCGCGCTGCGAGATGCCGGCATTGTTGACCAACAGGTCGATGCGGCCGAAGCGGGTCTGCATCTGGTCCACGGTGGCGGCGCGCGCGTCCGCGTCGGTGATGTCGAAGGGCAGGATCATCACGTCTTCGCCCGGCAGCCCGGTCTGTTGGGCGACCCGACGCAGCGCGTCCACCTGGCGCCCCGACAGCACCAGCTTGGGCCCGTCGGCGGCCAGGGCGCGGGCCAGCGCCGCGCCGATCCCCGACGACGCGCCCGTGATCCAGATCACCGATCCCTTGAAACTCATCTGCGCCGTTCCTTCCCGTTCGCTTGGCGCCGCAGCTTAAGAGCCCGGCGCGTCCGCGTCCAACGCCTTGAGCACCGCCTCGGTATCGGCGCCGAGGCGCGGCGGCGCGCGGCGATAGTCGGGCGGCGTGGCCGAAAAGCGCATCGGCTGGGCCAGGGTCTCGACCAGCCGCCCGGCGGCGTCGGGCAGCGCCACCCGCAGCCCCCGCGCCGCCACCTGATCCTCACCAAGGGCGTCGGCGATGCTGTTGACCGGGCCATTGGGGATCCCCGCGCCATCCAACAACGCGCGCCAATGGCCCGTGGTCTCGCCGGCCATCGCCCGGGCGATCAAGGGCACCAGGGTCTCGCGGTTGGCGACCCGGTCGGCGTTGCGGGCGAAGCGCCGGTCGCCGGCCCAGTCGTCCCGGCCGAGGAGCGCGGCGAAGCGGGCGAACTGCGCGTCATTGCCAACCGCCACGATCAGCCGCCCGTCGAGGGTCGGGAAATCCTGATAGGGCACGATATTGGGGTGGGTGTTGCCCATCAATTCCGGGCTGCGCCCCGAGACCAGATAGTTCTGCGCCTGGTTGGCAAGGCACGCCAATTGGGTGTCGAACAGCGCCATGTCGATGTGCTGGCCCTGGCCGGTGGCGTCGCGGTGGCGCAGGGCGGCCAGGATCGCGATGGTGGCATAAAGCCCGGTGGTGATATCGGCGACCGCCACGCCGGCCCGGACCGGCCCGCTGTCGGGGCTGCCGGTGACCGACATCAAGCCGGCCATGCCCTGGATCATGAAATCATAGCCGGGCTTGTCGCGGTTGGGGCCGGTCTGGCCGAAGCCGGTGATCGAACAATAGACCAGGCCCGGATGCTCGGCGGCCAGGCTGGCATAGTCGAGCCCCCATTTGGCCGCCGTGCCGGCCTTGAAATTCTCCACCACCACATCGGCGCGGGCGGCCAGCCGCCGCGCGGTGCGCTGGCCCTCGGCCGACCCCAGGTCGAGCGCCACCGACCGTTTCGAGCGATTGGCGCACAGATAATAGGCGGCGGTCTCCTCGCCGTCGTCATGGACCACCGAGGGCGGACCCCAGCCGCGGGTGTCGTCGCCGCCGCCGGGGCGCTCCACCTTGATCACGTCGGCGCCCAGATCGCCGAGGATCTGCGTCGCCCACGGTCCGGCGAGCACGCGGCTAAGGTCGAGAACGGTCAATCCGGTCAGCGGGCCGGCCATGGGTGTCTCCCGGTCGAGTGAGCGTGAGGGCGCGCCCCGGAACCGGGGCACGCGGCGTGCCAGGGCCGTTATGGTGCGGTGCGGTGCGGTCGCTTGCCCGCCGGCGCCGGCCTCTCTACGCTAGCCAACGAAAACGCTTTGTAAAACCAACAAGGAGGCGGCGGCCATGTCCTGGTCCCACGAACAGGTCGGGGAAAACCGGTATCGCGAGAGTTTCGGGCGCTATCTGGAAGACTTCAAGGTCGGTGACATCTACGAACACCGGCCCGGCCGGACCATCAGCGAAACCGACAATACCTGGTTCACGCTGTTGACCATGAACACCCACCCGCTGCACTTCGACGCCGAATATGCGTCCAAGTCCGAGTTCGGCCGGCCGCTGGTGGTGTCGTCGCTGACCGTGTCGATCCTGCTCGGCATGAGCGTGTCGGACATCTCGCAAAAGGCGATCGCCAATCTGGGCTGGACCGACATCAAGATGACCGCGCCGGTGTTCTGCGGCGACACGCTTTACGGCGAGTCCGAGGTGGTCGAGGTGCGCGAATCCAAATCGCGGCCGACCCAGGGCATCGTCACCGTCAACACCAAGGGGCTCAACCAGCGCGGCGAAACGGTGTGCACCTTCACCCGCTCGGTCCTGGTGCCCAAGCGCGGCCACGGCGTCGACGACTGATCGCGACCGATCCGCCGGCCCGACGATTGAGACCGGCCCGGCGATCCCCTAAATTGACGCAAGAGCGGCGAGCCTTGGCGCTCGCCCTCATTCGCCATGCTGCCGCCCGCGCCGGTCGGCCGCCCTGCCCTGTCTTCGGCCGCACCGCATCCGCGCCGCCCCCAGAAAGGAACGTCCCCCATGAGCCTGAAAACCGAGGCCGTCGCGCTGGTCAAAGCCGGCCTGACCGAGGTGCGCAGCAATGTGGAGGTGGTGTTATTGTCCGCCGGTCTGGTGGTGATCGCGCAACTGGTGGCCGCCAGCCTGCTGGTACTGCTGTTCGCCGACGTGCAGATGGACCGGGTGGCCGAGGCGGTGGCGACGCTGCAAAGCCAGATGCAGGTCGCCGAGCCCGACGCCGGCGCCATGCAGGCCGCCCTTGGCGCGCTGTTGCCACTGGTCGCCGCCGGCATCCTGTCCTATCTGGTGGCCTTTCCGCTGTTTCCGGTGGTCTGGTCGCGGGTGGTGATCAAGGGCCGCGCCGGCGCGCGTCAGATGGACCAGGGCGAAGGCTGGCTCGGTCTCTATGCGGGCGCGCTCGGCCGGGTGTTGATCGGCCTGGTGCCGTTTGTGCTGCTGCTGATCATCGCCCTGATCGGCGTGCTGATGCTGAGCGGCCTCGTGGGGCCGGTGTTCATGCTCCTGGGCCTCGGCAGCGCCGGCGGCTTCATCCTGCAATTGCTGCAAAGTGTGGTACTGGCTGCGGTATTCTCGTTGTTTTATGCCGGCCTCGGCCTGTCGCTGGCGGGGGCGTCGGTACGCCAGGGGCCGGGCGTGTTCGGCGCCCTGCGCCATGTGGTCGACCATGACCGGCGGCTGTTGGTGGCGGTGGTGATCGTCTCGGTGGCGGTGACGCTCGCCAACCAGGTGGCGGTGCTGGCCGGCGCGCTGCTGCCGCTCGCCGCCGTGCTTCTCTATCTGGCGTTTTGGGTGGTCAGCACGGCGCTCAATCTGGCGGTGTGCGCGCTCGCCTGGCGCGACGAGGCCGAGCGCGACACGGCAGCCTTTTGACGCTCGCCTGACGGTCTGACACACTTAGCCTTCGCGTAAATCATCCGGCGCGGACCCCGCCGGGCGAAGGGAGTAGCCATGGCCGGCACGGCCTCGTCCAAGCACAGCGATCTGAGCCTGCGCGCCCGGCTTGGCGACGGGTTGGGTCTGGTTGCCGCTCATGCCCAGGCGGCGCTGCTGATGGCGGCGTCGTTCGCGTTGCTGAACCTGTTCTTCGTCAAGCTGGCGGTGGTGATCGCACCCGACTATGCGGCCTATCTCAAGACGCCGCCGGGACCGCCCGGCGCGCGCGCCGGCGGTCATGTGCTGCTGGACCTGATGGTGCAGACCTTTTCGGTGATGAACCTGTTGGGCCACGCGGTGATCTGGGCGCGCATCTGTCTGCTCGGCGAGGGCCGCGCGCTCGCGGGCGGGCTCGACGCCTTCCTGCGCCGCTTCTCGGTGTGCCTGAGCCGACTGCTGGTCGGCGGCTTCATGAGCGTGCTGTTCGCCCTGCCGGCGATCATGGTCGGCGCGATCCTGGTTGCGGTGCTGCGCGGCCTTCTGGGCGTCTATGGCAACACCGTGGGCAGCGCCGCCATGCTGGTCATGGTGTTGATCCCGGTGGGTGCGGTGGCCGCCGCGCTGATCCTGTCGGTGATCGCCGAGGCCGCCGACCGGCGGCTGAGCATGTTGAACGCGATTCGCCAAACCCAGCCGGCCTGGACCCGGCTGGCGGTGATCATGCTGGTGTTGAGCGCCATCTACGCGGTGGCCGCCGTGGCGGTGGCGGTGGCCGCCGGCGACGGCCGCGTGGCC
Organism: Rhodothalassium salexigens DSM 2132; assembly: GCF_004341375.1. Classification (GTDB taxonomy): domain Bacteria; phylum Pseudomonadota; class Alphaproteobacteria; order Sphingomonadales; family Rhodothalassiaceae; genus Rhodothalassium; species Rhodothalassium salexigens. The sequence continues at coordinate 532,946 of NZ_SLXO01000001.1, forward strand.
GCGGGCGAAGGCGTCACCGGCGCCGGCGCCTTTTTGGTGCGCGACGCGCTCGGTTTCCTGACTCTGGCCACCGCGGTCGGCGGCCTGGCGCCGTTGCTGCGCGACAAGAAAAAGCGCCCCGACGGCGGCGCCGATCAGAACAACGAGCCCTGGGCCGACGACGACCCGTCGCCCTGAGCCTGGCCCGAGCCCTGGCCCGACCCCTGGCCCGAGCCCTGAGCCGAGTTCTGACCTGAGCCCTGGGGCGGACCATCCCGCCCGGCTTCGACCGGGGCGATCAGTTCGGCGTCATCATTGCGCACCGCATTGACCCGGCGCGACACCGGCCAGGCCCGGAAGGCGCCGTCCGCCTTGACCGCGCCGCGCCGCGCCACCTGGACCGGATCGACGGCAGGGCCGGTGTCGCCGAGCCAGGCATCCTGGCCGCCCGGGCTCAGCACCACCGGCATGCGGTCGTGGATCGCCGCCAGGAACGCCACGGCGGGCCGGGTCAGGATCGCCACCGTCTCCAACCAATCGTCGCCGCCGGGGCCGTGCCAGCGCTCCCAAATCCCTGCAAACGCCAATGGCCGCGCCCCCGGATCGCTCGCTCGGTCGTTGGCTTGGTCGGCGGCTTGGGGCATGGACCGGGCGGCGGCAGGAACGCCGGCTTGGGCGGCGGCGATGGCGAAGGGCTGCTTAGGCGCGTCGCCCCGTGCCTGCCATTCGTACCAGCCGTCGGCGGGGACCAGACAGCGCCGACGGCGGAACGCGGCGCGGAACGCCGGTTTCTCGCCCACGGTCTCGACCCGCGCGTTGATCATCGCCCGGCCGCCGGGCCGCTGCTTCATCCAGCCGGGCACCAGCCCCCAGACCATGGCGACCAGTTCGCGCCCGCCCTCGGGCGTCGCCGTGCCGCTGTCCTCGTCGGCCAGACGCACCGCCAGGATCGGCTGGCCGGGCGCGATGTTGTAGCGCGGCGGCACCGGCGTCGGTGCCGCGACCCGGAACGCCCGCGCCAGGGCGTCGGCCGGGCTGGCGAGCCAGAACCGCCCGCACATCAATCGACCACCCGCAGCCGCGCGCGCCGGCGGCCGGTGCCAGTACCTGTGCCCTCTTCCGGGGCCGGCCCGATGCCTGGCCCGCCGCCGGGGCCCCGCCCCGATCCCCCGACGCGCGCATCGGCCACCGCCGCCCAGCGCCACAGCCGGTAGATCACCAGCCCGCCGAAGGCGACCCAGGCGAAGGTCCAGACCCGCGGCGCCACGCCGGTCGCTTGCGCCAGGAACACGGCGTCATTGTGCCGCGCCGCCTCGGGCAGCCGGCGCATGCCCATCACGCCGTGCAGGTCGAGCGCCAGGTCGAGCCCGCGCACCAGCACATAGACGCCGAGGAACATCACCAGAGTGCGCGCCCAGCCCCGGTCGCCCTGCCACAGGCCGCCGGCCAGCACCGCCATCATGATCGCCAGGATCGCATAGGTGCCCAGGTCGCCCGGCACCACCCAGGCCACACCGGTCAGGACCATGAAAGCGAGCAACCCCAACGCCACCCCGATGCCGGCGACGTGGCCCACCCGGCCCAGCCGGTAGAGCAAGGCGCCCCAAAGGAACGCCCCGGCATAGCCGGCCAGCAGCGTCGCCACCCGCGCACCGCCCGACGACAGCACAAAGCCCGAACCGTTGGGCAGCAGCGCCAGCCGCTCGACCCGCCCGCCGGTGGCGACCGACACCAGAGCGTGGCTGATTTCGTGGAAATAGGTGACGAACCAGTCGAGCACGGCACCGACCAGGGGCACGCTGCCGGCCACCCAGGCCAGCACCATCATCAACAACAAGCTGCCGCGCGCGCTCGGCGCCCGGCCAGATCCGGCAATCCCTGTCATGACCGAAACTGTGGCCATCGGGCGCATGCCTTGCAAGCCTCGGTGCGGCAGGGCACATAAGCGGCGTCATCGAATGCCCCGGTTGCCCGGGCCCGGAAGGAGCGCGACCCTCATGGACCAGCCGAGCCCGCTGCGCCCGATCATCGGCGTCGGCACGGTGATTTTTCGCGACCACAGCGTGCTGCTGGTGCGTCGGCGCCAGCCGCCCAAGGCGGGCGAATGGTCGCTGCCCGGCGGCCGGCAGGAATGGGGCGAAAGCGTCGCCCAGGCGGCGGTGCGCGAGATCACCGAAGAGACCGGCGTGAAGGTGACACTTCTGGGGTTGGTGGACGTGGTCGACCTGCTGCCCGACGCGGGAGCGCCCTATCACCTGACCCTGATCAACCTGGCTGCGCGCTGGACCATGGGCGAGCCCGCCGCCGGCGACGATGCCGCCGACGCGCGGTTCTGGCCGCTGGACGCCCTGCCCGGCACCGATCTGTGGGATGAGACCCGCCGGGTCATCCACAAGGCCCGGGCGCTGTTCCCGGCCGCCCACGATCTTGGCGCGGGTCCTGCCGAGCCGCTTGGCGCACCGCCCGCACCTTCCGAAGCCTCTGGCGAGGCTGCCCCGTCATCGCGAAAGGACCGCCCGTGACGCCCGAACGCCCCAACAATCGCAATCTGGTCGGCATGCTGGCCCTGGTGCTGGGTCTGACCATCTATGCCGGTATCGTCGCCTGGCTCGCCGAATGGATCGGGGCGATGCCGCTGCTGATCGAGGTGCTGTTCTATCTGATCCTCGGCACCGCCTGGCTGTGGCCGGCGGGGCGCCTTTTGCGCTGGATGGCCGCCGGGCGACGCACCGACGGCGACTGACCCCGGACCCCGGCGGCCAAGCCGCGGCCCCCAACCGGGCGGCGGCCCTGCACCGCCGGCGATCACCGCTCACACGGTTGGCAACACATGGTCCTTGAACCGCTCGCGCAGCGCGGTCTTCTGGATCTTGCCGGTGGCCGAGTGCGGCAATTCGTCGACGAACACGATGTCGTCGGGGAGTTGCCACTTGGCCACATGCTCGCCCATGAAGGCACGCACCTCGTCGGGCGCCACCGCCGCCCCGTCGCGCGGCACCAGCACCAAGAGCGGCCGTTCGTCCCATTTCGGATGCGGCAGGGCGATCACCGCCGCCTCCAGAACGCCCGGATGGCCGGCGGCGAGGTTTTCCAGGTCAATGGACGAAATCCATTCGCCGCCCGACTTGATCACGTCCTTCGACCGGTCGGTGATCTGCATATAGCCCCGGTCGTCGAGGGTCGACACGTCGCCGGTGTCGAACCAGCCGCCATTGTCCAGAATCGGCGGGCCGTCATAATTGTAGTAGGTCTGCACCACCCACGGCCCGCGCACCTTCAGATGGCCCTGGCTGCGGCCGTCGCGGGGCTTCTGCTCGCCGTTTTCGTCCTCGATCTTGAGTTCGACGCCGAAGATCGCCCGGCCCTGCTTGCATTGCAGATCAAGCTGCGCCGCCTTGTCCCATTCGGCGGTCTCGGCGGTCATGGTGCCCACGGTGCCGAGCGGCGACAGCTCGGTCATGCCCCAGGCATGGTTGACGCGCACGCCGTATTCGTCCTGGAACGCCTGGATCATGTGGCGCGGGGCCGCCGACCCGCCGATGGTCACGGTATGCAGCCGGTCGATGCGCTTGCCCGAGTTGCGTAGATAATCCAACAGCCCCAGCCACACCGTCGGCACCGCGGCCGACAGGGTCACCTGCTCGTCCTCGATCACCTGCTGCAGGGTTGCGCCGTCATGGTGCGGGCCGTTGAATACCAGCCGCGAGCCCATCATGGCGGCAGCATAGGGAATGCCCCAGGCATTGGCGTGGAACATCGGCACCACCGGCAGGATCGAATCGCGCTGCGCGATGCCCAGCGTGTCGGTGGTACAGCAGGCCATGGTGTGCAGCACCGTCGACCGGTGCGAATAGAGCACGCCCTTGGGGTTGCCGGTGGTGCCCGAGGTATAGCACAGCCCGCAGGCGTCGTGCTCGTCGAGATCGGGCCACTCGAAGCGCCCGTCTTCCGCCGCGATCAGATCCTCATAGCATAGCAAACCGTCGATCTTGGCATCCCGGGGCATGTGCGCGGCGTCGGTCATCACCACCACTTGGGGGGCGGAGGACAAGGTCGGCATCACCGCTTCCATGATCGGCACGAAAGTCAGGTCGACGAACACCACCCGGTCGCCGGCATGGTCGAAGATATACTCCAACTGCTCGTGAAACAGGCGCGGGTTGACCGTGTGCATCACCGCGCCCATGCCCGAAACACCATACCACAACTCCAGGTGGCGCCAGGTGTTCCACGCCAGCGACGCCACCCGGTCGCCATGGCTGACGCCCAAGCGTGTGAGCGCCTGAGCCAATTTGCGCGCCCGTTCCTCCACCTGGAGATAATTGGTGCGGTGCACGCCGCCCTCGACGGTGTAGGTGACGATCTCGCGATGACCATGGTTGCGCGCCGCGTGCTCGACCACCTTGTGGGTCAGCAACGGCCAGTCCTGCATCAAGCCTTTCATGGCTTTCTCCCCAAAGGTTTTTTGTTTGATTGCCAGTAGCATAACCGGCCCCGGGCACAATGCAACAAACGGTGATGCGGCGGCGCAACATGAGGGCTGCGGATTTGAACCGCACGGGCCCCGGCAGCGTATGCTGTGACAACGCCAACAACGCCATTTCATGGGGAAAACGATGCGCGGTCTTCTTTTCGCGGCCCTGGCGGCCGGTGCGGTGAGCGCTTGTTCGGGGACCAAGCTGTCCCAATTCAAGGACGCCGAGCCCAAGCTGGACCTCTATCAGTATTTCCGGGGCGAAAGCGTCGCCTATGGCATTTTCGAGGACCGGTTCGGCAAGATCCGCCGCCAGTTCCGGGTCGACATCACCGGCTCGGTCGACGATGGCGGTACGCTGGTACTCGACGAGCGCTTCCAGTACGCCGACGGCGAGACCGACCGCCGGGTCTGGCGGATCAATCGCGCCGGCCCCGACCGCTACCGGGGCGAGGCCGGCGACATTATCGGCACCGCTCAGGGCCGGGTGGTCGGCAATGCGCTCAACTGGTCCTACCGGATGGATTTGAAGGTCGGCGACGGCACCTGGCGTGTGGGCTTCGACGACTGGATGCTGCTGCAAGACGACAAGGTCCTGATCAACAAGGCCACGGTGACGCGCTTCGGCCTTGAGATCGGGCGCCTGTTCATCACCTTCCGTAAAACCGGCGACACCGCCGACGACGCCATGGCCGAGGCAAGCCCCCGGTCGCCCGGCACCCCCTCACCCAATGGCCGACGCGCCGATTAGGGCACCGACCGGCGACGGGCCTTGGTGACAGTCCGGCCCGGCGCCATAGAATGGCTGGTCTGGCGGCGCGATCCGGCGCCCCGCCGGCACGGATACCGGCCGGGGTCGGGGCCACGCTCCGAGGCAATGAGGGGCCGGCGCTGGGGCCGGATCAGGGGCCGCCAGAGGCCGCGTCGCCGCCGTCGGAGGCCGCCGCGCTGGTATCGACGGCTTCGGCCAGCGACTGTTCCGCGAATTCGCGACGGTAGGCGTCGAGGAACGAGCGGAACGAATCCACATCGGCGATCTTCTGCGCCAGTTCCTTGGTCGAGCCCGCACTTCGGGTGCGGTCGGTGGTCAATTGCTGGAACACCTGTTCGAACGGGCCGCCGTTCATCATCACGCCCCAGGTGTCGCTGAGCTCGCGCAGCGCCGCCTGATCGTCCTGATACATCAGCGCCACAGCCCGGCGCACCACCCACAGCCGTTCCTCGGCCGAGAGCTCCGCCGCGTCGGTGTGTTTGGCCAGCAACCCCGCATGGTGGCGGGCGACCATGGGCCAATCCTTGGCATCCCAGTAGATGTCGGCGCGCAGCACCTCGGCCTGCGGCCCCTGGAAGCCTTCGAGCATGGCGATCGCTTCCTCGTAGCGGTCCATCTCGGCCAGCGCCCGCGCCTCGACGAAGCGGCGCTGGCGTTCGATCTCGTCGGGCAGGCCGCCGCTGCGGGTGGCGCGCAGGATGTCGAGCGCCTTTTCGGGCTCCTTGTTGAGCAGATGCACCATGGCCAGGCGGCCGGCGATCTGCGCCTGTGCCGCCCCTTCCAGGCGATAGGTCACCTGATAGCGCAACAGGTCGGCAGCGCGGTCGAGCAGGTCGACCGCCACCAAGCGGTCCACCAGCCGGCGGATGATCCGGTCGCCGGCCGCCCCCTGGGGCGTCAGCTCGCGAAAATCCTGGAACAGCGCCACGGCATCGAACGGCGTCAGGTCCTGGGCATTGCTTTCCAGGAAGATGGTCTCGAACACGCCCTGCATCCGGCGCACCACCTGGCCGGTGCGCGGGTCGTCGGGATAGTATTCGACCACCTGACGCATGGTCTTGAGACCTTTGCGATACTCGCCGATCGAGACATAGAGCTGGCCGAGGGTCGACAGGACGTCGATCTCGAAATCCCGGCCGCGCCAGTCGAAGCGCAGACCCTCAAGATCCTCGACCGCCTCGCGCTTGGTCAGACCCTCGTGGCGCAGGGCGAAGCGTACCCGTTCGAGCCGCGCCATCGCCGAGGTACGCGGATCGTCGAAGGCGATCGCGGTCTCGAACAGGTCGAGCGCCCGGGCGATGTCGCCCTGTTCGGCGGCCAGACGGGCCTTGAGCACCAAAGCCTCGCCCGCGATGGGCTTGTTCACGTCCAACTGGTCGATCAGGTCCAACAAGCGGCGCGTCTGATCCACCTGGTCGAGCAGCAGCGCCGAGCGCGCGGCGGCGAGTAGAAACCGGCCCTGCCACTGGGGCTGGTAATAGCCCAGAATGTCGCGGCCGACGCGGAACGCGTCGAGCGCCGCCATGGGGTCACCCTCGGCCTCGGCGGCCAGGGTGCGCCAGATCGACGCGTCGGGGTCCTCGCGCAGTTCCGGATGGTTCAGGTCTTCGAGCGCCGCGGCGGTCCGGCCGAGCATCTGGTTGACCACCCCGCGCACGGCCCGGAAACGTGGCGTCTCGGCCAGCGCTTGGTCCTCGGCCGCCATCAATTCCAGCACCCCGCGCGCCTCGGCGGCCTGATCGTGGGCCAACAGAAACCGCGCCAGATCCCAGCGGCCCTCGTTGCGCTCATTGTCGGGCAGGGCGGCGATGGCGGCGACCAGATCGGCGCGCCGGTCGCCGAACGACCGGCCGTCGTCGAGCCGCCAGGCCTGCAGGTCGATCAGCCGGCGCGGCGCCGGACCGGCCAGATCGCCCATGGCGGCGAACGCCGCAGCCGCCTGGGGCTTGGCGAATTCGCCCACGTCGCGCGCGGCGATGGCAACGCCATTGTGAAAGCGCTGAACCTGGGCGCGGTCGGACTGCGGCACCACCACCAGCCCCTGGGCGGTGCGCGGGATTGCGAAATCGGCGAACTCACGGCCCTCTCGGACGCCGCGATTGGGCTCGCGCACCGCCACCAGCAGCAACTGGTCGCCCACCGACGGGTCGGTCACCATGACCTTGCGAAACGTCTCTTCCACCGGCACGAACACCTGGGTACCGGCGCCGGTGCTCTGTTCGACCAGGCGCAGCGGGCGCAGCGGCGCCGTCGGCTTGTCCTTGAGGGTCACGCGCCAGCTATTGCCGTCGCGGTCGGCGGCCACGCTCTGCGGCATCGCCAAGTTGAAGCGCAGCGCCGACACGTCGTCGGTGCGCAAGCGCTGGACCGCGTTGACCCGGCCGGTCAACACCGGACTGTCGAAATCGAGGCCGCTCAGATCATAGGCGACACGCCCCGAGAACACGACCCACAGATAGCCGCTGCGGATGAACACGGCGGCAAAGCGCGGATCGTCGAACGCGAAGTCGAAGGCGAGCCCGTCGGGCAACGATTCCGCCGCCACCGCCACGCGCGCATAGGACGCGGCCTCGGGGGCGATGCGCTGGGCCTCGAACCGTTCGGGGAATTCCTCGGCCGCCGATTGCTGGCCGTCGGGGACGCCACCGCGGCTTTGCGGATCGCGGTCGACCGACGCCTCGGCGGCTGCGGCCGGATCGGCCGCCGGCGCCAACTCGCCAACCCGGCCGCCCGCCCCCGCCGACACCGGTGCCACCAGGCCGGCCAAAGCCGGTCGGCCCAACTCCTCACGCCGCCGGCTGCGTTCGTCGGCGGCAGCCTCGGCCGTGTCCACCGCGCCATAGATGTCGATCACCAGACGATTGCCGAGGCGAAACACGTCAAGCCCGCGACCGCCCGCGGTCGCCACGCGCAGGCCGGCAGCGCCGAACTGGGCCACGCCGTCGACGCGCGACAGGGCGTCGGTGTCCACCGCCGACACGTCGAACCGGGTCGGCGTGTCGACGCGCAGGACGACACCGTCCTCGGCACCTTCCACGGTGACGTCGCGGGCGTTGGCGAAATCGATCACCAGACGGCTATAGTCGTCATGTTCGCCGCCGCGCACGCCGATGGCCTGCTGGGCGACTGCCGCCGGCGTCATCAGCGCAAGCCAGACACCGCCCGCCACGAGCAGGCGGGGCAGAAGCCGAAGCATCGAAAAGCCGCCGCGCGGCATTAGCTTAAAAGGACAAGGCATCGTTTCTGCTTCGTTCAAATCGCATCACAATGATATCGACCCGGCGGCTGGCGAGGCGCGATGCGCCCGCCGAGGCCACAGCGTCGCTGCTGGCGCCGGAACCGCCATTGCGGGCGTCACCGAACCCCACCGCCGACAGCGCCCCGGGAAACCCTGCCCGGCGCAGACCATCGGCCACCGCCATCGCCCGGTCGACGGTCCATTCCCACTTGCTGGGATGGCGTTCGCCGGCCACGTCGGCGCGCTCGTCATGCACCGCCACCAGCACCCGGTTGGGCACAAAGCGCAACCGATCGGCCAGCCGGCCGAGCAGCGCGTCCGCCCCGGCCAACAGCGCCGTGCCGTCGCCCGCCAACAGCCGATCGGCAGGCACCGAGATGACCAGCCGATCATAAAGACGGCGCACCTGAAAGACCGCATCGCCATTGCGGCCGGACATGTCCAGCTCGCGGAACAGCGCTTCCACATAGTCGAGATCGACGCCCTCGGGCACCACCGGCAACAACGGCTCGGCCGACTGGCGCGCCCCTTCTGCCTCGCCCCGCTCCCTGGGCGACAACGGCGTGCGCATCTGTTTGCGCACCCCCTCGACGAACGGCTGCCAACTGTTCACTTCCACCTCCTTCATGGCGAACAGCAGCACGAAGAAGGTCAACACCAAAGACAACAGGTCGGAAAAGCTGATCATCCAGTCCTGACCGCCGCCACCCGCACCGGCCCCACGACCGCCGGGATAGCGCGCCCCATGCCCCGCCTTGGGGACATCGTGGCGAGCACCGGGCCCCCGGTGCAGGCGCGAGCGCGGCACGGTCACCGCCCGCCCCCGCGCGCTTCGGGCCCCAGGCGGCTGCCCAATTCCGGCCGGCTGAGGAACACGAACGCCGCCTGGTCGGCGCGCCCCGGCGTCAGGCCGATGCCATAACCGCCGGCGGGAAAGCCCGTCTCGGCCAGGGCCCGCGCCAGGGCGCCGCTGCGCAGCAGGGCGATCCGGCCCGCGCCCTCGGGCTGGGGTTGCAGGTGGGTGGTGCCGCTGCCCAGATAGATACGCATGTCGCGGCGGGTGCCCGACGGCGCCCGCGCCGCCAGCGCGGCCAGGCTGTCGAGCACCGGGCGACGGTCGCGCCGCACGGTGACGCGGCCGCTGTCGAACAGCGCCTCGGTGGGCACGATAATGGTCAGTTGATCGGTCTGCGGTCCGCCGCGCGCCTCGGCCACCGGCAACGCCTTCGACATCAGGTCGGCGGCCGCAGCCAGATAGCTCGGATCGCTGTCAAAGGTGCCGGTGTCGCGATCGTCATCGCGCTCCGACGGACGCGGCAAGGCGAAACGCGAAAAGGTCGCGCTGACGCTTTCCAGGGCCTGACTCTGGCGCACCGCCTCGATATCGGCATAGCGGTTCAGAACGAAAAAAAGCGCAATTAGAACCAAATACAGCGAAATGAAAATGGGTAGAAGGGTATCGACGCTGGCGCTCCACGACCTGCTCGATCGATCATTGCCCATACCGCCCTCTTAGTCGAACGATGCCAGAAGCGCGTCGATATCGTCCTGGCTGTTCCCTTGCCCTTCCAGTTGCGGCCCGTGGGTCAGCAAATCGGGATTGATGACCTCGCCGGTCTGTTCGTCGAACACCTGGTCGTCCCGGTCTTCCACATAATCGTCGCCGATGGTGGCGGCGAGGGCGCGCAGCCGTTCTTCCAGCGTCCGCATGACGCCGATCACCTTGGTGACCCGCTGGCCGGTCAGATCCTGGAAACTCGACGCCTCGAAGATCTGCGACGCCAGCGCCATCAGCTTTTCGCCCTGCTCGCCGCCGATGTCGCCCGACATCTCGGAAATCTGATCGGCGGCGTCCATGATCTTCTCGGCCGAGCTTTCGGTCGACTTGATCACCGAGTCGAGTTCGTCCTGAGCCTCGGGCAGGTCGCGCTCGGACACGCTCTTGGGGCGGATCGAGGCGATCTCGCTCTTGGTCGCGCCGATTTCGTCGAGCAACGCCCGCAGTTCCCGGCTGATGCGCACGCGGTCCAGGGTCAATTCGCCCTCGGCCGAGGAAATCAGGCTGCCGACCACCTCTGCCACGTCATCGACGGCGACCTGGTCGCCCTGCCGTTCCTTGATCGACTGGACGTGTTGTTCCAGCGTCGCCGCGATATCGCTCGCCATGAGCTTCTCCTACGCCCGAGAGGGGTCTCTTGCCCCTTGTCAAAGCCTTATCGACCCAAGCTTAAAGCCCCGTTAAGCGCCCTGTTCGCCGGGCGCCGGTTCGGGCAGGTTGGTCGGCAGCGGGTCGCGTTCCGCCAGTTCGACGGTCAGCGATTTGGCCTTTTCCGGGTCCATTTCGGAAATGATCGCCGACATCTTCCGGGGCATGATCCGGGTCGCCAGGTCGATCTGGGTGGTCAATTCCATCCGATTGAAGATATCGGCGGCGTCCTTGGCTTTCATGCTCTCATAGATTTGAACCAGATTCTTGAGCCGTTCGTCTTCCTGCTGGGAATAGCTGTCGACCAGATCGCGAATCGACGTTTCAAGCAATTCGAGCCGCGAAATCTTCTTCTCGATCTGCTTTTCCTTGGCGTCCAGAATGGTGCGTTGCAGTTCGATCTCGTCCTCGCGCCGGTCCAGCGCCTCGCGCCGCCCGCGCAGTTCCTGCAGGAGCTCGAACTCGGTCCGGCTCAGCCGGTCCACATCGCGCGGCCGGCGCGCGGTCTTCGCCGCTTCCGCCGCCGCGGCCGCGTCGTCGGTGGCCGCCGGCTCCGATTGCCGGTCCGGCGTTGCCTCGGCCGCACCATCGGGTTCCTGCGCGAACGCCGCCGGCGTGGTCATGCTGTCGTTCCATCCGGCGAAGATCACCGACGACTTCATGACCAGCAACAAACCGGTAAGCCCCAAAAAGATCGGCAACAACTTGACGCCCTTCATTGGCGCAATCCTTCCGCTTTCTGCGTCGACACTTAACGAACGTTTCGCAACGCCGCCATGATCGCTTCCTGGGGCGAGACGTCGGTGTCGTCGCGCCCGAACAGATCGTCGTCGGCGGCGTCGTCGAAGCCCCGATCGTCTTCAGCCGGCGGCGCGCCGCGCGCCGACGACCGGGCCGGCACCTCGCCGCGCGGCGCCGCGCTGCGCTCCCCGGCCGGGGCGCGGCGCCCGCCGGACGGCGCGCTCTTGTCCTGGGCGCGGATATGCCGGCCGGCCTCGGTCAGCCGGGTTTCCAGCCGGGTCGCCAGATTGTCGCCGGCCTCCGCAATCAGGCTCAATTCGTCGGCCAGAGAGCGCGCCCGAGCCATGTCGCTGGTCAGGATCTCGCGGGCCTCGGAACCCGCATGCTTGAGTTCGCCGACCGCATTGCGCGCCTTTTCGGTCGCCCGGTCCAACTGCACCACCAAATCGGCCAGCTCGCTTTGCGCGCGGCGGACCTCGGCCAACCGGCGGTGAACGCGCAGGCCGACGACGATGGCGGCAAACAGCATGATGGCCAACACCGCATCGATCGCCAGGCCCAGCGCAATACCAGACATCATTTCATTCGCCCTTCGAGCTGCGGCCGGCCCTGGCCATCGATCCGCCCCTCGCCCGGGCGCGGCCAACCTGTACGTGTACCATGGCCATCGGCATCATTCCGACCGAGTATATTGAGCGGCCGTTTCATCAACCTTAATGGCCATATATTTGCCCGACCGCCCCATGCGCCCGCGCACCAGCGGGATATCGCCACAGCGCAGCAACACCCCGTCGGTGGGCCGGGCATTGAGCGGCAGGGTCTGGCCGACCTCCAGATTCATGATATCGCGCAGGCTGATCTCCTGCTCGTCCAGAACCGCCTCCATGACCACGTGCGTGGACCATAATTCGGTCGCCAGGTGGGTTTCCCAGATGCTGTCGCGGCCGAACTTCTCGCCCATGAAGCGCTGCAACAGCAATTCGCGGATCGGCTCCAGCGTCGCATAGGGAAACAGGATTTCCAGCCGGCCGCCGCGATCTTCCATGTCGACCCGCAGCTTGACCAGCACCGCCGCGTTGGGCGGCCGGGCGATGGTGGCGAAACGCGGATTGGTCTCCAGCCGGTCGAAGGTGAAATTGACCGGCGACAGCGGCTCGAACGCACCGCACAGGTCCTTCAGCACCACCGCGATCATGCGCTCGACCAGCGATTGTTCGATGGTCGTGTAGGGCCGGCCCTCGATGCGCATGGCCGCAGTGCCGCGCCGGCCGCCGAGCAGCACGTCGACGATCGAATAGATCAACGAGCTGTCGATGGTCATCAGGCCGTAATTGTCCCACTCCTCGGCGCGGAACACGGCCAGCATGGCGGGCAGCGGGATCGAATTGAGATAGTCGCCGAAGCGCACCGACGTGATGTTGTCGAGGCTGACCTCGATATTGTCGGAGGTGAAGTTGCGCAGCGAGGTGGACATCATCCGCACCATGCGGTCGAAGATGATGTCGAGCATGGGCAGGCGTTCATAGGAGACGAGCGCGCTGTTGATCAGCGCCTGGATGCCGTGAACCTCGCCCTCGTCCTCGTCGCCCTCGAACCCCAGCAGGCTGTCGATCTCGTCCTGGTCGAGCACCCGGCCGGGTGCCGACCCGCCGGCCATGGCGGCATCCTCGGGCTCGTCGGCGCCGGCCATGGCTTCCCATTCGGCCGCCACCGCCTCGTCGTCGATGCCCTCATTGCCGGCACCGCCTTCGGCCATCGCCGCCCATTCGGCGGCCATGGCCTCTTCGTCGACCGGTGTGTCGTCGTCTTCTGCCATGGACGAGCTCGCCTATTGGACCAGGAATTCGGTGATGTGCACGTCGCGCACCGTGCCCGCCGGCACCGCGCGGTTGACCCGCACCAGCAACTCTTCCTTCAGCCGGTAATTGCCGGCCGAGCCGGACAGTTCTTCCGGCCGCAACTCGCGCAGAAACGCCTGGAAATTGTTCTTGACCACCGGCATGGCCGCCTCAAGCGTCCCGCAGGCGGCCGGTGCGCCGACCTCGAACTGCACCTGGAGCTTGAGATAGGTGGCACGGCGGCCGCCGGTATTCAGATTGACCAGAAAGTCATTCGGGTCGCAGTAGACGATCCCCGGCGCCGCCTCGGTGCCGTTCGCAGCCCCCTCGCCCTTGGCGTCGCCGCCATGGTCGTCGCCATGATCGTCCTCGCCCTGGTCCTTGTCCTGAGACGGCGGCGCCGACTCCGTTCCCGGCGCCGACGCCATGTCGGGCGCGTCGCCGCCGCCCAACAGCAGCATACCGCCCACCAGGATCACGGTCACTCCAAACACCATCGGCAGCCCCAGTATTACCAATCGGCGGCCGCTCAGCCGGCGCCGTTCCAGTGTGGCCAGTTCTTCATCCGCTCCGGACGGGTCCTGCGCTTCGACTTCCATAACCATCCTGATTGGCTAAGCATCGACCAAGCCGCCACCGCCCCGGGGGGACGGCGACACCTTCCCTCATTCGGCTTTTAACGGCCTTAGCGTTAACAGGAAGTGAAACGCCTAACAACTTGAGGGCACGTGGGTTTAAGCACCCGCCCACCAACCCGGCAAGAGCCTTGTCACGCGCGCCCCCAGACCGCCGCGCCAGCCGCCAAGCCCGCCGCGGTCGCGGCGCCCATGAGCGGGCGAGCGCTATCGGCCGCCAGGAGCCCGGAACCTGCCCCAAACGCGACCTGACCAACCATGGCTGCCCCTCCCCGGACGGGCGCGGGCGGCGCCCGCCTGAGCCGGCCTCAACCCGGCCTTGCCCCGGCCGGTGCCCGGCAAAGGCTGCCGCACCGGCACCGCCGCGAGCCCAGTTCGGCAGGGCCCGACAAACCAACCCTCTGAATTCCAGCGATTTTTTCGCCTCTTAAAAATTGGCACGATGTCTGCTTAAAGGCCGACCAAGAGCGGATGCCCCAAAACGGAGCCCAACCCATGGAAACCATGCTGCTTGTCAATGCCTCTCAACGTTCGGCGCTGGAACGGCAGATGGACGTGATCGCCAACAATCTGGCGAACCTGTCGACCACCGCCTACAAGGGCGAGCGCGCGGTATTCAGCGAATACCTGGTCGACACCGGCGGCCGCGACGCGCCGCGCGGCGGCGACGAGACCAGCTTCGTCCTCGACTATGGCACCATCCGCAGCACCGAGAACGGGCCCATTCAGATCACCGGCAACGCGCTCGACATCGCGCTCGAAGGGCCGGGCTTCATGCAGGTCCAGAACCAAGACGGTGAACTGCTCTATACCCGGCGCGGTCACCTGACCAAGGACGAGCAAGGCTTTCTGGCCCTGCCCACCGGCGAGCGCGTGCTCGACGACGACGGCAACCCGATCGACCTCAACACCCTGGTCGACAAGCCGGTGATCAACCCCGACGGCACCATTTCGCTGCCCGACGAGACCATCCAGATCAACCTGGTGCTGTTCGATAATGACCGGGCGCTCGAACGGCGCGAGAACTCGCTGTTCGCCCCGGGCACCCAGCAACCCCGCCCCACCGACCAGATCCAGGTGGTCCAAGGCGCCCTCGAAGGCTCCAACGTGAACGCGATCAAGGAGACCACGCGGATGCTTGAGGTGATGCGCGCCTATCAATCTGCCCAACGCTCGACCGACAGTCTGAACGACGTCCGCGACAAGGCCATCGACGCCCTGCCGCGCGCCAACTGATCGCCAGCAAACGAGGCTTAGGAGAGACCCAATGAAAGCGTTGACCACCGCCGCCACCGGCATGCTGGCCCAGCAACTGAACGTCGAGGTGATCTCGAACAATCTGGCCAACCTGAACACCACCGCGTTCAAGCGCCAGCGCCCGGAATTCCAGGACCTTCTCTACCAGAATATCGAGCGGGTCGGCGCCAACACCTCGGCCCAGGGTACCGTGGCGCCGTCGGGCCTGCAGGTGGGCGTCGGTGTGCGCGCCGCCTCGACCGTGCGGATGATGGAACAAGGCGGCATGGACCGGACCGAGAACACCCTAGATATCGCCATCAACGGTCCCGGTTTCTTCCGCATCCAACTGCCCGACGGCCAGGAAGCCTATACCCGCGGCGGGTCGTTCCAACTGGACCAGAATGGCGGGCTGGTCACCGCCGACGGCTTCATCGTCCAACCCAACATCGTGATCCCGCAAGAAGCGCGCGACATCACCATCAACCAGGAAGGCGAGGTGCAGATCATCCTCGACGGCCAGGTGCAGCCGCAGATCGTCGGCCAGTTGGACCTGGCGACCTTCGCCAACGACGCCGGCCTCGAAGCCCAGGGCGGCAATCTGTTCCTGGAAACCCAGGCGTCGGGCCCGCCCAACGTGGCGGTACCGGGCACCAACGGCTTCGGCACCGTGCGCCAGGGCTATCTGGAACGCTCGAACGTCAACCCGGTGATCGAAATCACCAACATGATCACCGCCCAGCGCGCCTATGAGCTGAACAGCCGGGTGATCCGCGCCGCCGACGAAATGCTCAACGCCGTCAACTCGATCAGCTAACGCCGCCGGCTCAGAAGGAGACCAAGCCCATGACCCGCCACCAGATCCGCCCGTCGACCCGCCGCCGCCCGATCCGTTTTCCGGCCGTCCGGCTCGCCGCCGGCCTGATGGCGGGACTGGTCGCTGCGGGCGCCGCCCAGGCCGCGTCGCTCAAGCCCTATGCCCGGGTCGAAGGCGCGGAAATCCGCCTCTCCCACGTGGTCGAGGGTGCCGGCGACGCGGGCGCCATGATCATCGGCGCGGCACCGCCGCCGGGCGACGAACTGGTGCTGTCGGCGTCGAACGTGGTGCGCCTGGCGCGCGCCAACGGGGTCGAACTGGCCGAGGTGCCGGCGATCACCCGCATTCAGGTGGAGCGGCCGGGCCTGCCCGTGGGCCGGGACGAAATTGCCGACCGGTTGCTTCAGGCGCTGCGCGACCTGGGCTATGACGACGACTATGAGGTGGGCCTGTTGAACACCCGGCTGACCGTCTACATGCCGGTCAACGCCGACCTGGCCGATCTTAAGGTGGACAATGTTCGGTTTACCGAACACACCGGGCGGATCATGGCCGAACTGGTGGTCCCCCAAGGCCAGGGCCGCACCGAGCGGGTGACGCTGAACGGCATGGCACAGCGCATGCAGCATGTGCCGGTGCTGACCCGCGCGCTGTCGCCGGGCGACACCATCGAACGCGCCGACCTGGAATGGGAGCGCCAGCCGGCCCGCCGGGTCAACCGCGGCGCGGTGCTGGAGATGGAAGACCTGTTGGGCATGAGCCTGCGCCGCCGGGTCCGCCCGGGCCAGACCCTGCGCGCCACCGACGTGGAAACCCCGCAATTGGTCGAGCGCGGCCAGTTGGTCGCCATGGTGCTGCAACGCGGCGCGCTGACGCTCACCGCCACCGGCAAGGCGCTTCAATCGGGCGGCGACGGTGACCTGATCCGCTTGCAGAACACCGCCACCCACCGGGTGGTCGAGGGACGCGTTACCGCCGGCGGCCGGGTTGCCGTGGGCGCCATGGGCCCGATCCGCACCGCACAACGGGGCTTCTGATCCGGTCCGCCCCGTCGCCCACGCCCCGATCGCCATCGCCGGCCCCGCCGGCGGCGCCGAAAACGCCAAGAGCCGACGCCGCAGACCATCGCCAAGCCCCAGAGAGCCAGGCCAGAAACACGGCCCGTCAGAGGATAGAAGATCATGACCGCGCACCGTTCGAGCCTTACCACCGCCCCCCGCCTGCGGCCCCGCACCGCCGCCAGGCTGACCGCCGCCGCCCTGGTCTCGGCCCTGCTTGCCGGCTGCGGTGCGGCCGACCGGGTCGCCAATATCGGCCGGGCGCCGGACATGCGCGCGGTGGAAAATGTTGCCGCACCGCCGCGCGAACGCTCGCTCAGCCTGCCGATGCCGTCGACCCAGCCGACCCAGCGCACCGCCGGCAGCCTGTGGCGTACCGGCGCGCAGGCGTTCTTCAAGGATCAGCGCGCCGACGAAGTGGGCGACATCGTCACCGTGCGCATCAACATCAACGACCAGGCGGACCTGGAAAACGGCACCCAGCGCAGCCGGTCGAGCACCGAAGACGCCTCGGCCGAGGCGCTGTTGGGGCTGGTCAACAATCTGGCCGCCGCCGGCATCCCCACCAACCCCGCCTTCGGCACCGCCGCCGACAGCGTCTACAGCGGCAGCGGCGCGATCCAGCGCGACGAACAGATCACCACGACCCTGGCGGCGATCGTCAAGGACGTGCTGCCCAACGGCAATCTGGTGATCGAAGGGCGCCAGGAGGTGCGGGTCAATTTCGAACTGCGCGAGGTCTATATCGCCGGCGTGGTGCGCCCGCAGGACATCGCGTCGGACAATACCATCAACCACACCCAGGTGGCGGAGGCGCGCATCTCCTACGGCGGGCGCGGCCAGATCACCGATGTGCAGCAACCCCGCTACGGCCAGCAGCTCTACGACATCATCTTCCCGTTCTGAGCGGTCGCCCGAGCCGGCGGCCCCGCAACCGACCGCCGCAATCGATCGCCATCGCGCGCGCCCCGGCACAATCTGCCGGGGCGTTGCGATGGCCGGGGCTGCGGACGAAGCTGCGGAAGCGCCGATTATCCCATCGACCCGATAGACTTATCTGGCAGCGTTGCGTAAACACCGGTCATAAACCCGCCCGCCGATCGGAGTGCGCCGCCGATGATCTCGCAAAAAGCCCGCTATGCCCTGCGTGCCTTGATCCTGTTGGCCCAGGCCCATGGCCGCGGCGAGGCGCTGATCATCGCCGAGATCGCCGAGCGCCAGTCGATCCCGCACAAGTTCCTCGAACAAATCCTGCTCGACCTCAAACGCCAGGGCCTGCTGGAAAGCCGGCGCGGCAAGAACGGCGGCTATGCCCTGCTCAAGCCCGCCGACCGGATCACCTTCGGCGAGGTGCTGCGCATCGTCGACGGACCGCTCGCGCCGTTGCCGTGCCTGAGCCGGGTGGCCTACCGCCCGTGCGAGGACTGCGACAGCGAAGAGGCGTGCGAAATCCGCCGGGTGTTCGCCCGGGTGACCGAAGCGACCCGCGCCGTGCTCGACACCACCACCCTGGCCGACGCGCTCGCCGGGCGGGCCCCCGCTGTCGACCCGCTGCCCGCAGCCCCCAAGGCGACCCGCGCCGCCGGGCAAGGCTGACGCCGACCGCCGGGGCCGCCTGATGACCGCCGAACAGGGGCTGATCGTGGCGCTGCTGGTGGCCACCCTGGCGGCATTGGCCTGGGGGCGCTGGCGCACCGAATTGGTGGCGCTCAGCGCGCTCGCGGCGGCCTTGGCCACCGGCCTGGTGGCGCCCGACGACGCCTTCGCCGGGCTCGCCGACCCCGCGGTCATCACCGTGGTCGAGATTCTGATGCTGGCCGGCCTGTTGGCCCGCTCGGGCCTGGTCGACCGGCTGGCGACGCCGGTGCTGGCCCGGCTGCGCACCGAGCGCCAGTTGGTCGGCATGCTGTGCCTCGGCGGCGCCGGGCTGTCCATGGTCATGAACAATATCGGCGCGCTGGCGATCATGCTGCCGGTGGCCTATGCGGGCTGTCGACGCCAGCGGCTGGCGCCGGGGCGGGTGCTCATGGCGCTGTCGTTTGCCACCCTGCTCGGCGGCATGTGCTCGTTGATCGGCACGCCGCCCAATCTGGTGGTCAGCGCGGCCAAGCAGGAAGCACTCGGTGCCGGCATCGACTTTTTCGCCTTCGCCATGGTGGGCGGGCCGGCGACCCTGGCCGGGCTCGCCTGGCTGTGGCTCGGTCGCCGGCCCACCGCCAGCCGCGCCGCCCCCGACGCGGATGCCGACCGCCCCGGGGCCGACGGTGGCGACGCCGGCGAGACCGCCTGGGCCGGCAAGGTCGCCCAGGCCGACGATGACCGGCCGCTGCGCGACGACGCCGGACCGGTCTTGTTCGAGGCCCGGGTGACCCCGGCCACCGGCTGGGCCGGACAGCGGCTGCCCCGGGTCGAGGCCGAGGCCCGTATGGAGATCGTCCATGTGGTGCGCCAGGGCCTGTTCGTGTTCCAGCGCCGCGACACGATCCGCCTGGAAGCCGACGACATTCTGGTCCTGCGCGGCCCGCGCCCGCTGTTCGACCGGCTGGCGGCCGCCGGGGCGGTGATCGGCGGCGCTGGGGCGGGTGATACCATCGTCGAGGCGGTGGTCGCACCGGCGAGCCTGGCGCTCGGCAGCCCGACGGCGGCGGTGCTGGCGTTCGAGGCCCGGGGCGTGCGGGTCGCCGGGCTGCGCGGCGGTCACCCCCGCGCCGACGCCCGGCTGGGCGATGTGCGTTTGTCGGTGGGCGACGTGGCGGTGCTGGCGGGGCCTGCGCACCGGGTGCGCGCCGCCGTCGACGACGCTGGCTTGCTGGCCCTGGCGCACTCGGGCACGCCGGTTGCCGGCCCGCTCGACCCGCTGGCGGCGGTGGCGTTGCTGGTCGGCGTGCTGCTGGCGGGATTTCAGATCCTGGCGCCCGAGCTGGCGTTCGGCGCCGCCTTGCTGGTCGCCGGGTTGAGCGGTGCCGCCGCCCTGCCCGACCTGATCCGGCGCATCGACTGGCGCGCGGTGTTGATGTTGGCGGCTCTGATCCCGGTCGCCGAGGCGTTCGAGCACACCGGGGCTGCGGCGCAACTGGCGCGACCGCTCTTGGCGCTGGCCCATGCCGAACCGATGCTGCTGATCGCCGGCGTCTGGCTGATCTCGGCGTTGATCACGCCGTTCGTCAACAATGTGGCGGCGGCGGCGATCATGGCGCCGGTGGCGCTCAACGCCGCGCAGTTGGGCGGCACCGAGCCCGACATCCTCCTGCTCGCCGTGGCCGCCGGCGCGTCGACCGACTTTCTGACCCCGTTCGGCCACCACAACAACACCATCGTCATGGGCGCGGCGGGCTATCGCCTGCGCGACTTTCTGGTCCAGGGCGCGCCGCTGACCCTGATCGTCGGCGCCACCAGCATCGCCATCCTCAGCCTCGCCGCCTGACCCAGCCCCACGAGGCACGCCCCCTGTCTGTTGTCGATGCGGTCGCATCACAGGTGTGGAAGCGAGCCCGCCCTCCTCAGGACCGATAAAGCCCCGTGTGGGTGCCAAGGCGCCCCTGCGGTGTCCTCGCCGGTCATGAGCCAGGCACAGCACCCGGCTCGGTCATGGCACCCAGAGCACCGCCCAGACCAGAGCCCGGCCGCCACCGATCCCATGGCTTGCCGCGCCGCCTGAAGGCGGATCGCAACGACGGCCGAGGCGGCGCATGGGGGTGAGCGCCGGGCCAAACGCCCAAACCGGCGCGCCAGCGGCCGGGTCGGGCGACCGGCGAAAAGCGCCGCCGCCGCCCGCCCGCGGTGGGCGTCGCCGGCCGCGTCGCAAGGCTCTTGATAAAGTCGATCAATCCGATAGAGTTAAGTTGTTCGATAGGAGATTTACCATGACCCATAGCCCCGTTGCCCGCCGATCTGGCGGGCGTCGCCGCACCCGGCGGGCCGTCGTCGGCTTGATCCTGGCCGCCGGCACGCTGATGGCGCCATCGCTCGCCGGCGCCCCGGCGGCACAGGCCGCCACGCCCACGCTGCTCAACGTGTCCTACGACCCGACGCGGGAATTCTATCGCGACGTCAACGCCGCCTTCGCCGAGCAGTGGCGCGCCGAGACCGGCGACCGCGTGCGCGTGCAGCAGTCCCACGGCGGGTCGGGCAAACAGGCGCGCGCGGTGATCGACGGGCTGATGGCCGACGTGGTCACCCTGGCGGTGCCGGTGGACATCGACGCCATCGCCCACCATTCGGGCCGGATCGCCGCCGACTGGCGCACCCGCCTGCCCCATGGCAGCGCGCCCTACACCTCGACCATCGTGTTCCTGGTCCGCGCCGACAACCCCAAGGAGATCGCCGATTGGGACGATCTGGTGCGCGCCGACGTGGCGGTGATCACCCCCAACCCGAAAACCTCGGGCGCCGCGCGGCTCAACTATCTGGCCGCCTGGGCGCACGCCCTGCGCCGCTTCGACGGCGACGAGGCGCGGGTGCGGGCGTTCATGAGCCGGCTGTTCGCCAATGTACCGGTGCTCGACACCGGCGCGCGCGGCTCGACCACCACCTTCGTGCGCCGGGGCATCGGCGACGTGCTGCTGGCCTGGGAGAACGAGGCCCATCTGGCGCTGCGCGAACTGGGCGCCGACGCCTTCGACATCGTCCGGCCAGCGCGGTCGATCCTGGCCGAACCCACGGTCGCCTGGGTCGACGGCCATGTGGACGCGCGCGGCACCCGCGCCCTGGCCCAAGCCTATCTGCGCTATCTCTACAGCGCCGAGGCCCAGACCCTGGCGGCCCGGCACTTCTACCGCCCGGCCCGACCCGAG
Organism: Rhodothalassium salexigens DSM 2132; assembly: GCF_004341375.1. Taxonomy (GTDB): domain Bacteria; phylum Pseudomonadota; class Alphaproteobacteria; order Sphingomonadales; family Rhodothalassiaceae; genus Rhodothalassium; species Rhodothalassium salexigens. The sequence goes on from NZ_SLXO01000001.1 coordinate 554,733, forward strand.
GCGGTGGACTGGACGCGCGCGGAACGCCTGCCCGCCATGGAGCTTTTCTCCGTCGACGCGGTGTTCGGCAGTTGGTCGGCGGCGCAAGCGACCCATTTCGACGATGGCGGCGTGTTCGACCAGATCTACACGCCCGCCGGGAAGGGCGCGCGATGACCGCGCCTCGCACCGTTACCGCCGCCGCCTCCCCCGGCCCCGGCCCCGGCCCCGGGCCGGCCCGCCGGGGCTGGCGGGCACCGAGCGTGATCCCGGGCTTCGGTCCGACGCTCGGGATCACGCTCGGCTATCTGGGGCTGGTGGTGCTGATCCCGCTGGCCGCCCTGGTCTGGCGCAGCACCGAGTTGGGCGCGGCGGCGTTCTGGGACCTGGCCCGCGACCCGCGCACTCTGGCCGCCCTGCGCACCAGCTTCGGCGCCGCGCTTATCGCCGCCGGGGTCAACGCGGTGTTCGGGGCGCTGGTCGCCTGGGTGCTGGTACGCTACCGGTTTGCCGGCCGGCGGCTGCTCGACGCCGTGGTCGACCTGCCGTTCGCCCTGCCGACCGCGGTCGCCGGCATCGCCCTCGCCGCCCTCTATGGCCCGCAAGGCTGGCTTGGCAAGCCGCTGGCGGCCTTGGGCATCCAGGTCGCCTATGCCCCGGCGGGCATTGTCGTGGCGCTGGTGTTCGTGGGCCTGCCGTTCGTGGTCCGTACCCTTCAACCGGTGATCGCCGAAATCGACCGCGAGTGGGAGGAGGCGGCGGCCAGCCTGGGCGCGCGCCGCGCCCAGACCGTGCGCCGGGTGATCGCGCCGAGCCTGCTGCCCGCCTGGGCAACCGGCTTCGCACTCGCGCTCGCCCGCGGCGTCGGCGAGTACGGCTCGGTGATCTTCATCGCCGGCAACCTGCCCCATGTCTCCGAGATCGCGCCGCTGCTGATCGTCATCAAGCTTGAAGAATTCAATTATCCCGCCGCCACCGCGGTCGGCGTGATGATGCTGTCGATCTCGTTCGCCCTCTTGCTGGTGATCAACCTGCTCCAGGCCTGGAACCGGAGGCGCCTGACCGATGCCCGCTAACCCCACCGCTCCCCAAGCGCCACCGCCCCCGACCGGCGAACCGCCGCTGGTCCGCGCCGGGCTGATCGCCGTGGCCATGGCGTTCCTGGCCGCTTTCCTGCTGATGCCCCTGGTGAGCGTGTTCGCCGAGGCGTTCGCGCGCGGGCCGGCGGCGTTCCTGGCGGCGATCGCCGAGCCCGACGCGCTGGCGGCGATCCGGCTGACCCTGACCGTCGCCGCCATCGCCGTGCCGCTCAACATCGTCTTCGGCCTGGCCGCAGCCTGGGCGGTGACCAAGTTCGAGTTTCGCGGCAAGGCGCTCCTGGTCACCCTGATCGACCTGCCGTTCTCGGTCTCGCCGGTGATTTCCGGGCTGATCTATGTGCTGTTGTTCGGCGCCGGCAGCGCGCTCGGGCCGTGGTTGCAGGGCCACGGCCTTCAGGTACTGTTCGCGCTGCCGGGGATCGTCCTGGCCACTGTGTTCGTCACCCTGCCGTTCGTGGCGCGCGAGTTGATCCCGTTGATGGAGGCGCAGGGCACCGCCGAGGAAGAGGCCGCCCTGACCCTTGGCGCTGGCGGCTGGGCCACCTTCCGTCGGGTCACCCTGCCCAATGTGCGGTTCGCGCTGCTCTATGGCGTGTTGCTGTGCAACGCCCGGGCGATGGGCGAGTTCGGCGCCGTCTCGGTGGTGTCGGGCCACATCCGGGGCGTCACCAACACCATGCCGCTGCATGTGGAGATTCTTTACAACGAATACAATTTCCTCGCCGCGTTCGCCGTGGCGACGCTGTTGGCGCTGTTGGCGCTGGTCACCCTGGCGGCCAAGACCGCGCTCGAATGGCAACGCAGCCAGCGCCGCCGCGCCGCCGGCGCCTGATCCCCGGCTGATCCCCACCTGTCCCCGCCGCCACCCTACCGGCCTGGTTCACGGAGATATCCAATGGACGTTCGCATCGACCATGTGCGCAAGGAATTCGGGCGCTTCGCCGCCCTCGACGACACCTCGTTGACCATCCACGACGGCGAGTTGGTGGCGTTGCTCGGCCCCTCGGGCTCGGGCAAGACCACGCTGTTGCGGGTGCTCGCCGGGCTCGAACGGCCCAGTGCCGGGCGCATCCTGTTCGGCGACCAGGACGCCGCCTCGCTGAGCGTGCAGGAGCGCAATATCGGCTTCGTGTTCCAGCACTATGCCCTGTTCAAGCACATGACCGTGCTCGACAATGTGGCGTTCGGGCTGAGCGTGTGCCCGGCCCGCCGGCGCCCGCCCCGGGCCGAGATCGCCGCGCGCGCCCGCAGGCTGCTCGCCCTGGTGCAGATCGACGGGCTCGACCGGCGCTACCCGGACCAACTGTCCGGCGGCCAGCGCCAGCGCGTCGCCCTGGCGCGCGCGCTCGCCACCGACCCCCGGGTGCTGCTGCTCGACGAGCCGTTCGGCGCCCTCGACGCCCGCGTGCGCAAGGACCTGCGCCACTGGCTGCGCGGCTTTCACGACCGCACCGGCCACACCACCGTGTTCGTCACCCACGACCAGGACGAAGCGCTCGAACTGGCCGACCGGGTGGTGGTGATGAACGCCGGCCGGGTCGAACAGGTGGCCGACCCCGACACCCTCTACGACCGGCCGGCGAGCCCGTTCGTGTTCGCGTTCATCGGCGATTCCTCGTCGCTGCCGGCCACGGTGCGCGCCGGCCGCCTGTGGGTCGCCGGGCGCGCGCTCGGCCCGGTGCCGGCCGCCGACGGGCCGGTGCGGCTGTTCTTCCGGCCCCACCATGCACGCCTGGCCGACACCGGCGCGCTGGTCGGTCGGGTCGTGGCCAGCCGCCGCCAGGGCGACCGGCGCCGGCTCGACGTGGCGCTTCGCCCCGATGCCCCGTCCGACGCCCCGTCCGATGCGCCGCCCGACGCCCCGTCCGACGCCGCCGGTCCGCCCCATAGCGCCGACCTGCCCCGCCCGGGCGATGCTCCGGCCGCCAGCACCCCGGTGGAGATCGACGTGGCCACCGACGCAGCACCGCCGGTGGGCGCGTCGATCCGCTTCGACATCACCCGGCCGAGCCTGTTTCCCGCCCCGGCGGCGCCACGCCGCCCGATCGTGGTCGCGCCCCGGCCAGGCACCGCCCTGGCGCCCCCTGGCCCAAAGCCCGACCGCGCACACGCCGCCGGCTGACCGCCCGACCGCACCAGCCGACGCCAGACAGGTGGCGGACCCGAGGGCGCCGCCCCCCCGTCTCTGCCACCTGTCTCCGCCGCCGGTCTCTGCCACCTGTCTCGGGCTCCCGTCTCCGCCACCCTGGGGCTCGCGTCCCCGCCGGGCCACAAGCCCGCGCGCCGGCGCCCCCCATCCAATCCATGTCTCTTGATCGGCGCTCAACCTGGCCGCGCACCTACCGAGACCAATAAAGTCTCGACTCATTTTTCGACCAATCTTACTACTTTCAAAATCTGGATTGCTCGAAAAAATTTTAGCCTTCACCTATTTGGTATCGAGGCTGCCCATGTCCGCACTGTCTTTTCCATCCGCGACGCGTCCCCCATCGAAGCGGCGCCCCCACGGTCGCCGGAGGATCGCCGGGACCATCGGCCTGGCGACCGCCGCCTGGGCGAGCGTCGCAGCCCTCGCCCCCGGCCCCCAGGGCGCCGCCATGGCCGCCGACACGGCCGTGTCCGACCAGCCCTGGCGGCTCGACCGGGCGCTCGCCACGCCCGACTGGCTGACCCTGTCGGGCGAGCACCGGCTGCGCTATTCGACCCTGGTCAACCAGTTCCGGCCGGGGCTCAGCGGCCGCGACGAGGCGCTGTCGCTGCGCACCTTGGTGCGCGCCGACGTGCGGGTTGGCCCGGCCTGGTCGCTGACCGCCGAATTGCAGGACAGCCGCGCCTATCTGACCGGCGACCAAAGCTCGGTGAACACCAGCATGGTCAACGCCGTCGAGCCGATCCAGGCGCATCTGCGCTATGACGGCCGCGACCTGTTCACCGCCGGCGACCGGCTCGACCTGCGCTTCGGGCGCCAGACGCTCGACATCGGCAGCCGGCGGCTGGTGGCGCGCAACCGGTTCCGCAACGCGATCCAATCGTTCAACGGCGTCAGCGGCCACTGGCGCGGGGCGGGCGGCGGCGAGGTGCGCGGTTTCTATTTCCTGCCGGTGCGCCCGCGCCCCAGTGGCTTCGACGCCGTGTCCGACAACCGGGTGCGCTTCGACCGGGAGGATTTCAACCTGCAATTCTGGGGCCTGTGGCTGCACCGACCGGACCTGATCGCCGGCATCGGGGTCGAGACCTATGTCTACGGCCTGCACGAACGCGACCAACCCGGCGTCTATGACAGCCGCGACCGGCAGATCTATACCCCCGGCCTGCGCCTGGTGCGCCCGCCGCGCCCCGGCGCCGTCGACCTGGACCTGGAAACCAACTTGCAATTGGGCCACCGCCATGCCGGGCGCTCGCCCCTCGACACCGAGCGCCTGTCGGTGTTCGCCCACGCCCACCATGCCGCCATCGGCTATACCTGGGCCACACCGTGGCGGCCGCGTCTTGGCCTCAATCTGGATATCGGCAGCGGCGATGGCGACACCGGCAACGGCCGCCACACCCGCTTCGACTGCCTGTTCGGGCCGCGCCGGACCGATTTCGGGCCGACCGGGCTTTATGGCCTGTTGGGCCGCGAGAACCTGATCTCGGCCGGCCCACGGCTGTCGATCCAGCCCACCGACCGGCTGAGCGCGCACGTCATCTGGCGCGCCAATTGGCTTGAAGACCGCGCCGACGCCTTCGCACGCTCGGGCGTGCGCGACCCTGGCGGCCTGTCCGGCCGCTTTGCCGGCCACCAGGTGGAGGCGCGGCTGCGCTTCTGGCTGCTGCCCGGTCAGGTGCGCCTGGAAGCCGGTGCGGCGGTGTTCGCCAATGGCCGCTTCCTCGCCACCGCCCCCAACGCCACCGGCGCCGGCACCCCCGCCTACGCCTATACCGACATCCGGCTGCTGTTTTGACCGCGGCGCCAGAGCGCTCACCACAGCAACGCCCAGCCCGGATCACGACGATCGCCCTGCTTCGAGGCATCGCGCAGCAGCCATGACGCGGCGGTTTTCCACCCCCCGCGCCGACCGGCGGACAGTAATCCAGTCCATCGGGTCGCTGCCACCTTGGCGCCGCCACCGTTTCCTTTTATCAAGGTTCTACACGGGGTATCTCGGTCAAATAGGGGGCACGTCATGACATATGCCTATGGCTCGAAAGGGTTTCGGGTCCCGAACCGGTTCGTACCGCACGGCATCGCGCAACTGGCGGTGGGCGTTGTGGCACTGACCCTTGGCGGGCTGTTACTCATTGACGTTCAAGCGGTGGTCGCGCGCGGTGGCTCCGCATTGGGATGGGTTCGACTAGGCGTCGGCGCGTTGATGCTGTCGATCGGCTTCGCTGCCGTGGGCGTGGCGGTCATGAGGTTGACCCGCCTCTACATGGGCCGCTCGGCGCCCGCCGATCTGACCGACACGACCCCGCCCGCGGCCCTGGCAGACGCCTTGCGCCATCGAACCAATCCCCATATCGGCGAACCCCAAGGCGCCGTCGACCGGCTGATCGCGGCGGTTTTTCACCGCTTGCAATTCATCCCGGAACCATTGCGCTATGCCGCCCTGATCGCCGGACATAGCGCCCTGCGCGTGCTCGCCATCGCATTGGTGACCGGTCTTGTTTATCTGATCGCCAGCAGCAATCTGCTGCCATTGTCCGCCACCGAATGGAACTGGTTCGCGGCCCTGGTCGCGCTGGGCCAGTTGCTGGCCCTGATCGGCTGGGCGCGCAGCCTGGGACAACCGACCCGCACCGTCCGCACCGGCCCCGGTGCGCTGGCCCTGTCGGTGGTGTTGGCGTTGCTGGCCCCGGCGGCGATCGTCTGGGTATCGCAGAACCCCACCCTGACGATCCCGGCATTGCCGATCGACGGTTTGCCCTGGCTGATCGGCCTGACGGTGTTGGCCATCGCCGCCCCGGCGCTGGTCTTCGCCGCCGTGCTGGTCCGCGCCGCCAGCGCCGACCCACAAACCGACGTCAGCGAATGCGCGGGTCAGCGCCAAGTGACCCGTCAGCCATTGGACCTGGTGTTCCGGTTCGATCAGAGCATGTTGGAGTTTCGCCTGCTGGAAATCCCCAACCGTCAATACGCCGCCATCGACCCGCACCTGCAACGCGAAGGCGACGGCAGCCGCGGCTCGTTCACCGGCTTGCGTCTGGTGGAAACACAGCCCGAGCCGCTGCTGCTGCGCGAAAAGCCGCTCCTGTTCGGATGGATTCTGGCGCTGACCGCCCTGGCGACGGCGGTCTCCATTGCGGCACTGGCGGTCTTGTTCATCGGCGCCCGGGAGCTGTCGCCGGCCGCTTGGCCCGAGGCGGGACAAGCGGTGCTGGGCTTCGTCGCCTTGTGGGTCACCGGCCTTGGATTGTTCCGGGCCGCCACGTTGCTCCGCGCGGAGATGTGGTTCCGATCGAAGCTGGTCCTGCTGGAACTGCAAGGAACGTTCCAGGAAACCCGCATGGTGGTGGGCAAGGGCGTGCACGACAGCACCATGTCGGAGAACCAGATGATCCGCGCTGAACTGACCGAACGGATCTGGTGCGCCGAGTTGTTGTCCAGCAGCTTCGTCGGCGTCACTGCGGCCAGCTTTCGCCGCCCACGCCACATGCTGCGCCTTGAGATGGACGACGCCACGCTCGACGCCATCAATCGGTCTCTGCATGAGTATGAACAAGGCACGCAAAATGTCGCCGGCCTGCAATCGCAAACGGACGTCGAGACGGTCCAGCAATTCCAGGCGCTGAACGCCGAGGCGCTAAGCCAGCGCCACCGGGTGACCGGCCCCAACGCCGCCGGTGGCGCGCCCCCGTCCTCGGATGTGGAAGCCGTGACCTACAACGCCCCGCACGCCACCCCGCAGCGCGACAACCAGTAGACCGTAGAACGCGCCAGGCGACCAAAGGCGGCGGGGGCCCGCTCACCCGCTCACGCCGCCAGCCGGCGCATAAGGCCCCTGTCGGTCGCCTTATGCGCTGCGATCGGTGGGGCCGCCCGGCCAAGAGAGCGAAAACCGGCCTTCCCGACCGGACCGCATGAGCCTTGCCGCCCGGGGCGTGTTCAGGCGAACACGCGGGGCAGATCGGCGAGGCGCGGTTGGGTGCGGTCCTTGTCGGAGACGATGGCGGCCTCGGGGCTCACCGGCCAGTCGATGCCAAGCGCCGGGTCGTGCCACAGCAGCCCCCGGTCATGGTCGGGGGCGTAGAAGGCGCTGACCTTGTAGAGCACCTGGGTATGGGGGGCGAGCGTCACCAGGCCATGGGCGAAGCCTTCGGGCACCAGGATCTGGTCGCCGCTCTCGGCGCTCAGTTCGAGCGCCACATGGGCGCCATAGCTGGGCGAGCCGACGCGCAAATCCACCGCCACGTCCCAGATCGCCCCCGACAGCACGCGCACCAGCTTGGCCTGGGCGTGGGGCGGGGTCTGGAAGTGCAGCCCGCGCACCGTGTGGCGCGCCGCTGAATAGGCGTGATTGTCCTGCACGAAGGTCAGGTCGATGCCGGCGGCGGCGAAATCGCGGGCGTTGTAGGTCTCGCTGAAGAAGCCGCGGGCGTCGCCGTGCCGGCGCGTGCGGATGCGCTTGACGTCGGGGATCGCCAGCGGCTCGACGACGACACTCACGCCGCGCCCTCGCCCGGTCCGCCCTGCCCCGCCGGGCTTTCGGCACCGCCCGGGTGACGGCCATAGCCGTCCTCGAAGCGGACGATATCGTCTTCTTCGAGATAGCTGCCCGACTGCACCTCGATCAGATGCAAGGGCAGCTTGCCCGGGTTTTCCAGCCGGTGCACCTCGCCCATGGGGATGTAGGTGGACTGGTTCTCGCCCAGCAGAAAGGTCTCAGAGCCGCGGGTGACCCGCGCCGTGCCGCTGACCACCACCCAGTGTTCGGCGCGATGGTGGTGCATTTGCAGCGACAGGCGCTCGCCCGGCGCCACGGTCAGGCGCTTGACCTGGAACCGCTCGCCCCGGTCGACGCCGCGATAGCTGCCCCACGGCCGGTGCACGGTGGTGTGCAAATCCTGTTCGCTGCGCCCGTCGGCCTTGAGCCGCTCGACCAGCGCCTTGACGTCCTGAGCGCGCCGGCGGTCGGCGACCAGCACCGCGTCGTCGGTGGCCACCACCACCACGTCGTCGAGCCCGGCCACCGCCACCAGCCCGTGTTCGGCGCGCACATAGGCGTTGCGGGTGTCGTGCAGGATCACGTCGCCGCGCGTGGCGTTGCCGGCTGCGTCCTTGGCGCCGGCGTCCCACACCGCCGACCAGGCGCCCAGATCGCTCCAGCCCATGGCCACCGGCACCACGGCGGCGTGCGCGGTCCGCTCCATCACCGCATAGTCGATGGAATCGGCCGGCGAGCGGGCGAAGGCCTCGGCGTCGAGCCGGCAGAAGGTCAGGTCCGCCGCGGCACCGTCGAGGGCAGCGCGACACGCCGCCACCATGTCCGGACACCAGGCGGTCAACTCGTCCAGATAGCGGCGCGCCGAAACCAGGAAGATGCCGCTGTTCCAGTGATAGCCACCGGCGGCCAGATAGCCCGCCGCGATCTCGGCGTCCGGCTTCTCGACGAAGCGCTCGACCGCCGAAACGCCGTCATGGGCCCCGAACGGCCCGGCGGCCTTGATGTAGCCATAGCCGGTCTCGGGCCGGTCTGGGGTGATGCCAAACGTGACCAGGGCGCCCGCAGCGGCGGCCGGGGCGGCGCGGTCGACCGCGGCGCGGAACGCGTCGGGCTCGGCGATGCGATGGTCCGACGGCATGATCAGCATCACCGGGTCGTCGCCATCCTCGGTCTCGCCCACCAGGTGCAGGGCGGCGATGGCGGCCGCGGGCGCGGTGTTGCGCCCGACCGGCTCCAGCACGATGGCGCGCGCCTCGGCGCCGGCGCTGCGCAGCTGTTCGGCGACGATAAAGCGATGATCGTCGTTGCAGATCACCAGCGGCGCGGCAAACCCGGGACCGGCGACCCGCGCCACCGTGTCCTGAAACAAGGTGCGGTCGCCGGCCAGGGGTAGAAACTGTTTCGGGTATCCCGCCCGCGACAAGGGCCACAACCGGCTTCCGGTCCCGCCCGACAGGATCACCGGACAAATCAACCTCGACGCCCCATCGGTATCCACGGGCGGCCCCCCTTGCTTGGCCCCGTCACGACGGCAGTACGGCCCCGGGGTGCGGCTGCGACCCTGGGGCGGCGCTCAATCGTCGCGATAGACCTTTTCGCGCTTTTCGTGACGCTCCTGCGCCTCGATGGTCATGGTGGCGATGGGCCGCGCGTCCAGCCGTTCGAGCGCGATCGGCTCACCGGTCACTTCGCAATAGCCATACTCGCCGGTCTCGATGCGGCGCAAGGCCGCGTCGATCTTGGCGATCAGTTTGCGCTGCCGGTCCCGGGTACGCAGTTCCACCGACCAGTCGGTCTCGGACGAGGCCCGGTCGGCCACATCGGGTTCCTTGAGGCTTTCGCGTTGCAGATTGGACAGGGTCTCCTTGGCCTCGCGCATGATGTCTTCGCGCCAATCCAGGAGTTTACGCCGGAAATACTCGAGCTGCCGGGGGTTCATGAACTCTTCGTCCTGGCTCGGACGATACTGTTCGGGCAGATCGATCGCCATGGCCACTCTCCGCACAGTTGGTCCAGCGGCGACGCCCACGGTGAGATGGCCGCGGACGCCACTATGCGGCGCGGTGTATAATGCCTTCAGGGTTAACGAGCAAGCGCAATTGCGTTATCAGCGGCGCTCGGCGCAGGGTACCGACGCTAGATCTGTTCCAGCTTGGCCAGTTCCACCTCCGCCCGTAACTCGATCTCGTCGAGCAGAGCATTGAGGCGCGGGTCGGTGAACGCCTCGCGGTTCTGCCGCGCCATACGCGCCAGTGCCTCAAGGCGGTTTTGCGGAATGGCCCCGAGCAGCAGGCCCCGGCGCACCTCTTCGAGTTGATCGAGCAGCGAGCGCGCGCGCATCATGCCCTTGGCCCGCCCTTCCTCGGCCGGATCGGGGGCCTCTTGCAGGGCGAGCAACGACCCGGTCGCGGCCACCGGCGCGGCAGCCGACGCCGGCGCCTTGGCCTCGGTCGCCGCGGTGTCGGCGGTTTCGTCGAGCGTCGGCTCGAACCGCGCAGCGCCGCTGCCTTTGCTCTTGCCGGTCTTTTTCGTCGTCTGCGGAGCGTTGGTGCGCCCCGGTCCGTCCACACGCATGGTCTTGCGGTCCTTCCGCCAGTGCTGGCGTCAATCTGGGCAGCCGTGGGGCGCCGCCGGACGCGCTGGCCGATCCGCCGTGCGGGTCTGTGTCACCTCGCCGGCTTGGCACGATATTCGCATATTTGGCCTTGAGATCAAGCCCGCCAAAAGGGCCGGGCGCTTTCTCGAACGAGGAACCAACCATGATTTTCCATCCTGTGTTGCGAATTGCAACGATGCTCGTGGGGCTGTTTGCGCTCGCCAGCGTCAACGCCGAAGGGGCCAGAACGCGCCTCAAGGACATCATTGACGTGGAGGGCGTGCGCGAGAACCAGTTGATCGGCTACGGCCTGGTCACCGGTCTCAACGGCACCGGCGACTTCCTGCAAAATGTGCCGTTCACCCAGCAAAGTTTGACCGCCATGCTGGAGCGACTGGGCACAAATATCCGCGACACCCGGATTTTGATCGAAAACACCGCCGCCGTCATGGTCACCGCCGACCTGCCGCCGTTCGCCCGGCCGGGCTCGCGCATCGACGTGCAGGTCTCGGCGATCGGCGACGCCGAAGACCTGCGCGGCGGCGTGCTGCTGGCGACGCCGCTCAAGGCGTCAGACGGCGAGGTCTATGCGGTCGCGCAAGGCCCGGTGGCGGTGGCCGGCTTTTCAGCCCAAGGCAATGCCGCGTCGATCGTCCAGGGTGTGCCGACCTCGGGCCGGATCGCCAATGGCGCGATCGTGGAAAAGCAGGTCGACTTCGAATTCTCGCAGCTCGAAAGCCTGAAGCTGGCGCTCAAGAACCCCGACTTCACCACCGCCAAGCGCATCGAACAGGCCATCGACGGCTATTTCGGCCAGGACATCTCCCAGGCCATCGACCCGGCCACCGTGCAATTGTTCCGCCCGGTCGGTTTCGAAGAGTCGCTGATGGACATGGTGGTCGGCATCGAGCAGTTGCAGGTGACCACCGACCAGCCGGCCCGCATCGTCATCGACGACCGCGCCGGGATCATCGTCATGGGCGCCGACGTGCGGGTGTCCACGGTGGCGATCGCCCAGGGCAATCTGACCATCCGCATCGCCGAGACGCCGCAGGTGTCGCAGCCCGACCCGTTCGGCGGCGGCGAGACCCAGGTGGTGCCGCGCACCGACGTGGAAGTGGACGCCGGCGACCAGAACCGGCTCGCGGTGGTGCCCGAGGCGGTGACGCTTCAGGAACTGGTCGACGGCTTGAACGCGCTCGGCATCGGGCCGCGCGACATGATCTCGATCCTCCAGGCGATCAAGGCGTCTGGCGCCCTGCAAGCGGAGATCGAAATCCAATGACCGACGCCCTCAGCCATATGAACGCCACCCTCGACCTGGCCCGGATTCAAAAGGGCCAGTCGGCCGCCGAGGACATCACCCGACGCTTTCAACCCGGCGCCAATGTGGACGTGGACAAGGCCGCGACCAAGTTCGAGTCCATGTTCCTGGCCCAAATGCTGGCGCCGATGATGGACACCATCCCCACCGACGGCCCGTTCGGCGGCGGACCGGGCGGCGAGATGTTCCGCTCCATGCTCACCGAGGAACTGGGCAAGGAAATGGCCAAGGCCGGCGGCATCGGCATCGCCGATATGATTCGCCAGGAATTGTTGGCCCTGCAAGAGAGGTAAGCCAATGGATCAAAGGACCAAGGACCCGCACGCGCCGCCCCCCCAAGCGTCGACCCCCGACGCGCCAACCCATGGCGCAGCCGGCGATGGCGCAACCGCCGGCGCCCCGCCGATGGCCGGACCGGTGGCGCTGTTCGTTCAGGTGACCCAGAGCCTGATGGATCTGATCACCCGCGAGACGCAGCTGCTGGAGAGCCGACGGCCGAGCGAGGTGCAACCGCTGCAAGGCGAGAAGGCCCGACTGACCGCCGAGTATCAGAAGCTTCTCAACGTGCTGAAGGCGCATGAAAGCGCCCTCTTGGGTCCCAAGGACAGCGCCGTGCGGCGCCATCTGCGCCAGGTGATGGAAACATTCCGCCGGGTGGTCGCCTATCACGCGCGGCTGGTCGGGCGGTTGAAGAGCGTCTGCGAAGGCGTGGTCAACGCGATCAGCGAAGAGGCCAACCGCCAGCGCCGCGATAGCGTGCCCCACTATGGTCGCGACGCCCGCATGGCCTATGGCCGCGCCGGCTCGGTACGGTCGCTGTCCTTGGACAGCGAGGCGTGAGCCAACCACCGGCGACGCCCGCGCCATGACCGTGGCCGCGGCGTCGCCGACCCTCTCCGGCCCGCTGCCCGACGTCGGCGCCTACCGATCCGCTACCCACCAAGGCGCCGGCTCTGGCTCGGCCGGTCCCGCCCCGTCTGGCGGCCCGGCCGCGGCGATCGCCCCCGGGACTGGCAGCGGGACGGGCCGCGAGACTGGCACCGGGACCGCACGCCCGGGCGCCGGGACACCGCCGGCCGTCATCCGCGCGCGGCCAATCGCGCCGCCAGGCCCGGTCGTCGCCGCCGCCTGGGGCGCCTGTCTCGTGCGCTTGGCCCAGAACGGCGGCCCCGTCGCCACACCGCGCAGCGCCACCGGCTCCGCACGTCCCGCGAACGCCGGCAGCAACACAGCGTCAGACGCCCGACGCGGCGCCCGGCGCCTGGTGTGCCACCCCCGGCCCGACGCCCGCCCAGCGCAACCACCCCCGCCGCCCGGCCCGGCGCCGTGCCTGGACGTGGCCCCGCTGTCGCCAGCCATCGCCGCTCCCCGCCCCTGCCCTGACATACCGGCGGCAGTCGAACCAGCGTCGATGATCGAGTGCCCGGGCGCGGTGCCGGCGGTGGCAGAGACCGGCACCGCCTCCGCGATCGCTTGTCCGATCGGCCCGGCAACCGGCGCGCCCGAGGGCGCCACGGCGACGCCGCCAGCACCGGCCCACCCCGCACCGGCCCACATGGCCAGGGCCACCGATGCCGCAGATCCGGCCGCAACGCTGGGCGGCGTCCTGATAGCGGCGCTCAACCTCTATGGACCGGGCCGCCCGAGCCCCCCGACCACGCGCCGCACACGCCGACGCCGACCTATGGGCAGCACCAAGGGCGACCGCATCGCCCCCTCCCCTGCCATGCCACCGCGTTAAGGCCCTGGGCGATCCCCTGACGGACCTAGGGGCTGTTGACGAAGTGGCGGAACCAGAGGCGGATCGAGGTGAGATGGATGAAGCCGAGATAGCTGTCGGCGGTTTTGTCGTAGCGGGTCGC
>NZ_SLXO01000002.1 GCF_004341375.1 Rhodothalassium salexigens DSM 2132
CTAATCCAACGCGGGCCCATCCAAGGCCGAATTTCTTTCCCAATACGGCGTATCCGGTATTAGCTGCCGTTTCCAGCAGTTATCCCAGAGCCCTGGGCAGGTTCCCACGCGTTACTCACCCGTCCGCCGCTCACCCCGAAGGGTGCGCTCGACTTGCATGTGTTAGGCCTGCCGCCAGCGTTCGTTCTGAGCCAGGATCAAACTCTCATGTTGACGTGGACACTCGGTCCAAAAGACCAATGCACCATCTCACATAAAGTCTGCCTGTGCTTCAGCGCCCAACCCGACCCGCTACCGCGAACCGAACCAAGCGCCAAACACTTGCGCTTCAAAGAGATACCGCATCGATCCCAGATAAACCAGAACCGCCGCCGGCATCTCCCTTCCATCTTCTACCATGTCAAAGAGCAACAAGACTTCCCGTCGTCTTCAGCGTTACCGCTGTCGTCTTCGTTTGTCTTGCGCCGCAGCGCCTCGCTGCGGTGTGGGGCGGCTTATAGGGGCCGGATCGCCAAACTGTCAAACCCTTTTTTCATCGCCCCGTCACATTCGCCGGCAGCGGCGGAAAACCAGGGTTTCAACGCGCCCCAACCCGTCAGCGCCGACTATACGAGATGGGGTTTGACGAAAAAATTTCAAGGCAGCCAGAGCGTCAAAGCCCCTGAGGCGAACGACCACCTGCATCTCCCGCCCGCGGCCCGCGGGCGCGTGACGCCCCGAGCCGCGGCGTTGACCGACACGCCTTGCCAGGCTTGCCAGGTTTGCCAGGCTTGGCGGATCCCCCCGACCACGCCCCTCACCCGGCAGTGATATAGGTGCGCAGCGCCTCGGCCTCGTCCTGAGCTTCGGCGATGCGACGTTTGACCAGATCGCCGATCGACACGATACCGACCAACCGGTCGTCAGTGGTCACCGGCAGATGGCGGATCCGCCGATCGGTCATCAGCCCCATGACCTCGACGATCGGTTGGTCCGGCCGGCACGTCTGGACGTCGGCGGTCATCAGCGATGCCACCGGCCGGTCGAGACATGCCGGGCCCTCGCGCGCCAAACCGCGGACCACATCGCGCTCGGAGAAAATGCCGTGCACGGTTTCACCTTCGCACACCAGCACCGCACCGATACGGCGTTCATGCAGCAGACCGACGGCGGCCAGAACGCTTTCGTCAGGCGAGACGCTAACCACCTCGGCCGACTTGTCAGCCAGAATATGAGCGACAGTCATGGTAGACCCCCCCTTATGTTTCATCGTTCGCTCAATTGGTAATGTACCGTTAGTCGCGACCTCTCAGCAAGGCGGGCTGGTTGGCGCAGACGGCCGCATGCATTACATGGACCGTCTACCGCCCCGCGACCGCAAGGAACGCCCCCATGGACCGATTGTTGCGCTCGATCACCGCCGCTGCGCTTTTGGCTGCGGCTTTGGCCGCCCTGGCAGCCGTTTTGCCGGGTCCGCTCTACCGCGCGGAGTGGCTGTCGCTCACGACCGCGTTCGGATCGTTGCGCTTTGCCGCCTTCGCCGGCCTGGCAGCGGCCGGACTGGCCGGATTGGGCGCGCTGACCCTGTTGATCCGCAGCGGTCGCGCGCGCATGGCGGCGGCGCTGCTGGTCGCCGGCGGTGCGGGCCTGGCCACGGTGCAGCAGATCGATGCGCTGCGCGACCGGGCCGGCCGCCATCCGCTGCACGACGTCACCAGCGACATGGCCGATCCACCGCGTTTCCGCACTCTGTCGCCGCGCGCCTATGAGCCCGACAGCCGCGCCGCCCGAGCCGCCTATCCCGATCCTGCCTGGGCCCGGGCGCACAGCTTTCTCTACGCCGATATCGAGCCGGTGACGCTGTCCACCGCGCCAGATGACGCGCTCGCCCGGGTCCGCCGGGCCGCCGACGCCATGGGTTGGCAGATCGCCGCCAGCCAAAGCGACGCGACCGGCGCCCATTTGGAAGCCACGGCCACCACCGGCTGGTTCGGCTTCACCGACCAGATTGCGATCCGAATCACGCCCCGCGACGGCGGCAGCCGCGTGGACATGCGGTCGGTCTCGCGGCTGGGCGTCAGCGATCTGGGGCAGAACGCCGCCCGGCTTCGCCGCTTTCAAGACCGCCTGACCGCCCGCCAATTCGCCCCCGAGCAGCCCGCCCCCCAGGAGCCGGCACCATGAAAACCGCTGTTTTAATCGCCGCCCTTCTGGCCATTCTGGCCGCCGCGGGCTATTTCGCCCTGTCCGTCTTGGCCGATATGCCAATGTCGCTGATCAGCGGACCGGGGCTGATCGCTCTGGGCCTCGGCATCGTGATCAGCGTCGCGCTCGGCGGCGGGCTGATGGCGCTTTCCTACCATAGCCATCGCCATGGATATGACGACGACCAGGACGGACGCTTATGATGTCTTTCGCTCCCCTCCGCCCCACCGCCCCGCTGGCCCAAACCGGTCTGTGGCAGCCCGACGCCTGGCAGACACGCCTGAACGATGCCATGCGCGCGCTCAGCGAAATCTGGTACCAGGGCCTCTTTGGCGTCGACATCAGCCGCGTGCTGATCGCGCTGGGGATCTTCGTCGGGTTTCTGGTGATCCGCGGACGTATCTCGGCGTTCATCGTCGGCCGCATCACCCGGCGTGCCGAACGACGCGGCTGGACGCTGGGTCAGGTGGTCGCCGAGGCCCTGGCAGGGCCCTTACGCATGGCCATCGCGCTGATCGGCTTCGCCATCGCCACCGATTATCTGGCCGCTCAACCCGCCGTCGAAACGGTGTTGCGCAATATCAACCAGACCCTCGCGGCGATCCTGGTGTTCTGGACCCTGGCCAATCTTGTCACCCCGGTTGCGGCCCTGATCGAGCGCCGCAACCGACGCATGCCCGAAGCCATGCTGTCGTGGATTTCGCGCGCGGTGCGGACCACGTTCATCCTGATCGGCCTGGCGGCGGTGCTGGAGATCTGGGGCATTCGGGTCGGCCCGCTGATCGCCGGTCTGGGCCTGTTCGGGGTCGCCATCGCGCTCGGCGCCCAGGATCTGTTCAAGAATCTGATCGCCGGGCTGTTCCTGATCTCGGAACGGCGCTTTAACAATGGCGACTGGGTGCTGGTCGAGGGCGTCGCCGAGGGGACGGTCGAACTGATCGGCTTTCGCACCACGATGATCCGACGCTTCGACCAGGCACCGGTTTACGTGCCCAACGCCCAGATGTCGGACAGCGCGGTGATCAACTTCTCGCGCATGCGCTTCCGTCGCATCCGCTGGATCATCGGTGTCGAGTACGCAACCACCCGCGAACAATTGGAGACGATCCGCGACGGCATCGAGCGGTACATCACCGAGTGCGGCGATTTCGAGATCTCGGACCGGGTCAACACCTTCGTGCGCATCGACGGCTTCGCCGCCAGTTCGATCGACATCCTGGTCTACTGTTTCACCAAGTCGACGGTGTGGCGCGACTGGCTCGGCGCCAAGGAGCGGTTGGCCCTGCACATCAAGGAAACGGTCGAAGCGGCCGGCGCCGGGTTTGCCTTCCCGAGCCAGTCGGTCTATGTGGAGACGCTGCCCGAGCGTGGCCCTGGCCAGACCGCCTTCGACGGCGCCGCCCGCCCGGCTCGCCACCCCGCCGCTGACGCCGCCGCCGATCCCGATCCGGGCGAAGCCTCACCATAAGCGTCCCCGCCCGTCCCCCTGCTGACGCCAATCCGGACCCGACACATGACCGCAACGACCGCTGCCCAAGCCGCCACCGATCACCGTGAGCCGGTCATCCGTACCGCGCCGCGGCCGGCGGACCTCAACCTCAATGGCCATATCTTCGGCGGCTGGATTCTCAGCCAGATGGACGTGGCCGGCGGCATCACCGCCGCCCGGCGCGCCCGCGGACCGGTCGCCACCGTGGCGGTGGAAAGCATGAAGTTCCACCGGCCGATCCTGGTCGGCGATCTGGTCAGCCTGTACACCCACATCGCACAGATCGGCCGCACGTCGATCACCGTCGCCATCGACGTCCTGGCCGAACGCATGGACGAGCCCGAACCGATCAAAGTGACCGAAGGGCGGTTCGTCTTCGTTGCCGTCGATGCTTCAGGTGCCAAACGCGCCGTACCGCCGGCCTGACCGGGACGCCGGCCAACGGGTGGCGCCGACGCTCTGGCGCGCCGCCCGGATCGCCTGCGCGGCAAAGGATACGCTATCGGGTGCGCCCCGGTCGTCTGGAACGGCCGGGGCGTCTCTTTTTGTATCATTTCCCGGCCCTCACGCGAGAGCCGTGCCTCCTTTGGCGATTTTTTGATTATTCTTCGATGACAGATCCGCCGACGGCGTTACGACACACTCTTTTGGCAGTAACTATAGACTGTAATTATTTGTTAAATCGATAGTGGCTTACTGCTCAGGCGCCGAGGATATACGAATCGCCCTGATTATGCGCGTTTTAGATCCTCGACGCGCCCGTTTTGCACCCAAAAAGAAGGCGGTCGGTGCGGACAGACCGCGTTTTGGTTCAAGGGGACACCGTATGTCACAGATCAATGAGTTCCGTCGCGCCGTCACCAAGGCGCTCGCGGTTTCGCAACTCGGTGCGCCGGTGCTGGTCGGCGGGGTCAGCGCTTGGCTCGGCCAACCGGGGCTGATTTGGGCGGTCGCCGGGTCGACCGCTTTGGCCTTGGCCGCGCTGGGCTTGAATGCGACCCGCCCCGACGACGCGCAGGCGCGCTATGGCGTGGCGGGGGCGCTGATGCTGCAGGCCGGCTTGGTGATCATGGCCGCGCGCGGTGCCGCGTGGCAGGTCGATCTTCACATTCTCTGGTTCGTCGCGTTGACCGCCGTTGCCGGATTGCTCGACCGACGCAGCATCGCCGCGGCGGCGGTCGTGACCGCGGCGGCTTACGGCCTGTTGACCCTGGCGGCGCCATCGCTGCTGTTCTCCGAAGCGGCCAGCCTGTGGCGCTTGGCGCTGCACGCCGGGCTGCTGCTGGGCCAAAGCGTCTTGCTGTTCCGGGTCATCGCCATGGCGCAACAGGCCATCGGCGCGGCGGAGGACGCGCGACGCGACGCCAAGCGCGAGGCCGCCCGCGCCCATGCCGAAGCCGAACGCGCGGAAGCCGCCCAGACCGAAGCCGAGTCGGCGATCGAGGAAGCCAAGGCCTATGCCAAGATGATCGAGACCGCGCGCCAGGAACAGGCCGAAACCCAGCAGGCCGAAGCCGCCAAGATGAGCAGCCGGACGACCAAACTGGCCGACGGCTTCGACAACCGCGTCGGCCGCATCGTCAAAGAAATCAAGGCCGCGCAAACGACCCTGATCAACGACAGCAAGGAGCTCAAAGGACTGGCGGAACGCGGTCATGCCATGCTGTCGGCGGCCGTCGGCGCCAACGAACAGGTGATCCAGAACGCCCAGAGCATGGCCGCCGGCACCGAAGAGCTGACCAGCTCGGGCAGCGAGATCACCCGACAGGTGACCGACAGCAACCAGA
The DNA here is from genome assembly GCF_004341375.1 of Rhodothalassium salexigens DSM 2132. Classification (GTDB taxonomy): domain Bacteria; phylum Pseudomonadota; class Alphaproteobacteria; order Sphingomonadales; family Rhodothalassiaceae; genus Rhodothalassium; species Rhodothalassium salexigens. Next base: position 5,461 of record NZ_SLXO01000002.1, read on the forward strand.
CCGCGCAAGCGGCGCTCGCCCAGGTCAATGAGAGCAAGAAGACCATCACCACCCTGTCCGAGCAGGCCGAAAAGGTCACCAGTGTGGTCGACATGATCAGCGACATCGCCGAACAGACCAACTTGTTGGCCCTGAACGCCACCATCGAGGCGGCGCGCGCCGGCGAAGCGGGCAAGGGCTTTGCCGTTGTGGCGAGCGAGGTCAAGTCGTTGGCCACCCAGTCGGCCAAGGCCACCGACGAGATTTCGGTGCAGCTGTCGGACATGCAATCGATCACCCGCGACGCCGTCAACGTGGTCACCGGCATCGCCGCGACGATCGAGCGGATCAGCGAATCCTCGACCTCGATCTCGGCGGCGGTCGAGCAACAAGACAGCGCCTCGCGCGAGATCGCGCGGACCGTGCAGCACACGTCGAAGGAATTGGAAAACGTCTCGGAACAGGTCAAGGAGGCGCTGGAGATCGTCGGCTCGGTGCGCCAGTCGGCCGAAACCGGCTACGATGTGGCCGAAGCGCTCGGCGAACAGAACGAACGCCTCGACAAGGCCTGCGACACCTTCACCGAAGAAATCAAGCAGCAGGCCGAACGGCTCGAAGACAAGATCGAAGCGGCCGCAGAAGACCTGGTGACCACCGCCGGCTGAGCGCCCGATCCGGAGCGGTCGCCCAGCCGCTCAGGCCCGGGCCGCGACCCTGGGGGCAACGCCCGTGACGGGCCGTCCCCCAGGGCGGCGTGCGGTGGCTGGCGAGGCGGGCAAGGGTGGCCAGACGCCAAGCCAGACGTCAGACCAGGAATCGAGCGGCGGGGTGCGTGCCCCCCCCCCGCGCTCACCCCCAGGCGCTCGAAACCCCGCCCAAACACCGCCCGGTCGCCCCGGAACCGGGCGTCGGCGCCGACGCTTCGCGGTCGGGCCGTCGAGGTCAAGACGTCTGCGTCAGCGCATCGGCGGCCCGGCGCCCGCAGGCCCGGCTGTGTCAGCGGTGTCGGCCGGGTCATCGCCGCGCGGCGGCGCCACCTGCCGCCGGACCGCGCGTAGCACCCCATGGGAGAAGCCCGACGGCGCCGGCATCACGTCGGCCGGCTGGGCCGGCAGGCGCCGCGCCACCGGCGGCGGCCAGCCATGGCGCAGCTCGAACGCCTGAACGTCGAGCGGCGCGTCATGGCCCAGGCGCATCGTCAGCCCATCCTCCGGCACCCCTTGATAGAAGAATTGCAGCCGGCCGGCCTCGCCCAGGCCAAGGGCGCGGTCGGCGCCGAGCGCGACCCCGCCCACCGCCACCGGGCGCACCGGGCGCTCGGACGCCACCGACAGGATCAAGGTCGCCCCCGGTCCGCTCGGCCGCAGCACAAGGTCGGTGGCGTCCCCCTGCCCCGGCGCGGCGTCCAGCACCGGGCCCGGTGCCAGCCCGGCAATCGGCTCGTCCACCGGCCGGCCATAAAGGGTCAGCGACCGGCCGAACAGCTTCAACAAGCGGGTGTCGAGGGCGCTGGGCCGAGCACCCAGCACGCCGGCCTCCCAGGCGCCGGGGTCGGCGCGGCGGCTGACCCAGTGCTGGCTGCCGGTGGCGCGGTCGACCAGCAGCATCAGGCTGGCCGGGCGCGGATGGCGGGCGTCGAACCCGGCGGTGATGGCGACCCAGGCGAGCGTCAGCGCCGCCGCACCCGCCGCACTCCACGCCAAGGCCCCGCCCAGTGCGCGCCCCGCAGCGACCACCAACGGCGTCGCCGACAGCGCCAGCAACCAGGCCGGCACCACCAGCACGGCGGCCACCGGCACGCCGAGCGCCAGGAACAGATAGTGACCGATCGACACCGCCCACAACAAGGCCGGCACGGCGGAAAGCGCCGCGAGCGCCAGACAGCGCCAATCGTCGTGCGGCCAGCTATGGCGCAAGGTCACCGCCGCCGCCCCGGTGGCCAACAGCAACGGCCAGACCAGCACATAACTGCCCGGCCCCAACAGGATCTGAAACGCCAGCGCCCAGGCGCCGAGCCACACCAAGCCGCCAAGCCACAAGGCGCGCGCCGCCACCGGCCGGTCGGGCACGCCGAGCGCGGCCAACAGCGCGCCCACGGCCGCCGCCGCCCACCAAGGCACACCGCCGAGCGCCAGCCCCGCCACCACCAGCACGGCCAGCGCCACCCGGACCGGGCGGCCGCCGCCCCGGGCGTCAAGCGCGCCCAGACCGGTCATCACCGCCAGCAAGGCGAGCGTGTAGCCGAGCGCCAATCCGTCGCTCACCGCCATCGCCCGGCGCAGGCCGACACTGTCGAAGCCGCCGCTGAACAGGGCGGCGAGCGCCATCAACAAGGCGGCGCCGACCAGGGCATTGCGACCCTGTGCGGTCATGGCGCGCACCAGGTCGGCGCCGCGCACCCGGCCAGCACGCCACGCCCAGGCCACCAACCCGGCCACGCCGGCCAAGGCGATCGCCGTCAACGGCCAGGCGAAGGCCGCCGGATAGTGCACGAACACCCCGGCGATCTGGAAATAGACCGCCGACCCGCCGGCCTGCGACGTGCCCGGCGGCGGCCCCAACGCCCCCTGGCCAAAGGCGCGGGTCGCCGACAGAAGCTGGGCGCCCAGCGCCTGCACCGAGGCCGGGTCCAGATTGGCCGGCGTGTCGGTCGCCGCGTGATAGTCGGCATACCCGTCGATAAACGCGAAATTGAGCCCCGCCAGGCCATGGTCCAGGGCCACCGACAGGTCGGTGTCATTGGGCATGCGCCGATAGACCGCGCCGGTCAGGGCGTTGCCCTGGCGCGGCCGGACCGAGCGGTCATAGGTGCGGATCAACGCGGCATTGTCGGCGCTGGTCTCGAACATCACCGCCGTGCCGCGGCTGCCGCGCGCTTCGGCGTTCAGCACCAGGCCCACCCGGTCGGCCCAGGGGTGGTGCTCGAAAAACGCCCGCGCGCCCAACAGGCCGGCCTCCTCGCCGTCGGTGAACAGCACGATCAGGTCGCGCGCCACGCCGCCCCCGGCGATCACCGCGCGCACGGTCTCCAGGATCGCCGCCACGCCGGCGGCGTCGTCGGCGGCACCCGGCGCATGGGCGCGGCTGTCATAATGGGCCATCAACAGCAGCGCGCCCCCGGTCGGGCCATCGGTTTCGGCGGCCCCCGGCCGATCGGCGCCGAGCGCTGCCGCCCCCTGCCCAGGCGTATTCTGGCCCGCCGTATCTTCGCCCGCCCCCGCCCCGTCCTGGCCCGCCGCGCCGGGCGCCGGGGTGCCGGGCAGCCGGGCGACAATATTGGCCACGTCGGCGCCGAACACCATCCCGCCGCCCCAGGGCACGGTGCGCACGCTGCGCCGCTGCTGCACCTGGGGGTCGAGCCCGAGGCCCCGCAGCCGTTCGATCAGGGTGGCGCGGGCGGCGGCGTTGGCCGGGCTGCCCACCGGGCGCGGGCGTTCGGCCAAGACGCGCACATGATCCATGGCGCGGGCGGCGGAAAAGGCACTGGCGGGGGCGTCGGCGGGCAGCGGCCGGGGCGGCCCGTCGGTCACCCAGGCGACCAGCCCGGCGGCCAGCAACAGGGCCGGCAGAAGCAGCAGCCGGGCCAATGGCTGCCAGGGGACGGGGCTCAGCGCCCGCACCGGGCCCGCCGCGCGCCAGGCGCCGCGCTGCGCCCGGCAGCGCTCATCGACCGCCGCCGCAGGCCGCGCACAGGCCGAAGATCTCCACGGTCTGCGCCTTGACGGTGAAGCCGAGGCCCGCCGCCTCCTGGCCGAGCAGCGTTTCGAGCCGCGGCGAGGCCATTTCGGTCACCGCCCGACAGCGCTCGCAGATCAGGAAATAGCCGGTATGGGCGTCATTGGGCCGGGCGCAGCCGATGAACGCATTCAGCCCTTCGATCCGGTGGATCAAGCCCTGGTCGATCAAAAAGCCGAGCGCGCGATAGACGGTCGGCGGCTTGGCCGCCCGGCCGTGGTCCGACAGCCGGGCGAGGACGTCATAGGCCTTGACCGGCCGGTGCGATTCCCAAACGATCTCAAGCACCTGGCGGCGCACCGGCGTGAGCCGGCTGCCCTGGCGCCGGCACAACTCCGCCGCGGTCTCCAAGGCCGCCGAGACGCACGCGTCATGATCGTGGGGCGCGCCTGGAATGTCGGTTTCGATGCCGTCCATGGCCGATCCTTTCCCTTGCCCCGACCCTAAAGCCTGGGCCGGGCGGTGGCAATCCAACACACCGGACCGGCGACGGCCGCGCCGGTCAGAACCGGGTCGACAGGGTCAACCGCACATCGCGGCCGGGGCTCCAGGTGATCGTCTTATAGGTATCCAGAAAATCGCGATAGGCACGGTCGGTCAGGTTGGTCACCGCCACCTGCAAGGTGGTGTGCTTCCAGGTCGCCGCCGCCGACAGGTTGACCAGCAGATAATCGTCGGTGGACGCGGTGCCGAACGCCGAGCCCGGGCCGTCGAACTGGGCGAAGGGTTCGAGCGTCCCGGCCGCGTCCTTGGCGAAGGCATAGACCAACTCGCCGCCCAGGCGCAGGTCGGTGAACGGCCCCCAGGCGTCGCGGTGCGCGGTCAGCGCGTTGGTCAGCCGGTCGGCGGGCAACAGCGGCGCCTCGGTATCGGCGCGGGCCAGGCTGCCCTCGACCCGCTCATAGGTCAGCCGGTGGTCGAGCCAGCCGGTGGGCCGCACGGTCAGGTCGATGTCGCCGCCCCAGAAGGTGGCGTCGTCCTGCTGGATGCGGAAGATCGGGTTGCCCGAGCCGGGGTCGGTCTCGCCGGTGCCGCCGGGGAAGATATAGTCGTCGATGCGGTTGCGGTAGACCGCCGCCTCGACGCTCAGCCAGTCGCTCTGCCAGCGCGCCGACAGGTCGGTGCTGAGCGAGCGTTCCTGCGACAGGGTCGGGTCGCCCAGTTGCACCGCCGCGACGCCGCCGTGAACGCCGTTGACGAACAGGTCGAACAAACCCGGCGCGCGGAAGCCGCTGGCCATGTTGGCGGCCAGCACCAGCCGCTCGCTGAGCCGGTAACTGGCGCCCAGGCTGCCGGTGACGGCGGTGAACGCCTGACGCTGCAAGGCCGGGTCGTCGGGTACGCCGGGCAGGTCGGACAGCCCCGGGATGCCCGACACATCGTCGGTGGCGTCGGGGTCGGCGCGGGTTTCGCGCCGGTCCAGGCGCAGGCCGGCGTCGAGCTTGAGCGCGCCCAGGTCCAATTCCTCGAACGCGAACACCGCATAGGTCTCCACGTCGCCGCCCGGGGTCAGCGCGGTGGTGCCGCGCGAAGTCTGCCACTCGCGGTCGATCTGCACGCCCACCTGGCCGCTCAGCCGGCCGGCCAGCGGGTCGTGGTGCAAGACCACCCGGCCGCTGACCTGCTCGCGCGCGATGTCGATCACCGCCGGGTCGCGGATCGGCACCGGTTGCGGCTCGGGCGGGCCGGCATTGGCGCGCCGGTGGTTGCGCACATAGGTCAGATTGGCGGCCAGGCGCAGGCCCTCGGCCACGTCCACATCGGCGCGCAGTTGCACCAAGTCGTTGACCAGGCGCTGGCCGATGCCGCCGGGCTGCAACGGGTCGCCGTCGGGCGGCGGCGGGTCGGGGACCAGATAGTCCTGGTCGCCGCGCCAGCCTTCCCAGCGCAGCGACACGCCGCCCCAGTCGGCGGCCCGGCCGAGCGCGAACGAGCCGTTGAGTTGGTCGAAACCGGTGAACGGCAGCTTCCCCGTCACCAGCGGGTCGCGGTTGTTGCCGGTCTCCAGCGCGGTCGCGGTATCGGGCACGGTCATGCCGGTGCTGTCGCGGAACACGAAGCGCCCGTCCGCGCCCCAGGCCCCGGCGACGCCGGCCATCTCCACCGCCGTGGTCACCGCGTCGAACGCCGAGGCGTATTCGGCGGTCACCACACCCGACAGGTCGGGCTTGGCGTCGGTGCCGGCATAGGGCGGCTCGACGATCAGATTGACCGCGCCGCCCATGGCGTCGCTGCCATAAAGCACCGACTGGCTGCCGCGCACCACCTCGATCCGGTCGGCCAGATAGGGGTCCACATTGGCCGGGTGGCGGACGCCATATTGCTGGAAGTTGAGGAACACGTCGTTGGACAGGATGCGAATGCGGTTGCCCGACAGGCCGCGGATCACCGGCTTGCCCACCTGCGGGCCGGTGGCGATGGTGGCAACCCCGGCCAGCCGGTCGAGCGTCTGGCCAAGGCCTGCGGTCTGCTCGGCGCGCTTGCGCGGCCCGGCCAGCACGCTGACCTGGGCCGGATTGACGAACGCCGTGCGCGCCACCGGGGCGGCGGTGATCACCAGTTCTTCGACGATGGCGTTGTTCGCCACCACCATCGCCCGCTCGTCCGCGCCGTCGCCCGTGCCTTGGGCTGTACCGGGGGCCCTGCCGGCCACCGTCTCGGCCGCCGCCGTCGATGACGACAGCGCCGCAGCGGTCGCCAGCGCCAGAACCGAAACCCCCGCCATCGCGTCGCCAGACAGCCTCCCAGACAGCCTCCAAGCCATGCCAATCCCCTGTTTCGCGCGGCCGGCGATCGGTCCGGCCACGGCGTTCTTTCAGTCCATAAACAAACGTTATAACGTTTCATATCAGGCCGGTAACGCGGCCACAAGGGGCTGTGTGTGCGGTGATGCCCCGAGGGGCTGCGGGCAGCGACGCGACCGCGTCCGGCGAACGCCCGCGACCATCGGGGCGGCCATGACCGCCGGGCGACGGCCGCCGCGACAGCCGTGAGCGTCACAGCGCCGGCAGCCGCCGGGGCTGCTGCCCCGATCCCGGGCGCCTGTTAAGCTCGGTCACGCAAGCAATGGCAAACGGGAGAGCCGCCATGACCGTGCGCGTCGAGACCGCCGACCGCGTCACCACCGTCACCATCGACCGGCCGGCGCGCCGCAACGCCGTCGACCGGGCGACCGCCGAAGCGCTCCACGACGCATTCACCGCCTTCGACCGGAACCCGGCCGCCCATGTGGCGGTATTGACCGGCGCGGGCGGCGCATTTTGTGCCGGCGCCGATCTCAAGGCGCTGGCGGCCGGCGACGCCAACCGGCTGTCGGCCGAGGGACCGGCGCCCATGGGACCGACCCGGCTCGATCTGGCCAAGCCGGTGATCGCCGCCGTCGAGGGACCGGCGGTGGCCGGCGGGCTGGAACTGGCGCTGTGGTGCGACCTGCGGGTGGCGGCGCGCTCGGCGGTGTTCGGGGTCTATTGCCGACGCGTGGGCGTGCCGTTGATCGATCTGGGCACGGTGCGCCTGCCGCGCCTGATCGGCCAGTCGCGCGCGCTCGACATGATCCTCACCGGCCGGGCGGTGGCGGCCGACGAGGCCGAGCGCATCGGCCTCGTCAACCGGCTGGTCGACGACGGTCAGGCGCTCGCCGCCGCGCACGCGCTGGCGCAGGATCTGGCGCGCCTGCCCCAGACCTGCCTGCGCAACGACCGACGCTCGGCGCTCGACCAATGGGCGCTCGACCGGCCGGCGGCGCAGGCCAATGAGTTCCGGCTGGGGCTGGCGACCATCGCGTCGGGCGAAACGGCGCAAGGTGCCGATGCCTTCAGCGCCGGCGCCGGCCGCCACGGCGAGCCGCTATAGGCCCGAGCCGGGCGCAACGCCCACGATCGCGGCAGGTGACGGACGACCGACAGGCGCCGGCCGTCCGATCGACGCGGCTCAAAGGCGCGGGACCTACTGCCCGGTCGACGAGCCCTCGCCGCCGCTCTCGGCCGGCATCAATTCCAGCACCGCAGCGGTCAGCGCCTCGACACCGGTGGTCAGGGTCGGCTCGGGGTCGGGCGCGAAATAGGGCGAGTGGTTGGACGGCACGCTTTCACCCTTGGCCTCGGCCGCGCGGATCGCCTCGGGCGGTGTGCCGCCGAGCCAGAACATGACGCTCGGGATATCCTCGGGCGTGTTGCCATAATGGCTGAAGTCTTCGGCCCCCATCACCGGGTCGCGCTGGTGCACCCGGTCGGCACCGAAGCGCGCGGCGAACAGCTTGGCCAGCCGGTCGGTCAGCTCGGGATCGTTGACCGTCGGGCCGACGCTTTCGCCGTGCAGATTGACCTCGGGCAGTTGGTCCTCCTTGACGCCGAGGGCGCGGGCGGTGTTGTGGGCGATGCGCTCGATACTCGCCAGCACCCGGTCGCGCACCGCCGGATCGAAGGTGCGCACGGTCAGGTTCAACTCCACCTCTTCGGGGATGATATTGTGCTTGGTGCCGCCGGTGATCCGGCCGACCGTGACCACCGCGCTGTCCAGCGGGTCGGTCTCGCGCGCGACGATGGTCTGCAAGGCGGTGACGATGTGCGCGGCGACCACGATCGGGTCGCGGCCCTGGTGGGGATAGGCGCCATGGGCACCGACGCCGTGGACGACGATGTCGACGCTGTCGCTCGACGCCAGCGCCGGCCCCTTGGCATAGACCAGATGGCCCGCCGGCGCCGACCCCGACGTGTGCAGGGCGACATTATAGTCGGGCTGGGGGAAGCGCTCGAACAGGCCGTCTTCGAGCATCGCCTTGGCGCCGGCGATGCGCTCCTCGGCGGGCTGGCCGATGACCACCAGCGTGCCCTGCCACTGGTCCTTCATGTCCACCAACCGCCGCGCCGCGCCGATCGCCATGGTCATGTGGGTGTCATGGGCGCAGGCGTGCATCACGTGCACGGTCTCGCCGGTCTGTTCCACCTGCTGGTCGGTGGAAGCATACGCCACGCCGGTCTTTTCCTCGATCGGCAGGCCGTCCATGTCGGCGCGCAGCATCACCGTCGGGCCGTCGCCATTTTCCATCACCGCGACCACGCCATAGGCGGTCAGGTCCGGGCGCTTGGCATACGCGCCGACCTTCTCGGTGACGTCGAAGCCGAGTTTCTTCAACTCTTTGGCATAGCGCTTGGCGGTCTTTTGTTCCTGATAGCTCAGTTCGGGATGGCGGTGGAAATGGGTGTAGAGGTCGCGAAGATAGTCGTAATCCTTGGCGATCGCTTGGGTGAGCGCGCCATCGTCGGCCGGGCGCTCCTGGGCGGCTGCGGCGGCGCCGCCGCCCAACGCCGTGGTGAACAGAAATGCCGCCGCCAGCGTGACCGCGCGTGTCCTGCGCATGGTTTCTCTCCCTGTTTGGTATGAATGCTGCTCACTGTGCGACGAAACGCCGGAGCGGTCAAATCGCTGGACCGCGCCGGCGTACCATCCCGTGCGTCACCCCGTGCGTCACGCGAGGCGGTTTCGCGGAGTGTGCGATGCTCGGGGCAATGGTGACGGTTTCCCAATCGGAAACGGGGCGATCGCCAACCGCTCGCTGGCGCGCCGGGGCGACGATCCCATCTGCTTGACGGCGTTGCCCCATGACCCGAGAGGAGACCCCAATGGCCCGTTCCCTGCCCTTCGCCATGCCCGCGATCCGGTCGACCGCCCTGGCTGCGCTGTCTGCCCTGGCCCTCGCCCTGTCGCTTGCCGGCCAGCCGGCGGCGCGCGCCGAACCGCTGCGCCTCACACTCGACCCCGCCCATACCCACATCCTGTTCAAGGTGAACCATCTGGGCCTGTCGAACACCGTCGGGCAGTTCGACCGGTTCGAGGGCACGGTGGTGCTCGATCCCGAAGCACCCGAGGACAGCAGCGTCTCGGTGTCCATCGAGGCGGCGAGCATCGACACCAACAACGACGCCCGCGACAGCCATCTGCGCGGCGACGATTTCTTCGATACCGGCACCCACCCGATCATCACGTTCGAGAGCCTGCGCGTCGACCCGACCAGCGACCAAAGTGCCACCGTTTACGGCATGCTGACCCTTCTGGGCGAAAGCCGGCCGGTGGCGCTGCGGACCCGGCTGAACTATCTGGGCGAGCACCCGCTGCCTGGACAATCGGGCATGGTGGCCGGCTTCACCGCCAACGCCACCATCGACCGGACCGATTTCGGCATGGACGCGTATGCCGGTGCGGTCGGCAACGAGGTGGTGCTGCTGATCAATACCGAAGCCGTGGCGCCCTGATCGCCCCATCCGACTGGCACCGGGAGCGGCGAGAAGAGGAGACCCAGCCCATGCAATGGCGCAATTCCCGCGACCGGTGGGGTGCGGCCCACAAGGCGCTGCACTGGACCATGGCGGCCTTGATCCTGGCGTTGTTGGGGGTCGGCTTCGTCATGGCCAACCTGCTGCCCGACAGCGCCTGGCAGCTCAAGCTGAGCGTCTACCAGTGGCATAAGGCGGGCGGCTTGTTGGCGCTCGCCCTGGTCGGGGGGCGGCTGGTGTGGCGCGGCATCGGCGGGCCGGTGCCGGGCTATCCCGCCGGCGCCCCGGCCTGGCAGCGGCGGACGGCTGCGCTGGCGCATGTGGCGCTCTATGCGGCGATGATCGCCATGCCGGCGACCGGCTATCTGATGGCCTCGGCGTCCAGCTTTCCGGTGTTGACCTGGACCGCGCTGCCCGACCCGCTGGGACAAAACGAGCGGCTGGAAGCCCTGTTCGGTCGCGCCCACATGGTCCTGGGCCTGGTCTTCGCCGGCTTGATCGCCCTGCACGGGAGCGCCGCCTTGAAACATCATCTGGTCGACCGCCAGGATGTGCTCAAACGCATGCTGCCCGGCCGACGGCCATGATGCCGCCGGCCCTGATCGCCCCATCGTCTTGCCATAAAGGATGACCGCCAATGCCGCGCGCCTGTTTTCGCTCTGCCCTGCTTGCCGCGACGGTCGTTGCGGGCCTCGCCCTGCCGACAACCGCCTGGCATGACGCCCGGACCGCCGCCCATGCCGCCGACGCTGCCGGGTGGCGGCTGGTCGACGCCGACAGCCACCTGACCTTCCGGGTGCGCCAGATGGGCGCCACCATGGACGGCCGCTTCGACCGCTTCACCGCCGACATCGAATTCGACCCCGACGACCTCGACCCGGCCAGCGCCCGGGTCATCATCGACATGGCCAGCGCCGACGTGGACAATGCGCAGGGCAACCGCATTCTGGCCAGCGCGCCCTGGTTCGACGTGGCCAACCATCCCCGCGCGGTGTTCGAGACCACCGCCATCCGCCCGGCCGAAAACGACCCGAACCCGACCGGCGACACTGAGACCGCTTACCGGGCCGAAGCGCAACTGACCATCAAGGGGCGCACCCAGACGCTCGCCCTGCCGTTCACCTTGCGCGTCGACGGCGACCGCGCCCACATGACCGGCGAGACCACGCTCGACCGGCACGATTTCGGCATCGGCGGCGGCGACGCCGACGACACGGTAAGCGAAACCGTGACCGTGCGGGTCGATATCATCGCCCGGCGCACCTGACGCCGCCGGGCGCGCGGTGCCGCCGCCGATCGTCACAGAAGGCCAGACGTCCCGGCGACCGACGCCCGCCATGCCGCGCATCGCCCCGGTGCGTCCGCATCGGAGCGCCTCCCGCCGCGCCTGGCCGGGCCACTGCCGCTCCGTCCTTGCCGGATCGGTCCGGTCGGGGCATCGTTCGGCCATAAATAATCAAACGACGAGCCCAGGAGGACCGTTCCATGCCCTACCCCCCTGCCCCGACCCGACAGCCCCGACTGCGACGCTCACTGGCCTTGGCCGTTGCCCTTGGCCTGGCCCTGCCAGCCCTCGGGCCGGCAGGCTTCGAGCCCGCCGCCCGCGCCGCCCAAGCCGACGACGCCGCCCCGGCGACCGTCGCCGACCTGGTCGGCGGGCAGGCGGCGCAACGCGGACTGGTCGACGTCTATGCGAACCCGGCCCAAGGCACGGTGCATCTGGCGCTGCCCGCCCCCGGCGCCGACGGTGTCATCGGGCGCTATCTCTACACCGCACGGCTGGCCCGCGGGCTCGGCTCGAACCCGGTGGGGCTCGACCGCGCCGGCGCGCAAACGACCCACATCCTGCGCTTGAGCCGCATCGGCGACAAGGTGGTGGCCGAGGCCGAAAACCCGCGCTACCGGGCCACCGCCGGCGGCATGGAAGCGCGCTCGGTCTCGGGGTCCTTCGCCACCTCGGTGCTGTGGGCCGCCCCGATCGCCGCGACCCGCGACGACGGCGCGTTGCTGGTCGACGCCCGGGGGCTTCTGGTACGCGACGCGGTGGGCATCGCCCGGCGCCTGGCGCAGGCCGGCCAGGGCCGGTTCAGCCTCGACCCCGAGCGCAGCTTCGCCCGTGCCGACCGGGTGCTGGTGTTCCCTGAGAATATCGAGGCGCAGGCCCTGCTTACCTTCACGTCCGACGAGCCCGGCGCGGAGGTCTACCAAACCGCCCCCGACGCCACGCAGATCACGCTCGGCGTGCACCATTCGCTGGTCGCCCTGCCCGCCCCCGGGTTCCGCCCGCGCGCCTGGGACCCGCGCACCGGCAGCATCGCGCCGCTGTCCTATGCCGACTATTCAGCGCCGCTCGACGCGCCGCTGATCACCCGGCTGGCGCGGCGCCATCGGCTCGAAAAGCGCGACCCGGCGGCCGACCGCTCGCCGGTCAAAGAGCCCATCGTCTATTATGTGGACCCGGCCACGCCCGAACCGGTCAAGAGCGCGCTCATCGAGGGCGCGTCCTGGTGGGCCGAGGCGTTCGAGGCCGCCGGCTTCGAGGACGCCTATCGCGTCGAGGTGCTGCCCGACGACGCCCACCCGCTCGACATCCGCTACAACATGATCAACTGGGTGCACCGGCAGACCCGCGGCTGGTCCTATGGCGGCGCGGTGGTCGACCCGCGCACCGGCGAGATCGTCAAGGGCAATGTGATGCTCGGCTCGCTGCGGGTGCGCCAGGACCGGATGATCTTCGAAGCCCTGTTGGGCGCCGAGGCATCGGGCCGCGGCGGCGCCAACGATCCCGTGCAGGTGGCGCTCGCCCGCATCCGGCAATTGTCGGCGCACGAGGTGGGCCATACCCTGGGCCTGGCGCACAATTTCGCCGCCTCCACCTATGGCCGGGCGTCGGTGATGGATTACCCCGCGCCCAAGATCGCCATCGCCGAGGACGGCACGCTCGACCTGTCCGACGCCTATGGCGTGGGCGTCGGCGCGTGGGACAAGTTCGCCATCCGCCGGCTTTATGCACCGGTGCCGCCGGGCCGCGACGAGGCGGCGTGGCTCGACGACCTGGCCGCCGATGCACATGCGCAAGGCATGGTCTATGTGACCGACAGCAACGCGCGCACGGTCGATACCGCGCATCCGCTGGCCAGCCTGTGGGACAATGGCCCCGACCCGGTGCGCGAACTGGCCCATCTGCTCCAGGTGCGGCGCATCGGACTCGACGGCTTCGGCGCCCGCGCGCTCGCCGACGGACGCGACCAGTCGGACCTGCGGCGGGCGTTCGTGCCGCTCTACCTGTTCCACCGCTATCAGGTGGCGGCGACCGCCAAGGTGCTGGGCGGCCGGCGCTTCGCCTACAAGACCGCGGGCGACGACCGGCCCGAAGTGGGCATGGTCAGCGCGGCGCGTCAGCATGAGGCGCTCACCGCGCTGATCCGCACCCTGTCGCCGGAAGTGCTCGCCATCGACCAGCGACTTGCCAAGGCCATGACCCCACGCCACGGCCGCTCCATGGATCTGCCCTTCGAACGCGAAGTGTTCGCGTCGCACGCCGGCGAGATCTTCGACCGGTGGAGCGCGGTGGACGTGGCGGCGGGACTGACCCTCGACGCCATTCTGCACCCCGCGCGCGCCGCACGACTGATCGACCAGCATGTGGCCGACGCCGATCTGCCGGGGCTGGAACAGGTGTTCGCCCGCCTCGACGCAGCGCTGATCGAGCCATGGGACGCCCCGGCAACCGACGACGATGCCACAAAGGCCGACGCCGAAACCGATGCCATCCGCAACCGGGTGGCGCTGCGCTATGTCGTGGCGCTGGTTGATCTGGCCCGCACGGGCGGCCCGGACGTGCGCGCGGCGACCGAGGCGCAGCTTGTGGCCCTGCGCGCGTCTCTGACCGATCGGGCTGCCGCCGGCGCCCCCACCGCACTGGCCATCACCCGCCGGATCGCGCAGTATCTGGACGCACCGGCACCGACCGTCCCCGCGCTCACCCCCATCGCGGCCCCGCCCGGCAGCCCGATCGGCCAAGCACCCCTCCCGGCCGCCGTCTCGACAGCCCTCCGGGCGGCCGCGCCTGGGTCCGGCCTTGCGCCGGACTGGCCGGTCTACGAGACCTGTTGGCATTGCGGCCCGGCCCGCTGACCAAGGATCGCGGCCGCACGACATCCGGGCGGCGGGCACGCCCCCTGGATGTCGTGCCCGCAACCGGTACCGTTCCGTCCCGCCCTTAAGACCGGAGACGCCGATGACCGCGACGGCATCCTGGATCTGTCAGCCCTTTGCAGCCCTGGCACCATGGGACGTGCACGACATGCTGCGCGCCCGCCAAGACGTCTTCGTGCTGGAGCAGACCTGCTTGTTTCCAGAAATCGACGGCCGCGACCCGCACTGCCATCACCTGCTAGGCCGGACCGCCCGGCCACTGGTCCGAGCGGCCGATGCGGTGAGCGCGCCGGGCGCCGCTGCCTCGGGTGGACCAGACCAAGACCCGCCGATCCGGGCAGCGATGGGCGGGCCCTCGCAGGACAACATCCACGACCCCACCAACAGCCCGGCCAAGCCCCCGCTGCCGCCGGCAGGCCAAGCTCCGGGGGGCCAGGCGGGCGGCGCCGCGTCAATCAGCGGCCCCGTCGCCGGCACCGGCCAGTCGACCACGCCCATGGCCGACACGCCCTTGGCCAGCACGCCTTCGACCGGTGCGCCCTCGGCCAGCAGCCCGCTAGCCCGCGCTCCCGCCACCGGCGAGCCGATGCGCCCCGGCCGACCGACGATATCCGCCCCGATGGCCGGCGCCGAGCTCGGCGCGGAGCCCGGTGCCGGCACCGATGGGATGGGTGCGTCGGGCACACTGCTTGCCTATGCGCGCATCGTGCCGCCGGGGGTGATCTACGCGGAACCGTCGATCGGGCGCATTCTGACCACCGCCGCGGCGCGCGGCTGCGGTCTGGGGCACGCCTTGATGGCCGAGGCCTTGACGCAGTGCACGGCCCTTTACCCCGGCCGGGCGATCCGGATCGGCGCGCAGCAACACCTGCAGGCGTTCTATCGCCAGAGCGGCTTTGTCACCGCGTCCGCCGCTTATGACGAGGACGGGATCGCGCATGTGGAAATGCTGCGGCCCGCATCGCCGGCATAGGCGAGGGCCGGCCGCTGGTCGCCGCGGTCGAGCCGGCGGAAAACCGCCTCGGCCTCAACCGGTCGGTCGGCGCGCATCATCACGGTACCGTACCGATCCAGCAGCAGCACCTCGAATGCCTCGGCCTTGACCCCATAATCGCCGCGCAGCCGGTCGGCGCCGGCGGGCACCGCGGTGGCCGCCAGGTCCTGGTGCGCCAAGGCCCAAACGCTCTTGCCCGCCACCAGGAACAGTGCCAGATCGCGCTCGGCAAGCGCCTCTTCGCGGTGGCACAGCTTGGCCATCTGCAGGTGCACGTCGGGGCCGTCGCCCGGCGCGAAGATCGCCAAAATTGGGCGGTCGCCGGCCAGATCGGCGAACCCCGGCCGGTCAGCCGCCCGGCCGACGCCAATCGTCAGCAAGGCGGTCAGCAAGCCACACAGGGCCAAGCCCCATGCCAATAGCCGCCACGGCGCCCACGGCGCTGTCGGGTGCGGCGGCGGAGGGCGGTGCGATGCCCCCCCGGTTCGGTCAGACGTCATGTCAAAACCCCATCAGCGCGAGGATTTCGCGGCGCGCTTTCTCGTCATCGCGAAACGCGCCGGTCATGCGGCTGGTGACCATGGTGACATCCGGGGTCTCGACCCCGCGACAGGTCATGCAACCGTGGGTCGCCTGCAGCACCACCGCTACGCCCTGCGGGTTCAACACCTGTTGAATGCAATCCCCGATCTCGGCGGTCAGCCGTTCCTGGATCTGCAGGCGTCGCGCATAAGCATGCACCACACGGGCCAGTTTGGAAATGCCCACCACGCGGCTGGTCGGCAGGTAGGCCACATGGGCCTTGCCCTCGATCGGCGCGATATGGTGTTCGCAATGCGAAACGAAGGGGATACCGCGCAGCAGGACGACCTCGTCATAGCTGTTCACTTCCTCGAACGTGCGCTGGAGATAGTCGACCGGGTTTTCGTCATAGCCGCGGAAATACTCCCGAAAGGCGCGAATTACCCGATCCGGGGTATCGCGCAAACCCTCGCGCTCCGGGTCGTCGCCCGACCAGCGCAGCAGTTCGCGGACCGCTTCGCGGGCCCGGTCGGCCTCGGGCGAGGGGTCGAAGGCACCGTCGTCGGACACGGTCGGCTGCGGCCGCGAGCTTTGGTCGGTCATGGTCGGGTCCTCTTGTCTGTCACACTGATCTGTCAGGGACGCTCGGCGCCGGGGCGACGGCGGAGCTTGAAAATGCCCGACACGTTTAGCGCCGGCGCGCCATCGGCCGCAATCAGACCGTCGACGAATACCAGCGACCGGGTCCTTCGGACGCACCGGGCGGTGCCGCTGACCCAGGCGCCGCGCGGCGCCGGCCCGGCGAAATCCGAGACCAGGCGCATGGTTGCGAAGGGCGGCGGCGCCACGTCGAGCACCGCGCGCGCCAGCAGAATATCGGCGAAGGTCATCAGCATGCCGCCATGGACCACGCCGCCGGCATTGCAGTGATAGGCGAGCGCGCGGAACCCGCGTTCCCAGCCCGCGTCCGTGCGCCGCTCGAAGATCGGGCCATTGCGGCCGCCGAACGGGTTCGACGACTGGATCGGCTCGAAGCCCGGCGGCGGGGTGGCGGCGACCGCATCGGCCGGCGCGGCAAGGTCGGCGGAAGCCTCGGCAGTCTGGGCGGCGGGCGACGCGGCGGTGGGATCAGTCATGGCCGTCGCCGGCGGCGGTGCCGAACACGCCATGGCGCAGTCGGTCGCCCGGTTCCAGGCCAAGGCGCTGGGCCGCCCCAGCGTTCAATTCCAGCACCGCCAACACCGGGCCGGCCGACGACACGCTGTCGAGTGACAGCGGCGTGGTGTTGGCGGCGATGCTCTCGATGGTGCCGTCGGGGCGGATGAACAGCATGTCGAGCGGAATGAAGGTGTTCTTCATCCACATGGATACCCGCTGAACGCGGGCGAAGTCGAACAGCATGCCCTCGTCGGCGGCCAAGTCCGAGCGGAACATGAGCCCGACCCGGCGTTCGCCCGGGTCGTCGGCGAGCGCCACGGCCAGGCGCACGGTCTCGTCGCCGCTATCGATCAACAACGGTTCGGTCGGCAGGTCTTGCGGGGTGGCGGTGCGAATGTGCCAGTCGGGGTTGCCCGGCTGGGCGTCGGCACCGGGCAGGAGGGCGCAGGCGACGAAGGTCGCCACGATCAATAGAGAGACAAGGCGCATGGATCGGTCGTCCGGTCTGGTGGGAGAAAGAGAACAAGAACAACGGCCATCAGACTAGCAACAACCGATCGCTCAATGCGACCCCCACGGTGTCGCGGCGGCCACCGTTCGTCGGCGCCGCGCGGTAGGGCTCCGCTTGTCGGTTCATCGGCTGATGCCGGCGCGGAGCTGCGCGCGCCGGGCGCTGTGCGGGGGCGGCTAGACGCCCCTGCCGGCACACCATAGCGGCGACGGCCAGTCCACCGTCACCACAACACCAGCGGCCGACGGCGACAACAGACAAAGTGCCCGACGCCGCCGCGCAGGTGGGAAACACCGGATGACCGGGCTTGCCACCCGACCCTTTTTGTGACCGTGGCTCTTTTGACCGGCGGCTCTTGTGCCACCTGCTCTCGATCAAGCGGGCGTTGGCCGGCCGCTCAGACCTCGTCGGCCAAGGCGATTTGGGCGACCATCGGGCCGCGCTCGCCTTCTCCCACCCGGACCATGACCGGCTGGCCCGGCATGATGTCTTCGATGCCGGCCCGGCGCAGCGTTTCCATGTGAACGAAGATATCGCGCGTTCCCGGCCCGCGCGAGACGAAACCATAACCGCGCATGCGGTTAAACCATTTGACCGACGCCGCCACGAACTCCTCGTCGACACGGACGGCCGACCCGTTGCGGGCCATCTGCGGTTCGTTTTCGGCCCGGAGCGCCGTGGACAGGTCCAACTGAACGATTTTGCTGGCCTGACGACCGCGTTCCCGCGTCACGGCCTCACAGATTACCGAGGCCCCCTCAGGCACCGAGCGGCGCCCGATCTCCCGCAACACCGAGAAATGCAGCAACACATCCCCGCCGCCATCGTCCGGCACCACAAAGCCGTAACCTTTGACCGCATCGAACCACTTGATCACACCGGTCACGCGATCGGCAACCATCTCGGGCTTCGTCATCGCGCTTACGTTTGCCCCGTCGCTTGCCATTACCCATCTCCCCTCGACACAACGCTGAACAATATCACAATTTGTTAACCATTGACAACACTATGCCCGGCATCCGTCAACCCCCGGAACCAGATCCGCAACCCCAACCTGCACGGCACGACTGCTTCCGCCTTGAAAAACATGACGAAAGCAGTCCGGGTCATGGAGTTGGTACGGGGCCTGCACACAAAAAAACCGGGTGGCGTCGACGCGCGCCACCCGGCTCGATCGGATCAGACTCGGCGCCACGTCAGTGACCGTTGCCATGGCCTTCGCTGGCGACCTCGCTGGGCATGTCGGTATGATGGTTGATCAGGCCCAGTTCGTAGAAGTGATCGGTCACCGGCTCGAGCCACAGCGACACGCCGAGAAACGCCACGAGCGACATGGATACGCAGTAAGGGAAGGCCATCTTGACCATCTGCAGATAGCTCAGCCGGATCAGCGGCGCGAGCGCGGACGTGAGCAGGAACAGGAACGCCGCCTGACCGTTCGGCGTCGCGACCGAAGGGATGTTGGTGCCGGTGTTGATCGCCACGGCCATCAGATCGTAGGTGTCGCGGTCGATCATGCCTTCGCTCAGCGCGGCCGTCATTTCGCCCATATAGACGGTGGCAACGAACACATTGTCCGAAATCGCCGACAAGATGCCGTTAGCGGCGAACAGCGCGGCGATCTGTTCGGTGCCTTGCAGGTCGAGCACCGCGCTGGTCACCGGCGCGAACAAGCTCTGGTCCTTGATCACCGCGACGATGACGAAGAACACCACCAACAGCGAGGTGAACGGCAGCGCCTCTTCGAACGCGTGGCCGATGCGGTGTTCCTCGATCACCCCGGAGAACGACGTGGCGAGCACGATCACCGACAGACCGATCAGGCCGACAGCGGCGAAGTGGCCCATCAGACCCGCGACCAGCCACAGCGCCACCACGGCCTGGACGACGATCGCCGCCTTGTCCTGCTTGGTCCGGCGTTTGGCGGTGAAGCGCTCATAGTCGCTCAGGATATTGAACACATTGTCGGGCAGCTTGGCGCCATAGCCGAACCAACCGGTGGTCTCCAGCAGCACCACGGTCAGCAGACCGGTGACCAGCACCGGCAGGGTCACCGGCAGCATACGGAAGATGAATTCGATGAAGCCCCACCCCGCCTGGTTGCCGATCAGGATGTTCTGCGGCTCGCCCACCAGGGTCATCACGCCGCCGAGCGCGGTGCCGACGGCGGCGTGCATCATCAAGCTGCGCAGGAAGGCGCGAAATTGTTCCAGATCACCGCGATTGGGGCTACTGACGCTGGCGTCGTCGCCATAGTCGTGCTCGGCGGTGAAGTCCTTGCCCGACGCCACCTTGTGATAGATCGAAAAGAAGCCGACCGCGATGGTGATCACCACAGCGGTTACGGTCAGCGCGTCCAGGAACGCCGACAGGATCGCAGCGGTAAACGAAAACAGCAACGACAAAAGCAGCTTGGAGCGCACACCCACCAAAATCTTGGTGAACAGAAACAACAGCATGCTCTTCAGGAAGTAAATGCCCGCGACCATGAACATCAGCAGCAGGATCACTTCCAGATTGTGCTCGACCTCGTAAAGCACCGTCCCCGGGCTGGTCATGCCGAGCGCCACCGCCTCGATGGCGAGCAGCCCGCCCGGCTGCAACGGATAGCACTTCAGCGCCATGGCCAGGCAGAAGATGAATTCGGCGACCAGAACCCAGCCGGCCACATACGTATCGACCGTGTAGTACAGCAGCGGATTGAGCGCCAAAAACGACAGGATCGTGATCTTGAACCAGTCTGGCGTGTTACCCAGAAAGTTGCGCACATACGGATTTGAGAAGGTGGTCATGGGGCAGAACTCACTTTCACGGTCAGCGGCGGATTGACGGGCAGCCGTCGCATACAGTCGGGCAACGGGCGGCCGGGCAACGGAACGCCCGGGCCCGCGTACCGCGGCCGGATCGGGATGGTCGCAGGGGGCTTTTACGCATCGCCGGCCGTCGAATCAAGGGCGGGCGGGTTACGCCGGGCGCCGGCAGCCCCCGCGCTGCGGACACAAAACCGCGTCGGCCCGGATCGTTTCGGCAACGGTCCGGCCTGCCCGGCCCGGCCGCAGCGGACGGGCCGCGGGCTGTCCGAGCGAACGGGCCGGGCGTCCTGGCCAGGCGCGCGGGGGCTGCGTCAACAGGAGCCGGCAACCGATGCCGCGGCCGGTCAGCCGGCACCGAGGCCCAGGGTGATCTTGCCCACATGCTGGCGCGCGATCATGTGTTGCAGCGCGCCGGGCAGATCGTCGAACGCGAACCGGCGGTCGATCACCGGCGTCAGCCCGCTGTTTTCGATGAAACGCACGAAGTCGGCGTGATGATCGCGGCTGCCGACCGTGATGCCCTGCAGGCGCACATGGCCCATGAGCATGTGCGGTACCGACAGCTTGACCTCGGCGCCGCTCAGCACGCCGATCACCGCGATGGTCCCACCGATGCGTATCGCCTTGAGCGATTGTTCAAGGGTACCGGCGCCGCCCACCTCGATGATCTGGTCGACGCCCTCGCCGCCGGCCCAGGCGCGCACCGCGCCGCCCCAATCGGGGGTCTGCCTGTAGTCGATCACGTGCGACGCCCCGAGACTTCGCAAGGTCTCGGCCTTTTCCGGGCTCGACGTGGTGGCGACCACCCGGCAGCCGAGCGCCCGTGCGATCTGCAACGCGAACAAGGAAACCCCGCCGGTGCCCTGGATCAGCACCGTGGCACCCGGCGTCACCGGCAATTCGCCGGCCAGTGCCGCCCAAGCGGTCACGCCTGCGCAGGGCAGGCACGCCGCCTGCTCGGCCGTATAGCCGCGCGGTGCCCGGACCACCGCGGCGGCCGGCACCACCAGCTGTTCGGCCGCAACGCCCTGGGTGCGGCCGGCGCCCAAGCTGCGGCTCAGCCGGGCGAAACTGGGCGCGCCCGCGGTCCAGCCCTGGTTGAACACCGGCGTCACCAACTCGCCCTCGGCCAGGCCGGTCACCCCCTCGCCCAATTCGGCCACCCGCCCGGCCCCATCGCTGAGCGGCACCAGCGGCAGCGGTTGGTCGCGCATGTAAAGGCCGTTGACCACCAGCGTGTCGCGGAAGTTGAGGCTCGCCGCCGCCATCTCCAGTCGCACCTCGCCCGGGCCGGGCCGCGGGTCCGGCCGCTCGGTGAGCGACAGGTTGGCCAGCCCCAGGCCGCCGTCCAGAACCCATGTTTTCATCGTCGTGCCTCCTCCAGGGGATGGTCTGCGGGATCGTCCTTGGGATCCTGCTTCGGGTCGTGAAACGGAAACGTCATCGCGGGTCGGCATCATCGGGCACCACGGTCGGCCCGTCGAGTTCTGCAGCCTCGTCGATCAGGGCGTCGACCGCCTCGGCGTCGGCGGCGTCGAGGATCGCGCGAGCCGCACCATAGGACACCCCGGCGCGCGCAAAGGCGCCCAAGGCGCGAGCCTCGGCACGACCATCGGCTTGGGTGTCGGCGCGCGGCCGGCCGGCGGACGAAGCGCGGTCGGTCCGGGACCGCGAAAACGGACCGAGCCGCTTGCGCCGGGCAAGTGTCGCGGCGGCCTTCAGGTCGGCCGCGCGGTCGCCGCCGGCGTCGGCGCGCAGGGCGGCCAGCCCGGCCTCCACATCCCCCGGCGCGACGCCGCGGCTGCGCAGGTCGGCGGCAATCGCGCGCGCGCCCTTGCCGCGCCCGGCCAGCGTGCGTGCGCGCATCTCGGCATAAGCGGCATCGTCGATCAGCGACAACGCCTCGCAGCGTGCGACGACCCGGGCCACGGCTGTTTCGGCGGCCTCGTCGGACAGGCCCGCAGCGTCGGCCTTCCGCGCCAGAACCGCCACCAGCCGGGCGCGCGTGGCGGCGAACCGGCCCAGATAGCGAAAAGCCGCGTCGAGTAGCGCCTTGACATCGGCATCGGTTTCGATCGGATCGGAGCCCATGACACTCTTCAAGTTGAAAACGACGATGGCACCGACCGTGCCCCGAGCCGGCCGCCGCCCGCAAGCCCGCCGACCCCAAGCCGGCCCATCATCGGCCGGCCATTCCCAAGCCTTGGCCTCGCAACGACGGGGCCTGCGATCTCGGTACCGGGCCGGGCGCCAGGGATGGTGCGGCTGATGCCGGGGCGACCGCGCGCGGCCGATTATGGCCTGTTGGCGACGCTGGCGCTGCTCTGGGGCTCGTCATACCTGTTCACCGACTTGGCCCTCGACGG
The DNA here is from genome assembly GCF_004341375.1 of Rhodothalassium salexigens DSM 2132. Taxonomy (GTDB): domain Bacteria; phylum Pseudomonadota; class Alphaproteobacteria; order Sphingomonadales; family Rhodothalassiaceae; genus Rhodothalassium; species Rhodothalassium salexigens. The sequence continues at coordinate 27,969 of NZ_SLXO01000002.1, forward strand.
CTTTACGGCGGTTCAGGTGACCGCCGGTCGAATCGTCGTCGGCGCCTTGGCGTTGCTGGCCTACGGCGCCGTCCACCAGCGCCGCGCCGACCCGCGGCCACAGGCCAGCGTCGGCGATCTACAGGCCAGCGTCGGCGATCTGGTGATGCTGCTGCTTGCCGGGCTGACCGGGGCGGTCCTGCCGTTCGCCCTGTTGGCCTGGGCGCAGGAGGCGGTGACCAGTTCGATGACCGCGATCCTGATCGCCACCGTCCCACTGTGGACCATGGCGCTGGCCCGGCTCATGGCCCGCGACGAGCCGGTGGACGCCGGCCGACTGGCCGGCGCGCTCTTGGGCCTGGTCGGCGTGGCGGTGCTAATGGGCGGCGCCGGCGTCGACGCCCCGCCGACCCCGCGCGCCCTGGCGGTGCTGGGGGCGGCGTTGTGCTATGCGCTGACCGGGCTGATCCTGCGCCGCGTCGACCACCTGCCGGCGCCGGTCAGTGCGGCGGGTCTGCAAGTCTTCGCCGCGCTGGCGATCCTGCCCGTCGGCGCCGTCGACCTGTGGCGACAGGGCGCGGTTGGCGGCACCCTGGCCGTGACCTCAATCGCCGTGCTCGGCCTGTTCGCCTCGGGGCTGGCGCCGATCGTCATGGTCCGGCTGCTGAACCGCACCGGGGCCACGTTCGTGTCGTTCAACAATCTCCTCGTGCCGGTTGTCGGCACATTGCTCGGCATCGCCCTGTTAGGCGAAACGGTGGGACCACGCCAGGCGGTCGGGCTCGGCCTGGTCTTGCTGAGCGTCGCCGCCACCCGGCGCGGCGCCTGACCGTCACGCCTGACCGGCCGAAAGCGGCGCCGCGGCGCTTCACATTTCTGTCAAATGGCCGAACCGGCCGGGTACAGCCACCGTGGAAAGGGTCCAAAAGGGCCGGCAAATACTGCCCCAAACCCGTCCCGACGCCCCGCCGAACGGACAGAAAAGGCTTGCGTGCACCATGGCTAGTCGGTAATGGGCGGGGACGTAGCCGGCGTGACTAGGCCAACGCATCGGCGCCTGTTCGCGGTGCACGAAAACTTGGAATAACATCCTGTCGGCGTCCAGACCGACATGAGCGCCGGTCCCCATACCGCCCCCAAACCGGCGGGGCACGGCGACTCAAGCCGGAGCCACAGATCGTTTTGATGTAAACATGCACGTATCCCTCCCTGATATTCTGGGCACCCCCACGCATGACGCCTTGCCGCGTCGTGTGGCCGACTTCGATACCCTGGTCGACGCGCTGGACTATGCCGCGACCGGTGAACGAGGGCTCAATTTCTTCTCCGCGCGCGGCGAGTTGGCCGTGTCCATGCCCTACCGGGATCTGCGCGACCGGGCCGAGACGTTCGGCCGCCGGCTGGTGGACTATGGCTTGGCCAAGGGCGAGCGGGTGGCCTTGATCGCCGAAACCAGTGCGGACTTCGTGGTCGCTTTCATGGGCTGCCAATATGCGTCGGTGTTGCCGGTGCCGTTGCCCCTGCCGACCAGCTTCGGCGGCCGCGAGGGCTATGTGGGCCAGTTGCGCCAGCAGGTGACCAGTTGCGGCGCGCGCCTGGTGATCGGGCCGGACGCCATGGTCGGGTTGATGGAGGATGCGGCACGCGACCTGGACGTGGCGTTTACCGGCGCCATGGCCCAGTTCGAGGCGCAAACCTCGGCCGACGCCGCGCTGCGCCTGCCCAGCCCCGACGACCTGGCCTATCTGCAATACTCGTCGGGCAGCACGCGCTTTCCCCACGGCATCGCGGTCACCCATCGCTCGTTGATGGCCAATTGCGCCGGCATCGGCCAGGACGGGGTCAAGCTGCGCGAGGGCGACCGCAACGTCTCCTGGCTGCCCTTCTACCATGATATGGGGCTGGTGGGCTCGCTGCTGACCCCGGTGGCGGCCCAGGTGTCGGCCGACTATATGGCCACCGAAGACTTCGCCCGCCGGCCGTTGCAGTGGCTCAAGCTGATCACCCGCAACCGCGGCACCATCTCCTACAGCCCGTCGTTCGGCTACGATCTGTGTGCACGCCGGCTCGGCGACCGCGGTGTCGACGATATGGACCTGAGCTGCTGGCGGGTCGCCGGTATCGGCGGCGATATGATCCCGCCCGACGTGATCCGCGGCTTTTGCACCACCTTCGCCGGCGCCGGCTTCGAGCCGACCACCTTCGTGCCCAGCTACGGCCTGGCCGAATGTACGCTCGCGGTCAGCTTCGCGCCGCTCGGCCGTGGTATCGAGGTGGACGAGGTCGAGGAGCGCATCCTCACCGGCGAAGGCTATTCCGACCAAACCCTGACCGGCGCCCACAGCGCCGCCAACGGTCACGCCGCGCACCCGAACGGCCACCATAATGGCCATGGTGCGCTCAACGGCCATATGGGCAGCCACAACGGCCATAATGGCGCGCACGGGCCCAAGCGCACCCGCGAAGTGGTCAATTGCGGCCGTCCCCTGCCGCAGTACGAGCTCGAAATCCGCGACGACCGCGGCCGTGCCCTGACCGAACGCGCGATCGGTCGGGTATTCGTGCGCGGGCCGAGCGTCATGCGCGAGTATTTCAACGACGCCGAGGGCACCCGCCGGGTGCTGTCAGCCGACGGCTGGCTCGATACCGGCGATATGGGCTATCTGCTCGACGGCTGCCTGTATGTGATCGGCCGGGTCAAGGACATGATCATCGTCAACGGCCGCAATCACTGGCCGCAGGACATCGAATGGGCGGCCGAACAAGTCGACGGCATCCGCGCCGGCGACATCGCCGCCATCTCGGTGCCCGGCGCCAATGCCGAGGAAGTGCCCACCGTGCTGGTCCAGTGCCGGCTGCGCGACAAGGCGGCGCGGGCCGAGTTCGCCCGCGAGGTCCGCCAGCAGATCCTGCGCGCCACCGGCATCGCCTGCAATATCGAGCTGATCCCGCCGCGCACCCTGCCGCGCACTTCGTCGGGCAAGCTCAGCCGGTCCAAGGCGCGGGCGCAATACCTCGCCGGAGGCCTCTCCGCCCTTGCCAGCTAACGCCGGTCCACCGCCCACCACATCCGCGTGCGAGCCCCGGCCGGCGCCCGCTACGGCGGCGGCACCGGCCGGCCGCCCGGTTGCCGGACCGCCGCCGCCGGGCGCCACCGTGGCGTTGACCGGTGCCACCGGCTTTCTGGGCGGCTATATCCTCGACCGTCTGAGCCAAAGCGGCTACCGGGTGCGCGCGCTGACCCGCCGACCGCAACCCGACCGCCCCGGCGTCACCTGGGTGCCGGGCCGCATGGACGACGATGCCTCGCTGCGCCGGCTGGTCGCGGGCGCGCAGGGGCTGGTGCACAATGCCGGCCTGGTGCGCGCCTGGAACCGGGCCGAGTTCTTCTCCGTCAACGCCTGGGGCACGCTGCGCCTGGCCATGGCGGTGGGCATGGCCGCGCCCGAGATGCGCCGCTGCGTGTTGATCTCCAGCCTGGCCGCGCGGTCGCCGCGGCTGTCGGCCTATGCCGCCAGCAAACGCGCCGCCGAACAGATCTGGGCCGGCCTGCCCGCCACCATGGCGCCGGTGGCGCTGCGCCCGCCGGCGATCTACGGTCCCGGCGACCAGGAGGTGTTGCGGCTGCTCAAGGCCGGGCGCTCGGGCTTCCTGCCGGCACCCGCCGGGCGGCGCGGGCGGTTCTCGCTGATCCACGCGCGCGACGCCGCCGAGGCGATCCACGCCGCCCTCGCCTGCCCCAGCCTGCCCGAACCGGTCTATGAACTGGGCGATGGCCACGACCAGGGCTATCGCATGGCCGACGTGGCGGCGCTGATGCGCTCGATGGTGGCGCGCCAGCCGGTGGTGGTACCGGTGCCGCGCCTGCTCGTCTGGGCGCTCGGCTCGGCCAACACGCTGTTCGGGCGGATCGGCCGGCGGGCGGTGTTCTTCTCGGCCGGCAAGGCGCGCGAGGCGATCCACCCCGACTGGGTGTCGGCCGCCGACCGGGGCGGGCCGACCATTCCCGGCTGGACGCCCGGCGTCTCGCTGGAAGCCGGCCTGAAAGAGACCTTGACCCATGCCGGCCTGCTGCCCGACGACCCGCCAGCCAACACTTGACCGTCGGGGCGCGCGCGGTTTTTATGCTCCGATGCGCGCTGCCCTGAGGGACCGACGAAATGGGATCGCAACGCGGCCCCGACGACCGACCCGATCGCGGGGCTAAGCCAGACGCGATGCCCAAGCCCCAGTGCAGTGACCCTGACAGCGGATGACCGACCTCATGTCCGACCCCACGCCGACCAGCCCCGACACCCCTGCCGCTCCGCCAACCGCCGACGAGATCTATCGGCGGATCTGCGCGTTGATCGAACCGTTCAACAAGAAGGGCGTGGCGGTCACCCCGCAGACCACCTTCGCCGGCGATCTGGATCTGGACAGCCTCAACGTCATGGATCTAGTGGCGGCGATCGAGGACGAATTCGACATCATTCTGCCGATCAACCGGTTGCCGGACCTGGAGACCGTTCAGCAGGTCGCCGACGAAGTGGCCAGCATCTTGAAAGGATAGGCGTCTTGGATCTGTTTTCGAAATTCGACGATCTGATCGCCGAACGGGCTGCCGTGCTGGGCAATGGCGGCGCCGACCCGTTCGAACTGGTGATGGACGAGGTGGTGTCGGCGACCGAAGCGGTGGTCGACGGCCGGCCGATCATCCTGGCCGGCACCTATAACTATATGGGCATGACCTTCGATCCGGACGTAATCGCCGCCGGCCATGATGCGCTCGACCGGTTCGGCAGCGGCACCACCGGCAGCCGCGTGCTCAACGGCACCTATGCCGGCCACAAGCTGTTGGAACAACGCCTGGCCGACTTCTACGGCACCGCCCATGCCATGGTGTTTTCGACCGGCTATCAGGCCAATCTGGGCATCTGTTCGACGCTCGCCGGCAAGGGCGACTATATCCTGCTGGACGCCGACTGCCACGCCAGCATCTATGACGGCTGCGCCATGGGCTCGGCCGACATCGTCCGCTTCCGCCACAACAATGCCGAGGACCTGGCGCGCCGGCTGCGCCGCCTGCCCGCCGAGGCCGGCAAGCTGGTGGTGCTCGAAGGCGTCTATTCCATGCTCGGCGACCGGGCGCCGCTGGCCGATCTGGTGCGCGTCGCCAAGGATGCCGGCGCCATGGTGCTGGTGGACGAGGCCCACGCCATGGGCTTCATCGGCGAGCGGGGCCGCGGCGTCACCGAAGCCGAGGGCGTCGAGGACCAGGTCGATTTCATCGTCGGCACCTTCTCCAAGAGCGTCGGCACGGTGGGCGGCTATTGCGTCTCCAACCACCCCAAGTTCGAGGTGCTGCGGCTGGTCTGCCGGCCCTATATGTTCACCGCCTCGCTGCCGCCGAGCGTGGTGGCGACGGCGGCGGAATCGATCCGCCTGATCCAGACCCGGGGCGCCGACAAGCGCCAGCAATTGTGGGACAACAGCCGCCGTCTGCACGGCGCGCTCAGCGCCGCCGGCTTCCAACTGGGCACCGAGCGCCCTGAAAGCGCGATCATCGCCGTGGTGCTGCCGGACCTGGAAACCGCCATCGCCATGTGGCAGGCGCTGCTCGACGCCGGCGTCTATGTGAACGTGGCGCGGCCGCCGGCGACGCCGTTCGGCATGGTGCTGCTGCGCTGCAGCCTGTGCGCCGCCCACCGGCCCGACCAGATCGACGCCATCGTGGCGGCGTTCCTCCACGCCGCCGAGGCGGCCAAGCTCGACCTCAGCGGAACGCGCCGCGCCGACGCAGCCGAATGAACAGCCGCACGCCGGCCCGCAAGGGCCGGCGGCGCATGGCCGGCGTGATCTCCACCGCCACGCCGCTGTGGCGCTCAAGCTTCCAGGCCAGATAGTCGAGCCCGCCGTCGAACGTGGCGGCGGCCTTCATCAGCCGGGCGATGCCCAGCAGCCGTCCGGTCACCGCCCGGCGCCGCCAGCGCCGGCGCGCGCGGGCAGCCGCCATGGCGTCCGCGCCCAGCCGGTCGAGCGCCGGCGGCGTGATGCGGTCGTAATAGGCGCGGTCCTGCTCGTAAAACGCCATGCGCCAGCCCGGCCGTTCGGCGCGAAACTCGGCGCCATAGCTCCAGGTGAAGGCGTTGCTCCACAGGGCGGCGGCCGAGCGCTCGGCGGCCAGGGCCATGGTCTCGGCCAGCATGGTGCACACCGCCGTGGCGCAGGCTTGGGCAAGCGTCGCCCGCGCGGCCTCGTCGCGCAGCCAGACCGGCTGGCAGGGCTGGCAGAAGCGCGCCCAGATGCTGGTATCCCAGCCGCGCGCCCGGCACCGGGCGGCAAAGGCCGCCAGCGTCATCACCGCCACCTTGGCGCGCACCGTGCGGCCGGTCTCGTCGCTCTCGAAATAATAGACATTGGGCGGCACCAGGCGCGCGCCGAGCGCTTGGCCGCGCCGGCCGGGCAGCGCCGCGCCCATGGCGTCGACCAGCACATAGAAGTCGAGCATCTGGCCGTCGATGCGGCCGGTGCGCCGGCACGACCCGTAGAACACCACCGCCGCGGTGCCCGGATAGCGCTCGGCCAGCCGCCGGGCGGCGACGCGGATCGCCGGGTCGACGGCCTCGTCCCAATGGGCGGTGACCGCGTGCACCAAGGGGTCGGCGGCGGATCGGCCGGCGGCGGGATCGGCGCTCATCGCCCGCCGGCCGCCCGGTGGTGGGGTTTGAGCGACACCATGGGCACGCTGGCGCCGGCGCGCAGGGTGACCACCGCGCCCGGTGCCGGGTGGAAGATCTCGCCGTCGAGCACCACCGGGCCGCTGTCGTGCAGCCAGACCCGCTCGGCATTGACCGAATAGACACCGCGCCCCCAGCCGAAGCGGCCGGGGCCCAAGGCCCACAAGGCGCGCAAGATCGCGCCGGGCCGGCTGGCGATGGCGGTCATGTGCAACCGCCCCGCCGCCTCGCGCGACCGGCCGGCTGCGGTCGTCTGACCCGGTTCGCGGCCGGCGCCCGGCTCGACGTCGAACGGGCGCAGCCGAAGCAGCAACCGATCGAGCGTGGTGCCCACCGCCACCATGAAGGTGCCGGTGGCGCGCCGCCCGTCGGGGGTTTCCAGGGTCAAGGGACGGTGCAGGAAGTCGCCGCCGCGCCCGATCAGCGCACCGCCCACCAGGGTCACGAAGGCGACCCCGTGCGCCAGCGACAGGGGCCAGCCACGGGTATAGAGGCTGTCGCGACACCAGACCAGCGCGCCGACCAGCCCAGCCCCGCCGAAGAACAGCCCCACATGGGGCGTCTGGCCGTCGCCCAGGTCAAGCTCGATCAGCGGGTGGGCGATCACGTGATCGTCGAGCCGGCCCCGGTCCGCCAGGTCGAACAGCCGACCCAGCAGCCGCTCGGGCGGCTCGGTCAGGCCCAGATTGCGCGCCACCAGATTGGTCTTGCCGCCGGGCAGCACGGCGATCACCGGGCGCCAGGCCGGCTGGCGGTTCAGCCGCGCCAGGTCGGACAGAACCGCCTGGATGGTGCCGTCGCCGCCATTGATGACCAGGTGGGTCACCCCGGCCTGGGCGAAGTCTTGCAACACCGCCGGGATATCGGCGATCCGGTCGACCGCCCGGTGCAGCCCCGGCGAGCGCGCGCCGGCCGCCGTCCGCACCGCCGACAGATGCGCCCGGTTGCGGGTGCTGGTCGGGTTCGACAGGACGCCAAACAGGGGCGTGACGGGCTCGGTGCCGCACTCGCGGATCGGTTGTTGCAGCATGAACGATACTCTGGTCAGCGGACGGGCCGGGCAACGGGCGCGCGGGCCTCGACGACGCCCTGAGGGCGCGGTCGTCGCGGCCCGCAATGGTCGGGTCAGTGGGTCAAGCCCGTGACGGTCTGGTTACGCAGAGATGACGCCGGTTGCAAGCCCCGGGCCGCGACAGCCGCGACCGACCCCCGATCGGAACACCGCCCGGCAGCCATGGCTGGCTTTCGCGGCGCCGGGCTCATGACCGCTGCGGGCGTCGCCCGGCTGGGCGGACGGGGGCGGGCTAGGACGCCAGTTCGCGCAGGCCCTGGCGGATCAGGTCGGCAAGCGGCGGGTCGCGCTCGGCATCCTTGATCAGCCGCGCCACCGCCGCCTGGGCGTCGGCCGGCCGATACCCCAGATTGACCAGCGCCGACACCGCGTCATGGGCCACCCCGCCGCCCGGCGCCGCCGCCCGGCCGGCCATGGCCGAGCCGCCGGGGCCGCCCGCACCGCCGGCCAGCCCCGGCATGGACCCGGGCAAGGCGGGCATCTTGTCGGCCAACTCGTTGATCAACCGTTGCGCCACCTTCGGCCCGACGCCGTTGGCGCGGGTCAGGGCGGTCTTGTCGCCATGGGCGATGGCGTCGGCCAGATCCTGCGGGCCCAGCACCGACAGCACCGACAGCGCCATCTTCGCCCCCACCCCCTGCACCGAGGTCAACAGCGAGAACTGGTCCTTCTCCGCCGTCCCCGTGAAGCCGTAGAGGTGGATATGGTCCTCGCGCACATGGGTTTCCACGTCGAGCGCCACCGGCTCGCCGAGCCCCGGCAGGGCGCCCAGGGTGCGCGCCGAGGCGAACACCAGATAGCCAACCCCGCCCACGTCGACGATCAGCCAATCCTCGCCGACCGCGTCGACCAGCCCCTTGAGCCGCGCGATCATCGCCAAGCCCCCGCAGCCCCGAGCCCCAGGCCGGAGCGCCCGCGCCTGTGGGCGTGGGCGATCGCCACCGCCAGCGCGTCGACCGCGTCGGCCCCCTTGGGCGTCACGCCGGGCAGCAGGGTGCGCACCATCAAGGCGACCTGGTCCTTGGCCGCGTGCCCGACGCCGACCACCGCCTTCTTGACGTGGTTGGGCGCGTATTCGTGCACCGGCAGGCCGGCGAGTGCCGGCGCCAACAGCGCGATGCCGCGCGCCTGGCCGAGTTTCAGCGTCGAGGTCGGGTTCTTGTTCACGAACGTCTCTTCCACGGCGGCCTCGTCGGGCGCCCAATCGGTCAACACCTGTTGCAGGCCGTCGAACAGCGCCACCAGCCGCTGCGCCAGCGGCTCGGCGGCGTTCGACGTGATCACCCCGTCGGCCACATGGCTCAGCCGGCTGCCGCGCGCCTCGATGATCCCCCAGCCGGTCCGCTGCAAGCCGGGGTCGAGCCCGATCAACCGCACCGCCGCCCTACCCGCACGCCACCGGCCGCCAGGCGCGACCGCGCGACCGCCCAGCGGATGGGTGATCGGGATGGGGGTCGGGGTTGGCGTCGGTGCGCGGGCCGGATTGGGCGTCGGGGCGGCCGACCAGCCACTCGAAAGCGCGCGCCAGGCGCGCGGTGCCGTCGCGTTCGAACCACGCGCCATGGGCGAACACCACCCGTTCGGGCGCCCAGGCGATCAGCATCTCGGCCACCCGGCGTGCCGCCACCCGGTCGGTCAGGCTCCAGCGATAGGTGCGCGGCACGCCGCCGGTGGGCGCCAAGGCGCCGTCGAGCCGGCCGAGCCAGCGCAAGGCCGGACCATAGCGGCGGCCGTCCAGGTTCATGATCAGGTCGGTCAGGATCAAGGTGCGTGAGGCCCGGTGGTGGAACACCACCTCGTCAAAGTACCAACTCGGCCCGAAGATGGTCTGGTCGAGCGTGTCGGCCCAGGCGGCGGCGGGGCTGGAGCCGAGGGCGGCGTCGAAGCGCAGGTCGGGCCGGCGCACGCCCAGCCCCGGCGCCTCGTGCAGCACCGCGTCGGGATAGGCCGCGACCCAGGCGCCGAGCGCGCCGTGGTGGAAGCGGTTCGGCGCCACCAGGTGACGCACCGGGCCGAGCGCGTCGAGCGCGTCGTGCAAGGCCGGCGACGGCGCGACCGGCGAGTGCAGCCACAAGCCGCCGCACGCCAGGCGCACCACGGTCATGCGCGTGGCCACCGGCACACCATAGAAGCGTACCTCCGGCCCTTCGGCCAGCCAGATATCGGGGCCGATGGGGCGCAGTGCCTCGGTCACCGTCGTCATGGGCGTCGATCCTCTCCACGGGGCGCCGGCACACCCCGCCGGCGGGGTAACGGACGGGCGCGGGGGCCCGGGCGCGGGCCGCGCGGTCAGGCGGCGTTGAGTTTTTCCAGCACCGCCTCGCTGACCTCGTAATTGCCGAACACTTCCTGCACGTCGTCATTGTCTTCGAGCGCGTCGATCAGCTTGAGCAGGGTGGCGGCGTCGTCCTCGCCCACCTCGATGGGGTCCTTGGCCTTCCAGTAGAGCTTGGCCGACTGCGGTTCGCTGCCCAATTGCTCTTCCAGCGCCTTGGCCACCTGGTGCAGTTCGCTGTTCGGGCAATAGATTTCGTGGGTTTCGTCGTCGGATTCGACGTTTTCGGCGCCGGCTTCAAGCGCCGCTTCGAACATCGCGTCGGCGTCGGCAGCGCTGGCGGGATAGACGATCTGGCCCACATGGTCGAACATATAGTTGACGCTGCCGGTCTCGCCCATATTGCCGCCATTCTTGGAGAAGATGGTGCGAATATCCGAGGCCGAGCGGTTGCGGTTGTCGGTCAGCGCCTCGACGATCAGGCCGATGCCGCCGGGGCCGAAGCCTTCATAGCGCACGTCCTCGTACGTGTCGGCGTCGCCGCCCTGGCTCGATTGGATGGCGCGTTCGATGCGGTCCTTGGGCATGGACTGCGCGCGTGCCGCGGCGATCGCGGTGCGCAGGCGCGGGTTCATGTCCGGGTCGGGCGCGCCCATCTTGGCGGCCACGGTGATTTCGCGGGCGAGCTTGGAAAACATCTTGGCGCGCTTGGCGTCCTGCGCGCCCTTGCGGTGCATGATGTTCTTGAATTTGGAATGGCCGGCCATGGCTGCCTTTTCCTTTCCTTGACGATGGGAACAAGCCTACACGATCGCGCGGCGCCGCGCGACCGGGGCGAAAAGTTGCGCCGTGTTCTAGCCCAAGCGGGCGTCAGGTCAAAAGGGTTTGGTGGCCCACACGGCGAACGCGGTGCTCTCGCCCGCGCCCAAGCCCCTAAGCGGCCGAGCCCGAACCGTTCACCCGCCCTGCACCGCCGGCGCCCGATGGCCAGCACCGGCGACCGGCACCCGACCAGCCCAACCGCCCGACCCGGTCGGATTTCCGCCGACAGCGGCGGGGACATGGCGATAGCCGGGTGAGCGGCCGGTGAGCGGGATGGGTTAGAGAGCCGGCCGGGCCTCGGCGAGCCGGCCGCCGAGGCGCACGGGCTCGACCCGGGTGGCGAGGCCGGTCCGGTCGTCGGTCTGGACGAACACGCCGCACACGGTCGCCTCGCCCGACGCCGGGCTGAAGCGCACGCCGGGGGTCTTCTGGGTGAAACGGCGCACCGGCTCGGCCTTGTCCATGCCGATCACCGAATTATAGTCGCCGCACATGCCGGCGTCGGTCTGATAGGCGGTGCCGCCGGGCAGGATCTGCGCGTCGGCGGTGGGCACATGGCTGTGGGTGCCGACCACCAGGCTCGCCCGGCCGTCGCAGAAATGGCCCATGGCCATCTTCTCGGAACTGGCCTCGGCGTGCACGTCCACCAACACCGCCTGGACCGCGCCGCCGAGCGGGTGGCGGGCAAGCACCCGGTCCACATAGGCGAACGGATCGTCGAGCGGGTCCATGAACACCCGGCCCATCACATTGACCACCAACAGCTTGGCGCCGCTGGTGGCGGTGAACACCCCGGCACCGCGACCGGGCGTTCCGTCGGGGAAATTGCCGGGGCGCAAAAGCCTGGGCTCGCCGCCGATATAGCCCATGACCTCTTTCTGGTCCCAACTGTGGTTGCCGCCGGTGATCACGTCGACGCCGGCCTCGAACAGGCTATCGGCGATCTTCCCCGTGATGCCGAACCCCGACGCCGCATTCTCGCCATTGACCACCACCATGTCGGCTTTCAGCGATGCGCGCAGCCCGCCCACCGCCTCGATCGCCGCCGTGCGCCCGGCCCGGCCCATCAGATCGCCCAAAAACAACAGCCGCACCGGCGGTCTCCTTCCTCGTCAATCCTTCAAGGGCGCGCGCTCAGTGGGCGAGCGCCGCCGGGTCGGGCACATGGACGCCGGTCTCGGTGGCGATCGCGTGCAGGGCCACGTCCCACATGTCGTGGGGCACGCTGGTCGCCTCCTGGGCGGCGAACGCCAGGCCGAGCGCCAATGGCTTGGACGCGCGCCCGTCGTCGGCCAGCGCCGCCAGCGTGCGGTCGTAAAAGCCGCCGCCATAGCCCAGCCGATAGCCGCGCGTGTCGAACGCCAACAGCGGCACCAACAGCACGTCGGGCCGCACCTCGGGCGCGTCGGCGGGCGGCACCGGCACCTTGAACGTGCCGGGCTCGACCGGGTCGCCGGGCGCCCAGCGGCGGAACACCAGCGGCTGCCCGCGCCCGACCACCACCGGCAGGGCGGTGGCAACGCCGCGCCGGTCCAGGTCGCGCAGCAACAGCCGCGGGTCGATCTCGCCCCGGGTCGGCCAATAGCCGGCGACCACCGGCGCGGCCGCCGCCGACGGCGGGTCGGCGAGCCGCCCGATGCGCCCCAGGAACGCCAAGGCGTGGCCGGTCATGCGGTCGGCGGCATCGGCCCCGGCGGCGTCGGCCGCCCCCTGGCGCTGAGCCCGGGCGAACGGCCGCAGGGCCGCCTTGGCCTCGGCGATCTGGTGAGAAGACGGCGCGGTCATGGGCGACGGCCAAACTTTCGACAGGATCTCGTCTCGGACAATCAAAATATCGTCTCGGACGAAACAACTTGAGACAGCGGCACCGCCGCTGGAAACAGCGTCGCCGTCGCGCGGTACCGGCCCGGCCCCCAAGGCGCGGGGGCTGAGGCGGCGGAATGGGCGGTGGCGGGGCCGCCATGGCCGTGCGGACTCTGTTGTCCTCCGGAACCTGACAAGTCAGGTGGGCGCCGTTTGTTCCGGCCCACGAGCCGGCGCAGGGACAGCTCCCTCGGAGAGCGTATAGCCCCGGGGACCAAGCTGCCGTCACGCACCGGGCAGCACCCGCCGAGCCCTCTACCTAGGATGCCTGGCGCAGCCGTTCAACCAGCGCCTCGACCGATCTTGCGGCATCGGTCACTTTGTCGGCCGCATCGTCGGCATTGACCACGCCATAGCCGCGCTGCATCTCCTGCATCTCGTCGGCCAGCAACAGCGCGGTCATCAACAACAGCCGCTCCTCGCCCACCTGGCCCACCTTCTGGATCAACTCGTTGATCCGGTCGTCCACATAGGCCGCCAGATAGACCAGTTGCGCCTCCTCGCCGTCGCGACAGGCGAGCGTGTAGGGCCGGTTGTTAACGTGCAGTGTGATCTGTCCCATGACCCTCTTCCTCCAGCACCGGGGTTGACGCAGGCTCGGACCCGGCCGTGGGCTCAGGCGCCGTCTCGGAGGTCTCCTCGGCGGCCGTCTGGGGCGCAGCCTCGGGTTCGCCATCGGCCTCGGACACCGCATCGGGGGCTGCGCGTGCCTCGGCCGCCGCGGCTTCGCCCAGACTGTCCTCCAGCCGCGCGATCACCGCGTCGAGGCGCTGTTCGGCCGCCGCCCGGCTGCGGTCGAGGGCGGCCTTCTCGGCGGTCAAGCGGCCCACTTCGCGGCCCTGATCGGCCAGTTGCCGGCGCAGATCGTCGCGCTCGCCGGCCAACCGATCCCGCTCGGCGCGCACGCCGTCGCGCTCGGCCTCCAGGCTCGCCGCCGCCGCCTCCAACTCGTCGACCCGGGCGCGCAAGCCGGCCTCGCGGGCCAGCCGCTCGGCGGTCGCCTCGACCAGCCCTTCCAAAGCCGACAGCGCGGCGCGCAACCGGTCGGTCGCCGCGCCGAAGCGTTCAACGTCTTCGTCCGCCATCCCCACACCTTAAAACAAACCTGACTGCGCGCACCCTATGGTCGCGCCCGCGCTCCGGTCAATGGCGCCGATTCGGCATCGCCGCGCACAGTTACCGAACGGCACAACCGTCGGCCGTCGCCGCATCGCCGCGCTGAGCGCGCGGATCGGGGCGGGGCGTCGCGATTTTTCAACCCGGGCCTATGGTGGGGTGCCCGGGCCGGGCGGTCGCTTGACGGTCCCGGCGCGTCTCGCCATCTTGACAGCCCTTCTCGCAGACCTTGGGTATATTTTTCATGACCGACACACTGCCCGCCGGCGTCAGCCACGCGGATCTGGCCAACGCGATCCGAGCCCTGTCCATGGATGCGGTCGAACGCGCCCAATCCGGCCATCCGGGCATGCCGATGGGCATGGCCGACGTGGCCACGGTGCTGTTCACCCGTCACCTGAAATTCGACCCGGCCTGGCCGCAATGGCCCGACCGCGACCGCTTCGTGCTGTCGGCGGGCCATGGCTCGATGCTGCTCTATGCGCTGCTGCACCTGACCGGCTATGAGCGGCCGACGCTGGACGACATCAAGAATTTCCGCCAGTTGGGCAGCCCGTGCGCCGGCCACCCCGAGGCCCATGAGCCGCCGGGCGTCGAGACCACCACCGGCCCGCTCGGCCAGGGGCTCGCCACCGCCGTCGGCATGGCCATGGCCGAACGGCTGGAAGCCGCGCGCACCGGCGACGCCATCGCCGACCACCACACCTATGTGATCGCCGGCGACGGCTGTCTGATGGAAGGCATCAGCCACGAAGCCGCGTCGATGGCCGGGCATATGAAGCTGTCCAAGCTGGTGGTGCTGTTCGACGACAATGGCATCTCCATCGACGGCGCCACCGATCTGGCGGTCTCCGACGACCAGATGGCGCGCTTCGCCGCCTATGGCTGGCACACCCAGGCGATCGACGGCCACGACCCGGACGCCATCGACCGGGCCTTGACCGCCGCCAAGGCCGACCCGCGGCCGTCGATCATCGCCTGCAAGACCACCATCGGCTTCGGCGCCGACAAGAAGGCCGGCACCGCCGCCGCCCACGGCGCGCCGCTCGGCGAGGCCGAGATCGCCCATGCCCGCGCCAAGCTCGGCTGGGACCATCCGCCGTTCGAGATCCCCGATGCGATCCGCGACGCCTGGTGCGCGGTGGGCGCACGCGGTGCTGCCCTGTCGCGGGCCTGGTCGGAGCGCCTGGAAGCCCTGCCCCAGGACGCCCGCGCCGATTTCGAGCGCCGGCAGACCGGCGAGACCGGCGCGGCCCTCGCCGACGCCATCGCCGGCTACAAGCGCGCCCAGGCGGAGACCCCTGAGAAGGTGGCGACCCGCAAGGCGAGCCAGGCGGTGCTTGAAGTGATCAACCAGGCGCTCGACCTGACCATCGGCGGGTCGGCCGACCTGACCGGGTCGAACAACACCAAGACCGGCGCGCTGGCCCCGGTGACGCCCGACGATTTCTCCGGCCGCTACATCCATTATGGTGTGCGCGAATTCGCCATGGCGGCGGCCATGAACGGCATTGCGCTGCATGGCGGGTTCATCCCCTATGGCGGCACGTTCCTGGTCTTTTCGGACTATGCCCGGCCGGCGATCCGGCTGTCGGCGTTGATGGGCCAGCGGGTGGTCTATGTGCTGACCCATGATTCCATCGGCCTCGGCGAAGACGGCCCCACCCACCAGCCGATCGAGCAGTTGATGAGCCTGCGCGTGCTGCCCAACTGCCATGTGTTCCGCCCCGCCGACGCGGTCGAGACGGCGGAATGCTGGCAGGCGGCGCTGGAACGCACCGACGGGCCGTCGGTGCTGGCGCTGACCCGCCAGGGCCTGACGCCGCAACGCTGCATCCACACCGACGACAATCTGTCGGCGCGCGGCGGCTATGTGCTGCGCGAGGAGACGACGACCCATGTGGTGACCCTGATCGCCACCGGCTCGGAAGTGGAGATCGCCATGGACGCCGCCGCCATCCTGGAGGACAAGGGCGTCGGTACGCGGGTCGTTTCGATGCCGTGCACCGAGCGCTTCGACGCCCAGGACGGCGCCTATCGCGGCGAGGTGCTGGGTCACGACGCACGGCTCTATGTGTCGATCGAGGCCGGCAGCACCCAGGGCTGGGAACGCTATGTGGGCGTCCACGGCCTGACCATCGGCATCGACAGCTTCGGCGCGTCGGGCCCCTACAAAGACCTCTACCGCCACTTCGGCCTCACCCCCGACGCGGTGGTTGAGGCGGTGACGGCCCGGCTGTAGAAGCGAAGCCGAACCCCCGGCAGCGGACCAAAGGCCCCGGGAAAGATGGGCGATCCCGGGGCCTCCGCCCCCCTTATTTGTGGTCAAGGAGACGAGAACATGACGGTGAAGGTTGCCATCAACGGCTTCGGTCGGATCGGCCGGTTGGTGCTGCGCGGCATTGTGGAATCGGGCCGCACCGATATCGAGGTGGTCGGCATCAACGACCTGGGCGACGCGGACATGAACGCCTATCTGCTGCGCCGGGATTCCGTGCACGGCCGTTTCCCCGGCACCGTCACCGCCGAGGGCGACACCATCGTGGTCAACGGCAAGGCGATCCGCATCACCGCCGAGCGCGACCCGGCCAAGCTGCCCTGGGGCGACTTGGGCGTCGACGTGGCGATGGAGTGCACCGGCCTGTTCACCGATCGCGACAAGGCCGCCCTGCACCTGGACGCGGGCGCCAAGAAGGTGTTGATCTCGGCGCCGGGCAAGAATGCCGACCTGACCGTGGTCTATGGCGTCAACCACCAGCAGATCAGCCCCGACCACAAGATCGTCTCCAACGCGTCGTGCACCACCAACTGCCTGGCCCCGGTGGCCCATGTGATCAATCAGGCGGTTGGCATCGAGCGCGGTTACATGACCACTATTCATGCCTATACGGGCGACCAGCGCATTCTGGATGCGTTGCACAAGGACCAGCGCCGGGCCCGCGCCGCCGCGTTGAGCATGATCCCGACCTCGACCGGGGCGGCCAAGGCGGTCGGTCTGGTGCTGCCGGAACTGGCCGGCAAGCTCGACGGCACGGCGATCCGGGTGCCGACGCCCAACGTCTCCATGGTCGACCTGAAGGTGAACACGCCGCGCGACGTCACCGTCGAAGAAATCAACGACGCGATCGTCAAGGCGGCGTCGGACGGCCCGCTCAAGGGCATCCTGTGCTATGAGGACCAGCCCAACGTGTCGGTGGACTTCAACCACGACCCGGCCAGCTCCACCGTCGACATCACCCAGACGCAGGTGATGGATGGCCGCCTGGTGCGGGTGATGAGCTGGTATGACAATGAATGGGGCTTTTCCAACCGCATGGCCGACACCGCGGTGGCCCTGGCCAAGGCGTGAGGGCGGCGATGAGCTTTCGCACCATCAAGGATCTGGGCGCGCTGGACGGCAAGACCGTGCTGCTGCGCACCGACCTCAATGCGCCGATGAGCGACGGCCGGGTGACCGACGACACCCGGCTGCGCCAGGCGGCGGACTCGATCCGCAGCCTGCGCGCCAAGGGCGCCCGGGTCGCCGTGCTGTCGCACTTCGACCGCCCCAAGGGCCGTCGGGTGCCCGAGATGAGCCTGAAGCCCCTGGCCGAGCCCCTGGCCCGGCTTTTGGGCGAGACGGTGACCTTCGCCGACGACTGTGTCGGCGAACCGGCCGAGCGCGCCCTGGCCAACGGCGCCCAGGTGGTGCTGCTGGAAAATGTCCGCTTCCATCCGGGCGAAGAGGCCAATGACGCCGCCTTCGCCCAGGCGCTGGCGGGCTTGGGCCACGCGTTCGTCAACGACGCCTTCTCGGCCTCGCACCGGGCGCACGCCTCGATCGCCGGCATCGCCGACCATCTGCCGGCGGCCGCCGGGCTCGGCATGGAAGCCGATGTGGCGGCGCTGGAAAAGGCGCTCACCGCACCCGAACGCCCGGTCGGCGCGCTGGTCGGCGGCGCCAAGGTGTCGACCAAGCTCGCCGTGCTCGAACATCTGGTGGACAAGGTCGACCATCTGATCATCGGCGGCGGCATGGCCAACACCTTCCTGGCCGCGCGCGGCATCGACGTGAAGGCGTCGCTGTGCGAGCACGACCTGCTGGACACCGCCCGCGCCATCGAGCGCGCGGCCGAGGCTGCGGGCTGCACGCTGCACCTGCCGGTCGACGCGGTGGTGGCGCGCGCGTTCAAGGCCCATGCGGACACCCGCACGGTGCCGGTGGACGCCCTGGACGACGGCGAGATGATCCTCGACATCGGGCCGACCAGCGTCGCCGCCCTGACCGCCGTGCTGGCCGAAATCCGCACGCTGGTCTGGAACGGCCCCCTGGGCGCCTTCGAGGTGCCGCCGTTCGACGCCGCCACCAACGCGGTCGCGCAAGCCGCCGCCGCGCGCACCGAAGCCGGCTCGCTGTTGTCGGTGGCCGGCGGTGGCGACACCGTGGCGGCGCTCGCCCACGCCGGGGTCAAGACCGCGTTCAGCCATGTGTCGACCGCCGGCGGCGCGTTCCTGGAGTGGATGGAAGGCCGCACCCTGCCCGGCGTGGCGGCGATCCGGCTCTGAGACACCGGGCGCGCCGGACCCTCAGCCATCGCTGAGACCAGGACGGGGCGGCGGTGCGACCCCTTGGGGATGTCGCGCCGCCGCCCCGTGCCGTTGGGGCCTCTATGTGGGGCGGCGCCGTCCCGGGCCCGGCGCCGCCTCGGCGCGCGCCACCGCATCGGCGGCAAGCGCGGTGATGCGCTGGAAATCGCCGGCGTCGAGCGCCGCCTTGGGCACCATCCACGAGCCGCCCACGCACGCCACCGTGGCGACGCTCAGATAGTCGGCCAGGCTGTCGGGCCCGATGCCGCCGGTGGGACACAGGCGCACGCCCGGCAACGGCCCGGCCAGCGCCTGCAAGGCCGCGACCCCGCCCGCCGCGGCGGCGGGAAAGAATTTCAGATGGGCAAACCCGGCGTCCGCCGCCTTCATCATCTCGCCCGCCGTGGCGACGCCGGGGATCAGCGCCACGGGCGCCGTGCGCGCGGCCGCTTCGAGCGCCGGCGTCAGCCCCGGCGACACCACGAACTGCGCGCCGGCGCGCTGGGCGCGGTCCAGGTCGGCCGGGGTCAGCACGGTGCCGGCGCCGACCAGGGCGTCGGGCACGGCGGCGCGCATGGCGGTGATCGCGCGTTCAGCCACCGGCGTGCGCAGGGTCACCTCCAGCACGCTCAAGCCGCCGGCGACCAGCGCCCGGGCCAAGGGCGCCGCATCGGCCGTGCGCTCGACGGTCAGCACCGGGATCACCGGGCAGCGATTGAGCACCTCGCCGGCCGACAGCTTCAGGGCGGGCTTGGGCGGCGGGGCGGGGGCGGGCATCGGGCTTCTCCTTGCGAGCGAGGGGCGACGGCAGAGGACCGGCGCGGCTCAGGCCGGATCATGGGCGGCCAGATAGCGCTGCGCCACCGCGGCGACGCCGGCAAGCCCCGGCTGCGGGTCGACGATCAGCCGGGTCGGCACGGCGCGGGTATAGGCGGAAAACCGGCCCTTGTCCTCGAACGCCCGGCGAAAGCCGCTGGCCGCCAGGTCGCGCGCCAGGGGCGGCAGGATGCCGCCGGCCAACACCACGCCCGCACGCGCGCCGGTCATCAACGCCAGATCGCCGGCGAAGCAGCCTAAGATGGCGTAGAATTCGTCGAGCGCCGCGCGGCACAGATCGTCGCCCTCGAACGCCAGCCGGGTGACGTCGTCGGGGCGCAGGTCGGGCGCGTCCTGGTCGTGCAGCGCCGACAGCGCGCGGTGGATGTTGACCAGCCCCGGCCCGGACAGCAGCCGCTCGACGCTCAGCCGGGCATAATCGTGGGCCAGAAAACGCGCGATCTCGCGCTGGCGCTCGGTTTGCGGCGCAAAGCTGGTATGGCCGCCCTCGGTCGCCACCACCACCGGCTCGCCAAGCCCGGTAACCAGGATCGCCACGCCGAGCCCGGTGCCCGGCCCGGTGACCGCGAACACCCGCTTGCGCGACGCCTGGGCCGGCGGCGACACCTGGCCCAGGTCGACGAAGGCGGCGTCGGGCAGCACGGCGGCGGCATGGGCCACGGCCTCGAAATCGTTGATCGCGATCACCCGGTCCATATCCAGTACGGCGGCGATATGGTCGAGGCTGTCGCGCCAGACATGGTTGGTCAGGTCGATGACCCCGTCGTGCACCGGCCCGGCCGCCGCCAGCACCGCAGCCCGTGGCCGCTCGGTCACGCCCGCATGGTCGTAATAGGCGCGCACCGCCGCCGCGATGCCGGGAAAATCGGCACATCGAAACGTCGCCACCCGGTGGCACCGGGCGGTGCCGGCGTCTTGAGCCTGGGCCAGCGCAAAGCGCGCATGGGTGCCGCCGATGTCGGCGATCAAGGCGGGCGCGGTCATCGCCGTCTCCCTCTCCCCTATCCGTCCGGGAACAGCACGCTGGCACCGGCCTCGGCGTCCGACACCGTGCGCCGCATGCCGGCGAACAGTTCCCGCCCCAGGCCGAAGCCGTTGGCGGCCAGGTCCGGCTCGGCATCGGCGCGCCGGGCCAACTCCTGCGCCGGCACCAGCACGTCGAGCCGGCCGGTCTCGCCGTCGACGCGCATGGGATCGCCGTCGCGCACCCGCGCCAGCGGCCCGCCGGCGGCGGCCTCGGGCGTCACATGGATCGCCGCCGGCACGCGCCCCGAGGCACCCGACATGCGCCCGTCGGTGACCAGGGCAACCGGGCAGCCCCGGTCCTGCAACACGCTCAGATGCGGGGTCAGCTTGTGCAGTTCGGGCATGCCGTTGGCGCGCGGGCCCTGGAAGCGGATCACCGCGACCATCGGCCCGTCGAGCGCGCCGGCCTTGAACGCCGCCTCGAAATCGCCTTGGGTGGCGAACACCCGCGCCGGTGCCTCGACCACCCGATGTTCGGGCGCCACCGCCGACACCTTCATGATGCCGCGGCCCAGATTGCCCGCCATCACCTGCAAGCCGCCGGTGGGCTGGAACGGTTGCGCTGTCGGGCGCAGCACGTCCGGGTCGCCGCTGTGCGCCGGGGCGGCGCGCCAGACCAGTTCCGCCCGGTCGCCGTCGAGCCCCGGTTCGCGCGTGTAGGCGCCCAGATCCTCGCCCATGACCACCAGCTTGTCGCGGTGCAACAGCCGGGCGTCGAGCAGTTCGCGAACCAGGAAGCCCATGCCGCCGGCGGCGTGGAAATGGTTCACGTCCGCCTCGCCATTGGGATAGATGCGGGCCAGCGACGGCGTCACCGCCGACAGGTCGCGAAAGTCGTCAAGGGTGATGCGCAGGCCGGCGGCGCGCGCGATGGCGGTCAGGTGCATGGTGTGGTTGGTCGACCCGCCGGTGGCCAGCAGGCCGACGATGGCGTTGACGATGGCGCGCGCGTCGACCACCCGGCCCAGCGGGCGATAATCGTCGCCCCAGCGGTCGGTGATCCGGCACGCCTGGCGCGCCGCCTCGGCGGTCAGGGCGTCGCGCAGCGGCGTGTTGGGGTTGACGAAGGCGCTGCCCGGCAGGTGCAGGCCCATCACCTCCATGATCATCTGGTTGGAATTGGCGGTGCCGTAGAAGGTGCAGGTGCCGGGCGCGTGATAGGATCGGCTTTCGGCCTCCAGCAACTGGTCGCGGCTCACCTGCCCCTGGGCGAACAGCTTGCGAATCCGCGCCTTTTCCGCATTGGGCAGGCCCGAGGGCATGGGACCGGCGGGCACGAAGATCACCGGCAGGTGGCCGAAGGCGAGCGCGCCGATCAACAAGCCGGGCACGATCTTGTCGCACACGCCGAGGCACAGGGCGGCGTCGAACATGTTGTGGCTGAGCGCGACGGCGGTGGCCATGGCGATGGTGTCGCGGCTGAACAGCGAGAGTTCCATGCCCGGCTGGCCCTGGGTGACGCCGTCGCACATGGCCGGCACGCCGCCGGCGACCTGGGCGGTGGCGGTCATCTCGCGCGCCGCCGCCTTGATCAGGTCGGGAAAGCGGGCGAACGGCTGGTGCGCCGACAGCATGTCGTTATAGGCCGAGACGATGGCCAGGTTGGGCCGTTCCTCCACCTTGAGCCGGAGCTTGTCGGTGTCGGGCGAGGCGGCGAAGCCGTGGGCCAGGTTGCCGCACGACAGGCGGCCACGCCCCGGCCCGGCCGCCCGCGCCGCCTCCAGCCGGTCGAGATAGGCGCGCCGGTCGGGGCTGGAACGGCGCTCGATACGCTCGGTCACCTGGACGACGGTCGGATGCATGGTCTCGCTCCCCTATCCAGGCACGCGGTGCGCGCGTGCACGCCGGGTCAAGGCGCCCAGAACACCTCCACATTGGCCCGGTTCTGATGCAGGATGGCGCGGATCGGCATCTCGTCGACCGCCTCGCCGGCGATTGCCCGGTCGATCACCGCGCGCTTGTCCTCGCCGACGATCAACACGATCACCAGGTCGGAATTGAGCAACGCCCGCGCGGTCATGGTGATGCGCGGGAACGGCGCGTCGGCCGGCGGGGTCTTCAGGATCACCGCCTTGACATTGTGCTCGGTCTCGGGGTCGAGGCCGCGCTTGAGGTCGGGGTCGCCGGGAAACAGCGACGCCGTATGACCGTCGGTGCCCATGCCCAGCAAGGTCACGGCGAACGGCTGCGGCATGGTCGCCAAGCCCGCCTCGACCGCCTGTTCGGCGTCGCGCGGGTGGCGCTCGGTAGAGATCAGCGGCACGAACTGGGCCTCCGACGCCCGGTCCTGGAGCAGCCGCAGGCGCACCATCTTCTCGTTCGAGGCGTCGTGGTGCGCCGGCACCAGCCGCTCGTCCGACACCGTGACCCAGACATTGGCCCAGTCGATCTTGGCGTCCGACAGCTTGGGGTAGAGCATGCGCGGCGTCGACCCGCCGGCGCACACCAGCGACGCCCGGCCGTCGGCGTCGAGCCGGTGGCGCAAACGGTCGAGCACCGTCTCGCGCAGGGTTTGAAACAGGTCCTTGCGGCTGGCGAATTGCCGTCTTGCTGCTGCCATCGGCTCCTCGTTCGTGCCCCGCCCGTGCCAAGCGCGCCGCCGACCGGACCGCCGCCGCCCGGCTAGTCATGCCAGGTGCGACCGTCGCGCTCGGTCAAGGCGATGGCGGCCGACGGCCCCCAGGTGCCGGCGGCATAGGGCGCCGGGCCCTCGCCTGCCCGGGCCCATCCGTCCAGAATGCCGTCCACCCAGGCCCAGGCCTGTTCCACCTCGTCGCGCCGGACGAACAGCGTGGTGTTATGCTTGATCGCGTCCAGAAGCAGGCGTTCATAGGCGATGCGACGCCGCTGGCCCGGAAACTCGGCGCTCAGCGACAGATCCAACGGCAATGACCGTAGCCGCATGGCGCGGTCGTGGTCCAGACCCGGGATCTTGTTCATGATCTGCAGCCGGATCGTCTCTTCGGGTTGCAGGCGGATCACCAACTGGTTGGGCAGCAGCGGGTCGCTGCCCTGGCTGGCGAAGATCGAATGCGGCACGGCGCGAAACTGGATGAAGATTTCGCTGTAGCGCCGGGGCAGCCGCTTGCCGGTGCGCAGATAGAAGGGCACGCCCTTCCAGCGCCAATTGTCGATATCGGCGCGCAGGGCCACGAAGGTCTCGGTGTCGGAGCCTTGGCGCTCGCCCTCGTCGCGATAGCCGGGCACCGGCGCGCCGTCGATGGCGCCGGCGGCGTACTGACCGCGCACCGTCTTGGCGCCCACATCGCCATGGGTCAGCGGCCGCAGCGAACGCAGCACCTTGACCTTTTCGTTGCGCACCGCGTCGGCGTCCAGGTCCGACGGCGGCTCCATGGCGACCAGGGTCAGCAATTGCAGCATATGGTTCTGCACCATGTCGCGCAGCGCGCCGGCGCCGTCATAATAGGACGCCCGGCCCTCGACGCCCACGGTCTCGGCCACGGTGATCTGCACATGGTCGATATGGGTGCCGTTCCACAGCGGCTCGAACAACGCGTTGGCGAAGCGCAGCGCCAACAGGTTCTGCACCGTCTCCTTGCCCAGATAATGGTCGACCCGGAAGATATCGGGTTCGCGGAACACCGCGCCGACCTGCCGGTTGACCGTGTGGCAGCTTTCCAGATCGTGACCGATGGGCTTTTCCAGGATCACCCGGGTGCGGGCGTCGACCAGCCCGGCCGCGCCCAGATGCTGGCAGATCGAGCCATAAAGCGCCGGCCCGGTGGACAAGAACACCACCTTGTCGCGCGGCGCCAGGGCCGCCACCCCACGCGCCAGGCGCGCGAACGCCGCCCGGTCGCCCACGTCCACGGGCGTGTAGTGGACGCGCGCCAAAAACGCCGCCTCGACCGCCGGGTCAAAGTCGTCATCGGGCAGAAACGCGTGCAGCGCCTCGGACACCCGGGCCCGAAAACCGGCCGCATCCATCTCCGAGCGCGCGCTGGCCATGACCGTCAGATCGTCGGGCAGAAAGCCGTCGCGGTGCAGGTGATAGAGGGCGGGAAACAGCATCCGCCGGGCCAGATCGCCGGTGGCGCCGAACAGGATCAGGCAGCAGGCGCGGGGAAGGTCGAACGGCATTGGCGCTCCTTGGCTGGCGGCCCGGGGACGGCCGGGCGGCGGGCGCAACCGGTCATGGCGCGGGCATCGGGCCCGTTTGCGGATATGGGCCATCGTCGCGCATATGCCAGGGTGGCACGGTCTGCAAACCCATAGCCCCCCGCGCTTCCGCCCAGCCCGCCCGACGCTGCCGGCTAGGCCCCGCACGACGCGCGTCGGATCAGCCGAGCTTCCAACACCACCGAGGCCGGGCGATCGCCGGCTATGCGGCGGATCAATGCATCGAAAAGATACGCCGCGCCGCCCTTGACGTCCTGGCGCACGGTGGTGAGCGGCGGCGTGGCGTGGCGCGCGCTGTGGATATCGTCGAAGCCGGCCACGGCCACATCGCCCGGCACCCGGACGCCGGCGGTGTCGAGGGCCTGAATGGCGCCGAGAGCCAACAGGTCGCTGGTCGCCATCACCGCGTCGAACGCCGGGCCGGCGGCCAGCAGGGCCTGTAACCGCGCCTTGTTCAACAGCCCCGCATTGTGGTGACGCAACACCAGCGCCGGGTCGACGGCCACGCCGGCGGCGGCGTGGGCCTGGCAATAGCCTTGATAGCGGTCGCCGGCCTCGATCTGGTCGGGGTCGCCGAGAAACAGGATACGCCGCCGGCCAAGCGCCAGAAGGTGCCCCACCGCCATGGCGCCGCCGCACACATTGTCGCTGCCAACCGTGATATAGCGCTGATCGGGACGCTGGGCGCCCCAGACCACGAACGGCCAGCCCTCGTCGGCCAGGGCATTCAGCAGATGATGATGGCCGCCCTGCCCCAGCACGATCACACCGCCAGCGCGCTGGGCGCCGATCAGGTCGGACATCAGCGCGCGGTCTTCGTGGATATCGCGCGAAATCAACAGGTCATAGCCCGCGCCGCCGGCCCGTTCAGCCAATTCGGCCACCAGGTCGATCAGGAATGAGGCCGGCAGGCTCAAGGTGCCGCGCCGCACCCCGCAGGTGACCAGCGCCACCGTCGAGCTTTTCCGCAAGCGGAAGCTGCGCGCGCGCTCATTGATGCGATAGTGATGGGCGGCGGCGATCCGGCGCACCTTGTCGCGGGTCTTGGCGCTGACCAGGTTGCTGCCGGCAAGCGCGCGCGAGACGGTGGATTCCGACACCCCCGCGGCGCGCGCGATGTCTGCCATGGTCGGCGAGCGGCCGGCGGACGGTGCCGGCGGCGGGGCCTCGGTTGTCGGTTTCGGTTCGTCGGCCATGGCGCCACTCGTCCCGGGGCCGCCGATCGGCTCCCTCGGGCCACCTTACCGCTCCAGCCGGGGTCAGGCAAACCGTCGCGCTGGCGGGGTTTCCCAGTCTTGACGGTTGACGCCATTGCCTCGCAATTGCGACATCTTTCGTCCGGTTAAATGGTATTCAGGCCTTCCATTATCCGCGCAGGTAGACCAAATGATACTCCGGTGCGTACAAGGGGCGCATGTGAAGGAGCGATTGCGATGAAGCGAGCTTTTACGCCGCCCGCCCAACACCCGATGCTGGCTGCCCCCAAGATCGGCGTGCTGCTGGTCAATCTGGGCACACCCGATGGGACCGATTATCGGTCGGTGCGCCGCTACCTGAAGCAATTCCTGTCCGATCAGCGGGTGATCGAGATCCCGCCGGCGATCTGGCGCGTGATCCTCAATCTGTTCATCCTGCCGCGCCGGCCGTTCGCCACCGGCCGCGCCTATGCCAAGATCTGGAACCACGAACTCAACGAAAGCCCGCTGCGCACGATCACCCGCGAACAGGCGACCCAGGTGGCCAAGACCTTGTCGGGCCAGGTGCCCGGGCTGATCGTCGACTGGGCCATGCGCTACGGCTCGCCGTCGATCCCCGACAAACTCGAAGCGCTGCGCCAGGCCGGCTGCGACCGGATTCTGGTGTTCGGGCTCTACCCGCAATACAGCGCCACCACCACCGCGACCGTCTATGACGAAGCGTTCCGGTCATTGATGAACATGCGCTGGCAGCCCTATCTGCGCACCGCGCCCGCCTATCACGACGAGCCGGCCTATATCAGCGCCCTGGCCGACAGCGTGCGCGACCATATCGACGCCCAGGGCTGGGAGCCCGATATGCTGGTGGCCAGCTTCCACGGCCTGCCGCAAAAATATCTGGACAAGGGCGATCCCTATCACTGCACCTGCCACAAGACCGCGCGGCTGTTGCGCGAGGAATTGGGCTGGGCCGAAGACCGGTTCCTGGTCACCTTCCAGTCGCGCTTCGGCCCGCAGGAATGGCTCAAGCCTTATTTCGACGAAACCATCGCCGCCCTGCCCGAGCGGGGCATCAAGCGGGTGATGACGATCACCCCCGGCTTCGCCGCAGATTGCCTGGAAACACTCGAAGAAATCGCCCTTGAAGGCAAGGAGATCTTCGAAGATGCCGGCGGCGAGCGCTATTCCATGGTGCCGTGCCTGAACACCCGGCCCGACCATGTGGCGATGATTGCCGATATCGTCGCGCGCGAACTGTCGGGCTGGTCCGAGGTCCAGGCCGAACGCGAGGCACGCCGGCCCGAACCCGTGCTGCACCGCCACGCCGCGGAATAGTCGCCGCCGTCCCACCGGTCGCCCCCCACACACACAGCCCGCACGGCTCCCATCGGTGGTCAATACAGGCACGCCGCCCGCATGCCGCCCACCGGCGCCGGCCCATGCGCTCACGCCAGCAGCGCCCGCTCCGCCGCCAGGGCATCCAGACAGGCGTCGATGTCGTCGGCATTGTTGTAGAAGTGCGGCGAGACCCGGACATTGCCGTCGCGCGACGAGGTGATCACCCCGCGCGCCGCCAGTCGCGCCACCAGGGCCGCGTCGTCCACCGCACGGATCGCGATCAGCGCGCCATGGCCATCGGCTGCGGCCGGGGTCGCCAGCGTGGCCCCCAACGCGGCGGCACCGGCCTTCAGCCGCTCGGTCAACGTCGCCACATGGGCCCACGTCCGCGCCACGCCCACCCGATCCATCAAACCAAGGCCGGCCTGGGCGGCATAAAGGCTCGGCACCGGCGGCGTGCCGGTCTCGAAGCGCCGGGCGGTGGCGGCGGGGCGGTGGTGTCGATGGTCCATGGCGAAGATGTCGTCCTGGCCGAACCAGCCGGTCTGGGTGGGCGTCAAGCCGGCGACCAGATCGCGGCGCACGACCAGAAACCCCAGACCTGCGCTGCCGAGCAGATACTTGGCGGTCCCGCCGAGCAGAAAGTCGGCGCCGAGTTTGCCAAGGTCCACCGGCACGGCGCCGAGTGCCTGATAGGCGTCCACCAGCACCCAGGCCCCGGCGGCGCGCGCCAGATCGGCCACCGCCGCCACGTCCGATAGCGCGCCGTTGCGATAGCAGACCAGCGGCAACGACACGAGCCGGGTGCGCCGGTCGATCAGCCGGGTCAGACGGTCGAGCGACAGCCGGCCGCCCGGCGCCTCGGCGGTCACCACCTCGAAGCCGCGGGCCGCCTGGGCGCGCCAGATATGCGCGGTGGTGGGAAAGTCCAGATCGGTGACCACGATGCGGTCGCGCGCCAGCGTCGGCTCCAGCGCGCTGGCCAACGGCCCGAGCACCGCCGAGGCCGAGCCGCCGAGCGCGACCTCATCCGGCGCCGCGCCGACCAGCCGGGCGAGCCGGCCGCGCACATCCTCATAGACCTCAAGCCAGGCCGGCCAGTCGGCGCCGCGGTCATGGCGACCGCTCAGATAGGCGTGATAGGCCGCCGCCACGTCCACCGACAACGCGCCGCCCGAGCAACTGTTGAGATAGACGCTGTGTTCGAAGATCGGAAACCGGTCGCGCGCCCAGGCACCATCAGCCCACGCAACGCCCGCGTCAGCGTCCGCCGGCGCGTGGTCGGCGGTCGCCGGCGCCGCTGTCGACACGCCAGCGGGCGGCTCAAACTGCGGCATAGCAACGGCTTTCGGTCAACGAAACGTGTGGTCGACACGATAACACGGCCCGGGGCACGAAGGCCATCTGACCGGCGCACACGGACCGGACGGCATGTGGTGCGGCTTCGAAATTGTTCACTGAATAGCAACAATTTCCGAAAATATTACTCATCCTCTCCGTAAAAATTGGCCAAGCCCGGTTTTTTCTGCAAGCCCTTTCCTTTATCGACGAGAGTAGCATGGCAACTGATCGCTCCGCCCCGACGGGCGCATCTCCGGCTTCAGCATCGAGCGACGCTGAGGCGATGCTCGATCTCCTGCTGGCCGAGCGCTACCAGGACGTCCCGGACGGGCACGACCCGCTCACCCGCAAGCTGGCTGCCTTGGCCGAACAACTGGCGAGCCGCCGACGGTGGCAGCTGGAGCGCACCATTGCGCTGTCCAACACCGCCAATACCGGGGTGACCGAAATCGCCGAAATGGTGAGCTTGGTTGGCGATGCCGGCAAGCGCGCCGAGGATGTGGTGGACCAGGTGGCGGCCATGTCGCGCTCGGTCGGTGCCATCGCAGACTCCTCCGACGCCGCGTGCCGCACTGCCGATCAGGTGGCCGAAAGCGTCGCGGCCGGCACCCAAGCATCGGCGCAAGCGCGCGCGACCATGACCGACATCGCCGCTGCCACCGCCGACACCCGAACCAAGATCGACGCCCTGGCCGAGGCATCGGCACAGATCGGCTCGATCGTCGACGACATCGAGGCAATCGCCCGGCAAACCAACCTGCTCGCCCTCAACGCCACCATCGAGGCGGCGCGCGCCGGCGAGGCCGGCCGCGGCTTCGCCGTCGTCGCCGGCGAGGTCAAGACCCTCGCCGGACAAGCCGCCCAAGCCACCGTGGACATCCGCGCCCGCATTGAAACCGTGCGAGATGGCACCGCAGCCATCGTCGCCGCCATGGACGCCAGCGCCGACAAGGTCGCCAGCGGCCAGACGGTGATCGACAGAACCAACGCCGAGATGACCTGCATCGACGATCAGGTCCAGACCATGGCCCGCGTCACCCGCGACATCACCCGACTGCTGACCGACCAGACCGAAACCGCCGAAACCATCGCCCGCGACACCGAAACCATCGCCCGCCTGGGCCGCGACAACCTCCGGTCGGTCGAGCGGATCGTCGCCGAGATGGAACAGGCCGACGGGCCC
This sequence comes from Rhodothalassium salexigens DSM 2132, assembly GCF_004341375.1. Lineage (GTDB taxonomy): Bacteria > Pseudomonadota > Alphaproteobacteria > Sphingomonadales > Rhodothalassiaceae > Rhodothalassium > Rhodothalassium salexigens. The sequence goes on from NZ_SLXO01000002.1 coordinate 57,442, forward strand.
ATGGCCGCGTTGATCGATGCCCTGGCCGGGACGGATGCCGGCCTCGACACGGTCTATGTGGCGCAATCCGATCATGTGGTTTGGGTGCGCCGATTGGCCCAGAAACTGGTCGGGCGCGCCGGATTGAAGGCTGCGGAGCTGGCCGACGCGCACCAATGTCGCCTGGGCCGCTGGGCCAACCGCCAAACCGATCCCCAACTCGTCGATCACCCCGACTGGCCGGCGCTTCACACCGCCCACGCCGATGTCCACCGCAGCGGCATCGAAACCGCCCGACGCTACGAGGCCGGCGATCTGGACGGCGCGGTCGCGGTGTTTGCCGACACGCGCACCGCGTCCGAAACCGTGCTGGCGCTGTTGTCGCGGATTGCCAAAGATGTGGCGCCCACCTGATCTTTTTTCTTGATCTCTCTGGCTGATCCGACCGCCTGATCCGCCGTCCCGCTGGCCCCGGCGGTGACCCGCCGCCGGGCGCCGGTCGGGCTCCGGACCATGCCGGCGGCGCATCGCCGCCCCCCGGTGTGCGCCGACACACCCCGGATCGACGCTGATCCGGTTCCGCATTGCTTTTTTCGATCACCGGGATCGGAATAATTCAATTGATCGATCAAGCGTCTCGGGCAAAATGTTGATATTGGAATACCCCATCGCACGTCGATGCCATCGCGCGACGCCAAGTGTCCGGGCCATGGCTTGCCCCTGGGGCATGCGACCTTTGGGGTGGCTCCAAATAGACAAGGGAGAGCTTCGATGCCGAGACCAACGAGACCCGTTTTCTCCACCATGGCGAGCGCGCTGTGCCTGCTCATGCCGATCAGTGCGGCCGAGGCGCAAGGGGCCGCCAAATCGCTTCAGGATTGGTGGCCCGAGCTGGTCGACCTCGGCCCGCTGCGCGACAATGCGACAGCCCTCGACCCGCGCGGCGCCGATTTCGACTATGCCGCCGCGTTCGAGAGCGTCGATCTTGAGGCGCTCAAGGCCGACCTCGAAGAGTTGATGACCACCTCGCAGGATTGGTGGCCGGCGGACTATGGCCATTATGGCCCGCTGTTCATCCGCATGGCTTGGCACAGCGCCGGCACCTACCGGGTCAGCGACGGCCGCGGCGGCGCCGACGGCGGCATGCAGCGCTTCGAGCCGCTCAACAGTTGGCCCGATAATGCCAATCTGGACAAAGCCCGGCGCCTGCTTTGGCCGATCAAGCAGAAATATGGCGACGCCTTGTCCTGGTCCGACCTGATCGTCCTGGCCGGCACGGTGGCGCTCGAGTCCATGGGCTTCGAGACCTATGGCTTCGCCGGCGGCCGCATCGACGCCTGGGAGCCCGAAATGGTCTATTGGGGCCCGGAGGAAGAGATGCTGGCGGGCGAGCGCTACAAGGGCGGGCGCGACATCGACGGTCCGTTCGGCGCCACCCAGATGGGGCTGATCTACGTCAATCCCGAAGGCCCCAAGGGCGAGCCCGACCCGATGGCCGCCGCCGCGGCGATCCGCGAGACGTTCGCGCGCATGGCCATGAACGACGAGGAAACCGTCGCCCTGATCGCCGGCGGTCACACCTTCGGCAAGGCCCATGGCGCCGCCAAGGCGTCGGACTGCCTAGGCCCGGAACCGGCCGCCGCCGGTGTCGAGCGGCAGGGCCTGGGCTGGCAGAACGAGTGCGGCTCGGGCAAGGCCGGCGACACCATCACCAGCGGCTTAGAAGGCGCCTGGTCGATCGACCCGACCGCCTGGACCAGCAGCTATCTGGACAATCTGTTCACCTTCGACTGGGTCAAGACCGAAAGCCCCGGCGGCGCCACCCAATGGGTGCCCAGCCAAGACTATGCCCAGACCCTGGTGCCCGACGCCCACGACGCCGACAAGCGCCACGCGCCGATCATGTTCACCACCGACCTGTCGCTGAAGGTGGACCCCGACTATCGCAAGATCGCCAAGCGCTTCCACGACAATCCCGAAGCGTTCGAAGCAGCGTTCGCCAAGGCGTGGTTCAAGCTCACCCACCGGGACATGGGGCCGCGGGCGCGCTATCTGGGCGATCTGGCGCCCGACGCGGCGATGATCTGGCAGGACCCGGTGCCGGCGGTCGACCACACGCTGATCGACGACGCCGACATCGCGGCGCTGAAGGAGACCATCCTGGCCTCCGACCTGTCGCGCGCCGACCTGGTGGAGACCGCTTGGGCCGCTGCGGCCAGCTATCGCGACACCGACATGCGCGGCGGCGCCAACGGCGCGCGCATCCGCCTGGCGCCGCAGAAGGACTGGGCGGTCAACGATCCCCGCAGCCTGAAGCGGGTGCTCAGGGCGCTCGACCGCATCCAGCGCGACTTCAACCGCGCGCAAAAGGACGACAAGCGGGTGTCGATGGCCGACCTGATCGTGCTCGGCGGCGCGGCGGCGATCGAACAGGCGGCCCAAATGGCCGGCCACCCGGTGACCGTGCCGTTTCACCCCGGGCGCACCGACGCCTCGGCCGAGCAGACCGACGCGGGCTCGTTCGCGGTGCTCGAACCCAAGGCCGACGGGTTTCGCAACTACTATGGCGACGGTCTCGACCGGTCGCCCGAAGCGCTGCTGATCGAACGCGCCGACCTGCTCGGCCTGACGGTGCCCGAGATGACCGTGCTGGTGGGCGGCATGCGTGCGCTCAACGCCAATACCGGCCAATCGCAGCACGGGGTGCTGACCGCGCGTCCCGGCACCTTGACCAACGACTTCTTCGTCAACCTGCTGGACATGGACACCCGCTGGCAGCCCGCCGAGGACGCCGAGCATGTCTATGAGGGCCGCGACCGCCAGAGCGGCGAGCCCCGGTGGACCGCCACCTCGGTCGATCTGGTGTTCGGGTCCAACGCCGAGTTGCGCGCGGTGGCCGAAGCCTATGCGGTCGAAGGCGCAGAAGCGCGGTTCGTGGACGACTTCGTGGCCGCCTGGACCAAGGTGATGACCCGCGACCGCTTCGACCTCGACGCGCGCTCCTGACCCACCGGCGCCCCCTGACGATCCAGCCCGCCGATCCCGACCACGGATGGGCGGGCTGCTGCCCTGCGCTCCCCGAGGCAGGCGCAAGGGAGGCCCGAGAAAGGCCCGAGAAAGACCCAAGGAAAGCACGGAGCGTCTCAGCGGCGCCGCGCCCGGCGGCGGTCGGGGTCCGCAGCGTCCGGCCCCGCCGCGCGATCGGGGGCCCAATCGGCGATCGGGTCCTCGGGCAGTTTGGCCTGGCTCAGCGCGGTTTCCACGGTGGCCAGATATCGCCGCCCAAGACCGGCAATCCGGGCAAAGCCCTCGGCATCCAGGCGGTGCGGCCCCTCCACCGGCAATGCCAGCAAGCCGTCCAGATCCGCCAGCGTCTGCCGCGAGCCGTCGACAATCGCGGCCAGACACCCCAGACGCGCGCCATAGGCGGTCTCGGCAACCCGTTTCGCGTACAGGCTTTGGCGCATCATCGCGGCGGTCGCCGTGGTACGGCGGTGCAGGACGAACAAGACGAGCGCCGCCGCCAGCCCCACCGCCAGGACACCGAGCAGCCCCTCCCAAACCGGCAGGCGCAGCCGGTTCACATAACCGATCCCCAACACCACCAAAGCCACCGCCTGGGCGACCAACAACGCCGCGAGCACACCGTAGAGCGCCGGCGCACGCCGTGCCTGGCCGAGCAAGGCCACCGCACACACGCCAAGCAGCCCGGCGTTCCAAAGAAAGAACGCCAGATCGAGCGCCGGCCACGTGCGCGCCGCCAGCGCCAGGGCGCCAGCCAGCACCGCCGTGGCGGCGACCAACACCGGCATCCGACCCGCCGCCCCGGCCCGCGGCGCGCCGGGGACCGGCGACCCGGCCGGCTCGACCACGCAGCCGATCATCAAAAACAAGCCGTAAAAGGGAAAACACAGCCGCACGAATATCGCCAGCCCGCCCGCCGCACGGGTCAGGTCCACAAGCTGGCCCAACAGGGTCAGAGTCATGAACGCGCAGGACAGGCTGATCCACAGCGGCAGACCGCGCCAGCGCCAATGCCAGGACAAAAAGCCCAGGATCAGCGCAGCGCTGGCGAAGCCGCACAGCGATACCGACAACAGAAAGACCTCTAAGACGTGGTTCCCCATGGGATCAGGACGCCTCTTTCCACCGCGCCTCGCCGATCGGCAGCCGGACGCGGATATAATCGCTATTGTCGCGGGTGTGATATTCGATGTCGCCGTCGGCTTGGGCGACGATGGTCTCGATCAGACACAGGCTCAGATCCGCCTTGATCGATGCGCGCGAGACATAGGGATCGACGCGCCCTTCGAAGATGCCGCTGAGCGTCTGGTGGAGGCCGTCGGTGGCCGGCCACCGCGCGCTGAGCACCATATGGTCGGGATCGACCACCGATGTCACCGTGCCCGAGACCGACAGCGTCCGCAATCGATCGACCAGGATGTCATAATGGCCGCCGGTGAGGTCGACGCCGGTTGCCACCGCCGTGGCCGCGCCCGATGATCCGCCGGCCGGCCGCCAACGCACTGCCTGCACGCTCAGAAACAGCGCGATCTCGTCCAGTATGTCGATCAGCCGCTGCCGACCCTGGGCGATGGCGGCCCGATATTCGGACAGCTTGTGGGCGTGCTGCGACCAATTCTGGGCCATCAGGTCGCCATAGCCGATGACCGCGTTGAGCGGGGTCCGCAGTTCGTGGCTCATGCCGCTGATGAACACGTCCTGGGTCCGCAAGGCGGCGCGCATGGCGCCGGCATCGCGGCGCGCGGCTTGCATGGCGCGATCATAGTGGGTCTGCAGGCGGCTATAGGCGAAGCACACCAGGGCGGCACCGTTCGCCATCGCCAGCAGCCCGGCGCCGATGCCGACCCAAACCGGCAGGTTCGCCGACGAGACGAACGCCGCCCCGATGGCCAGGACCAGCAATCCCCTGGCGACGAACAGACTGGCCACCGCCCCCTTGACCACCCGATCGACCGAGAGGTCGCGCCACGCGAGCCAGGCGGCGGCGACCCACAACCCCATGGTCATGGCGTGGGTCAGCCATAACGCCAGCGTGTTGACCTGACTGAGCGCGTGCAGCCCGGTCTGGAGACCGATGAAGGCGGGTAGGATGACCAGGAACGCGCGCACCGGCAACCGGCTCATGCCGAACCACACCAGCAATGACGGCAGGCCGTAGACGCTGTAGATGACGAAGTAAATCGCCGCATCGCCCTTCAGCTCGAAGGCCAATTCGACCGAATAGAGCGCGGCATTGACCAGATGCCCGATAGCCACGAACGCAAAGCGACGATTGACCCTGTTGGACGACAAAACCGCCAGGATGACGAAGGTGAAGGCGTTAGCCGCGATCGCGATGGCGTAGGAAAACGTGTTTACGATATCGCCATTCACGGTCGCGCTCCTCGGCCAGCACACTCATGCAACCGGAAGCATCATACGCAAAACAAGATGGCAGGAAAATAGCAAGAGCGGCGCGCCAACACCGCACATTTCCGGCCCGCCGCGTAACCAGCGCAAATTTTCGAAAATCCGATCCAATGCCGACCGGCGCGACCCCGCGCCATGAGCGCCATGAGACGAGTGGCCCCCGGCCGAAACGCGGTCAAGCCTCCAGAGCAATTGGCAAAAGATGCGGCAACCCAGCCTGGAAACAAACGCGAACGCCGACCTGACTAGCCGGCGTTATTGGTGAGCCCGACAGGGTTCGACCTGTGACCTACTGATTAAAAGTTTTTGTAAAATCAGAGCTTTACCCCTGTTCAAATAGGGGTGTAACCGATGTAACCCGTTTCCGATGGGGTCACGAATTTTAGGAGGGCTTGGCCGTGCCGCTGAGGTCGCAATGGTTAATGCGACACTGCCCTGGCCGGCTGGCGGTCATGCGCTCGGATCGCGTGTGCGAATGGCCGCCGGGACCGGCTCTATCCGGTGCAGAGATTTGCGGAGATTGCATTGCCCTATGATCGCCTCCAAAGGCGCATCTGGCGGGTGTTTTCGGGTGGTTCCGCAGTGCAGAGAAACCCCCAGGTTTTGAGCGCAGGCGAGGCGGGGGGAGAATTTCGTTTTTCCGCCGTTTTCGCTGCCCGAACGACGCAGGATCAGTTTTCATGAATATGAGGCCTTGAGAGCCATTTTTCAGGCGCTATGATCAGTTTTCATGATCAAGCCTCGCCAGAACCCGTTTTCAGGCACAGTGACCGTTTTTCAGGAACAGCGCCTGCCCGAGCCCGCCGCCCTGGCGGGCTACAGCGCGCTGATCGACGCCTATGGCCTGGCTGTTCCCCTGCCCCGGACCCTGTGTGGCATTGGCACCCGTCACCGGGTGACAGAGCGCGACGGCTGGCGGATCATGACGCCCCGACACGCGCCCGACGCCACGCCGGCGGGTCACCTGACCTTCGCCCTGCGCTATGAGGGCCTGGACCTGGCAGTGTTGAAGCGCCTGTTCCTCACCACCGGCCCCGAACCAATCGAACGGATCGTGCGCGACCAGCCCACCGGGACCTACGCCCGGCGGCTGTGGTTCCTTTATGAATGGCTGATCGGCAAGCTGCTGGACCTGCCAGATGCGGAGGCTGGGCGCTACGTGCCGGTGCTGGACCCGCGCCTGCAATGGGGCATAGAGGGCCGGACGGTACGACGCCAACGGGTCAAGAACAATCTGCCGGGCACGCCGGCGTTCTGCCCGTTGGTGTTCCGCACCCCGACCCTCGACGAGCAGGCGGCGCGCAACCTGGCCGGCCAGGCCCGAGACGTGGCGGCGGCCGTGCCGCGCGACCTGCTGGCCCGCACCGCGGCCTTCCTGCTGCTGAAGGATTCGAAGTCAAGCTATGCTATTGAAGGCGAACGTCCGCCCCAGGATCGCATCCAGCGCTGGGGCCGGGCTATCGGAGAAGCCGGACGCCAGGCGCTCGATCGGCAAGAGTTGTTGCGTCTGCAACGAATCGTCATCGGCGATACCCGGTTCGTCCGCTTAGGCTTTCGAGATGAGGGCGGGTTTGTCGGCAGCCATGACCGCGATAGCCGTCTGCCGCTGCCCGAACACCTTAGCGCCCGCCCCGAGGACCTGGACAGCCTGATCGACGGCATGATCGCCTTCGACACTGGCCCGGCCCAGGCGCTCGACCCGGTGATTGCGGCCGCCGTGTTGGCGTTCGGGTTCGTCTATGCCCACCCGTTCGAGGACGGCAATGGGCGACTGCACCGCTATCTGATCCACCATGTCCTCGCCGAACGCGGCTTCAACCCGCCCGGCTTGGTGTTTCCGGTGTCCGCCGCGATCCTCGACCGGATCGAGGACTATCGCCGCACGCTTGAGACCTATTCCGCCCGGCTGCTGCCGGTGATCCGGTGGGAACCCACGGAACGGTTCAACGTCCATGTGCTCGACGACACCGGCGACTTCTACCGCTTCTTCGACGCGACGCCGCACGCCGAATTCCTCTATGATTGTGTGCGCCGGACGGTCGAACGCGACTTGCCGCAGGAAGCCCTGTTCCTCCGCCAATACGACGCGTTCCGCGATCGCGTGCAGGCGCTGGTGGACATGCCGGACAGCACAGCCGACCTGCTGTTCCATTTCCTGGACCAGAATGGCGGCACACTCTCGAAGCGCGCGCGCCAAAAGGAGTTCGCCGCTCTGACCGACACCGAAGCCGCCCAGGTCGAGGATATCTTTCGGCAGGCTGTGGCGTCTGCGCCCTTTGCCCTTTTTTGAAACACCGTGATACCATCTGCGCGAGCTAATCAACGAGGTCCACCATGCCTTTAGAAAAATTTGCCACGCAGTTGGACAGCGATACATTACAGGACCTGCGCGCCCTGGCGAAAACCGAAGGTCGACAGATCCAATCGCTGGTGCAGGAAGCCTTGTCGGAATACCTGACCGCGAAACGCGAAGGGCGCGCACGCCCTCACGTTCTGCGGGCTTATGAGGGCAGCCTTGAACGCTACGGGTCTGTGTATGAAAAACTCGCCCGATAATGCAGGCTTATGCACGACTATTTGACCCTGGGCGAAGTCCTTACGCTGCACGAAGATCAGGTTAATCGATTTGGTGGAACGCATGGCGTTCGCGACTGGGGGCAATTGCAATCCGCACTTTTTCGCCCCCAAACAGGTTACTATCTCGACCTGATCGCTGAAGCGGCAGCCCTTTGGGAAAGCCTATCGCAGAATCACCCTTTCCTTGATGGCAATAAGCGAACGGCCCTGGCTGCAACCATGGTTTTCTTGGAAATCAATGGTATGGAAGTAACAGCAAAGGCCGATGATCTCTGGGGCTTCCTGAGTGAGTGTTACGAGAAACAGCGCCTTTCCCGTGAGGCGCTGGAGGCTTGGCTGCGCGTCAACACCGCCAGCGCCCGGCCCTACCCGACCGTATAGTCGTCAAAGCGGACGGCCGGGGCCCCGGCCCAGGCGTTCAGATCCTTGAAGGTCTCCATCAACGGCCGCAGTTCGTTGGCGGCGAACACCCGTGCCGCCTTGTCGGCATCGCCGAAGCCGCCGGTGTTGTTGGGGATCACCCCCATCAGTTGAGGCGGCACCCGGTGCGCCGCCATCACGTCATCCCTGGAAACATTCTTGAGCGACAGGAACTCGTCCTTGGCCGCCACTTCGGCGATCGGGATCACCTTCAGGCCGTCGGTCTTGCCGTTGGGGGCGTACATGAACAGGTTGCGGAAATTGCCAGGCCCCTTGGCCTCGCGCATGGCTTCGCGCAACCGGTCGATGTCATCCTGGCTCTGGGCCGGATCGGTCATGTAGAGAATGAAGCCCGCATGGCTGCCATTGACATAATATTTGCGGCGGAACAGCGTCGCCGCTTCGTTCAATAGTGCCGACTGCACCGCGCCCGTATAGGGCGGCATGCCGTAGATTTCCTGCGAGATATCGGGCTCCATCAGGTGCGCCACCCGGCCCGTGATCGGCTGTTCCTGGCCGTCGATCAGTATCACGAACCCGCCGTCCCGGTCGCACCGGGTCCAGCGCGCCGGGATCGGCCGGATGGCCAGCGGCTGGCCCAAGCGGTTGGCGATCAGTTCAGCATAGGCGTTGCCGAACACCAGATAGTCGAGCGCCAGGCGCTTGAAGGTCTGGCGCGACACCAGGTCGGTCGGCCGGAAGCAACTGGACAGGATGTTCGCCTTGACCGTGATTGCCGATTGGTGATGGGGGTTCGACGGCAACAAGCGCGCCAGGCCGTCAAGGCTGATCGGCGGTTCGTAGAAGCGGCCGTTCCAGGCGGCATGGAAATAGCTCGCCACCTCGCGTCGGTCGAGCACCGGCGTCGGGTCGCCGAAGGTGAAGGCTTCGCAGTGGCCGGGTCCGGCCGCGCCGTGGTCCATCAGAACAACTCCATGATGTTGCCCTGGCCGGCGGTGCTGCCGCTGGCCAGCGTGTCGTCATTGTCGAAGGCGGTGAAATCGAGCCGGTCGAGCGCGTGCATGATCGCCCAGGCCACGTCGGCATGGCCGGTCTCGCGGTCGCGGCCGGCGGCGAAGGTGGTCTGACGGCCGCTGGCGGTAGCCGTGCGCTTGATGCCCATGAAAGCCATGGCCACGTCGGTCTGTCCGGCGTCAAACTCGAACAGTCGCTTGGCGATCAGGTGCTTGGCCTTCAGCACCATGCGGCTCTTGGTCTCGACGCTGTACTTGATGCCGCAGGCGGCCGGGAAGAACGCCCGCACCAGTTCGTAGACGCCGGCGCCGATGGTGGTCATGTCGATGCCGATATGCTCGACCCGGTACTTGGCGGTCAGGCGCCGGATCGCCTCGGCCTGAGCCTGGAAGTCGACGCCCGCGAAGCTGATCCGTTCCAGCAGCCGATAGCGCCCGCCCTCGACCGCCGGGGGCGCGACCACGGCGATCGAGGCGCAGTCCTGGTTCAAGGCCGGGTCATATCCCAACCACACCGGCCCGTCATAGGGCGCGGCCTGGTCCGGGTGCCAGTCGGGCCAGGCGTCCCAGGCGTCGACCATGCAGCGCTTCAACTCGTCGAAGGTAAAGAAGGCCGCACTGTCGTCGACCCACTCGCACAGGAACAGATTGGCGAAATCCTGGTCATTGTACTCCAGGCGCAACTGGTCGATGTCGAACAGGTCGCAGCCCTGGGCGGCGGCGTCCTCGATGGTGACGATCTGGCGCCATTGACCGTCGGGGCCGCGCGCGCCCTCGGCCAGGGCGGCATAAGACACGTCGACCTCGACCCGGTCGGCCTTCTTGCGGCCTTTGTTGAAGGCGTCGCCCGACCAGAATGCGTGGGCGTCGTGATTGATGGTCGAAGGGGTCGAGAAATAGGTGATGCGCCATTTCTTGTGCGTGGCCATGGCGCTGGCCACCTTACGAAACTCCAGAAAGCGGCTGATCCAGGCATATTCGTCCAGATAGACATGACCGTGATAGGACTGCGCCGTCTTGGCGTTGGTGCCCAGGAAGTAGAGCGTCGCGCCGTTCCACAGCTTGATCGGCGAGCCCTTCAATTCCACACCGGTCTCGTCCTTGACGAACTGGACGATGTAGTCGCGGAACACGTGCGCCTGCGCCTTGGAGGCTGACAGGAAGATCTGGTTGTCGCCGGTGGTGATGGCGTCGATCAACGCTTCGCGCGCGAAGTACCAGGTGGCCCCGATCTGCCGGCTTTTGAGGATGTTGCGCAACCGGTGGCGCTTCGCCGCGTGCCATCGCCGCTGATAGCCGAACAAGGCCGCGTCCCAGGCCGCGCACAACCGGTCGACCTGGTCGGGGCTCAGGCTGTTCTTTTCGTCCTTCTTCTTGCGCCGGCCGCGGTCGCGCTTGGCGTTGCGTTCGGCGACCGCAGGGTTGAGATCGCCATCGCGACCGCTGTCCTCGAACCGGCGGATCCGCGCCGTGCGCTCCAGAATGCGCGCCAGATTGTCCATCTCCGCCAAGTCGCGGTCCGACTTGGCCGGCTGGGCGATCAGCGCCATCAGCCGGTCGTGCACCTGGGCTTCCACGCGCACCGCCACCGGCGCGCCGTCCCAATCGTCACGGCGCTTCCAACTGTCGATAGTCGAATAGGGCACGTCCAGAAGCCGGGCGATCTGGGCGCAACTGGTGCCCCGCCAATAGAGGGTGCGCGCCTCGATGCGCGGCGCCTGGCTGTCTTCGTCCTGGTCCATGGGGGCAACACTGGCAACAGCCGGCCGTGGCGCGCGCGGCCTTCCAGGTTGCAAGCCGGCCATGACAACCGCTTCCCGGTGGCATCGCCAGAAGCGGCGCGCGCAGCATGGCGCAACCCTGCTGATCGTGCCTCAACCCCGGGAAGCCCGCATGAAGACGAAGTTCTATCGCGTCTGCCGTTCAGGCCCGACCATCGACGGCCGGACCATCACCCCCGAACAGATCGACCAGATGGCCGAGACCTACGACCCCGACACCTATGGCGCGCGGGTCTGGGTCGAGCATCTGCGCTCGCTGCTGCCCAACGACGACGCCCCGTTCAAGGCTTATGGCGACGTGCTCGCGCTCAAGGCCGAGACCGACCAGGACGGCCACCGGCTACTGCTGGCCCAGATCGACGCCACCGAAGACCTGGTCAAGCTCAACGCCCGGCGCCAGAAGGTCTATTGGTCGGTGGAGATCGACCCCGACTTCGCCGCCAGCGGCAAGGCCTATCTATGCGGCCTTGCCCTCACCGACACGCCGGCGAGCCTCGGCACCGAGATCATCAAGCTGTCGCTGACCCATCGCGCCGAACTCAACCAGACCCCGCCCGAACGCCTGTACAGCGTGCCGGTGGACGCGCCCATGGAAGCCGCCGCGCCGGCTGATGGCCGCCCCCCTTTCTGTTGTCGATGAGGTAGCATCGCAGGTGTGGAAGGGAGCCCGGCCCCAGGACCAGTGTCTAAAGAGCTTTGCCCTGATCGAGGGCCATGTGCTGCGCAGCGGTCGCCGCATGGGCGACGTGCTGGCCGACGCCATCGAGCCGCGCCATGCCGATGCGCTGTATGAGGCGCTGCAATGGGTCGAAGACATGGCCAAGGACGGCACGGTCACCCGTCGCCGGCGCCTGGCGACCGCCAACGCGGCCATGCGCGCGGCGCGCCTAGTCGATCGGTCTGCGTGCCGGCTGGGTGAGGCGCGGCAATCCCTTCTCCAAGATGGGCCTGGACACCAGAGGCGTGGGCGGACGCACCCGGCCGGCCACGCGCGCCGAGTTGGAAGCCCTGATCCGCACCGCCGATGCCGAGGGCCTGCCCTCGATCGGCACCGCTGCGATGCTGGCGTTCGAACTGTGCCAGCGCGAAGGCGACGTGATCGGCACCTGTGATCCGGACGGACGGTGGCACGGGCTGTCGTGGGACGGCTATCGGTGCCGTCGGCCGAGAGCGGGCGGAAATCCAAATCCGCCAGCACAAGACCGGGACGTGGATCTGGGTGCCCCTTTATGACCGGGACGGCCCTCTGTTCCCGGGCCTGGTCGAGCGCCTGGAGGCCACGCCGCGGCGTGGGCCGCTGATTGTCATGCGCGACCGCCCCGACCGCCGGGAAAAGGTGCATCTGCCCTACAAGGGCGACTATTTCCGCCACCTCTACCGCCGCTTGGCGGACCAGGCCGGGCTGCCGCGCGACCTTTACTTCATGGGGTTCCGGCACGGCGGACTGACCGAATTGGGCGACGCCCAGGGCACCGACCAGGAGTTGATGAGCCTGGGCGGGCACAAGAGCCGGCAGATGCTCACCATCTACACCCGAACCACCCGCACCCAGGCCGCCTCGGCCGCCCGAAAACGCCGTGCGATGCGGGCCGAATGAGCGGAAAGTTCGGAACGGCGGTCTGGGAAAAGGTCGGAATAGCCCTCGCCCGACCGAGCCGGCATGAAAGAAGTGCTTATTTTTCAATGAAATATATGGTGAGCCCGACAGGGTTCGAACCTGTGACCTACTGATTAAAAGTCAGTTGCTCTACCAGCTGAGCTACGGGCCCCTTGGCGTGGGCGAGGCGCACCCTATGGTTGGCCGCCGCCGGGGTCAAGCCTTTCGATCATGCTTTTTCACGCCCCCGACCTGTTTTTTCCCGTCGCGCCCACCCCCTCGGGCCGGACGCGCCCCGGTCGCTCAAAGGGGCTCGATGTCGCCGCCGCGATAGCCGGCCAGGAACGCCTCGGCATAGGCGTCGAGGCGGTTGTCGGCGATCGCCTGGCGCAGCTCGGCCATCAGCGTCTGATAGAAGGCCAGATTGTGCCAGGTGAGCAGGATCGCGCCGAGCATCTCGCCGGCCTTGACCAGATGGTGCAGATAGGCGCGGCTGTAGGCGGCCGCCGGGCTCGCCACCCGTGGGTCGAGCGGCCGCGGGTCGTCGCGGTGGCGGGCGTTCTTGAGCGTCACCGGGCCGGCGAAGGTGAACGCCTGGCCGGTGCGCCCCGAGCGCGTCGGCAGCACGCAATCGAACATGTCGATGCCGCGACACACCGCGCCGACGATGTCGTCGGGCTTGCCGACCCCCATCAGATAGCGCGGCGCGTCGTCGGGCAGATGCGGGACCGTGTGGTCCAGGGTCTGAAACATCAAGTCCTGGCCCTCGCCCACCGCCAGGCCGCCGACCGCATAGCCGTCGAAGCCGATGGCCTGGAGCGCCTCGGCCGAGCGCGCGCGCAGGTCTTCATAGACGCCGCCCTGGACGATCCCGAACAGCGCCGCACGGGCGGCATGGTCGCCGCCGGCGTCGAAGCCCGCCCGGCTGCGCGCCGCCCAGCGCATGGACAATTCCATCGACGTGCGCGCCTGGTCGTGGCTGGCCGGGAACGGCGTGCACTCGTCGAACGCCATGACGATGTCGCTGCCCAACAGGCGCTGGATCTCCATCGACCGTTCGGGCGTCAGCAGATGCTTGGTGCCGTCCAGGTGCGACCGGAAGGTGACGCCCTCCTCGGTCAGCTTGCGCAAGTCGGTCAACGACATGACCTGAAAGCCGCCGCTGTCGGTCAGGATCGGCCGGTCCCAGTTCATGAACCCGTGCAGACCGCCCAGGGCCGCCACCCGCTCGGCCCCCGGGCGCAGCATCAAATGATAGGTGTTGCCAAGCAGGATGTCGGCGCCGGTGGCGCGCACCTGTTCGGGCAGCATGCCCTTGACCGTCGCCGCCGTGCCCACCGGCATGAACGCCGGCGTGGCAATGTCGCCGCGCGCCATGGCCAGCGTGCCGGTGCGCGCGCGCCCATCCCGGGCGTGGACGGTGTAGTGGAAACGGGGACGGGGGGAAGCGGTCATGGGCGGTCTGGGTCCACAATGGCAGAAACAAAAGGCCGGCGCCGGCGCCTCAGCGGTGTCTCAGGGGCGCGTCAGCGGCCCGCGCCACCGACCGACGGGGTCGACGGGTGCAACAGGCAGGCGTCGCCATAGCTGTAGAAACGATAGCGCTCGGCCACCGCATGGGCATAGGCCGACTGCATCCGGTCGAGCCCTGAGAACGCCGACACCAGCATGAACAGGGTCGAGCGCGGCAGGTGGAAATTGGTCATCAGCCGGTCGATGGCGCGGAACCGATAGCCCGGCGTGATGAAGATGTCGGTGTCGCCCTCGAACGGCTGGATGCGCCCGGCCTGGTCGGCGGCACTCTCCAACAGGCGCAGCGACGTGGTGCCGACCGCGACCACCCGGCCGCCGGCGGCGCGCGCGGCGGTCAGGCGCTCGGCCACGGCGCGCGGCACCCGGCCCCATTCGGCGTGCATCACATGGGCGTCGGTGTCTTCGGCCTTGACCGGCAGGAAGGTGCCGGCGCCCACATGCAGGGTCACCTCCTCGCGCCCGACCCCGCGCGCGGCAAGGGCCGCGAGCAGCCGGTCGGTGAAGTGCAAGCCGGCGGTGGGGGCGGCGACCGCGCCGGCCTCGGCCGCGAAGGCGGTCTGATAGTCGCTGTCATCCTTAGTATCGACGGCGCGGCGCCCGGCGATATAGGGCGGCAGCGGCATCTCGCCATGGGCTTCGAGCGCCGCCATCATCTGGTCGTCGGCGCAATCGAAGGCGAGCACCACTTCGCCGCCGGCACGCCGTTCGACCACCTGCGCGCACAGGTCGCCAAACACCAGCGTGTCGCCGGGGCGGCATTTGCGCGCCGGGCGGGCGAACGCCGCCCACACCGTACCGCCTTCGGACTTGTGCAGCGTCACTTCGACCCGGGCCTCGCCGCGGCGGCCGTGCAGACGGCTCGGGATCACCCGGGTGTTGTTGACCACCAGCACGTCGCCGGGGCCGAGCAGGTCGGGCAGGTCCAGAACCCCGCGGTCGAGCAGCTCGTCAGGCCGCACCACAAGCAGGCGCGCCGCATCCCGCGGCTCGGCGGGGCGCAGGGCGATCCGGTCTTCGGGCAGGTGGAAATCGAAGGCATCAACACGCATGGGTGCGGTTTAATGGGGCCTTGCGCCGGGGGCAAGCCTCGGGGCAGTCTCGGCCTGCGTTTCTTTAGGGGCTAAATGTCCATCGGGACCGACTGCCCCATGGCGCCCGCCTGTGAGCGCCACCGATCGGTTCAGGCGCCACCTGTCTTGAGGAGCCTTCGCCATGCACCTGACCATCGCCGGCTGCGGCGACGCCTTTTCTTCCGGCGGCCGGTTCCACACCTGTTTCTGGCTCGACCACGACCAGGGCAGCGCGCTGATCGACTGCGGCGCCACCTCGCTGACCGCGCTCAAGCGCCAGGGGCTCAAGCCCGAAGCCGCCGACACCGTGCTGATCACCCACCCCCATGGCGACCATATGGGCGGCCTGCCGTTTCTGCTGATCGACCGGGCGTTTCGCGCCGGCAAGCTGGCGCCGATCCGGCTGGTCGGACCGGTCGGGCTCGGGGCCCGGCTGGAGGCGCTGAGTGCGGCGCTCTACCCCGGCGCCTGGCGCAAGTTGCCGTTCGACATCCAGATCACCGAATTGATGCCGGGCGACGCCACCGAGGTCGCCGGGCTCGACATCGCCACCGAGGCCATGCGCCACCCCTCGGGGGCGCCGACGCTGGGTTTTCGCGTCGCCGCCGACGGCAAGACGCTGGCGTTCACCGGCGATACCGCCTGGTGCGAGGGGGTCGAGCGGCTGGCCGACGGCGCCGACCTGCTGATCATCGAATGCTCGGCCATGTGCGAGGGCGTGCCGTGGCACATCAGCCATGAAGAACTGGTGCGCCACCGCGACCGGCTGGGGGCGCGACGCATCGCGCTCAGCCACATGGGCGAAGACGTGCTGGCCGCCGCCCCGGCGGATTTCGAGCGCTTGGACGACGGCCGGGTGATCCGCCTTTAGGGCGCCCAAGCTGCGATGGCGCAACGCTCGCGCGCCCGGCTGTGGGACGCGACGGCTGGGGGACCATGCGGCGGCCCAAGACCGCCTCGGCCCAAACCCCAGGTCAGATCCGGGCCCAGGCTCGGGCCCAGATCCGAGCCGGGTCGCGGTTCAAACGCGGCCCGCCCCGGCCCGGTCGGTCTCGTGAAGAGGGGCTCTCAGGCGCGGCCGCTCTCGCCCCGGGCGAACACGGCCCCGGGCCGGGCACCGAGCGCCTTGGCGATGGCGGCCATGGGGCAGAATCCGGTGAACGCCATCTGCATCAGATTGACGCCCATGGCCAAGGCCAGCCACAGCCAATTGGGGTTGTGCACCTGCGCCAGTACGGCACTCGCCACCACCACAGCGCCCACGAACAACAAAACAATCCGTTCGACCGTCATCATCAACCTCCTTGTGTCGAAATGCCAATGCAATGATATGGTATATCATTGCATTTTTGCGAGAGGCCCGGTCCATCCGCCGCACCGACGGGCGACCATGACGGCAGCCCCGCCCACCGCAGCGCACGGCCCACCGCCAGCCGGCCCGCGCCGACCTTCCCGTCGCGGACGCGATCCGGTGCCCAGCGCAATCGCAGCCCGGGCCGGCCGACGCGTGCGCCTGCGGTCAGTCGCCGGCGGCGGCGTCGGATTCCTCGTCCTCGGGCAGCGGCTTCTTCCAGTTGACGCTGTAGAGGTCGAAGCGCCGGTCCTTGAGGTTCTGCACCGTGCCGTCATTGCGTGCCCGCATCAGGGCGTCCAGGTGCAGGTCGGCGAACGCCACCATTTCGGCGTTGGGCGTGGTATCGGCGGCGATGCCGTCGCGCGCGAACGGAAAATCGCACGGGTTGAGAATGCAACTCTGCGCGTACTGAATGTCCATGTTCTCCACATTGGGCAGATTGCCCACATTGCCCGACAGCACCACATAGCACTGGTTTTCCACCGCCCGGGCCTGGGCGCAGTAGCGCACGCGCAGATAACTCTGCCGTTCGTCGGTGCAGAACGGCGTGAACAGGATCACCGCGCCCTGGTCGACCAGATGGCGGGCCAGTTCGGGAAACTCGGTATCGTAGCAGATCAGGATGCCCACCGGCCCGCAATCGGTCTGGATGGCGCTCAAGCGGTCGCCGCCGGTGATGTTCCACCAGAAGGCTTCGTTGGGCGTCGGGTGGATCTTTTCCTGGGCGTGCACCGCGCCGTCACGGCCGAACAGATAGGCCACGTTGCGCACCTCGCCATTGGCTACCTTGGTGGGGTGCGAGCCGCCGACGATGTTGATGTTATGGGCCACCGCCAGGTCGCGCATCTGGTCGCGGAAGCGCTCGGTATAATTGGTCAACGCCTCGATACTGTCTGCGGGCGACAGCTTGCGCGGCTCGGCCGACAACAGTTGCAGGGTGAACAATTCGGGGAACACCACGAAATCGGCCTCATAGTCGCTGGCCACCTCGGTGAAATATTCCACATTGGCGATAAACTCGCTGAACGACGACACCGCGCGCATCTTGAGCTGCACCGTACAGACCCGGACGGCGCGTTCCAGCGTCGGGTCCTTGGGCATGGTGCGCACCACCGATTCGTCGGGCACATTGGGATTGTGCCAGACCATCAGCGCCGCATAGCCCATCGACTGGCGGTCCGACGGCAAATAGTTGGGCAGCACGCGCTGGAACTCGAAGCCATTGCGCAACTGGAAGTGCAGCACGCTGTCGCGGATCTGGCGCTTCTGCACCGCCTCCACATAGGCTTCGACCGAACCGACCTTGCGCAGCCGCCGGGCGAGCCCGGGCATGCGACCGCCGAACGCGATGCCCTTGAGACCGAGCCGCTCGCACAATTCCTTGCGCGCATTGTAGAGCCGCTGGCCGATGCGCTTGGAGCGCATGTCGGGGTCGACCGCCACCTCCATGCCATAGAGCATGTCGCCCCTGGGGTCGTGGCGCGCGGCAAAGCCGTTGCCGGTGATCTCGGCATAGGTATGCGCGCGCAGCGCCACCTCCGAACGGATCACGAAGGTGGAACAATAGCCGACCACCCGGTCTTCCCAAAGCGCCACGAACTGGCCCTGGGGAAACCGGTTGAGCGCGCCGCGCAGCGCCTCGGGCGTCTCGGCCATCATGTCGTCATTGTTGTACGCCTTGCGCAGCAGCCGGTGGATGGCGGGCACGTCTTCGGGGGTCGCCTCGCGCACATGGATTTTGGCGCGATACTGTTGAGCGGCCATGGATACTCCTTTGTCGAAACGAATGGACCGCCCCGCTCGGCCAGGACAGGTCCGGCCAATGGGGCGGTCGGGTCGCCAGCGTTCGGTCGGTCAGGCGGTCTCGTCGCGACCGGGCCCAGGCCCCGGTTCGGAACGGGCGCCCGTTTGCGACCCGGAAACGGAAGCGGGGGCAGCGTCGGCGCCAGAATTGGCATTGGACTCGGCATTGGGATCAGGATCGGGGCCGGGATCGGGGGCAAGACGCCCGGCAGCGACGGCCCCGGCGGCCCCGGCGGCCCCGGCGGTCGCATCGGGCTCCTGATGGGGCAGCGGAATACCGGCCAACTGGGCGAGCGCATGGGTGAAAGCCGTCGCGCCGTCGCCGCTGAGCCCCAACCGATCGTCGCAGACCCAGGCCACCGTCATGGTCAGCGACCGGCAACCGGCCGCCGTCAGGTGGACCACCTGACCCGGGGCCAGAGCGGACACCGCAGGCAATCGCAGCCCCAACCCGCCATCGCTCCAATCGACGATGAAAGCCCGCTCGGCCTCGACGCCGTCCAGGCCGATAACGCAGGGAACCCCCACCGCCAAGCGGTCTTCCCGGCGGCGGTTGGCGTCGCCACCGCGGTTTTCGCCCAGCCCCTCACCGCTCATGCCCGCCACCTTCGATCATCGCCCTGCCCCTTGTCGTCATCTTTGCATAGCATGGAACGGCGCAACCGCAATGATAGGAACGAAAGACGCCCCGGGCGTTGCCTTGCCATCCCCCGACCCGCCCGCTAGGGTCTTGGCCGCTGTCCCACAAGCAAAAGGACTCTCTTCCATGCGTCTTTCCGCTCTTTTTGCGGCCGCGCTGTGTCTGTCGGCGCTGCCCGCGTCCGCTCAGATCGAGCAGACCAAGTCCGGCCACACCGACAAATTTCGGCAACTGGATGAAATCCTGCCCACGCCCAATGTCTATCGTACAGGATCGGGCGCCCCGGGGCACGAATATTGGCAGCAAAAGGTCGATTACGAGATCGACGTGACGCTCGACGCCGATGCCCGGCGGTTGAGCGGCGTGGAGACGGTCACTTATCATAACCAGTCGCCCGACACCTTGCGCTATCTTTGGGTACAGCTCGACCAGCAGCGCTTCGCCAAGCATTCCGACGCCTATGCCACGCTGACCGCCGGCAAGGACCAGGCCGAGAAGATGGCGTTCCGGTCGCTGCGCGCCCGGCTGCGCCAGATGGACCATGACGGCGGCCACAAGATCGCCGCGGTCACCGACGCCGACGGCAATCCGCTGGCCTACACGATCACCGACACGATGATGCGCATCGACCTGCCCGAGCCGCTGGCACCCGGCGCGACGGTCGATTTCACCATCGACTGGTCCTACAACATCCCCGAAGCCAAGGTGCTTGGCGCGCGCGGCGGTTGGGAGTTCTACGAAGACGACGGCAACCACGTCTATTTCATCGCCCAGTGGTTCCCGCGCCTGGCCGCCTATACCGACGACGCCGGCTGGAACACCAAGCAGTTCCTCGGCGGCGGCGAGTTCACGCTCGAATTCGGCGACTATGACGTGGAGATCACCGTGCCCGCCGACCATGTGGTCGCCTCCACCGGCACGCTCCAGAACCCCGGCGACGTGCTCAACCGCCGCCAGCGCCAGCGCCTGGAGCGCGCGCGCGAGGCCGACGAGCCGATCTTCATCATCACGCCTGAAGAGGCCAAGGAAAACCAGAAGTCCAAGGCGCGCGGCACCCGCACCTGGCACTTCAAGGCCGACAATGTGCGCGACTTCGCGTTCGCGTCGAGCCGCAAGTTCGTCTGGGACGCCGCCGGCTTCACCTTCGACCAGGACACCGAGACGCCCGACGACGACCGCACCGTGCTCGCCATGTCCTTCTACCCCGAAGAAGGCATGCCGCTGTGGGACAAGTATTCCACCCACTCGATCCTGCACACGCTCGACACCTATTCGCGCTACAGCTTCGAATATCCCTATCCGGTGGCCCAGTCGGTGATGGGCCCGATCGGCGGCGGCATGGAATATCCCATGATCACGTCGAACGGCCCGCGCCCCGAAATCGACGAGGAAACCGGCGAGCGCAGCTATTCCCGGCGCACCAAATACGGCCTGATCTCGGTGATCATCCACGAGATCGGCCATATCTACTTCCCCATGACCGTCAACACCGACGAGCGCAACTGGACCTGGATGGACGAGGGCATCAACTCGTTCCTGCAAACGCTCGCCGAACAGGAATGGGAAGAGGATTATCCCTCGCGGCGCGGCGCGCCCGAGAGCATCGTCGACTATATGGTCAGCCCCAACCAGGTGCCGATCATGACCCAGTCGGACAGCATCCTGCAGTTCGGCAACAACGCCTATGGCAAGCCGGCGATCGCGCTCAACATCCTGCGCGAGACCGTGGTCGGGCGCGAGCTGTTCGACTTCGCGTTCAAGGAATATGCCCGGCGCTGGAAGTTCAAGCGCCCGCAACCCGCCGACCTGTTCCGCAGCCTCGAAGACGCCTCGGGCCGTGACCTGGACTGGTTCTGGCGCGGCTGGTTCTATACCACCGACCATGTGGATATCGCGCTGACCGGCGTCACCCGGGCGACCCTCTCGACCCAGAACCCCGATGTGGAAAAGCCCCGCCAGCGCGCCAAGGAAGCGGCCAAGACGCCGACCATCATGGCCAAGCGCAATGCCGAGGCGGCCATCGACTATCGCGTCGACCGGTTCCCCGAGCTCAAGGATTTCTACAACGAAAACGACCGCTTCACCGTCACGCCCAAGGACCGCAAGAGCTATGAGGGCATGGTCGAGGGCCTGGAGGAGTGGCAGAAGGAGATGCTCGCCCTCGGCGCCAACCTCTATTTCCTGGACTTCGAGAATATCGGCGGCCTGGTGATGCCGATCCTGCTGGACATCACCTATGCCGACGGCAGCACCGAAGAGTTGCGCATCCCGGCCGAGATCTGGCGGCGGAACCAGAACGAGGTCACCAAGCTGCTGATCCGCGACAAGGAAATCGCCAAGATCCAGCTCGACCCGCACCGCGAGACCGCCGACGCCGACACCACCAACAATGTCTGGCCGGCCGAACCCGTCAAGACCCGGTTGGAGCTGTTCAAGTACAAGTCGCGGCCGAACCTGATGCAGGAAATGCGCGACGGCGCCGATGACGACACGAGCGAGGAGACCGGCGGCGATGAATAATCGCAAACCAGCCCGGCTTTTCACCATGGCGGCGGCGTTGGTCGCCGCCATGGGCCTTTCGGACATCGCGGCGGGCGCCTCCGACCGGGGCCAGCAGGGCCATGAGGCGGGCGACCGCGGCGTCTATCCGATCAGCCAGACCAAGCAGGGCCATGAGGACAAGTTCCGGCAACTGACCGAGATCCTGCCGACGCCCAATGTCTATCGCACCGGCGGCGGCAAGCCCGGCCCGCAATACTGGCAGCAGCGCGCCGACTATGACATGGAAGTGACCCTCGACGACGCCAACCAGCGCATCGTCGGCAGCCAGGTGGTCACCTACACCAACAAGTCGCCCGACACCCTGCGCTATATCTGGTTCCAACTGGACCAGAACCGCTTCGACGCGCGGTCTCATTCGCGGCTGACCGAGACCAATGACGACACCGAGCGCATGGCCTATGACACCTTGCGCCGGCTGTTGGTGACCCGGAACAATGACTGGGGCATGACCATCGAGCGGGTGGCGCTGGCCCAGGGCGGCGCCGCCTTGGCCCATGTGATCGACGACACCAAGATGCGCGTCGACCTGTTCGAACCGCTGGCGCCCGGCGACAGCGTGGCGATCGCCATCGACTGGCAGCACCCGGTGGTCACGCCCGGCGCGGTGCTGTCGAACCGCAACGGCCTCGAAGTGTTCGACGACGGCGCGGCCAACTATTTCCTGTCGTTCTTCTACCCGCGCGTCGCCGCCTACACCGACTATGACGGCTGGATCACCAAGTCGTTCCTGTATGTGGAATATGCGCTGGAATTCGGCGACTATGACGTGGCGATCACCGTGCCCGACACGTTCACGGTGGCGGCGACCGGCGAGTTGCAGAACCCGCGCCGGGTGCTGAGTGACGTGCAGCGCCGCCGGCTCGACCGCGCCGCGCAAGCCGACAAGCCGGTGGCGATCATCCTGCCGGCCGAGGCCGCCGAACGCCGCGCCAAGACGCCCGACGGCACGCGCACCTGGCGCTACCGGGCCGAGAATGTCCGCGACTTCGCCTTCGCCGCGTCGCCGGCGTTCATCTGGGACGCCATGGGCTATCAAACCCGCGACGGCCGCACGGTCATGGCCATGTCGCTGTTCCCGCAGGAGGGCGAGCCGATCTGGAGCCGCTATTCGACCCAGGCGGTGGCGCACACGCTCGACGTCTATGGGCGCATGACCTTCCCCTACCCCTATCCGGTGGCGATTTCGGTCAACGCGCCGATCCGCTCGGGCATGGAATTCCCGATGATCGTCGCCAACGCGCCGCGCCCGGCCGCCGACGACGGCACCTACAGCCGGCGCGAAAAGTACGGCCTGATCGGCGTGGTGATCCACGAGATCGGCCACCAATGGCTGCCCATGGTCATCAATACCGACGAGCGCCAGTTCATCTGGCTCGACGAGGGGCTGAACAGCTTCCTCGACACGCTGGCGCAAATGGAATGGGAACCCGACCACCCGGCCGCCGACGACCTGCCCGGCAACGCCATTCGCTACATGACCTCGGCCGATCAGGTGCCGGTGATGGTCCAGGGCGATGCGCTCAACAATCGCGGCGGCAACGCCTATACCAAGGTGGCGGCGGCGCTGAGCGTGCTGCGCGAGGTGGTCATCGGGCGCGAGTTGTTCGACGACGCGCTGCGCGCCTTCGCCGAGCGCTGGAAGTTCAAGCGCCCGCAACCGGCCGACTTCTTCCGCACCATGGAAGAGGTGTCGGGGCGCGACCTGGACTGGTTCTGGCGCGGCTGGTTCTATACCACAACCCATGTGGACGTGGCGCTGACCGGCGTCACCGAAGCGCGCATCGACACCCAAAACCCCGACACCGAAGCCGAGATCGCGCGGGCGCGCGACGCCGACCGGGCGCCGACCATCATGGCCGAGCGCAACAAGGCCGCCGACCTCGACTACCGGGTCGACCGCTTCCCCGGCCTCAAGGACTTCTACAACGAGCATGACCGGTTCACGGTCACGCCGACGCAACGCAAGGCCTATGAGGACATGGTGGCGGGCCTGGAGATGTGGCAGAAGCGCCTGCTGTCCGACGACAGCCGGCTCTACTTTCTGCACTTCGCCAACAAGGGCGGGCTGGTGACGCCGCTGCCCCTGGACATCGCCTATGAGGACGGCTCGAACGAACGGCTGGTGATCCCGGCCGAGATCTGGCGCCGCAACCAGAGCGAGGTCACCAAGCTGCTGATCCGCGACAAGGCGATCCGCTCGGTGAAAGTGGCCAAGTATCGTTCCATCGCCGACGCCGACCACAGCGACAATGTCTGGCCGCGCGCCGCCGCCGACAGCCGGATCGAGCTGCAATCCCGGCCGCCGCGCCCCAATCTGATGCGCGACATGGGCGAAACCGCGCCGATGTCCGAGGAGGCGCGCGATGGCTAAGGGGCGTCGTCTCGCCTCGTTCCGGGGCACGGGGCTGGTCTTGGCCGGCCTCGCTCTGGTCGCGCTGGTGGCGGGCATCGCGTTGGCGCATAACTTCTATGCCGCGCTGACCCGGATCAACATCAACCACCGCGCCGAGACGGTCGAGGTGATCCACCAGTTGACCCTGCACGACATCGACGTGGCGGTGTCGGTGATCGCCGACGAGAAGATCAGCTTCCTCAACGAGGGCGAGTTCGAGCGCGCCGAGCGCGCGCTCGGCCGCTATCTGGCCGAACGGTTCAGGATCTATGGGCCAGACGGGGCGCTCAAACTCGACTATCTGGGCGCCGAGGTGGACGGCGACACGGTGATTGCCTATGCCGAGGCACCGCTGCCCCCGGGCCCGGTGCGCTACGGCGTGCGCAACGCGATTCTGGTCGACATCTTTCCCGACCAGCGCAATACCGTGGTGCTGACCGATGGCCGGCAACGCGGCTCGGCGCTGTTCACCGCCGAGACCGCCGAACAGATCGTCGCCCCGGTGGCGCGCGACTGACCCGCCCCACCCCGGGGACCGGTCACAGGCCCCCAGGCTCGGCCCCGCGACCACCTCCCCGACCGGCCGCGATGACCGGTCGACCGACGGATCGGGGCCGGGCGAGCGTATCACAAACGCCGTCCGGCCCCGCCCGCCTCAAGCCGCCTCGCCAGCCTGAAGGATGACATGCCCGTGTATTGGTTGTTTCTCGCCCTCGCCTTGCACAGCGCCGCCGACGCACCGCCTGAGACAGCGCCGACGACACCACCGCCTGGCCGCGACACGGTCGGACCGGTCGCTGAAGAGGCGCCGAGCGCCGCCATGGAAGCGGCCGCCGCCATGGGCCGGCTGTTGGGCTTGGCCCGCCACTGCACGCTGGACGCGGACGATATCGAAGACTTTTTGGTCGCCGCAGAGGCGCGCATCAACGCGTTGTCCGAGACCCGCGCCGACCGGGTGATGGCGCGGATCGAGTTGGAGAACACCGCTTCGCTGAGCGAGGCGCGCGGCGCCCGGGCCGATTGCGGCGCGGTCGCCGAGCGGTTGGAGGAGCGGCTGCGCGCCCAGCGCTGAACCGGACGGCCGGGCGCGCCGGCGCCCCCTGCCCTCAGTTACGGAAGAAGGTCTGGGTCGGCGCCGACAGGATCGGCTGCACCAGCACCGGGCCGTGGATGGCGTCCTTGTGCTCGGGGTACATCTTCTCCAACCCCTCCTCGACGAACTGGCTCAACACCGGCCCCACGCGGGTGGTCTCGTCGAACGCCCAGAAGGCGTATTCGGGCCCGTCATAGGCTTGGTCCACCGTCGGGTTGGCGACGAAATTGGTGCTGACCTTGATGTCCTGGGCCACCTCGCCATCGGGACCGACCAGCGCGAAGCGGCCCTTGACCCAGTTGGTGGCCCCGTTGAGCACCGCCAGATCCGCATTGGTCAGGTTGATCCGGTCGATGGTGACGCGGATCGTGCCCTCGGGCTCGATCCCGGCGCGGTCCAGATTGTGCTGCACCAGCCGGGTGACCAGGTTCGTGACCGTATAATTCTCCGCCTTGTCGATCAGCCGTTCATTGGCCCATTCGGTGCCGGCGGTGCGCGCCTCGTTAAGCCGGAAGACGCTGCTGTTCGGCCGCCGTTCGTTCAGTGCGTGGTCACGGAAGCGCTCTTCGAGCCGCTGCTCGATCACATTGAGCCGGTCGACATTCTTTTCCCAAAATCGCGACAAGCGCACTTCGACGGGAATGTCCGCGCCGGCGCGCGTGGACGCGGGCGCCTCGCCGGCGGCCCGATCGCTGGTCTCCCGATCACTTGCCCCCCGATCCTTTGCATTGTCTTGAGCCATGGCCGGAGCCGTCACGCCGGCCAAAACGCCTGCGGCCACCAGGGCCGCGACACTGTTGCGCATCGCTCGCATGAAAGCCTCCTTGCTGTGCTTGTCTTTTTTAACATGGGAGCGGATTGGAAGGAGTCAATTCTATCGGTCGGGGCCCGAGACGCTGCTAGGCTCTTGCCTGACGCTCAACCAACCGTCACGATCGTTGTTCTAAGCGCAAACCACGCAAGAAGGGGGCGCGTCCCCCGCCGTTCAATCCTCGACAGCACGAAGATGGAGAAGCCCATGGCCAGCCCCGTCCCGCGCCTGATCGCCTGGCTTTTGACCAGCGCAATCGTCTTTGCCCCTGCCCCGCAAGCCATTGGCCGCGACGCGCCCGGACCGGCCCAGCCGGCCGCCCAAGAGACCGACGCCCAGGACACCGACGACGCGGCGGACGACGCGGCCGATGACGGCGAAGACAAAGACGCCGACACAGACGCGGAAGAGGACAAGACCCTCGAACAGATCGTCGATGGCCACACCGTGCACGAGGGGCTGTTCACCCTCTACCGCGACCCGGAAGACGGCACCGTGCGCATGGCGATCGCCAAGGACCAACTGGGCGGCCGGTTCGTCTATTTCACCCACACGGTGGACGGGGTGCTCGAAGCCGGGCACTTCCGGGGCGCGTTCCGCGACAACACCATCTTCGCCATCAACCGCCACTTCGACTGCATCGAATTCGTCGAAGAAAACACGCATTTCTATTTCGACCCGGACAACGCCCTGTCGCGCGCGGCCAGCGCCAACATCTCGCCCGCCGTGCTGGCAGCCGCCGAGATCGAGGCCGAGAGCGAGGACGGCGAAACCCTGCTGATCAAGGCCGACGGGCTGTTCTTGAAGGAAGCCTTCCACCAGGTCGCCCCGACGCCCAATCCCAAGGCGCCGCCGGGCAGCCAGTTCAAGGTCGGCAAGCTGGCCGATGACCGCACCAAGATCCGCCGGATCGCCACCTATCCCGAAAACATCGCGGTGACCGTGGACTATGTCTACACCAACCCGCAACCGCTGGTCGGTGGGTCCGAGGCGGTGACCGACCCGCGCGCCGTGCAGGTGACCCTGCAACACTCGCTGATCGCCCTGCCCGAGACCGACTATGAGCCGCGCTTCGACGACCCGCGGGTGGGCTATTTCTTCGACCGGGTGACCGACCTCACCAGCCACTCGGCGACCCCCTATCGCGACATGATCACCCGCTGGGACCTGCGCAAAAAGACCCCCGGTGCCAAGCTCAGCGAGCCCGTCGAACCGATCGTCTGGTGGATCGAGAACACCACCCCCGACGCCTATCGCGACGCCATCCGCGCCGGCGTGGAAGCCTGGAACGAAGCGTTCGAGGCCGCCGGGTTCAAGAACGCCATGGTGGTCAAGGTGCAGCCCGACGACGCCGACTGGGACGCCGGCGACATCCGCTACAATGTGCTGCGCTGGACCTCGTCGCCGCAGCCGCCGTTCGGCGGCTATGGGCCGAGCTTCACCAATCCGCTGACCGGCCAGATCCTCGGCGCCGACATCATGCTGGAAAACGTCTATGTGACCAACCGGCTGGTCTATGACGACCTGTTCGACGTGGCCGGGCGCGGCCTGGCGCCCCAGCCGCTGCCGCTGCCGGGCGCGCCGGCGACCGCGGGCGACGCCCCGGGCAAGGCGATGATGTGTTCCATGGGCCACCACCTTCAGGTCAACACGCTGTTCGCCAAGTCGGTGCTCGACGCCCGCGGCTACAGCGACGCCGAGAAGGAACGCCTGGTCCAGGAAGGGCTGCGGCTGTTGACCCTGCACGAGGTGGGCCACACGCTGGGCCTCAACCACAACATGATGGCGACCCACGCCGTGTCCTATGACGGCATCTACGACCGCGACATCACCCAGGGCACGATCAGCGGCAGCGTGATGGACTATCAAGCGCTCAACGTCTCGCCCGACCCCGATGACCAGCCCAACTATTTCGACACCCGGCCGGGCCCCTATGACGTCTGGGCAATCCGCTTCGCCTACGATCCCGACCTTGCCGACGCCGAGGCGCGGGCGGCGCATCTGGCGCGCTCGACCGAGCCGGCGCTGGTGTTCGGCAATGACGCCGACGACATGCGCGCGCCCGGCCGCGGCAACGACCCCCGGGTGATGATCGGCGACCTGTCGGACGACCCGATCCAGTACGCCCGCGACCGGGTCAAGCTGGTGCGCGATACGCTGAGCGAGGCCAAGGCGCGTTTCGATGATCCGGGCCAGTCCTGGCACGCGCTGCGCAACGCCTATCTGATCCTCACCGGCCAGCACAACACGGCCATGCGCGTGGTGTCGCGCTATATCGGCGGCATCTATCAAAACCGCGCGTTCACCGACCAGGCGAGCGACCGGCCGCCGTTCGCCCCGGTGCCGGGCGACACCCAGCGCGAGGCCATGGCGGTGCTGGCCGAGCATCTGTTCGCGCCCGAAGCCTTCGAAACGCCGGAAGACCTGCTCAACCATCTGCAAAAGCAGCGCCGCGGCTTCGACCATTTCTTCGAGCCTTACGACCCGACGCTGCACCAGCGCTATCTGTCGATCCAGGCGGAGATTCTGGCCCATCTGACGCACCCCAACACGCTGCGCCGGGTCACCGACAGCCGGCTCTACGGCAACAACTATGGCGCTGCTGAGATGATGGGCGACCTGACCGACGCGGTGTTCGAAGCCGATCTGCGCGGCGACGTCTCGACGATCCGTCAGAACCTGCAGATCGAGTACACCCGCCGCCTGACCGAGATCCTCGACGACACCGAGGCCTATGACCATGTGGCGCGCTCGGCGGCGCTGGCGGCGATCAAGCAGATCGAGGACTGGATGGACAGCGCCCGGCGCGGCAATGCCGAAACCCGCGCCCATCGCACCCATGTGACGCTGCTGCTCGAACGCGCTCTCTATCCGCGCCAGGATCTCTAGCGCGGTTGGCGCCCGGATTGCCCCGCCGCGATGTTGGCGATCCGGGTGCCCAAACAGGTCGGGTCATCCGATCGGATGGCGCCCGGTATCGGCCGCTTCGGACGACGACCCGATCCACAGCGGTGGCGGCCGGGCCCATCCTGCCCATGCCGCGATCCACCCGGACGGCCCTGCTGGCTGCCCGGCCGCCAAACCGGTCAAACGATCATGCCCATCCGCGCCCGGCCGCCAACCCACCCCGAGCTCCCAAACCGCCCAGCCCGCCCGGGCCGCCGGCGCCGCCGGGGCCGCCTGGGCCGGCCGAAGCCCCCGCCCCGTCCGCGCGCGGCCGGTCTCGCCTTGCTGGCGGCGTTGACCGGCTGTACGGCGGTGCGGGTGATCACCCACAGCCCCGACCCCTCGGCACAGGCGGCCCCCGCCGGCGTCTACCGGATCGATCCCGACCACACGGCGGTGCTGTGGGCCGTCGACCATCTGGGCTATTCTGTCTTTCGCGGCCGCTTCGACACGGTGACCGGCCGGTTGACCTTCGACCCCCAAGACCCGGCCAAAAGCCGCTTGGCGGTGGCCGTCGACACGCTGAGCCTGCACACCGGCGTGCCGGCGCTCGACGCCCAACTGCACGCGCCGGACCTGTTCGACAGCCAGGCCCACCCCCTGATCCGGTTCGACAGCGGCGATATCACGCTCACCGGCCCCACCGCCGGCACCGTCGACGGCATGCTGACGCTCAAGGGCCGCAGCCATCCGCTCCGCCTTCACGTGACCTTCAACGGCGCCGCCCCCAACCCGATCAGCGGCGCACAGACGCTGGGCTTTTCGGCCACCGGGACCGTGCGTCGGTCACGCCTGGGGCTGGGGCGCTGGCGGCCGGCAGTGGGCGATACGGTGCATCTGACCATCGACGCCGAACTGATTTACCAGCCTGCCGCATCGCCCGCCCGGCCCTGAGACCGACCGTCGCTGCCGGCCGGCGGGCCATCGACGCCCTTGCATCCCCCGGCACGCCCTTTAGGGTGCAAGAGAGCAATCGGATCGGCGACGCGATGCCATGAAACCAGCGATCGAAATCGGCTTTTTGCTGTTTCCCGGGGTCACGCAATTGGACCTGACCGGTCCGCACGAGGTATTCGCCCGCCTGCCCCACTGCCGCCAGCATCTCATTTGGAAATCGCTCGACCCCGTACAGGCGGAAAGCGGCCTGTGGCTGACGCCGTCGGCCACCTTCGACACCTGCCCCGGCCTCGACCTGATCCTGGTGCCCGGCGGACCGGGTCAGACGGCCTTGTTCCAGGACACTGAAACGCTCGATTTTCTGCGCGCCATGGCGCCCAGCTGTCGTTATGTGACCTCGGTGTGTACGGGCTCGCTGGTGTTGGGGGCTGCCGGCCTGCTCGACGGCTATCGCGCCACCAGCCATTGGCTATGGACCGACTATCTGGCCAAGTTCGGCGCCGTGCCGGTGCACGACCGGGTGGTCCGCGACCGCAACCGGATTACCGGCGCCGGCATCACCGCGGGCATCGACTTCGCGCTGACCGTGGTCGCCGAACTGGCCGGCGCGCGCACCGCGCAGTTGATCCAATTGTCCATGGAATACGACCCGCAGCCGCCGTTCCGGGCCGGCTCGCCCGACGCCGCCGACCCCCAACTGGTGGCCGACCTGCGCGAACGCCTCGCCGACGCCCTGGCCGAACGCCGCCGCCACCTGGACCAACGCTGAGCGGCTTATGGGGCCGCCCGGGCCCGCACGAGCAAAGCATTGACAGCATCCGGCCGCTTTCGGCCAAACCGCCCCGTCCAGTCAATCGACGGCGGCCACGGCCAAACGGTCATAGACGGCAATCGGCCACGGCCCCGGCAAAGGGCCTATGCCAATGCTACCACTTGAACGACCCGTCGGCGCCTAAAGTGGCGAAGGGGTTGTGCGCCACTTCCCAAAGATAGCCGTCCGGGTCTGCGAAGTAGCCCGAATAGCCGCCCCAGGACACCTTCTGCCCTGCCTTGACGAGCGCGCCGCCGGCCCGCTCCGCCCGGACCAGCATGTGGTCGACCTCATCGGGCGACGACACCCCATAAGCCAGCGTGACCGGCGGATGGGCGCCTTTGGTCAGCGGAACCGTGGCGTCTTGCGCCAACCGGTCGAGCGGGTACAGCGCCAACGAAAACCCGTTCAGGTCATAGGCGACGATGCTGGCGATTTCCTCGGTTCCGGCATTGGCGGCGCGCCACCCCAGACGGTCATAAAACGCCCGCGAGGCGGCCAAATCCGCCACCCCCAGGGTGATGACGCTCAATCTCTGGTCCATGGGCCATACCTTACCGGCATGGGCCGACCGGTGAAACCGCTATTCGGCGCGCCGGCTCAGAACCGCCCGGTCAGGGACTGGCCATAAAGCCGCAACAGCCGGGCCGTCTGGCCGCGGTGGAAATCGGCGTCGAGCGGGTTGCCGCGCGCCGCCTTCAACCGGTCCAGATAACCCTCGGCCAGGCCGGCGATCAGCAGCACCGGCCGGGCCGCGGCCGGCACCTCGGCGCGATAGCCGCGCGCCGCCTTGATGCGCCGCCGGGCCTCGTCGCCCAGGCGCTCGATCAGCGGCGTCAGCTCGGGCGCGAACTCGCCGCGGAACAGCGTCTCGCGGGCGATGCCGGCGGCCGCCATCTCCGCCTCGGGCAGATAGGACCGGCGCATCTCGGCGTGGAAGCCGAACGCCCGCACCAGCCCGACCAAGGCCCAGGCGACGCCGACGCCGCGCGCCACCGCCAGCGCCCGGCGCGCGTCGGTGCCGGTCAGGCGCACCGCCGCTTCGGTGACCGCGCCGCCGGTGGCGTCGGCATAGGCGAACAAGTCGTCGAAGCGCTTGGGGGCGTCGTCATAAAGGTCGCCGACGCGGCCGTCGATGATCTCGATCAGCAGCGCCTGGGGCAGCCCGGCAGCCGGTGCCGCGGCCAGTTCCTCGGCCACCGGGTGGCGCCGGGCGTCGCCCGCATAGAGGCCGTCCACCGTCTCGCGCCACCACTGCAAGCGGATCTCGCCCAGGGTCGATTCGGTGACCTGCTCGCGGGTCTTGGCGACCTCCTGGTTGAAGGCATAGAGCGCGAACAGCGCCCGGCGGTGTTCGGGCGCCGCGCACAGCACGGTCAGATAGCGGTCGTAATCGTCGTCGCGCACCATGTCGGCGCAGTAGCGAGCGGTCTCGGCGTCCATGGCCTCTCCTTGGCCGGGCGTGGGGGCGGCGGTTCGAAGCGGTCGCGTTGCGACGCGGTGCCTGAGCCGCTCAGGGGAATAGCGGCGCCTGGGTCAGCCCGGTGGTCTCGTCCCAGCCGAACATGATGTTCATGGCCTGGACCGCCTGACCGCCCGCGCCCTTGATGAGATTGTCGATCGCCGCGACGACGATGGCGCGGCCGGCCCGCCGGTCCTCGAACACGTTGAGCACGCACTGGTTCGAGCCGCGCACCATGCGCGTCGCCGGGGCAAGATCGCCCGGCAGCACGGTGACGAACGGTTCCTCGGCATAGGCCGCGCGCAACGTGTCCTTGAGCGCCTCGGCGGTGTGGCCGGGGCTCAGGCGCACATAGATGGTCTCCAACTCGCCCCGGTTCATCGGCACCAGGTGCGGCGTGAAGCCGATGCGCACCGGCCGGCCGGCGGCCTTGCCCAGTTCCTGCTCCATTTCGGGCATGTGGCGGTGGCGGCCGACCGCATAGGGGTGCATGGCCTCGCCGACCTCGCAATAGAGGTTCTGCTCCTTGAGCGAGCGCCCGGCCCCCGAGACGCCCGACTTGGCGTCGATGGCGATGTCGTCCACGTCGATCTGGCCGGCGTCGACCAGCGGCAACAGCGCCAACAACGCCGCGGTGGGATAGCAGCCCGGCATGGCAGCCAGCGCGGTGTTGCGGATCGCCGCGCGGTTGCGCTCGGGCAACGCATAGACGGCGCGGGTTTGCAGCTTGGGCGCCTGGTGCGGCCGGCCGTACCATTCCTCATAGGCCGCCGCATCGGTGAGCCGGAAATCCGCCGACAGGTCGAGCACGCGCACCTGGCCCTCGAACCCGGTGGGCGACGGTTCGGCAAGACCCACGATGTCGTCGAGGACGGTGTGCTCGGTGGCATGGAACAGCGCGCCGACCACCTCCTGGCTCGCCACATGGGGCAGCGCGCAGATCACCGCGTCGAGTTCGGCCCCGTGCCACTCCACATCGTCCAGGTGGATCAGATCGGGCAGCGCCAGCCCGGCCAGATGCGGGAACACCGCGCCCAGCGCCTGGCCAGCCTTGCGCTCGGCGGTCAGGATGACGATTTCCACGTGCGGATGGGCGGCCAGCAGGCGCACCGTCTCGGCGCCCGTATAGCCCGAGGCGCCCAGGACGGCGACGCGCTTTTTCTGTGACATCGGATGCAACCCCTTCTTCGGCTGAGCGCGGCCGCGCGTGATCCGCGACCGCCATTGCGCCCGGCATAGCGCAGCGGCGCCCCGGATCGCTAGACCAAACCGTGGTCCGCCAGCCGCATTGCGACGGTTAATCGAGCGGCCCCGGGGCCCGGAACGAAAAAAGGCGACGCGGGCAGCGTCGCCTTGAGGCGCGAGCAAGGCCGGCGACCGCCTCGGCCCTGGTCTGACCACGGGCGCGGGCGGTCGGCGCCGACCGTGCCGGTCAGGCCAGGTCCGGCGGCAGTTCGCTGACCTTTTCTTCCATTTCGGCAAAGCCGGGCATCAGGTGCGACGGCACGTTGCGCCGGCCGATCTCCACCGTCACCTGGGGCGCATTGCCCTGCAGGTGCGAGATCAGCATCACCTTGATGATCTTCATCATCTGGTGCTCTTCGGCCAGCACCTGCTTGAGCCGCTGCGACATCGGGCCGACGATCAGATAGCTGAGGAAAATGCCGAGAAAGGTGCCGACCAGGGCGCCGCCGACCATGCGGCCGAGCACGTCCACCGGCTCGTTGATCGACGCCATGGTCTTGATGATACCGAGCACGGCGGCGACGATGCCCAGCGCCGGCATCCCGTCGGCCATGCTTTGCAGCGCGTGCTGGGGCTCGTGCTCCTCGGCCTCGTGGCGGGCGATGTCCAGGTCCATCGCCTCTTCCATCTGGCTCGGGTCTTCGAAGTTCATGGTCATCATGCGGATATAGTCGCAGATGAAGGTCACCAGATGGTGGTCCGCGGCGATCTTCGGGAAGTGCTGGAAGATCTTGGAACTTTCCGGGTCTTCGATGTGCGGCTCGACGGCGATCACGCCCTTTTGTCGCATCAACTTGACCAGCAGGTAGATCAGACTGAGCGCGTCCTTATAGTCGTCGGCGCCCCATTTGGGGCCTTTGATGACCTTGGAGATGCCCTGAAAGGTGTGTTTGAGCACGCCCCCCGAATTGGCCATCAAGTACGCGCCGCAAGCGCTGCCGAAGATGATCATCAACTCGTAGGGCAGCGCCTTGAGGATGATGCCCATCGAGCCGCCGGACAGGATATACCCGGCGAACACCATGACAAACGTGAGGGCAAGGCCGATAAAGATCAACATCAGGCGTTTCTCTGGGGCAAAACAAACCTCTGGCGTTCCACCGGATATGGCATTGACGCGCCTAAGAAACGGTTAAAGGGCGGCGGGCCGGCGGCGGCGGCGGCGGCGGTTGCCGGCGGGCGGGCATGGATCACCCCGCCGGCCGGCGGTGCCGGTGGCCCGATCGCGCTGACGTGCGCGGCGAGCGCTTGGGCGGTCGGCGCTCAGAGGCTGATGGCGGCCGACTTGCCGATCACCAGGGCATGGGTCCAGAACACCACGACATACAGCACCAGGCCGACGATCACGCTACGCAGCTTGGGCTTTTGCGGCGCCTTGGCCCACGCGGCAAACGGGATGTTGGACGACCGCGCCGCCAACTCGGCGAACCTCTGCGGGTCGCGCGCCCGCATCTTGGCGTCGGCCAGCAGCATGGCCAGGGGCGCGTAAACCAGAAAGGCGCCGAACACCATCAACAGCGATAACTCGCCATTGGCCACCAGGTGCGAGGCGGCGAACAGACCGATCGCCCACAGGAACGGGTGACGCACCACCGCCTTCATGCCCGGGTCGGAATAGGCCCCGGACATCAGGATGAACGCCGCCGGCATCAGCAGAGCGGGCACCAGCGGCCCATAGGCGGGCGGCGTATAGACCGGCACGAAGCCCATGGCGCGGGCGCCGAGCACCATCAGCGCGATCCCGGCCAGGCTGGCGACGGTGACCAGCCCCTTATAGGCGCCCTCGCCCATGGCACCGGCAAGGGCCCGGCGCACGGGGTACAGGCCACTGGCCACATGGCTGCCGAAGAACAGGGCCAATCCGGCCGTCAGCGTGGTCATCGGGTCGCTTCCTCCTGTTAATCCGCCGCCGGCGCGGGCGCCGGTCGTCGCCATTGCGGAAAGCGCGCCGCCCAATCGCGGCCGGCCGACAGGTCGTTTTCCACATAATCCTGCAATTGCCCGATTGCCTCGGCCGGGTCCTCGTCGAGACTGAACGGGTCGATCGGGTCGGCGAAGGTCATGTCGAAGCGGGTGCCGCGCTTGTTCAGCATCTCGTTGAACAGCGTCATATCGCGCAGCTCTTCGTTGATCGCCGCCAGAAAATAGAACATGTGCGAATTACGGCCATTGATGTGCAGCGGCACGATGGGCGCGTTATACTTGCGCGCGAAGGTCAGCGGCGTCGACAGCCATGGCCGTTCGCGCAGCCGCCCGCCCTGGCGATAGGCCAGCCGGCCGGACGGGAAAATCACCACAGCGCGCGCCTCCTGAAACATGCGCACGGCGGCCAGCAGGGTTTCCTTGCTGCGGCTGCGGTTGCGGCGCTCCTGTTCCCACTCCACCGGGATCATCATCTGCCCCAGCGCCGCCACCGCGCGGATGGCGTCACGATTGACGAAAAACGCCACGTCGGAGCGATAGCCGCGCAGGCCCTGATAGATGGTGATGCCGTCGACGATGCCGGTGGGATGATTGGGCAGGATCACCACCGGGCCTTCCTTGGGCACCCGGTCGAGCCCGTCGATGCGGACGTCGAGGTCCAGAAGATCGACCACATTGTCCATGACGTCGAAGGCGGTCAGCCCTTGCACGGCATCGACCATCTGGATCGCCGTCTTGTGGCGCAGGATCGGCAGGAACACCTTACGCACCGCCGCCCAGACCATCGGGTGGCGGCGCAGCCGGGTGGCGCGCTCCTCGATCAGCACATCGACAATATGCTTATTGGTGTCGCTCATCGCGTCCATCTTGTCCGTGTTGTGCGGGTCGCCGCCGTCCGGCCATCGCACGCTCCGCGTCGACGCCGCGTTGTGGCGAACGCGCAGCGGTCCGGCCGGGGTTTGGGTGGTCCGTCCAAGGGTCATGGTCGCCGATGGTCCTTGCCGCCTCGATGCCATCCTCCGCGACCGAAGCCCGACGGACGACGAGCCTGTCCCGCCTTAATACTTGACCGAGCAGCCATAAGCCCGCGTCACCTGGGTCTCGGGCGCCGCGCCCGCCGCCACGGCGTCCCAGGCGGCTGCCAGATAATTCTCCGCCGTCTCAACCGTCGCCGGATCGGCGGACGGCTGGTCGTCGATGGCGCCCATGTAGCGCAGTATCCCCTCGGCGTCGATCAGAAACATGTGCGGGGTGGCGGTGGCGCCATAAGCCCGACCGATCCGGCCGTCGGGGTCCAACAGCACATGGGTGGGCGCGGCGTCGCGGGCATCGGTCAGCGCGCGCGCCTCCTTGCCGCTCACATACCCCTGCTTGCCGGGCGCCGAACTGATCACCGACAGCCACACCGCCCCCGCGTCGGTCAGACGCCGTTGCAGCGCCTGCATGTTACCCGCGCCATAATGTTTCTGGACATAGGGGCACAGATGGTTGGTCCATTCGAGCACCACCGGCTGGCCGCGAAACTGGTCGAGCGCGACCATGTGCCCGTCGGCGGTGGCGCCTTCGAACACCGGCGCGGGCGCGTTGGGTTGCGGCCCCTCGGCGGCGACGGCGGCGCTCGCACCGCCCAAGAGCACACAAACGAAAACGCCCAGACCAAGGCCGGCGCTTCGCACCGCGGTTCGGGTGGCTTGCCAGACACGCGCCATCTTGTCCCTCCTGCCTCCTGCCCGGATGACCGATCCGGTATCGCCGGTCCGGTTTCCCGATTGCCGGTATGCGGCTCCGCTGGCCGATCCGCTGGCCGATGCGCTGGCCCTGGGACCGCCACCGGCCGGCACCTCAGCGCATCGACGATGCAGCATCCGCCCGGCTACCCGACACCGCGGCTTCGGCGGCCGCCAGGGCTGCCGAGATGTCGTCCATCACGCCCTCGGGCGTCAGGATCTGAGGCAGGATAACCGGCTCCCCCGGCCCGGTGAAGAACAAATAGAGCGGCACACCGCTGCGCCCATAGCGGCGCAGCACCCGGCCGATGCGGTCGTCGCGGCTGGTCCAGTCGCCGACCAGCACATGGATATCGCGCTCGGCCAGGAAGCGCTCGACCCGCGGCGCGGCGAGCGCCACGCGCTCGTTGACCTGACAGGTAATGCACCAGGCAGCGGTGAAGTAGACGAACACCGGCTCGCCCGCGGCGCGCAGGGCCTCCAGCCGGTCCCGGCTGAACGGTTGCTGCGCCACCGCCCCGGCGCTCGCGGCCTGCCCGGCCACCGGTCGCGACGCCAATGTCACCGGCGCCGCCATCACCCAGGCCACCGTGCCGACCAGCGCCAACACCACGCCGACGCCGCGCCACGCCGCACTGCCGCCCCATACGCGCGCCATCCAGACCATGAACGCCAGCAGCACCATCGCCGCCAACGCCGCCGCAACGCCGTCGGCACCGGTCTGGATGCCGAGCACCCAAACCAGCCAGACCACGGTCAGAAACACCGGAAAGGCGAGCGCTTGCTTGAACACCTCCATCCAGGCGCCGGGGCGCGGCAGCACCGCGGCCAGGGGCGGGATCGTGCTGATCGCCAGAATCGGCAGGGCCAGCCCCAGACCCAGGGCGGCGAACACCGCCAGGGCCACACCGGCCGTCTGGGTCAGCGCAAAGCCCAGAGCCACGGCCATGAACGGCGCGGTGCACGGGGTCGCCACCACGGTGGCCAGCACGCCGGTGAAGAAAGCGCCCACCGGGCCTGAGCGCTGGGTCAGGCCCTGGCCCACGCCGGCGAACCGCCCACCGACCGAGACCAGCCCCGCCAGGTTGAGCCCGACGGCGAACAACACCAGGATCAAGCCGAGGATGATCCAAGGATTCTGCAACTGGAAGCCCCAGCCCACCGACTGGCCGGCCGCCTTGAGCGCCAACAGCACGCCGGCCAGGGCCAGCATGGACACCAGCACGCCCACCGTGTAGGCCGCGCCCTCGACCCGGCGATGGCGGGCGCCGCGTTGGCCGCCCTGAACCATGGCCAACGCCTTGAGCGACAGCACCGGAAACACGCACGGCATCAGATTGAGCAACACGCCGCCGACCAACGCGAAAGCGAGCGCCGTCAGCACACCCAGATCGGCCCCCGGCGCGCCGGCGCCGCCAACGGTGGACGCGCCCGCGCCCTGATCGCCGGCGCCGCGATCGCCGACATCGGCGGCCTGCGCGCTGGGCGTGCCGGCGGGGGCGGCCACCGGCCCCTGCTCCAGCGCCGCGGTCAGCGCATAGCCGCGCGCCGGCCCATCGGCCGGCCAGACCTTGAGCAGCCCGCGCACCGGCCCCTCCGGCTCGACGCCGGCGGCCAGCGGCACGGTCAGCGAAAAGCCGTCTTCGCCCGCCGAAACCGCCTGGCCGGCGGCATGGTCGATCAGCATGGCGTCGCGCGGGAAGAAATAGGCCTCGGTGACGGTGGCGAGCGCCGCCGTGGCGGTGGTCACGTCGAGGCGCAAACGCTCACCATCGCTGACCGCCTGGGCGGTCCAGGGGCTGGCGCCCGGCAGCGCGGCACGCGCACCGGCGAAACGCTCGGCGGCCGCCGGGTCGGCGGCGCCGTCGCCGAGCGGCAACGAGAACGACAGCCGCGCCGATTCCGGCACACAGATATCGGCGCACACCAACCAGTCGGCGGCCAGGACCACCGGCAGCCGGTCGCCGGCCACCCGCTGGCCCAGATCGTCGGGCGGCGTCACCCGCACCAGCAGGGTCGCAGCCCCCTTGTAGCCATAGTTCATCAGCGGCCCGAGCGGCAGCCGCGCGGGCACCGGGTAGAGCGGCGGCGCGGCGGTCACGCCCTCGGGCAGCGTCCAGGCGAGCGCGTTGGTCATGCCCGAATCGCCGGGATTGCGCCAATAGGTATGCCAGCCGGTGCTGGGGTCGAGCTCGACGCCGAGCCAAAACGGCTCGCCCGGCGCCACCGAGGCGACCTCGCTATAGACCCGCACGGTGGTGTTGTCGTTCTCGACCACCGCTTGGGGCGTTTGCGCCTGCGCGGCCATCGACAGGACGAGCAGGAAAAGGGAAATCAGGGACCGTGTCATGGCCCCCGAGATACGCCGATCGCGCGTCAGTTTAAAGGCAGCGCGATCGAGCGCGGGTCTCAACTGTGCGTGACCGGGCGTTTCGGCCTGCGGGTCACTCGCCCTCGAACACATAATAGGGCACCTCGGCCAGCCGGGCGCGCGCCTGCGGCACCCAGTCCTCGATGCGCACCTTGCGTTCGCGCGGCACCAGCATGTTGACCAGCGACAACGGCCCATAAGCCCGGTTGAAGGTGCTCAGGCTTTGCAGTTGCTGGCGCCGGTTGGTGTCGGCGATCTCGAAGATGTCCTCGAACACCGCGCGCATGCAGCGGAAAAACTCCTGGATACCGAAGGTGGTGTCGCGCGGCTGCGCCTGACCCGGTTGGGCGGTGAAGCGCTCGGTCTTGGCGATCTGGGCCAGGATCGCGTCTTCGACCCGCTTCATCTTCTGGTTGATGGCATTGAGGGTCAAAAGGTCGGTGCGGGTCTTCACATAGCCGTCCAGTTCGGCCTCGGTCAGTCTCGCCCCCTTGGTCCGCCCGCCGCGGAACGCACCGAGATTTTGCAGATCGTCCTTGGTGATCTGGGGCAGCAGCAATTCCACCTCGTCGCGCAGGCTCATGCCGCGCACCGCGCCGAGCGCCGAGGTGTCGCGCATCCACCGCGCGATCAGATGCGCCCGGTCGGTCTGGTCCATATGGGCGAACCGGAACAGCTTGGCGCACTTGGCGGCCACCGGCAGCACCGATTCGGTGAAGCTGGCGAACACCGCGCGCATGTCGCGGGCCTTGCCCACATGGCTGGCATAGGCATAGAGCGCATTGGCGATCTCGGCCTCGGTCTCGCGAAACGGGATCGACCGGCCGACCGTGTTGTGCAGTTCCTTGACCGTGGTGGGAAAGGTCTGCGGGGTAATCTTGTTGGCCTTGAGAAACGCCTCGAAGCGCGCCTGGCCATGGTCGCTGCCGATGCCGAGTTGGGCCTGAACCAGCGTCTGGCTGAGCGCCTCGTTGACGTCCAAGCCGCCCAGATACTGACCGATGGCGTATTCGGTCACGTCGCGAAAATTGGCATTGGGATTGCCATACTTGGTCTTCGGCACCCGGTCGTAACGCTGACGGACCGCTTTCTTGAACGTGGTCGCCGCCGACGCCATGGCCGGCCGGTCGGCCTCGGCCAGCAGCGCCGCCCCGCCCTCGACCGCGCGCACATATAGTTCGAGCGCGGCGGAAAACGCGGTCTCCCAAACGCCGCTTTCGCTGATCCGCCGCAGCACCAGCCGGTCCTGCAGCGTCAACAGGTCGCGCTCGGCAAAGGTGGCGAACAGATGATCGAGCAGGCGCACCGTCCAACTCATCGGCGTGTCGTCGACCCGATAGGCAAAGCGCTGCGTGTGGTTGAGCTTGAGAAACAGCACCAGCGCGTCGCGTACCGCCGTCAGGTCGTTGGGGATTCGAAACGACGACCGGCCGCCCAGCGCCATGGTCAGCAGCGCCTCCATCAGCCCGATCAGGTGCAGCTTGACCCGGCCGTTGCGGTCGACCAGCCCGCTGGTCTCCAGAAGCGCCGTCTCCGAGACCCGTTGCGCCTCGACCAGCAGCGCGGCGGTGTCGACGGTGGAAAAGCGGCTCAACAAACGCACCACATTACGGTTGACGTCCTCGCGCACCATTGCCGCTCCCATCCCGATGACCCGACGTCCTGTTCCTTCGCCGGTTCTTCTTACTCCCGTTCGAACGCCATGCGCAAATGTCGCTGCGATATCGACAAATAAAAAAGGCGACCGCCGGCAGCGGTCGCCTCTGAACAATTTGATGTAAACTCGACTTAACGCTTCGAGAACTGGAAGCTGCGGCGAGCTTTCTTGCGGCCGTACTTTTTCCGTTCGACGACCCGGCTGTCGCGGGTCAGGAAGCCGGCGGCCTTGAGCGGCGAGCGCAGCGCCGGCTCATAGCGGCTGAGCGCCTGGGCGATGCCATGCTTGACCGCACCGGCCTGGCCCGACAGACCCCCGCCGCTGACCGTGGCGATGACATCGAACTGGTTCTGGCGGCCGGCCACCTGGAACGGCTGATCGACGATCAGCCGCAGCGTCGGACGGGCGAAATAAACCTCCTGGTCGCGGCCATTGACCGTCACCCGGCCACTGCCCGGCTTGATCCAGACGCGCGCCACGGCATCCTTGCGCTTACCCGTGGCATAGGCACGGCCTTGGGCGTCGATTTCGGGCTGGCGCTCGGTCGGCGCGTCGGCTTCGGCCAGACCGGTGTCGCCGGCGGACACAGCGCCGGTGGCGATGTCTTTCAAATCCTGCAGACCTTGCTTTTCCTCGGCCATCGCCCTTACCTCACGTTCTTATCGTTCATGGCGGCCAGGTCGAGCTTTTCGGGCTGCTGGGCCGCGTGCGGGTGATCGGCGCCCGCATAAACCTTCAGATTGCGCAGCTGCTGCCGACCGAGCGGGCCCTTGGGCACCATGCGCTGCACCGCCTTCTGGATCACCCGCTCGGGGAAGCGACCGTCCAGGATCTCGGCAGCGGTATTCGACTTGATGCCGCCGGGATAGCCGGTGTGGTGATAGTAGACCTTGTCGCGGCGCTTCTTGCCGGTCAGCTTCACCTTGTCAGCGTTGATCACGATCACATTGTCGCCGCAGTCGATATGGGGCGTGTAAATGGGCTTGTGCTTGCCGCGCAGCACATTGGCGACCACGGCCGCCAACCGGCCCAGCACCACGTCTTCCGCGTCCACAAGCAGCCATTTCTTTTCCACATCGGCGGGCTTGGCCGAATAGGTCTTCATGGCTCGTCCTTCCTAAGCTCACACCGGCACCGGCCCGCCCATCGAGGCGCACCCGTGCCGCGGCACTGTTGTCGCATGATTCAGGCATGGTCGGGCGACCGGCGCCTGCCGTCGTCGCCCTGGTCCTGACGCGCTGAATAGGCCCTTGCGGGTCGCAGGTCAAGCTTTAAATGCGTTGCGGGACAGGGGCTTATCGTTGAGGTATCCGGGTACCTCAATCTTCCGTTTCTTGTTTTACCCAAGCGAGATAGCCGGCATTTCCGGCGACCACGGGCAGCACGGTGACGCACGGCACCTCGTAGGAATGCAGTTCGACGATGCGGGCCATGGCGGCGTCGGCGCGCGCCCGGCTGGTCTTCATGAACACCACGGTTTCGCGCTCCTCCCCGACGCCGCCCTCCCAGCGGAACACCGAGGTCACCGGGTCGACCACATTGGCACAGGCGATCAGCCGCTCGGCGACCAGCGCGCGGGCGATCGCCAGCGCCTCGTCGGTCGACGCCGCGGTCATATAGAGCGTGACAGCCTCGGCGGCGGTCGCGGTGTCGGCGCTGGTGGCGCGGTCCGGACTATGATCCGGGCTGAGGTTGGCGCTCATGGGCGGGCTCCCGGGCCGGCAGGGATTGATGCAGCAGAATCATCCCCAGCGTCAGCACGGCCACCCCGCCGGCCTGGTGGGCGGCCCCCAACGCCACGGGCACATGAGCCAGCAACGTGGCGATCCCCAGGGTCATCTGCAACAGGCAGACACCGGCGAGCGCCAGGGCGGTCCCGGCGACCGGCTCGTCGCGGCGCACCATCCACCAGCCGGCCCCCAGGCTCACCGCCACCAGGGCATAGCCGGTCATCCGGTGGACGAACTGCACCGTCGCCGGGTTCTCGAAGACATTGACCCAGGCCGGGCGCAGGTCCCACAGCGCGAACGGCAGCCAACGATCACCCATCAACGGCCAGGTGTTGTAGACATGGCCGGCCTTGAGCCCGGCGACGAACGCGCCCGCACACAGTTGCACGGCGATCAAGGCCAGCAACGCCGCCGCCACCCAAACCGCCGGCCGCGACGCCCGGGCCGCGCGCGCCGGCGGGTCGCCCTGCGGCCGCAACAGGTCGAGCGCGGTCCACACCAGGGCGGCGAAGATCGCCATGGCGAGCATGAAATGCGCCGCCAGCCGGTACTGGCTGACCTCGGGCTCGTCGACCAGCCCCGACTGGACCATGTACCAGCCCATCGCCCCCTGTGCGCCGCCGAGCGCCAGCAGCCCCAAGAGCCGCGGCCCATAGCCCTGCGGGATGCGCCGGGCCAGCGCGAAGCCCAGCAGCGGCACCGCGAACGCCAGCCCGATCAGCCGGCCGAGCAAGCGGTGGCCATATTCCCACCAATAGATGACCTGAAACTCGCCCAGCGACATGCCCCGGTTGACGATCATATATTCGGGCGACGTGCGGTAGAGCGCGAACTCGGCCTCCCAGGCGGCCTGGCTCAGCGGCGGCAGAATGCCCGACA
This sequence comes from Rhodothalassium salexigens DSM 2132, assembly GCF_004341375.1. Lineage (GTDB taxonomy): Bacteria > Pseudomonadota > Alphaproteobacteria > Sphingomonadales > Rhodothalassiaceae > Rhodothalassium > Rhodothalassium salexigens. Next base: position 101,109 of record NZ_SLXO01000002.1, read on the forward strand.
CCGGCTTCCAATAGACGATCGACAGGCCGGATTCGGTCAGCCGGGTGATGCCGCCCACCACCACCATCAAGGCGACCAGCCCGGCCACCCCCATCAGCCACAGCGCCACCGCCCGACGCGCGCCCGGCGGGGCGGACGCCCGCGCGGAGATCGGCGAAGCGGACGACGGAGCCGACAGGCTTTCGCCCGCGCCGGCGGATGGCAGGAGATCGGTCATGGCCGTTCACTTACCCATGCCGGCAAGCGTCGACAAGAGAGATCGGATGCCGCAGCGCCGGGCCCTTCCCCTTTGCCGCGCCCACACCGCCGCCCCCTTCCCTTTTCAGCGGCCGGCGCTTATAGACCCCAGCCATGACCGAAACCGCCGACCCCTTTGTCTTTCCCGCCCGGGCGATGATCGACGCGCCCGGCGGCGATCCGTTTCCGCACAAGCATCTGCTCGGCATCGCCGGGCTGAAGCCCGAGGAAATCCGCTTCCTGTTGCAGACCGCCAACAGCTATGTGGAACACAACCGCCAGGCCCTGAAGCATAAGCCGACGCTGGCCGGGCTGACCCAGATCAACCTGTTCTTCGAGAACTCCACCCGCACCATGATGTCGTTCGACATCGCCGGCAAACGGCTGGGCATGGACACGGTGTCGATGACCGGCGAGGCCAGCTCGGTGCGCAAGGGCGAAACCCTGCTCGACACCGCGCAGACGTTGAACGCCATGCGCCCCGACGTGCTGGTGGTCCGCCACCGCCAGTCGGGCGCGGTGGCGCTCTTGGCCCAGAAGGTGGACGGCGCGGTGATCAACGCCGGCGACGGCTGGCACGAACACCCGACCCAGGCACTGCTCGACGCGCTGACCATCCTGCGCCACAAGGGCCGGATTGAGGGCCTGGAGGTGGCGATCTGCGGCGACGTGGCCCACAGCCGGGTGGCGCGCTCCAACATCTATCTGTTGAACGCCCTGGGCGCCTATCCGCGCCTGGTCGCACCGCCGACGCTGATGCCGGCGCACGCCGAGCGGCTGGGTGCGTCGGTGCACACCGACATGGCCGAAGGCCTCGACGGCGCCGACGTGGTGATGATGCTGCGCCTGCAACGCGAGCGCATGGACGGCGCCTTCGTGCCCAGCGAGCGCGAGTATTTCACCTTCTACGGCCTGACCGAGGACAAGCTGGCCCTGGCCAAGCCCGACGCGCTGGTCATGCACCCCGGGCCGATGAACCGCGGCGTCGAGATCGCCACGGCGGTCGCCGACCTGCCCGGCCGCTCGGTGGTCGAAGCACAGGTGGAGATGGGCGTCGCGGTGCGCATGGCGTGCCTCGACGTGTTGACCCGCCACGCCCGCGCGGCCAAGGGAGCCGGCCAATGACCGAAACGCTGTTCCTCAACGCCCGCCTGATCGACCCGGCGAGCGGCCGCAACGAGTTGGGCGCGCTGCTGGTGCGCGACGGCCGGATCGAGGCGATCGGCGACGGCGCCAAGGCCGCCGCCACCTCGCGCGCCGACCGGGTCGACCTGGCCGGCCATCTGCTGTGCCCCGGCCTCGTCGACATGATGGCGTTCAAGGCCGAACCGGCGGCGTGCCTGGCCGGCGGCATCACCACCGTCGCCCTGATGCCCGATGCCGGCCGGCCGATCGACACCGACGCGGCGGTCGAGCATGTGACCGGCCGGCGCGACGGCGTGCGGGTGCTGGCCTATGGGGCGGCGACGCGCGGCCTCGCCGGCCAGGAAATGGCCGAGATGGGGCTGATGCACGCCGCCGGCGCCGTCGGCTTTTCCGACGGCCGGCGGGCGATCGGCGACGCCCGGGTGATGCGCCGGGTGCTCAGCTACGCCGCGCGCTTCGACGCCCTGGTGGTCCAGCATTGCGAGGACCCCGCCCTGGCCAATGGCGGGGTCATGAACGAGGGCGCCACCGCCACCCGGCTGGGCCTGGCCGGCATCCCCGCCGCCGCCGAGACCATCCTGGCCGAGCGCGAGGCGCGGCTGACCGAGCTCAGCGGCGGGCGCTGCCATCTGGGCCAGGTGACCGCCGCCGAGACGCTCGACGTGGTGCGCCGGGCCAAGGCGCGCGGCGTGCGGCTGACCTGCGGGGTCTCGCCCCACCATCTGACGCTCAATGAAACCGCGGTCGGCGACTATCGCACCTTCGCCAAGCTGTCGCCGCCGTTGCGCGACGAGGCCGACCGCGCGGCCTGCGCCGCAGCCGTCGCCGACGGCACCGTCGACGTGATCGTCTCGGTCCACGACCCGCAGGACGAAGAGGACAAGCGCCTGCCGTTTTCCGAGGCGGCGCCGGGCGCGGTCGGCGCCGAGGCGCTGCTGGCGCTGGCGCTGGCGCTCTACCACAAGGGCGAGGCCGACCTGGTCACCGTGTTGCGCTGTCTGACCAGCCGGCCGGCCGAGTTGCTGGGCTTGGCCGCCGGGCGGCTGGTCGAGGGCGCGCCCGCCGACCTGGTGGTGATCGACCTTGACGCGCCGTGGCGGATCGACAAGACCGCGCTCAAGGGCGTCACCAAGAACACGCCCCATGACGGCCTGCCGGTCCAGGGCCGGGTGCGCCGCACCCTGGTGGCCGGCGAAACCCTCTACCAAGCCTAGGCACGGGGCGCGCGCGCGCGCCCGGCGCCGCCGCCGGCCCGACCCGTTCAGACCCGTTCACGCCAGACCGGAGCCCGCCTCGCCATGATCACGCCCGTTCTGCCCGCCATCCTGCTCGGCTATCTGCTGGGGGCGGTTCCCTTCGCGCTGGTGCTGACCCGGGCCGCGGGCTATGGCGACATTCGCCGCATCGGCTCGGGCAATATCGGCGCCACCAACGTGCTGCGCACCGGCAACAAGCCGCTGGCCGCTGCTGTGCTGCTGCTCGACGCCGGCAAGGGCGCGCTCGCCTATGGCCTGGCGCTCGCCTTCGCGCCCACCGCCGCCCTCGCCGCCGGCGTGGCCGCGGTGGTCGGCCACCTGTTCCCGGTCTACCTCAAGTTCCGCGGCGGCAAGGGGGTGGCGACCTTCCTGGGCCTGGTGATCGCCGTCGACTGGCGCCTGGGCGCTGCCGCCTGCGCCGCCTGGGTGGCGACCGCGCTGGCCTTCCGCTTCTCGTCGCTGGCCGCCCTGGTGGCGGTGACGGTGACGCCGGTGGCGGCCTATCTCCTGGTCGGCATCGATCCGGCGGTGGCGCTGTTGGCGCTGGCGCTGGTGATCACCTGGCGCCACAAGGCCAATATTCAGCGCCTGGCCGCCGGTACCGAACCGCGCATCGGCGCCAAATAGCCGACACTCGATGTCATTATACCACTTTTGATTGACAAGGGCCCGCGCACGGCGAAACCATGATGCCATGGAAGCGTCCTCCTCCCTGCCCCAAGCCGAGCGCCTTGCCCGGCTGCGCCTGATCCGCACCGAGACGGTCGGGCCGATCACCTACCGCCAGTTGATGGCGCGCTACGGCACGGCGGTCGCGGCGCTCGAAGCGGTGCCGCTGTTGGCCCGGCGCGGCGGCCGCGCCAAGCCGCCGACCATCCCGACCCGTGCCGCGGCCGAGCGCGAACTGGCCGCCGCCGCCGCGATCGGCGCCGAACCGCTGTTCCTGGGCGATACCGGCTATCCGCCGCTTGTGTCGGCGATCGAGGATGCGCCGCCGGTGCTCTACGCGCGCGGCAGCCGGCACCTGTTGGACACGCCCGGCATCGCCATCGTCGGCGCGCGCAACGCCTCGGCCGCCGGGCGGCGCATGGCCGGCGATCTGGCGCGCGGGCTGGGTGCCGCCGGCGTGGCGGTGGTCTCGGGCCTGGCGCGCGGCATCGACGCCGCCGCCCATGACGCCGCCCTCGCCACCGGCACCGTCGCGGTGTTGGCCGGCGGGGCGGACATTCGCTATCCGCGTGAAAATGCCGCGCTTCAGGACCGCATCGCCGCCCAGGGGCTGCTGGTCACCGAGGCGCCGCCGGGCACCGAGCCCCAGGCGCGCCATTTCCCGCGCCGCAACCGGATCATCTCGGGCCTGGTGCTCGGCGTGGTGGTGGTCGAGGCGGCCGAGCGCTCGGGCTCGCTGATCACCGCGCGACTGGCCGGCGAACAGGGCCGCGAGGTGTTCGCGGTGCCCGGATCGCCGCTGGATCCGCGGGCCAAGGGCGCCAACCGGCTGCTGCGCGACGGCGCCCATTTGGTCGAAAGCGCGCGCGACATACTGGAACTGCTGGACAGCATGAGGCGACCCATGGAAGAACCCGGCCCCCGAGCCCTGTTCGCCGGCGCCGGGCCCGACGCCCGGGCCGAGCCCAGCGACGATGAACGCGCCCGGTTGCGCTTGTTGTTGTCGCCGGCGCCGACGCCGATCGACGATTTGGTGCGGCTGTCCGCCTTGACCGTGGATCGGGTTTTGACCATTTTGCTGGAAATGGAGCTGGGCGGCACCATTCAGCGCCATCCCGGAGGGCGCGTGGCGCTGGCCTGACCGGCCGACGCTCAAGACCGAGACCGGCAACAACCGGTCAGACCGGCCAGAACGGCCACAACCGCCGGGACGGACCGAACCAATCAGATCGCAGCGTGCCCCCGGGTCGGGTCTTCCGCCGACCGGACCGGCTGGGCACGACAGAAGGGATGGGGATGAAAGTCGTTGTCGTCGAGTCGCCCGCCAAGGCCAAGACCATCAACAAATATTTGGGCCAGGACTATCGCGTGGTCGCCAGCTATGGCCATGTGCGCGATCTGCCGTCCAAGGACGGCTCGGTCGACCCCGAGCAAGACTTCGCCATGGCCTGGGAAGTGGACAGCGACGGCCAGAAGCGTCTGAAGGCGATCGCCGACGAGTTGTCGAACGCCGACACGCTGTTTCTCGCCACTGACCCCGACCGCGAGGGCGAGGCGATCTCGTGGCACGTGCTCGAATGGTTGCGGCACAAGAAGCCCAAGCTGGTCGACAGCGTGGCGGTGCGCCGGGTGGTGTTCAACGAGATCACCAAGTCGGCGATCCTCGACGCCGTCGCCCACCCGCGCGAGGTCGACCAGGAGATGGTCGACGCCTATCTGGCCCGCCGCGCGCTCGACTATCTGGTCGGCTTCACGCTCAGCCCGGTGTTGTGGCGCAAGCTGCCCGGCGCCAAGTCGGCCGGCCGCGTGCAGTCGGTGGCGTTGCGCCTGGTGTGCGAGCGCGAGACCGAGATCGACCAGTTCGTACCGCAGGAATACTGGACCGTCACCGCCGACCTGACCTCGGCCGGCGGCGACGCGTTCAAGGCGCGCCTCCATGCGCTTGAGGGGCGCAAGCTGCAAAAGTTCGACCTCAAGGACGAGACCACGGCGCGCGCCGCCGTGGCCCGCATCGAGGGCCGCGCCCTGTCCGTCCAGGCGGTCGAGAAGAAGCCGGCCCGGCGCCATCCCCAGCCGCCGTTCACCACCTCGACCCTGCAACAGGAAGCCAGCCGCAAGCTCGGCTTCTCGGCGTCGAAGACCATGCGCGTCGCCCAGTCGCTCTATGAGGGCAAGGAACTCGACGGCGAGACCACGGGTCTGATCACCTATATGCGGACCGACGGTGTGACCATCGCTGCGGAAGCGCTGCACGCCGCGCGCCGCCAGATCGAAAGCCACTACGGACCCGACTATCTGCCGGCCAGCCCACGGGTCTACAAGTCCAAGGCCAAGAACGCCCAGGAAGCCCACGAAGCGATCCGCCCGACCGACCTCGGCCGGCGTCCGGGGCTGCTGCGCTCGGCACTCAACGACGACGAACTCAAGCTCTACGACCTGATCTGGAAGCGCACCCTGGCGAGCCAGATGGAAAGCGCGCGGGTCGAACGCACCACCGTCGACATCACCACCGCCGACGGGGCGGCGGTGCTGCGCGCCACCGGTCAGGTGATCCAGTTCGACGGCTTTCTGACCCTTTATCAGGAAGGCCGCGACGACGAGGGCGACGACGACGACAAGGCCCGGCTGCCCAAGCTCGCCCAGGGCGAGGCGGTGGCCGCCGACAAGATCACCCCCGAACAGCACTTCACCGAGCCGCCGCCGCGCTATTCCGAAGCCAGCCTGGTCAAGAAGCTGGAGGAACTGGGCATCGGCCGGCCGTCCACCTATGCCTCGATCCTGTCGGTGCTGCAGGATCGCAACTATGTGCGGCTGGAAAAGAAGCGCTTCCACCCCGAAGACAAGGGCCGGCTGGTCACCGCGTTCCTCGAAAGCTTCTTCAAGCGCTATGTGGAGTATGACTTCACCGCCAAGCTCGAAGAGCAGCTCGACGAGATTTCCGCTGGCCAGCTCGACTGGAAGCGGGTGCTGTCGGACTTCTGGTCGGACTTCAAGCCCAAGACCGAAGAGGTGCTGGGCATCCGCAACGCCCATGTGATCGACGCCATCAACGATCATCTGGGCCCGCTGGTGTTCAAGGCCACCGAGGACAATCCCGACCCGCGCGCCTGCCCCAAATGCGCCGACGGCCGGCTGGCGATCAAGGCCGGACGGTTCGGCGCCTTCATCGGCTGTTCCAACTATCCCGAGTGCCGCCACACCAAGCCCTTGGGCCAGGTGATGGGCGGCGGCGAGGACGCGGCGGCGGCCGCCGACCGGGTGCTCGGCCAGCACCCCGAGACCGGGCGCGAGGTCAGCGTCAAGGTGGGCCGCTTCGGACCCTATGTGGAAATGCCGCCGGCCGAAGACGGCGACAAGCCCAAGCGCGCGTCGATCCCCAAGGACCGCGACGCCAAGACGCTCGACCTGGACACGGCGGTGCAGTTGCTGTCGCTGCCGCGCGAGGTCGGCCTGCACCCCGAGACCGGCGAACCGATCACCGCCAATATCGGCCGCTATGGCCCCTATGTGCAGCACCAGCGCCAGTATGGCCGGCTGTCGTCCACCGACGAGGTGTTCTCGGTGGGCATCAACCGCGCCGTCGCGCTGATCGCCGAGGCCAAGACCAAGCGGCGCGGGGCAACCGCGCAGACACCGCTCAAGGAACTGGGCAGCCATCCCGACGACGACGAACCGGTGGCGATCTTCGACGGCCGCTATGGGCCTTACGTCAAACACGGCAAGGTCAACGCCACGATCCCCAAGGGCCAGGACCCGCAGGCCCTGACGCTGGAACAGGCGCTGCCGCTGTTGGCGGAAAAGGCCAAGAAGGCGCCGGCCAAGAAGACCGCCGCGCGCAAGACCCCGGCCAAGAAAGCACCGGCGAAGAAAACCGCCGCCAAGACCACGGCCGCTAAGACCACGGCGACGAAAAGCACCGCCAAGGCCGGGACCAAGACGGCGAAGGCGTCGGGCACAAAAGCCGCCGGCCCCAAAACGTCCGCTGCCAAGGCCGCCGGCAACGGCAGCGCCGCGAAAGGCACCACCAAGACGACGACCAAGAGCGGCGCCAAGACGGCAACGCGGGCCAAATCGACCGCGCCCAAGGCTGGCGCCAAGACGGCGGCCAAGGCCGCGACGGCGGGCAAATCGGGCAGCCCCGCCGACCCGGCGGAAAGCTGAGGCGCCGTGGCCAACAACTCCGACACGCCCCCGGCAAAACCGCGCGCGCCGCGCGCCGACCAGCCGGACAGCAGCCGCGCGCCCGGCGACCCGGTGCCGAGCAAGGCCGAGATCCTGGCCTATGTGGCCCAGGCCGACGCCCGGGTCACCAAGCGCGACATCGCCCGCCACTTCAAGGTCAAGGGCGCCGACAAGGTGGAGCTCAAGGCCCGGTTGCGCGCGCTCAAGGACGAAGGCGCGCTGGAACAGGACCCGGCCAAGTCGCTGCGCACCGCCAACGCCCTGCCCTCGGTCACCGTGGTCGAGATCACCGGCACCGACGTGGACGGCGACCCGCTGGCCGCGCCCACCCATTGGGACGGCGACGGCGCACCGCCGCGCATCTATCTGGCGCCCGACAAGCGCCGCCGCGGCCCAGCGCTTGCCAAGGGCGACCGGGCGCTGGTCAGGCTCAGCCTCAATCGCGACCAGCGCACCTATACCGCGCGCATCATCAAGGTGCTCGATAGCCAGCCCAACCGCATCCTGGGGGTGTTTCGCGGCGGCGACCTCGGCGGCCGGGTCGAGCCGATCCAGAAGGGCGCCAAGAAGGATTTTTGGGTCGACCGCGGCGACGACGGCGGTGCCGAAGACGGCGAACTGGTGCTGGCCGAACCGGCCGGCCGCGGCCACAAGCACCGCCCGATGGGGCTCAAGCCGGTGCGGGTGATCGAGCGGCTCGGCGACGTGTCCGGCCCGCGCGCGATCAGCCGCATCGCCATCCACGCCCACGCCCTGCCGACGGTGTTTCCCAAGGCGGCGATCGAGCAGGCGGAACAGGCCCAGCCGGTCAGCCTTGGCCGGCGCACCGACCTGCGCGATGTGGCGCTGATCACCATCGACCCGCGCGACGCCCGCGACCATGACGACGCCATCCACGCCGAACCCGACACCGACCCGGCGAACCCCGACGGCTGGGTGTTGACCGTGGCGATCGCCGACGTGGGCCATTATGTGCGGCCCGACAGCGCGCTCGACAAGGCGGCGCGCGAACGCGGCAACAGCGCCTATTTCCCCGACCAGGTGGTGCCCATGCTGCCCGAGGCGCTGAGCACCGATCTGTGCTCGCTGATGCCGGGCCAGGACCGGGCGTGCATGGCGGTGCGCATCTGGATCGACCGCGACGGCCACAAGCGCCGCCACCGGTTCATGCGCGCCCTGATGCGCTCGGCGGCCAATCTGACCTACGAAGACGCCCAGTTCGCCGCCGACGGCCATGACGACGGCACCGTGGGCGAGGCGCTGACCGAGACCGTGGTCAAACCGCTGTTCGCCGCCCACCAGACGCTGGCCCGCGCGCGCGCGGCGCGCCAGCCGCTCGACCTGGACATGCCCGAGAAGAAGATCGAGCTCGACGACGCCGGCCGGGTGGTGGCGATCCGCGAACGCGAGCGCCTGCCCGCCCACCGGCTGGTCGAGGATTTCATGGTCCTGGCCAATGTGTGCGCGGCCGAAACGCTCGAACAGAAGCGCACGCCCTGCATGTATCGGGTGCACGAAGAACCCTCGGTGGACAAGCTGGACAGCCTGCGCGAATTCCTGGAAAGCCTGGATCTGGCGTTTCCCAAGGCGCAGACGGTGCGCCCGGCGGTGTTCAACCGGGTGCTCGACCGCGCCCGCGCCGCCGAGGTCGAGCATCTGGTCTCGGAGGTGGTGCTGCGCAGCCAGACCCAGGCCTATTACTCGCCCGAAAACCGCGGCCATTTCGGCCTCGCCCTGGCGCGCTACGCACACTTCACCTCGCCGATCCGGCGCTATGCCGACCTCTTGGTCCACCGCGGGCTGATCCGCGCGCTCGGCCTCGGCGGCGACGGCCTGACCGACGCCGATGCCGAGCAGATGGAACGCATCGGCGAGCACATCTCCACCACCGAACGCCGCGCCATGCTGGCCGAGCGCGACACGGTGGATCGCTATCTGGCGACCTATCTGGCGGGTCGGGTGGGTGAGATCTTCGCCGGCCGCATCGCCGGGGTCACCCGCTTCGGCCTGTTCGTCGAGTTGGACGAAACCGGCGCCTCGGGGCTGGTGCCGGTGGGCTCGCTCGGCGACGACTATTATGTGTTCGACGAAAACGCCCGCGCGCTGGTTGGCCGGCGGTTCGGCCAGACCTATCGGCTCGGCGACCGGGCCGACGTGCGGCTGGTGGAGGTGGCACCGGTCAAGGGCGGCTTGCGCATGGAATTGCTAGGGGAACCCAGCCTGCCAGCCGGCCGCCCGGGCGCTAACGGCCGCCCCCCGCGCAAGGCCAAGGCGAAGCCGGGCCGAACCAAGGCCAAGGCGTCGGCCAAGGGCCCCAAAGGCGCCAAGGGCGGGCGCGGCAAGCCGCCGAGGCGGAAGACCGCCGGCAAACGCCGCTGAGCGCAGCGGCAAGGCACCCTCCGCGATCGTCCACCCGCCATGGGCCAAGCGCAGCGACGCCCTCCAATCGCCGCCGGCCATGGGCGCAAGACCCCGCCGGGCCTCGATCCGACCGCCGGCGTCCATGGCTTGCCAAGCCGCCTGGCGGCGGCTCGACCTATCGGTTTGGGGGAGCAGGACGGAGCCAGCCCGGTCTGACAGGCCCGGGCCTTCCGAGCGGCATCACGGCGGGAGCGAACCACCGCCGTCGGCCACCGGGCGCTCGAACCCGACCCGAAGAGAGGTGGCCCTTGGGGCTCAGAGCAGCCCCAGATCCGAGAACACCCGGGTCACGTCGTCGCCGAAACGGCTCGACTTGGACAGCACCGGCACGCCTTCGGGCAGCGCCTTGAACGCCGCATTGTCCCGGCGTTCGCTGGTCAAAAGCGCAACCAGGGTATCTTTGGTGCTGGGCATCGCCTTGATCGCACAGCAGAAATCCACGCCGGTCAGATCCCGCATCACGTTCGAGACGATGACCAGGTCGGGGCGGATGTGCGGCACCAGTTGAAAGGCGTCGATGGTCGACCAGACATTGGTCATGCGATAGCCGCATTCCTGCAACTCTCGGGTGACGAAACGCGTCGCCGTGGACGGCTCCATGACCAGCATCACCTCGATATCGCGCACGCGCACGTCGCTGACCTCGAAACCGGCACTCCCCTTGGCGGGCAGGCGGCGAACGAACTGGGCGATCTCGTCGGCCGATGCCTTGAGATGGGTTTCCAGCGCCTCGGCGGTCCGGTCGGCGAACACCTGCACGTCGTCGAGCACCGCGTCGCTCAGGTCCTTGACCTCGGCCAGATAATCCTCCAGCCGATGCGACAGCACCCGCAACACGGAAATCCCGTAGGTCTGGCCGACGCCTTTGAGCGAATTGGCCAGGCCGCGGATCTCGCTGAGCGCGGTCTCGGGCGATTGCTCCCCGGCGCGCGCGGCGGCAATCTGGCGGTTGATCTCGGCAATACGGTCGTCGGCTGCATCCAGCGCCTCGGCGGTCAGATCGTCAAAGCTAACAAACTCGTTCATCCCGTATGCCCTTCCCAAACAAGTAGCGCGGCGTTGTTGTCGCAACCATGGCTCGGCCTGTACCCCCTAAACTCTTAAGACCGGGTTAGGCCAAAAGCTCCAGCGCCGAGAATGCCTGGCACGGCCCGACGGAACAGAAGCCAGGCTCGCCATAGGCCAGGCTTGACATGGGCCGACGGACGCTTATGGTCGCGGGCTTGAATTTCCGTCGGACGGCCGGCTGCCGCCCGTCCCGGTTTCCGCGACGTTCCTGGAGTGAACAACGATGGCAAAGCCCGCAGCGATCAAGATCCGGATGGTCAGCACCGCTGATACCGGCTATTTCTACGTGACCAAGAAGAACCCGCGCACCATGACCGACAAGCTGACCCTGCGCAAATACGACCCCGTGGCGCGCAAGCATGTCGAATTCAAGGAAGCCAAGATCAAGTAGCGCGCCCCGACGCCTTGCGGGCGTTCTCGGCCGCCGGAGACGGTGCCGCCGGGTCGCCCGCCTTGCCCTGGCTCGCCCCGGTGCCCTCGGCACCGGGCGCGGATAGCGATGCCGCCTTGCCCTGCGGATCGCGTGCAACCGTCTTGGCCGCCGGGCTCGGCCCGCCGTCGGGATCAGCGAAAACAACCCGGTTGCGGCCCTGATTCTTCGCCGCATACAAGGCACTGTCGGCCAGATCCAGCAGCGCGCTCGACTTGCGCATCGACGGATCGAAAGCGGCCAGCCCGATCGACGTGGTCACGTCCAGTTCGACGCCGGTGGACACCCGGAACGGGTCATCGGCCACCGTGGCGCGCAGCCGTTCGCAGATCCGTCCGGCGTCTTGCAGGCCGGTCTCGGGCATCACCACCACGAATTCCTCGCCGCCGTAGCGCGCGGCCAGATCGACGCCGCGCACATTGCGCGCGATGCGGCGGGCGAAATCCTGCAACACCTCGTCGCCGACCGCGTGACCGTGGGTGTCGTTGACCACCTTGAACCGGTCGATGTCCATCAGTGCCAGGCTCAGCGGCTTGCGATGCTGGCGCGCCGCGATCACCAGGGTTTCCAGGTGACTGGTCATATAGTGACGGTTGTAAAGCCCGGTCACCGCATCGGTGGTGGCCAGTTGCATGGACATGTGGAAGTTTTCCCACAACTGGTCGGTGAACCGCTTGCGGCGGATCTGGGTGCGGGCGCGCGCCGACAATTCCAACCGGTCGATCGGCCGGATCAGATAATCATTGACCCCCATCTCCAGTGCCCGGACCAACTGCCGTGTGCCCTTCTCGTCGTCGTCGACGATGACCAGAAGCGGCAAATGGCGGCTTTCCTCGAACGAGCGCAGACGCGAGACGATGCGCAGACCGTCCACCTCGGTCATCGACAGCGAGATGATCACCAGATCGTAGTTTTTCTCGCGCACATGCTCGGCGACCGCTTCGTTGCCGGCGATGAACGACACCTGCGCGGTGTCGGCGAGGCCATGGGCAATGCGCTGAGCCGCCTTTTGACGCTCGTCGACCACCAGCACATCCACTTCGCCCGGCGGCGGCAATTCGTGGCGACTTTCCGGCTCGTCAATGTTCCAGCCCAGGCTGAGCCCGGTGTTCTCCCGGTTGCGCAGCTCGTCCATCATCACCTTCAGCCGCACCAGCGACTTGACCCGGGCGAACAGGGCCACGTCCTGCACCGGCTTGGTGAGAAAATCGTCGGCGCCGGCTTCGAGCCCGGCGATACGGTCCGATTGCTGGTCGAGCGCAGTGACCATGACCACCGGAATATGCTCGGTCGCCGGCTCGGTCTTGATGCGCCGGCACACCTCAAAGCCGTTCATACCCGGCATCATCACGTCGAGCAGGACAATATCGGGCAATTCACGCTGGACGATCTCCAGCGCTTCGGGACCGGATGTCGCCGTCAGAACGTCGAAATATTCGCTGGTCAGCTTGGCTTCCAGCAACTTGACGTTCGGCAGCACATCGTCAACAACAAGGACACGCGCCGTCATCGACCCTCAGCCCGCATACTGCTTGACCGTTTCAAGAAAGCTGCCCACCGAAATCGGCTTGGCGATATACGCCTCGCAGCCGCCTTCACGGATTTTTTCCTCATCGCCCTTCATGGCGAACGCGGTCACCGCAACCACCGGGATCGACCGCAACTCTTCGTCCTCCTTGATCCATTTGGTCACCTCCAGACCCGACACCTCGGGCAGTTGGATATCCATCAAGATCAAATCGGGCTTTTCCGTCCGCGCCAGTTCCAGCGCGGCCATGCCGTCGCGGGTCTGGATTGTCGTAAAGTCATGCGCCTCCAGCAAATCGCAGAACAGTTTCATGTTCAGATCATTGTCTTCGACAATCAGCACCTTCTTCGGCATGGAACTCCGTTCCCTTGTCCTTCCCGGGCGGGGGCGCGAGACCCGGAAACCAGAGGCAGCACAGGATGATGCGGCATGCTCGCGAACCACGGACGGACCAGCCACAACCATCCCCACCATGCCGGCAAATCCTGACAAGTGCAACCGGCCTTAAAATTGGTCATAATTTCTCCATGTCCGTGTAAAAGGGTTTACTGCCATATGTCGCTCGCTCCGCCGATTGCCGACCAGATCGTCCGCCTGCCCGTCGATGCCGACCGTCCGTTGCTGATCTGCGACGCCGACGAGGTGTTGGTGCAGTTCGCCGTCACGCTCGAACGGTTTCTGGACGATGCCGGGTTCACGGTCCGCTTCGACAGCTTCCGCCTGTCGGGCAATGTCCGCCACGCCGATAGCGGCGCGGTCGCCGACGACGCCACCGTCCACGGCCTGATCGCCCGCTTTTTCGACGAACGGGTTGCCGATTGCCCGCCGGTCGACGGCGCGGTGGAGGCGTTGGCGCAGTTGTCCCGGCGCACCGACATCGTGGTGTTGAGCAACGTGCCGATGGCCGCCCGCGCAGCGCGCGAACGGGCCATGGCAGCGCAGGGCTTCGCCTATCCGCTGGTCGCCAATGCCGGGCCGAAGGGCCCTGCGGTGGCGGCGCTGGTCGCCGGGCGGCGCGCGCCGTGCCTGTTTCTCGACGATCTGCCGGGCAACATCGCCTCGGTGGCCGACGCCGCGCCGCCGGTGCATCGCATCCATTTCGTCGCCGACCCCCGGCTGGCCCGGCTGATCGGCCCGGCCGACGGCGCCCACGCCCGCATCGACCGCTGGGCCGACGCGGGCCCCTATATCGACCGGCACATGACCGACGCCGGCTTTTGACCGGCAATCGGAACCGCCGGTCAGGGCCGGCGAACAGCCAAGGGAGACGCGGCCATGGCCGCCACCACCAGCCTGTGCCAGGATTGCGGCCATCGCGGCACGCCGGACGGCGACCGGGGCCGGCGCTGTGCCGCCTGCGGCAGCCCGCGCCTGGTGCGCCACGACAAATTGGACACGCTGGCGATCGCCCATCTGGACTGCGACGCCTTCTATGCTGCGGTGGAAAAGCGCGACGACCCGAGCCTGGAGCCCCGGCCGGTGATCGTCGGCGGCGGCCGGCGCGGCGTGGTGGCGACCGCTTGCTATGTGGCGCGCACCTACGGCGTCCACTCGGCCATGCCCATGTTCAAGGCGCTGAAAGCGTGTCCCCATGCCGTGGTGATCCGCCCGGACATGGCCAAATATGCCGCCGTCAGCGCCCAGATCCGCGCCCTGATGACCGCGCTGACCCCGGCGGTCGAGCCGCTGTCCATCGACGAGGCGTTCCTCGACCTGTCGGGCACCGAGCGGCTGCACGGCCGGCCGCCCGCCGACATGTTGGTGGCGCTGCAACGCCGCATCGAAGACGAGGTCGGGGTTACCGCCAGCATTGGCCTCAGCCACAACAAGTTCCTGGCCAAGCTGGCGTCCGATTTCCGCAAACCGCGCGGCTTTGCGGTCATCGGCCGGGCCGAGACCCGGGACGTTCTGGCGCCGCTGCCGGTGTCGGCGATCTGGGGCGTCGGCCGGGCCTTGCGGGCCAAATTGGCGGCCGACGGCATCCGCACCATCGCCGATTTGCGCGCGCTCGACGAAGCCACGCTGATGCGTCGCCACGGTGTCATGGGGCGCCGGCTCTATCGCCTGGCGCGCGGTGAGGACGCGCGCAGCGTGACGCCTGAACGCGCGCCCAAATCGGTATCGTCGGAGACCACCCTGGCCCGGGATCTGGCCCATCTCGACGCCCTGGAGCCGGTGCTATGGACCCAATGCGAACGGCTGTCGACGGCGCTCAAACGCAAACGCCTCGCGGGCGGCACCGTGGTCCTCAAGCTCAAAACCGCCGACCACCGGCTGCGCACGCGCTCGCACGCGCTCGACGAGCCGACCCAGTTGGCCCATCGCCTGTATGATGCCGCCCGGCCGCTGCTGGCCCAGGCATGCGACGGCCGGACAGCGTTTCGCCTGATCGGCGTCGGCGTCGACCATCTGGGTCCGCCCGACCGCGCCGACGGCCCCGACCTGATCGACGCCGAGCGCGCGAAGCGCACCGAAGTGGAACGCGCCATGGACAGTTTGCGCAGCCGCTTCGGCGATGGCGCGGTGCGCCTCGGCCGCGCGCTGACGGCCAGGGGCGCCGCCGGCAGCGATCCCGATCCGCCGGAAAACAGTTAACACCCTGCACGCGCCTCCGATCGCCGGCGGCGGTCTGGCGGGCGCTTTCTGCCCGGCAGATTCTGCCGGCCGCGGCCGGATTTACCGAGCCGTTGCGCGCCCTTGCCTTGTCGAAACAATTCGCCACGAATTGTCGACGGCAAAAGGCGGTTTGGCATCGCCCTTGCTTAATTGGCGGGCTGTAACTGGTGTTGTTGGCGAGGGACCGCCCATGGTGACGGACATGTTAACCCTTTTGCCCAGTCATGGGACCGACGAGGCGGGGATGGCGCGGATGATTGCCCGCCTGGTCGAGGGCCAGATGGTCCAGGGCGCGGGGGCGACCGGGGGTCCGGGCGACGGCGAACGCGGCCTGGTGGCCGAAATGCTCAATTTCGCCGTTGTCGCCAGCCAGCGCCTGGCCGACCAGCAAGCGCGCATCGCCCAACTGGAAAGCCTGGTGATGACCGACGAACTGACCGGAATCGGCAATCGCCGCGCCTTCGAAGCCCATCTCGACCGTGCGCTGGCCGCCGCCCGCCGCCATGGCACCGACGGGGTGATCGGCTATTTCGACCTCAACGGGTTCAAGGCCGTCAACGACACCTTCAGCCACAATGCCGGCGACCGGCTGCTGTGCCACGTGGCCGAGGTGTTGCGCGACGGCGTCCGGGTGGAGGACTTCGCCGGCCGCATCGGCGGCGACGAATTCGTCGTGGTCATGGCGCCGGCGACGCCGGGGGGCGCTGCGCGCCGGCTGCGCACGCTACAGGCCCGGATCGACCGGTTGCGCATCCCGTGGGCCGACACCTGGCTGGGGATCAGCACCAGCCTGGGCATCGAGCCGCTCGACCCCAAGCGCAGCGCCGACGAAACCGTGGCCGCTGCCGATCGCCGCATGTACGCCGAAAAACGCGCCGTCAGTCCGGCCCAGCCAGCGGTCGCAGCGGTGGGTGGCTGGCCCCGGTAACCCGCGCGGATTGAGCGATCCGCCCACGGCTGCTATCAGGCATTCGGACCGTCGCCGCCTGGCGCCGGCCGACCCGTCTGTGAAGGAGCCCAGCCCCATGTCAGCCGAAAACCGTCTTGCCAGCCTCGGCCTCACCCTGCCCGACGCCATGGCGCCGGTGGCCAATTATGTGCCGTTCGTCGCCGCCGATGGCCTGCTCAGCATTTCCGGCCAGATCGCCAAGACCGCCGACGGCCGGCTGATCACCGGCCGATTGGGCGCCGATCTGGACGTGGCGGCCGGTCAGGAAGCCGCCCGCGCCTGCGCGCTCAACATTCTGGCCCAGGTCAAGCTGGCCTTGGGCGATCTGGATCGGGTCGCGCGGGTGGTCAAGCTCGGCGGGTTCGTGCGCTGCACCGAGGACTTCACCGACCAGCCGGCGGTGATCAACGGCGCCTCCGACCTGATGGTCGAGGTGTTCGGCGCGGCCGGCCGCCATTCGCGCGCCGCCGTGGGCGTCAACGCCCTGCCGCTCGGCGTCGCCGTCGAAATCGACGCGCTGATCGCCATCAACGCCTGAGCGGCCGCGACGCCGCTTAGCCGCCGCTTCCGGCCCGGCCAAGGCCAGCCCTTGGACGGCACCGGACCGGACGCGCGCCGCCACCGTCATCGGCCCGGCGCCGGCGTGCGTATAAACCGAGGGCGCCGGCCGCGACCTTGACGCCCACCGCGACACGCCGCGAGGGGGACCGCCGCGCCATGGACGACATCGCTTTCGAGGCCCAGATCCTGGCCCGTATCGACGATCTGGACGCCGCCGCCTGGGACGCCTGCGCCGGCACCGACAATCCGTTCGTGTCACACGCCTTTCTGGGCGCCCTCGAACGTTCCGGCTCGGCCACCGCCGAGACCGGATGGGCGCCCCAGCATGTGGTGCTGCCCGACGGCGCGGGCGGCATCCGGGGGGCTATGCCGCTGTACCTGAAAGGCCATTCCCAGGGCGAATATGTCTTCGACTATGCCTGGGCGGATGCCTATGCCCGCGCCGGCGGCCGCTATTATCCCAAGCTCCAGGCCTGCGTGCCGTTCACCCCGGCGACCGGTCCGCGGCTGCTGACCCGGCCCGGCGAACCGGGCGACACCGCCGACCAGTTGATCGCCGCCGCGCTGACCCTGGCGCGCCGCCGGGGCGTGTCGTCGCTGCACGTCACTTTCGCGCCCGAGGATCAGGCCCGGCGCCTGGAACGCCACGGCCTGCTGCTGCGCACCGACCAACAGTTCCACTGGCACAATCGCGGCTATGCCGCGTTCGACGACTTTCTGGCCCAATTGGCGTCGCGCAAGCGCAAGCAGGTGCGCAAGGAGCGGCGCGAGGCGCTGTCGGCGGGCATCGAGATCGACTGGCTGACCGGCGCCGATCTGACCGAGGCGGTCTGGGACCGGTTCTTCGACTTCTACCAGGATACCGGCATGCGCAAATGGGGCCGGCCCTATCTGAGCCGCGCCTTCTTCTCGATGGTCGGCGAGGCGATGGGCGAGCGGCTGGTGTTGGTGATGGCGCGGCGCGACGGGCGCTACATCGCCGGCGCGCTCAACGCCCTCGGCGCCGACACGCTCTATGGCCGCTATTGGGGCGCCACCGAGCACCACCCGCACCTGCATTTCGAGGTCTGCTATTATCAGGCCATCGATTTCGCCATCGCCCATGGCCTCGACCGGGTCGAAGCCGGCGCCCAGGGCCCGCACAAGCTGGCCCGCGGCTACGAGCCGAACACCACCTGGTCGGCACACTGGCTGGCCGACCCCGGGTTTCACGAGGCGGTCGAGCACTATCTGTCGCGCGAGCGCCGGGTGATCAGCGCCGAAGCCGCGCTGTTCGCCGAGCACCTGCCGTTCCGCCACGACGCCGACGGCTGAGCGCCCCCGACGCCGCCCCCCTGACCGCCCGATGGAGCCTTAAGGGCCCGGTCAGGCGCGCAGGTGGCGGCCGAGAAAGTCGAGCGTGCGCGCCCAGGCAAGCTGGGCGTCGGCGGCGTCATAGCGCGCGCCGGTGGGGTTGGCGAAGGCGTGGTCGGCTTCGTACCAGTGCACCGTATAGGAGCGCGCGGCCGCGTTCATGGCGTCGGCGAAGCGGTCGACCATGGCGGCGTCGATATAGCCGTCTTGGGTGGCGAAATGCCCCAGCACCGGGCCTTGCAGGCGCGCCATCGCCTCGGCCGGACGGTCGCAGCGGCCATAATAGATCACGCACGCCTCGACCGGCGCGGCGATCGCCGTGTTCAACGACCAGCCGCCGCCAAAGCACCAGCCGACCGTGCCCAACCGCCCGGTGGTCGCCTCATGGGCGCGCAACCAGTCGACCCAGGCGGCCATGGTCTCGGTGGCCTCGATATCGTCGATGCTGCGCACCAAGGCCGATGCCCGCTCGCGCGTGTCGGCGACGACACCGTCATAGAGGTCCACCGCCAGCGCCACATAGCCCTGGCGGGCGAACTCCGCCGTCACGGTCTTAATCTGATCGTTGAGCCCCCACCATTCGTGAATCGCGATCACCGCGGGGGCCGGCAAGGTCTCGGGCAGCGCCAGCGCGCCCGACACGCTGCGCCCGTCCGCGGTCTCGATGGTCACGTCCGTCAGCGTCTCGGCGGCCGCCTGGGCGAGCGCGGGATTGGCCAGCACCGCGGCCAGCGGAAGACCGCCCAAGCCCTGCAAAACGCCCTGCAACACTTGCCGTCGGGCAACGCCCGGTTGATCCGCCGTCATGGCCGTCTCCCTGCCCATGGGATCGCAATATGATCGACCGAGCTTAAGTCAGCCACCGGCCCAGGGCAATCGGCTGGCACCCGGCCAAGACCGAAAAAGTCGCTGCGTTTCACTAGCAAATGCAAAGAAAATATAAACTTAGGCGTCACTTGCCGACTATGGTAGGGGACAGCATAGCATTGGCCGACCAATTGAAACGCGTGAAGCGAGAGTGATTTGCAAAATCTATTGTCTTGTTGGTCCTATGGTTTATGCCTGTCCTTGGGCCTGAGCCTTTCGACCCCGGCAGCGGTGGCACGCGCCCAGGACATGCCGCCGGCCGACACCGCCGACGCAGCAACCGAAGCCCCCGCAGCGACCGCTATGGCGACGGCCCAGGCGGCGTCTCGGTCGGCGTCGCAGTCGACGTCTCTGGCGGCGTCTCTGGCGGCGTCTCTGGCGGCGGCGGTGGACGCAGCGATCGCCCGCCACCCTGCCGCCGCCGAGATCGTCGGCCGGCGCCGCGCCGACCGGGTGCAGCGCGGCGACGCCGGGCGCTGGGTGCGCCAGGCGCCGACGCTGACCGGGCGCTATCAGACCGACCGGGTCGCCGACGCCATCGGCGAGCGCGAGTGGGAAACCACGGTCAATGTGCCGATCACGCCGCCGGGCGAGCGTCAGGCCCGCCGCGCCCTGTCACGCCAGCGCAGCGACGCCACCGCCGCGCTGGCCGACAGCGTGGCGCTGATGGTCGCGGGCCAGGTGCGCGAGGCCGCCTGGGTGGTGCGCCGCGCCGCGGTCGACCTGGCGCTGGCCGAACGCGCCGAAGAGACCGCCCGACTGCTGGAACGCGACCTGGCGATCCGGGTGCGCGAGGGCGAGCGCCCCGAGGCCGACCTGCCGCTGGTCCAGGCCGAGACGCTGGCGCAGGAAAGCGCCGTGGTCGACGCCGAGGCCGAATTGACCCATGCGCGCCACCGCTTCACCGAACTGACCGGGCTCACCGCCCTGCCCGCGGGCCTGCGCGAGACCGCGGTTGCAGCCGAGACCGTCGACCTGGCCGACCACCCGGACGCGCGCCGCGCACTCGCCGAGCGCGACCGGGCGCGCCAGGCGCACCGGGTGGCGGGCAAGACCTGGACCACCAAGCCCAGCGTCGGCGTCGGCATGCGCGGCGAGCGGCCCGAACGCGGCGCCGAAACCATCGGGTCGCTGGGCGTGTTCGTCACCGTGCCGCTGGATTTCGGCCTGTTCAACCGCACCGCCGAGGTCGGCGCGCTTGACAGCCTGGCCCAGGCCGAACGCGCCCTGGCCCAGATACGCCGCGACCTGCGCCTGGCGCTCGACGCCGCCGAACACCGGCTTGACGCCGCCCGGCGCGCGGCGACGCTCGCCGACCGCCGGCGCGCCACGGCGGAGGAAGCGCTGCGTCTGGCGCGTATCTCGTTCGAGGTCGGCGAGTCCGACCTGGTGGCGCTGCTGCGCGCCCGGGAAGAAGCGCTGCGCGCCATCGCCGATGCCGAGCGCCGCGCCGTCGACCTGGGCCGCGCCATCGCCGACTATAATCAAGCCGCCGGAGTCATGCCGTGATCCCCTGCCCGATCCCATCCGCGCGCACCGCCGCCGCCGCTCTCGTGGCGCTGGCGCTGCTGGCCCCCGACCTCGCCGCCCAGCCGCAGGACGGTACCGGCCCGCTGTTGACCATGAGCGAGGCGCAACAAGGCGCGCTTGGCATCACCGTCGGCCGCGCCGAGCCGGTCACCCAAGCCTTCTCGGCGCCCTTGCCGGGCCAGGTGGTGGTGCCCAATGCCGACAAACAGATGGTCACCGTGGGCGCGGCCGGCGTCGTCGAACGCATGCTGGTGGCCCAGGGCGAGCGGGTCGAGAAGGGCCAGGTGTTGGCCGAATTGCAAAGCCCTGAACTGGTGCAGATCCAGCGCGGCTATATCCAGGCGCTGTTGGCGCTCGACCTGGCCGAGCGCGAGGCCGACCGCGACCGCCGCCTGCGCGACGAGGGGATCATCTCCGAACGGCGCTTGCAGGAAAGCGAAAACGCCCTCGACGACGCCCGCGCGCGGCGCGACGAACAGCGCCAGTCGCTGTTGCTGGCCGGCCTGACCCAGGCCGACCTCAACCGGCTGACCGAGCGCCGCGAGTTCGACAGCCGGCTGGTGCTGCGCGCGCCGATCGCCGGCATGGTGGTCAGCCAGCGCGCCACCGTGGGCGAGCGGCTGGAGCGCGCCGCGCCGGTCTACGAACTGGCGCAGATCGCCCGGCTGCAATTGGAAATCCATGCGCCCATCGACAGTTGCCGGCAGTTCACCGAGGGGCTCGCGGTCAGCATCCAAGGCGGCGCGGCCCAGGGCCGGGTGATGGCGGTCGGCTGCATCGTGCACCGGATCGACCAGGGCGTGCTGGTGCGCGCCGAGGTGACCGAGGGGCTCGACGCCCTGCGCCCGGGCCAGTTGATCGAGGCCGAGATCGCCCGCGCGCTCGACGACGGCGAGGGCTGGCGGGTGCCGCGCAGCGCCGTGGTGCGCCGCGACGGCCGGACCTATCTGTTCGTCGCCGAGGCCGGGGGCTTCCGGCCCCTGGCCGTCGAGGTGGTCGCGCGCGAGCCCGACAGCCTGGTGGTGCGCGCCGCCCTGGCGGGCGATGACCGCATCGCCACCGGCGGGTCGTCGGCGCTCAAGGGCGTCTGGGCCGAGACGGGGGCGCAGTGATGTTGACACGCCTGGTGCAATTTTCGCTGACCCAGCGATTGCTCTTGATGCTGCTTGCCGGCGCGCTTCTGGCCGGCGGCTGGTGGTCCTATCGCAACACGCCCATCGACGCTTATCCCGACGTGTCGACGCCGCAGATCAAGATCATCATGAAGGCGCCGGGCATGACGCCCGAAGAGGTGGAAGAACGCATCACCGGCCCGCTGGAGCGCGAGATGCTCGGCATCCCGCGGGTCAATCTGCTGCGCTCGACCACCAAATACGCGCTCGCCGACATCACCATCGACTTTACCGAGGGCACCGACATCTATTGGGCGCGCACCCGGGTCGAGGAACGGCTGACCGGCATCCGCGGCGACCTGCCGGCGGGCGTCGAGGGCGGCGTGGCGCCGCTGACCACGCCGTTGGGCGAGATGTTCATGTTCACCATCCAGGGCGGCGACCTGTCGTTGACCGAGCGGCGCACCCTGCTCGACTGGGTGATCCGTCCAGCACTGCGCGGCGTCAAGGGTGTGGCCGACGTCAACGCGCTCGGCGGCAAGGCGGTGACCTATGAGGTCAGCCCGATCCCGGCGCGCATGGAGGGCACCGGCACCACCTATGCCGAGTTGCGCGCCGCCCTGGCGGCCAACAACCGCAATGACGGCGCCGGCCGCATCGACGACGGCGAAGAAACCCTGCTGGTGCGCACCCAAGGGGCGGTGACCACGCTTGAGGACATCCGCCGCATCGTGATCCGCGCCGACCCGGCCGAGCCGCTGCGCGTCGGCGACGTGGCCGACGTGCGCTTCGGCCATCTGACCCGCTATGGCGGGGTCACCCGCGACGGCGTCGGCGAGGCGGTCGAGGGGCTGGTGCTGGGCCTGCGCGGCGCCAATGCCCGCGAAGTGGTCGCCGGCGTCGAGGCACAGCTGGAGACGCTGCAACAAAGCCTGCCCGACGGCGTCGAGATCCGCGTGTTCTACAATCGCGGCGACCTGGTGGAACGCGCGGTGGGCATGATCACCGAGGCGCTGTTGGAAGCGGTGGTGCTGGTGATCCTGCTGTTGATGGTGTTCCTGGGCGACTGGCGCGCGGCGCTGACCGTGGCGCTGGTGCTGCCCCTGGCGGCCATGGCCACGTTCATCCTGATGCACACGGTGGGGCTGTCGGCCAATCTGATGAGCCTGGGCGGGCTGGCGATCGCCATCGGTCTGCTGGTCGACGCGGCCATCGTGGTGGTCGAGAACAGCGCCACCAAGCTGCGCGACCAGGGCCAAAGCGGCCTGCCGCGCCTGCACCTTTTGTACCGCGCGGCGACGGAAGTGGCCGCCCCGGTGACCGCCGGCATCGGCATCATCATCGTGGTGTTCCTGCCGCTGCTCAGCCTGCAGGGGCTCGAAGGCAAGCTGTTCCGCCCGGTGGCGATCACCATCGTGTTCGCGCTGGCGAGCGCGCTGGTGCTGGCGCTGACGGTGATCCCGGTGGTCGGCTCGTTCCTGCTGCGCCCGGGCGGCCGCGACCCGTGGCTGGTGCGCCGGCTGCACGCGCTCTACCGGCCGTCGCTACGACTGGCGCTCGGCCACGGCCGGCTGGTGATCGGCGGCGCGCTGGGGCTGCTGGCGGTGGCGGGGCTGCTGTTCACCCAGGTGGGCAAGACCTTCATGCCGACCATGGACGAGGGCAACCTTATCGTCCAGTTGCAGAAACAGCCGTCGATCACGCTCGACCAGTCGCTCGACATCGACCTGTCGTTCCAGCGCGCCCTGCTCGCCGAGGTGCCGGAAGTCACCGGCACGGTGGCGCGCACCGGCTCGGACGAGATCGGCCTCGACCCCATGGGGCTCAACGAGACCGACACGTTCCTGGAACTGGCGCCGCGCGACCAGTGGACGGTGGCCAGCAAGGACGCGCTGATCGACCGCATCCGCACCCTGCTCGACCGCTTCCCCGGCGTCGCCACCACCTTCACCCAGCCGATCCAGATGCGCGTCGACGAGATGTTGACCGGGGTGCGCGGCGACCTGGCGATCAAGATCTTCGGCGACGATCCGGCCGCGCTCAGCCGGGTTGCCCAGCGGGTGGTCGACGTGGTGGCCCAGGTGCCCGGCGCCGCCGACGTCTACACGCCGACCCAGGAGGGTCAGCAATATCTGCGCCTGACCATCGACCGCATGGCCGCCGGGCGGCTGGGGCTCGGCGTCGACCAGGTCGCCGACGTGCTGCGCGCCCAGCTCGAAGGGCTCGACGTGGGCACCATCTATCTGGGCAACCGGCGCCTGCCCATGCAGATCAAGACCGGCGGCGACATGGCCACCTCGCCGGTGCGCCTGGAAAGCCTGCGCATCACCCTGCCCGACCACCGCGCCGTGCCGCTCGGCCGCATCGTCGCCATCGAGCGCGTCGAGGGCCCGGTGGCGATCGCGCGCGAACGCGGCAGCCGGCTGGCCTATGCGATCGCCAACGTCTCGGGCCGCGACCTGGTGGGCTTCGTCGAGGACGCCCAGGCCGCCGTCGCGTCCCAGGTGGACCTGCCGACCGGCTATTATCTCGAATGGGGCGGCGAGTTCGAAAACCAGCAGCGCGCCGCCAAGCGGCTGATGGTGGTGGTGCCGATCGCGCTCGGGCTGATCTTTTTGATCCTGTTCTCGACGCTGGGCAGCGTGCGCCAGGCGGTGCTGGTGTTGAGCAACATCCCGCTCGCCCTGGTCGGCGGCGTGGTCGCCCTGGCGATCACCGGCGAGTATCTGTCGGTGCCGGCGTCGGTGGGCTTCATCGCGCTGTTGGGCATCGCGGTGATGAACGGGGTGGTGATGATCACCCATTTCAACCATCTGGCCGACCGCGGCTGGTCGCTCGACCGGCTGGTCCAGGAGGGCGCCGAGCGGCGCCTGCGCCCGGTGTTGATGACCGCCTCGATCACCGCCTTCGGGCTGATCCCGCTGGCCCTGGCCAGCGGCCCCGGCTCCGAGGTGCAGCGCCCGCTGGCCATCGTGGTGATCGGCGGGGTCATCTCGTCGACCCTGTTGACGCTGATCATCCTGCCGATTTTGTACCGCCGGTTCGGCGTCAAGACCGCCACCGGCGTGAAGGGAGCGCTCGCCCATGACTGAGTTCGCCACCGCCGAGGTGATCCTGACCCTGATGGTGCCGCCGGCCCATGAGACCGACATGGTCGACTGGCTGATGGCGCGCGCCGAGGCGCCGGGTTTCTTCAGCTTCGCCGGGCGCGGCCATGGCGAGGCCCCGTCGACCATGACGGTCCGCGAACAGGTCGCCGGCCGCCGCGAGGGCGTGGCGTTCCAACTGCTGTGCCCGGCCGAGCGCGCGCACAACCTGCTCGCCGGCCTGGAACAAGACTTCGCCGGCACCGGCCTGCGCTATTGGCTGCTGCCGGTGCTCGGCTCGGGACGGCTGTAGACCACGCGCCGGACGGGGCGGGCACAAGGACCGCACCGTCCGGCGTTTCGCCGCCGTGCCCGCATTCAGCCGTCATGGCGAGCGCCAGCGACGCCATCCAGCCGGTGCTTGGCCCCGAACCGGACGGCGGCCAGGGGGGCCGCCATGGCCAGGCGCGGGCGCCGAGGGGGCGACCAGACCGCCGCGCCCTCGGCGTCGTTCACTCAGCGGATGCGGGCGCGCAGTTCCAGGACCGTCTCGCCCTCGGCCGGCACCTCGACCGTCCAGCGCAGGGTGCGCGCGTCGACCGGCTCGTGGGGCTGGCTCTCGTCCAGAATCTCCCAGGTGCCGGGCATCGCCTGTTCCACCGCCACGGTGACCGGCTCGGCCCGGGCATTGGTCACCGTGTAGCGCTGGGTCGCCTCGTAGACCCGCGTGTCGCGGTCGCGCGCGACCTCTTGGCGCGCCACCAGCTTGGGCTCGATGCGCACGTCGAACGCCTCGCCAAGCGCCAGGCGGACGTCGCCGGCCTTGGGCGTGTGGTCGATCCGGTCCTCGCCGACGAATTGCGCGCGCCCGGCGCTGTCGGCGGTGTAGACGCGCACGATGCCGGCGGGCAGCGGCTGGCCGAGCCCGCTCGCCGCGTCGTTGGTGAGGTCGAGCGCGACCCGGGCCGGCACCGGCTTGGGCGCGGTGTTGAAGCCGTAGAAGCGCCGGCTGTAGGATTTGGCGACCCGCACGCCGTCGGCCTGGAGGAAGCCCACCTGCTTGGTCTGGCGCGCGCCGATGGTGGTGCGCTCGGGCAGCGTGTAGAGGTGATAGTCCATCAGCGCCTCGCTTTCGGCCTGGCCGCGGGCCTCGGCCATCATCGCCATGCGCGGCTGGACCATGTCGTTGCGCCGGTCGTCGCGCACCCGGTTGACGTCGCCGGCGACCAACTGGGTCAGCGCCTGGTCGAACGCCATGGGGCTGTCATTGGTCAGCGTGACCAGGCCCTGGAGCGACAAGTCGGTCTCGTCGGCCGACAGCACGCCCACATAATCGGCGCGCCACGACAGACCGCCGGTCATATAGGTGAGCGACAAGGGCCGCTCGCCCGCCTCGGGCACGTCGAGCGTCAGGCTCAGCGTCGGCTCGGCGCGCAGGGTGTCGGGGATGCTGTCGAAGACGATGCGGCCGGGCAGACGGTCACCGGCCAGGGTCTCGATCCGGTCGCCGATGCGCAGCACCGCGCCGTCATTGGCGGCCAGCACGCGCGCGGTCTCCACCGTCTCCTTACCGGTCGCGGGGTTGGTGCGATAGAGCCGCACGGTGCCACCCACCGCCTTGTCCAGCAGCTTCTGCGGGGTCAAGAGGTCATAGTCGAAATTCTGTTCGACCAGCGTCACCCCCGGCGCCTTGAGCAGCGCCGTCGGGGCGTCGATGCCGGGGGCCACGCCCTCGAACGCCAGCCGCGTACGGCCGCGCGGCAGATCGACCCGGCGGGCGTCGCGCACCAGCGCCAGATCGTCGTTATAGATGGTCAACGACAGGCCGGTGCGCTGGTCGACCGTGGCGGTGCGCTCGCCCGGCGCGTCGGCAGCCCGGGCGGCCGGGGCCAAAACCACCGCGCCCGAGCCGAGCCCCGAGCCGAGCAGCGCGGTCAGCGCCAGCGCGGCAACGCCATGACGCCGGGGGCGGGAAATCGTCGTCTGAGCCATATAGTCCTCCATTGTCCTTGGGCGATCACAACCCGGCGGCGTGGCGAAACTGTGATCCGACCGCGGCCGCCAGTGTGGCCGGGCCGGAAGCCGGCGGCAACGGGGCGCAAGGCGGACCAGGGCCCGTGCCAGAGATGGTCCGAGACTGCCGGGGCCCTATCAGGGCGCCGTGCGGTCGAGGGCCTGGACCAGATCGGCGATCAGGTCGTCCGCGTCCTCGATGCCCACCGACAGGCGCAACAGGCTCTCCGGCGTCGGGCTGTCGGGGCCTTCGATGGTGTGGCGGTGCTCGATCAGGCTTTCCACGCCGCCGATCGAGGTCGCCGGGATGAACAGCCGGGTCGCCGACGCCACCCGCCGGGCCCGGGTCGCCCCGCCATGCACCAGGATCGACAGCAGGCTGCCATGGCCGCGCCGGATGTCGGTCTGGGCGCGGTGGACGGCGTGGCCCGGATGGTCGGCCAGCCCCGGATAGAGCACCGCCTCGACGCCCGGATGGCCCATCAGCGCCTCGGCCAGCGCCAGCGCATTGGCCGAGGCCTGGCCCACGCGCAGCGCCAGGGTGCGCAGGCCGCGCAGCAGCAACCAGGCCTCGAACGGCCCGGGCACCGCGCCGGCCTGGGCGCGTTCGGCGCGCACCCGGGCCCAGGTCTCGTCGGCCTGTCCGGTCACCAGCACGCCGGCCATGGCGTCGGAATGGCCGTTGAGCGCCTTGGTGGCCGAGTGCATCACCAGATCGGCGCCGAGCGCCAGCGGCCGTTGCAACAGCGGCGTCATGGCGGTGTTGTCGACCGCCAGCACCGCCCCGGCGGCGTGCGCCAGTTCGGCCGCGCGGGCGATGTCCACCACCTGCCACAGCGGGTTCGACGGCGTCTCGACCCAGACCAGATCCACCGGCCCGGCGGCAATCGTGCGCGCCAGGGCGTCCGGGTCGCGGGCGTCGTAGCGGTCGACGGCGAAGCCATAGCGCCGGCCCAGCCGCGCGAACTGGCGCAACAGCGCGTGATAGCCGAG
Organism: Rhodothalassium salexigens DSM 2132; assembly: GCF_004341375.1. GTDB lineage: Bacteria > Pseudomonadota > Alphaproteobacteria > Sphingomonadales > Rhodothalassiaceae > Rhodothalassium > Rhodothalassium salexigens. Next base: position 129,126 of record NZ_SLXO01000002.1, read on the forward strand.
CGTGGGCACCACCATGCGCCCGCCGGGCGGCACCAGCGCCGCAGCGACCGCCTGGCCCGCCGCCTGACCCGACGCGAACAGCGCCGCCTCAGCCCCGCCTTCAAGGCCGGCGATCACCCGCTCAGCCGCCGCATAGCTGGGGTTCTGGTCGCGGGTATATTCCGGGCCGATCAGCGCATAGTCGGCGTCGCGGGCATAGGTGGTGGCCAGGTGAACGGGCGGCACCACCGCGCCGGTGGCGGCGTCGCGCGCATGGCCCGCTTGGGCGCACAGGGTCGCCGGCGCCAGCCCGGCGGTCGAGGTGCGCGGCGCGGTCGGGCGGTCGCCGCCACGCCCGGCGAAGTGCTCGGCGGAGGGCTCTGTTGTGGTCTCGGAGCGCGGCTCTGAGCAGGTCATGGGGTCGGTCCCGGTGTAATGGCACGGCACGGATGGGCGGTCGCGCCCCCGCGTGGGACCCGTTCTAAGCTGCGGCGGGCTTGAGGTCGATGGTGAAGCGGCTGCCGGCGTCGCTGCTGTCTTCCAGCCACAGATTGCCGCCCATCGCCTGGGCCAGGTGGCGACTGATCGACAGGCCGAGCCCGACGCCCTCGCCGCTGCTGGCATAGACCGAACTCGCGCCCTTGTGGAAGCGGTTGAAAATCGCCTCGCGGTGTTCTTCGGGGACGCCTTGGCCGGTGTCCCACACGGTCACCCGGATCAGCCCGTCGTCCTCGGGCCCGCGCACCTGGACGCCGACCGAGCCGCCCGACGGCGTGAACTTGACCGCGTTGGTGACCAGATTGGTCAACACCTGGAGCAACCGACGCGGGTCGGCCAGCACCGCAAGATCGCCGTCATACGCCACCTGCGACAGGTCGACCCCCTGGCGCTCGGCCCGAACCGTCAACATCGCATGGGCCTGACGCACCATGTCGGACAAGGACACGGCCTCTTCCTCGATCTCCAGCTTGTCGCTTTCGATCAGCGAGACCTGGAGAATGTCGTTGATGAGCCCGAGCAGGTGGCGCGCAGAGCCCAGAATATCGTTGCCATATTCCTGATACTTGCCGTCGAGCGGGCCGAACGCCTGCAGCGTCATGGCCTCGCTGAAGCCGATGATGGCGTTGAGCGGTGTGCGCAGTTCGTGGCTCATGGAGGCCAGAAACTCGTTCTTGGCCTTGAGCGCCGCTTCGGCGCGCGCCGAGGCCACGTCGAGTTCAAGGTTGCGGGTGCGCAACTCCAGCAGCGTGTCCTCAAGCTCGGCGCGCGCCGCGAGTGCCTCGTTGGTGCGTCGCTTGAGCGCGGTGATATCCCGACCCGAGCCGCGAAAGCCGGCGAATTCGCCGGTCTGCGGGTCGAACACCGGCACGCCCGACAGAAGCGCCGGCAGGGTCGCCTGGTCCTGGCAGATCAGCGCCACCTCCACGTCGCGAAAGCCACGCCGGGCGGCCAGCAAATCGTCGACCCGGTAATGGCGGCCGCCGCCCCGGTCCAGACCGCCATCGCCATCGACCCGGCCAGGGGCGTCGGCGGTCACATTGATCCGCGCCACCGCCGACAGCGGCTGGCCCAGCACGATCACCGACGGCCGCCCGGTCAACGCCGTATAACGCTGCGACAGGACGGTCAGCCGGCCGTCGGCGTCGGTCTCCCAGAACCAGTCGGAGGCCGCCCGCGCGAAATCCGACAGCCGGGCGTCATCCTCGGGCCGCGTGGCGCCGGCGGCCTGCCAGTGCCGGTCGTCGGTGATGTCCTCGAACACAGCCGCGACCGCGATGTCGTTCCATGCCGGCGGCCGAACAGGGAACACCCGACCGCGAAAACAGCGCTGCGCCAGCCACGCCTGACCGCTCTCGACCATCACCTGGCTTTGCTGCCCCTGCGCCACCCCCGCGGCCACCGGTTCGAGGCGCGCCGCAAACGGGCTCAGGTCGGGCCAGACGGCGGTGCTGGTGGCATTGCGCGCCACCACCGTGCCGTCGGCATCGCACAGAAACGCCGCACAGCTCTGATCCACCAACAGACTGTCGAGAACGCCCGCCGGGGCTTGCTGGCCGCATCCGCCACGGGCCTCCGCCCGGCCGTCATCGACCGGTGTCCGATCGGCCCCAAGCCGACCGGCCGCCACCGGGTCGGACCGGCCATGGTCCGGCTCAGCCGGGCTGGACGACGGCCGGTCGCGCGGCGACGGCGTGTCCATCTCGGTCGTGCGATCGCGCCGTCCGACCGGGCGGTCGGTCGGGCGCAAGGAGGTCACGGTCGCCGTAAATCCGCCGTCCTCGGGCTCACGACCCGGCGACGGCTCCCCCGCTTTCCCGGACATGGCGCAGTTCCTCTATGGCCTCGTCGAAAACCCGATCGCGTTGCCAGAGCACCAGCGCTTTGCGCGCCTTGGCGGTGTCGATCCGGTTGAACAGGCTGGTGAGCTTCTCGACCACGGCCGTCGACTGCACTTCGGGTCCGCCGCGCGACGAGGTGGTCAGCAGCGCCATGGCGGTGAATTGCTCCCGGGTCATGTCCACGGCCCGGGCCAGGATCGCCAGGCTTTCACCGCCCTTGTCGGTCACCACCCGCCAGACGGTCGGCTGGTCGACGCCAACCAGAAAGGCCATGCCGGCAACGAACACGGGCATATGGCCGTTGCGCAGCGTGTTGAGCAGAAAATCGATCGTCAGGTCGCCGGCCTCGGCCAGGCGCCGGACCAGCCGCTCGGCGGTTACCTGGGCGCCGTTGGCCTCGGCCCGGGCGACCTCGGCGGCCTGGTTGGCGCGCCGCAACGCTTCGTCGACGGTCGCTTCGTCGATATCGAACTGCTCCAGAATGTGCCGGCGCAGCGCCGCCGACACCGACCAATACAGACGATAGGCCAGATCGGTTGGCAGGTCGTGACGCGACACCAGCGGCTCGTGAAAACTGTCATAGCGCCGCGCCTCGGCCACCAGATGGGCCATGGCCGACCGCGAAATCGCCGCTTTGGGATTGTTGACCAGCGCTTCGAGCGCGTCGATCCCGCCATAGGCGACCAACGCCTCCGACACCGGCTCGGTCACGCCGTCGCCCTTGGCGATCGCCACCCGGTGCTCTTCGGTGCGAAAGCGAATGATCTCGATCAGGTCCACGTCCTGGAGCAGACGCGTGCGTTGCAACAGCGGCCAGGCCACGGTGATGTCGTCATTGGCCAGCCGACGCGCCAATTCGGTCATCTCCACATCGCTGTGGGCGAGCGCCACGCTCAACTCACGGCGCAGGTCCAGTTCGATGGAGTCGACCAACTTGATCAGAATATCGGAAATCAACGCCCGTTCATGATCCGAGAGGCGGTACTCCGGGCTCAGGAACAGGTCCGTGATGTTCTCCACCAGCCTGTGCCGGCCCTCGGCGGTTCGTGACCGCGCCAGCGCCAGAAGGTCTTCCATGTCGGCAATCATGGCTCCGATTCCCCTGTCGACCCTGCCACCCTATTGAACAGCGACCCTAGTGTGAGAAACACCGATTATGGCAAAATCCGGTCTATCATTAGTCGAACAGCAAAGAGGATTCAAATCTTTTTTCATCGATCATCGATGCTTGAACCAAAAGGCGGTACAGTAACGCCCACAACAATGCTTCAGGTTGACGACTTGCTTTGCACAGAGACTATATTTTTAGGCGATCAGACGACAAGAAAATCGTGCAAAACGTGCAGCCCCGAAGGGCTGCACGCAGCCCGGCGTCAGAACGGGATTTCGTCGTCGAGATCGGACGACAGATCGCCGGGACGCTGGTCGAAGCCGCCGCCCTGATGGCCGTAGTCGCCGGCGCCATAGCCTTGACCGCCCGGGCCGCCGCTGCCGCCGGGGCCCTGGTCATAGTCGCCGCCCTGGCCACCGCCGGCGCCCTGGCCGCGGCCGTCGAGCATGGTCAGCGCACCGCGGAAGCGTTGCAGCACCACCTCGGTGGAATAGCGGTCCTGGCCCGACTGGTCCTGCCATTTGCGGGTCTGCAACTGGCCTTCCACATAGACCTTGGAGCCCTTGCGCAGATAGCGCTCGGCGGTTTCGGCCAGGCGGTCGTCGAAGATCACCACCCGGTGCCATTCGGTCTTCTCGCGCCGCTCGCCGGTCTGGCGGTCGTTCCAGCTTTCCGAGGTGGCGAGCGACAGGTTCACCACCTTGCCGCCGTTCTGCATCGTGCGCACATCCGGGTCGCGGCCCAGATTGCCCACCAGAATGACCTTGTTGACGCTGCCTGCCATGGCTGATCCTATCGTTTCGGGAGGTTGGCTGTGGGTGCGCGCCGGAGCTTAGAGAATGCCGGCCGGCCGCGCCAGGGCCGGCATATGGCGCGGCCCCGGGTCCGGGATCAAGCCCCGCCGTCGGGCGGCGTGGCGCCGGTGGTCAGGTTGAGCCCGACCGCGCCGATCAGGATCAGCGCCAAAAACAGCATTTGCAAGCCGTTGAGCGACTGCTTGAACGCCACCCAGCCGATCAGGGTGATCGCCGCCACCCCGACGCCCGACCAGACCGCATAGCTGATCCCCACCGGCAACCGGGTAAACACCCAGGCGAGCAGCCAGAAGGTCACGCCATAAAGGGCCAGCGACGCGGTCGCCGGGCCGGGGCGCGCGAACCCGTCGGACAGTTTGAGCAAGGTGGTCGCCGCCACCTCGAGCGCAATGCAGACGAACAACGCCAACCAGGCCATCATCGGCCCCCACCGGGTCGAGCGTCGATGCGCCCGGCACCGCGCACGGCGGTGCCGTAGACGACCACCTCGACGGTCTTCAGACCGCCCGCGCCGAGGCTGACACCGGCAAAGCGCAGGCCATAGACCGCGTCGCAACCGGCGTCGCGGGCCGCACGTTCGAGCCGCCGCCGCGCCTCGCGTCGGGCCCGCCGCACCGTCAGCCCCAGCGCTGCGACTTCGCCGCCCACCAGACGCCGCAACACCACCAACAGCATGCGGCTCAGCGAATGGCTCAACACCACCGAGGCAAAGATCAGCTGGGCCGACCCGGTATCGGCGGGCGGCGGCAGCGTCGACAACAGCGGCCGGCCCGGCGACCGGTCATGGCGGTCGAGCGCCCGGTCATGGCGGCGCGCCAGCCACACACTGGCCAGCCACAGCCCGGCCGACACCGACACCGCCGCGAACGCGACCTGCCACCCGGTGTCGGGCAGGACAAAACCAACCCAATCGAGCCAGGCGACAGCGGACCCCGACGCCGCCTCAGTCATGGCGATGGTCGCTTGCGGACCGGGCACCCGGGTCGGCTGCGTCCGAGAGGGGATCGGCCGCGCCGGGACCGGGGACGGTTGCGCCCAGGGCGGCGTCCCTGTTGGGATCGGCCGCCGGCGCGGGCTGTCCGTGCGGGGCATGACGCTCGGGGGCGGGGCGCTCGCGGATTTGACGGTCGGGCGCCTGCTCCTCGGTCGCGACGCGCACAAGCCGTACCGCCGTGCCATAGGCCAGGATCTCGGCGGCGCCGTCGGTGACGGTCATGGTCGACAGGCGCAGATTGACCACCGCGTCCGCGCCGAGCCCGTCGGCCTCGGCGACCAGGCGGGCGATGGCCTCCTCGCGCGCCTCGGTCATCAAGGCCGTATAGCTTTTGAGTTCACCGCCGACCAGATTCTTCAAGCCGGCCAGAATATCGCGGCCCAGATGCTTGGCGCGCACCGTGCTGCCTTGGACGACGCCCAACTGCTCGACCACCCGGTGGCCGGGCACGGTTTCGGTATTGGTTACGATCAGCCGACCGGCCGGCTGGTTGTCACGCAAAACCGCCATGGCTCATCCCCACCCCGCACGCAAGGGCACCAAGATCAGGCAAGGCGATAACGCGGTCAAGCGGCCAGGAGGCCCAAGCAGCCAAAAAGCGGCAGACAAGCCGACCAGCCGCCCGGAAACCGGCGCCGGGCGCCGGGCGCCGGGCGCGCGTTTCTGCAACCGGCCGAAGCGCCAACCCCGGCGGCGCCGTGGCCGGCCATGGACCGGCAACCGGCACACCGCCCTGTCTGTGGGTGGTATCGCGGACCAAAGACCGCCTAGCGCGACTGGCTGGCGGCGTACTGCCATCGCCCGTCGGTCGGGGTGACGGCGCACACCCGATACTGGCTCAAGCGGCAGCGTTCGGCGCGCAACTCAGCCAGCCGGACATCGGTCGAAGACAGGGTCGGCGCCAACGCCTGCCGCAGCGCCGCCGCGCCGACCACGTCCCGCTCTTCGGCCAGGATCAACCAGGTGAGCGCCTCGGCGAGGTCGTCCAAGGGCGCGCCGGTGTGCGCCAGCATCCGACCGAGCGCCAACTGCGCCGGCCCGAACCCGCTCAACGCCGCGGCCGTGTACAAGGCCCGGGCCGTCTCCCCATCGGGCGCGACGCCCTCGCCGCGTTCATGCAGCCGGCCAAGACGATACTGCGCCCTGGGATCGCCGCCAGCGGCCAGCGGCCGCCATGCCGCCGCCGCCGATCGATAATTGCCGGTCGCATAGGCACGCTTCCCGGTAGCAAACAGCCGATCATCGACGCTGGCCACCAGCCGACCCGCCACTCCCGACAGCAACAAAACGACACAAACAGACAGTATCAACCGCCGAACCATACCACATACTCCCGCCCCCGGGCGCACCGGGAACCTCGAATACACCAAACAACGCCTTGTGGATTGAGCCGAAGCCATGAGACCAGCCGGATATGTGGACATCGCAGCACCGCTGGGCCCGACCGCCTCATGCGCCGGACGCTAGTGCGAAATTGTTAACAAAACGTCGCATGGAACTGATATACGCTCTGCCGCATTGCACGGTGCGGGATCTGCGCTATGGTCCGCGGCTGAGTCTCCTTTTGTTCCCAGCCGCCCCGGCCATCGGCCGGCGTGGCCCCATCCGCTTGGGATCGATCCGATGCTGAAGACGCTGTCGGTGCGCGGTGCGCGCGCGCACAATCTGAAGTCCGTCAACGTGGATATTCCCCGCGACAGCCTGACCGTGGTCACCGGGCTGTCGGGCTCGGGCAAGTCGAGCCTGGCGTTCGACACCATCTATGCCGAGGGCCAGCGCCGCTATGTGGAGAGCCTGTCGGCCTATGCGCGGCAGTTTCTGGAGATGCAGCAGAAGCCCGACGTGGACCATATCGAGGGCCTGTCGCCGGCGATCTCCATCGAACAGAAGACCACGTCGAAGAACCCGCGCTCGACGGTCGCCACGGTGACCGAGATCTACGACTATATGCGCCTGTTGTGGGCGCGCGCCGGCACGCCCTATTCGCCGGCCACCGGCGAGCCGATCGCCGCGCAAACGGTCAGCGAGATGGTCGACCGGGCGCTGGCGCTGGGCGACGGCCAGCGGCTGTATCTGCTGGCCCCGATCGTGCGTGACCGCAAGGGCGAATACCGCAAGGAATTCAAGGAGCTGCGCAAAAAGGGCTTCCAGCGGGTCAAGGTCGACGGCCGGTTCTACGACATCGAAGACGTGCCGGCGCTCGACAAGAAGTACAAACACGATATCGACGTGGTGGTGGACCGGGTGGTGGTCAAAGCGGGGCTGGAGACGCGCCTGGCCGACAGCTTCGAGACCGCGCTTTCGCTGACCGACGGGCTCGCGGCGGTGGAGACCGCGCCGCGCGACGGCGACGGCGAGCCCGAGCGCCACCTGTTCTCGGAGAAGTTCGCCTGCCCGGTCTCGGGCTTCACGATCCCCGAGATCGAGCCGCGCCTGTTCAGCTTCAACAGCCCGCAGGGCGCCTGCCCGTCGTGCGACGGCCTGGGCGTCAAGCTCTATTTCGACCCCGAGCTGGTGATCCCCGACCCGGCCCTGGCGCTCAAGGACGGCGCGGTGGCGCCCTGGTCCAAGACCCAGGCGCCCTATTACCGCCAGACCCTGCAATGCCTGGCGCGCCACTATGGGTTCGCCATGGAGACGCCGTGGGCCGACCTGCCCGAGACCGCGCGCCGGGCGATCCTTTACGGCTCGGACGGCGAACCGGTGGCCATGGTCTATGACGACGGCCGGCGCACCTACACCGTCGAGCGGCCGTTCGAGGGCGTGATCCACAATATCGAGCGGCGCTGGCGCGAGACCGACAGCCAGATGGTGCGCGACGACCTGGCGCGCTACCAGGCCTCGGCCACCTGCGAGGCGTGCGCGGGCCACCGGCTCAAGCCCGAGGCGCTGGCGGTCAAGCTCGGCGACCGGCGCCATATCGGCGCGGTCAGCGCGCTGTCGGTGCGCCAGGCGCTGGCCTGGTTCCGCGCCCTGCCCGACCAGTTGTCGGACCAGAAGCGCGCCATCGCCGACCGGATCTTGAAGGAGATCATCGACCGGCTGGGCTTTCTCAACGATGTGGGGCTCGACTATCTGACCCTGGCCCGTTCGTCGGCGACGCTGTCGGGCGGCGAAAGCCAGCGCATCCGGCTGGCCAGCCAGATCGGCTCGGGGCTGACCGGCGTGCTCTATGTGCTCGACGAACCGTCCATCGGCCTGCACCAGCGCGACAATGACCGGCTGCTGGAGACGCTCAAGAACCTGCGCGACCTGGGCAACACGGTGCTGGTGGTCGAGCATGACGAGGACGCGATCCGCACCGCCGACCATATCATCGACATGGGGCCCGGCGCCGGCGAGCATGGCGGCGAGGTGGTGGTCGAGGGCACGCTCGACACCGTGCTCGGCCACGACGCCAGCCTGACCGGGCAATATCTGTCCGGCCGGCGGGCGGTGGCGGTGCCGGCCGAGCGCCGCCGGGGCAAGACCGTGGGCAAGTCTCGGCGTCGCCAGATGCTGCGCGTGGAGGGGGCGAGCGCCAACAATCTGGCCGATGTCGACGTGGCGATCCCGCTCGGCACGCTGACCTGCGTCACCGGCGTGTCGGGCTCGGGCAAGTCGACGCTGATCAACGAAACCCTCTACAAGGCGGTCGCCCGGCAGCTCAACAAGGCGCGCGTGCAGCCGGGCGCGCACCGCGCGCTCAAGGGGCTCGACCAGATCGACAAGGTGGTCGACATCGACCAGTCGCCGATCGGGCGCACGCCGCGCTCCAACCCGGCCACCTACACCGGCGCGTTCACGCCGATCCGCGACTGGTTCGCCGGCCTGCCCGAGGCCCAGGCGCGCGGCTACAAGCCCGGCCGGTTCAGCTTCAACGTCAAGGGCGGGCGCTGCGAGGCGTGCCAGGGCGACGGCCTGCTGAAGATCGAGATGCACTTCCTGCCCGACGTCTACGTCACCTGCGACGTGTGCAAGGGCGCGCGCTACAACCGCGAAACCCTGGACATCAAGTTCAAGGACCGGTCGATCGCCGACGTGCTCGACATGACCGTCGAGGACGGGGTCGAGTTGTTCAAGGCGGTGCCGGCGGTGCGCGACCGGCTCGCCATGCTGGCGCGCGTGGGGCTTGGCTATGTGCGCATCGGCCAGGCGGCGACCACGCTGAGCGGCGGCGAGGCGCAGCGGGTCAAGCTGGCCAAGGAACTGGCCAAGCGCTCCACCGGCAAGACGCTCTATGTGCTCGACGAGCCGACCACCGGCCTGCATTTCGAGGATGTGCGCAACCTGATGGGCGTGCTCCAGGCGCTGGTCGACCAGGGCAACACGGTGGTGGTGATCGAGCATAATCTGGAAGTGATCAAGTGCGCCGACTGGATCGTCGACCTGGGCCCCGACGGCGGCGACGGCGGCGGCCGGATCGTCGCCACCGGCACGCCCGAACAGGTGGCCGAGACGCCCGAAAGCCACACCGGGCGCTATCTCAAACCGATCCTGGCGGCGGCCCGCACCCGCGCCGCCGCCGAATAACCGCGCGACCGGAGGGGGGCGCCGGCCCGCCCGCGCCCTCTCTCCCGCACCCGGCCGCCGGCCCGATGGATGGCGTCGCTGACCCTCGCCAATTGCGGCCGGGGATGGACGCCCACGCCCTGCCACCGGACGGGACAGCCACCGCGACACCCCACCAACCCTCCCCTCCCCGCCATTTGCGAGCCGCCGCAAGGCGGCGCGGCAATCCAGCCGCCGCCGGCTCCCCCCGACCGACCCCGACCGACCCGACCGCCCCGACCGCCCCGACCGCCCCGACCGGGCACAAGCATTGTTTCGCGATAATCAATCGCTTATCATTGTCCGATGCCGCCGACGCCCGACATCCTGCTGATGCTCGACCTGCGCCGCTCGACAGCCTTGTCGCGGGATGCTGCGACCGCGCTGGTGCGCGCGGTGGAACCGGCCCTGGCGACCCTCAATGACAGCATGGCCGAGACCCTGCGGGTGCCGCTGGCGCTCAGCTATGGCGACGAAATCGCCGGCCTGTTCGCCGATCCCGCCGCCGCCTATGAGGCGCTGGCTCACCTGCGCGGGGTGCTGCGCGATCATGCCGGGTTTCGCTATGTGGTCGCCGCCGGGCGCGCCGGCGCCCGCAGCGCCGATATCCGCCAGGTGGGCGGGCCGGTGTTCAAGGCCGCAAGCCAAGCCATGGCGCGGCTGAAAACCCGCGACGCCCCGTGCGTCTGGCAGGTCGGCGACGGGCTCGAAGCACGCACCCTGACCAGCCTCGCCGCCCTGGTGGAAGCCGCCCTCGCCGACCTCACCGACTATCAGTTCGCCGTCTATGAGCGCCTGGCCCGGGGCGACAACCAGAAGGACGTGGCCGAGGCGTTGGGCAAATTCCCCCAATCGGTGTCGGACGCGGTGCATCGGGGCAAATTGACCCTGCTGATCGACGCCGAGGCCACCCTGCGCGCCCGCCTCGCCGCCCTCAAACAATCGGAAAACATTGATTATGCTGAATCAATGGAATTGGATTGACAGCGTCGGCATTCTGGCGGCGGCCTTCGCGGTCGCCTTCATCCTGTCCACATTGGTGATCCGCCTGGGCATTCCGCACCTGAAATCGGACAACACCGTGCCCAGGCCGGGCGAACCCACGGCGCCGCTGCCCGACAGCAGCGACCGCGGGCGGGTGTTCGACTGGCGCGCGACCGGCTTCTGGATCGGCTTTTGCGAGACGGTTCTGCTGTTCGTGCTGGTGTTCGCCGACCAGTTCAGCGCCCTGGCCATCCTGATCGGCGCCAAGGAGTTCGTGCGCAAGGAGCGCATCGCCGCCAACCCGTCCTATTATCTGCTTGGCACACTGGTGAACCTGACCGTCGCGGTGCTGTGCGCGCTCGCCGCCCGGGCGCTGATCGCCGGCGGCTGAGGCCGGCGACACACCACCGACCGCCCACCCCGCCGCCGATGCGACCAAGCGACACGGCCAAAGGGGGACGCGGCGCGGCATGACCGGCAGCGGCGTCGCCGACACCCGACGCCGGTCTGGCCCGGAAAATTCTGATCGAAAACGAGTCTTTCTCTCCCGCCCGCGCCGGCCGGCGCGGGGAGGGAAACGACCCGACACAAATCTTAACCATAAAGCCTAGAAAGCTGATTTTTTGATATCGTTTTATTAACGCGTCTCGGAACAACACTTTTCATACCTTACACTGACCTCGGGAAAACACTATGGCTAGCAATCCTGACCTATTTCCAGATATGGAGCGAATGGCGGCGGTCGAGGATCTCGTGACCGCGCGCCTGGCCGATGCGCGATCCCAATACCGACAGCGCCCGGCGCTGCCCGAGCCACCGACCCAGAGCTGGTTCGACAATCTGGCCGATTTCGACTTCGAACACCCGCAAGACTTGCAACCCTTGCTCGACTGGTCGATCGATGCGCTTGAAACCGGCATGGTTCATACCACCCACCCGCATCATATCGGCCTCTTTAACCCCGCGCCGACCTTTCCCGCCGAGTGCGCCGACCGACTGGTCAACGCCTACAACCCGCAGGTTTGTTTCTGGTCGGCGGCGCCGAAGCTGGTGGCGATCGAGGAGCATGTGCTGCGCCAGGTGGCTCAACGCGCCGGCCTGCCGCGCCAGACCGCCGGCCATTTCACCAGCGGCGGGTCGGAAGCCAACGCCACCGCCCTGTGGTGCGCGCTGACCGCGGTCGAACCACGCTTCGGCCAGGACGGCGTCGCCGCCTTCGCCGGACCGCCGGTGATCTATACCTCGTGCGAGAGCCACCTGGCCTGGGTGAAACTGGCCCACACCACCGGCTTGGGCCGCAACGCCGTGCGCCTGGTCGCCACCGACGGCCATGGCCGCATGGACACGCTGGCGCTCGAACGGGAAATCCAGACCGACCTCAGCCTGGGCCATGTGCCGGTGCTGATCGCCGCCACCGCCGGCACCACCAATGCCGGCATGATCGACCCGTTGTCCGCCTGCGCCGACCTGGCCGAGGCTTACGGCATGTGGTGCCATGTGGACGCCGCCTGGGCCGGCGCGCTGATCGCCTCGCCGACCCGGCGCGCCGCACTGGCCGGCATGGAACGCGCCCACTCGGTGACCATCGACGGCCACAAATGGTTCGCCATGACCATGGGCGCGGGCATGATCCTGGTCACCCGACCCGAGATCCTGGAACAGACCTTCGACATCGACACCATGTACATGCCCGACGACGAGGGCAGCACCAATTATTACCGCACCTCCACCCAATGGTCGCGCCGGTTCGTCGGCCTGCGGATGTTCCTGTCGCTGGCCAATGCCGGCTGGTCGGGCTATGCCGCCCATGTGGACCATGCGATCGCGCTGATCGACCGGCTGGTGGACACGCTGACCAAAGCCGGCTGGCACTTGGCCAACGAGTCGCCCGCCGCGGTCGCCTGCCTGGTGCCCCCCGAAGGCCCCGAATCGGTCGATCGCTATCTGACCGCGGCTCTGGAACAGGGCGGTTTCTGGATCTCCAAGGCCAAGCTCGACGGCGTGCCCATGCTGCGCTTCTGCGTTACCAATGGCCGCACCCAAGCCACCGACATCGACACCCTGGCGCAGTTCCTGAAAAGCCAGATGTACGAAACCGCCTGACCGCTCGCCCCCCCCCCGGCGCCGCCCTGATCGATCGCAAGGGATCGACCAGGGGTGGCACCGGGGTTTGCACGGCGACCCGACCGGCGAAGGTGGACGCCAGGCAAGCCGGCCGCCGTTTCGCGTTGATCGCCCATCCCGCCATGGCGAGCGCCCCGACGCCGCCCATCGCCGCCGCACACCGCTGCCGGCCATGGGCGCCAAGACCCCACACTCGGCAGCGATCCGGCCGCCGGCGGCGATTGCCTATCGCGCCGCCACAGGGCGGCTCGCCATGCCGCAATCGGTGGTGGGGCGTGCAAGGCCAAGCCCGGACCGGCCAAGCGGCGCCGTGGCGGCCTGCCGGTGCAGCGCGAGCGGACCCGCCGCGTCGACCATCGCGCGCCCGCCCGTGCCCCAGACAGTGCCACCGCCAAGGCCAATAGCCGCGTCGGCATCCCCTCCCCGATCCTGGCACCATCGATCGGGCACCCTGGCCGCCCTGCGTGATATCGCGACTTATTCGCGATTGTGATTGATATTGCGCATGATTTGCGATAGCAGCGAAGGAGGCGTCCACGGGCGCCCTCCACCGACAGCGAAGAGGCTCGCCATGCGTTTTCTCCGGTTCGTGACCCTGCGCCGACCCTCGCCCGGTCCCAAGCCACCTTGCGCCCACTGCCGCGACCCGAAAACCGACCAGGCGGGCAGCCCGCCACCGGACAGGAAAAAGCGCCCGGGGCGCCCCAAGGGTCATGGCTTCGTCGCGCAAACGCTGGGCCAGCCCGTGGCCAGGATGCTGGCCGTGGCGCTTGCCGTCACGGTCGCCCCGGCCAATCCCGCTGGCGGCCCCGCTGCCTGGGCCGCCGACGCCGGTCCCGAACGCATCGTCGCGGTGGGCGGTGCCTTGACCGAGATCGTCTATGCCCTGGGCGCGCAGGACCGGTTGGTGGCGGTGGACAGCACCAGCCTCTATCCCGCCGCGGCGCGCGACCTGCCCGATGTGGGCTATATGCGCAATCTGGCCGCCGAGCCGATCCTGGCGCTCGACCCCGATCTGGTGCTGTTGATCGAAGACGCCGGCCCGCCGCCGGTGATCCGGCAGTTGCACGCCGCCGGTCTGACCATCGTCACCGTGCCCGACGACACCAGCGCCGACGGGGTGCGCACCAAGATCGCCCGGGTCGCCGAGGCGCTGGGGCGCCAGGCCGCCGGCGCGACCCTGCTCGACCAGTTCGACAACGCCTATGCAGAGGTGGCGACGCGGATCGCGGCGATCGACCACAGCCCGCGCGTGCTGTTCGTCATCTCGTTGGCCGGCGGGCCGCCCATGGCGGCCGGCGCCGGGACGTCCGCCGCGACCATGATCGACCTGGCCGGCGGGCGCAACGCGCTCGACGGTATGGACGGATTCAAGCCGCTGTCGCCCGAGGCGGCGGCGGCCGCCGCCCCCGATATCATCCTGGTGCCGCAACGCACGCTCGACGCCGCCGGCAGCAAGGCGGCGATCCTGGCGCGGCCCGAATTCGCCGACAGCCCGGCGGCCCGGGCCGGCCGGCTGGAGGCCATGGACATGTTGCTGCTGTTGGGCTTCGGCCCGCGGCTGCCGGAAGCGGTCGACACCCTGGCGACCAAACTGCACCCGGACCGGACGGTCCAGCGATGAGCACCATCGGAACCCCCGTCTTGCCCCGTTCGGCCCCCACAAAGAGCCCGGCCGAGAGCCCGGCCGACCGCTTCGACCCGGCGCGGGCGATGGCCCAGCACGCCGACCGCAGCCGGATCGCCCTGACCGCCATCGGCGCTCTGTTGGTGCTGTCGGTGCTGTTGTCGCTCGGCGTCGGCGCGGTGGCGATCCCGCCCGCCGATGCGCTGTCGATCCTGGCCAGCCGGCTTGGCCTGCCCGCGCTCACCGACCATACCAGCGTGCAGGAGACGGTGCTGGTGGCCCTGCGCAGCCCGCGCACGCTGCTGGCCATGCTGGTGGGCGCGGCGCTGGCGGTCTCGGGCGCGGCCATGCAGGGGCTGTTCCGCAACCCGCTGGCCGACCCCGGCTTGATCGGTGTGTCCACCGGCGCCGGGCTGGCTGCGGCGCTGGTGATCGTGCTCGGCGGCGTGTTGCCGTTCGGCCTCGCCGCCATCGCCCAGGACGTGGCGGTACCGCTGGCCGCGTTCGCCGGCGGCCTGGCGACCACCTGGATCGTCTATCGCATCGCCAGCCGCGGCGGCCGCACCGAGGTGGCGACCATGCTGCTGGCCGGGATCGCGCTCAACGCGGTTGCCGGGGCGGCCATCGGGCTGCTGATCTTTCTCAGCGACGACCAGGCGTTGCGCGACCTCAATTTCTGGCTCTTGGGCAGCCTGGGCGGCGTCACCTGGGACCGGCTGGCGCTGGCCGCGCCGCTGATGTTGATCCCGGCGCTGGCGGCGGTCCGGCTCGCCCGGCCGCTCAACGCGCTGCTGTTCGGCGAGCGCGAGGCCGCCCATCTGGGCTTCGACGTGGAGCGCACCAAGAACTGGGTGGTGGTGCTGGCGGCGCTGGCCGTCGGCGCGTCGGTGGCGCTGACCGGGGTGATCGGCTTCGTCGGCCTGGTGGTGCCGCACCTGGTGCGCCTGGCCATCGGCCCCGACCACCGGGTGCTGTTGCCGGCCGCAGCACTGCTCGGCGCCAGCCTGCTGCTGATCGCCGATGTGCTGGCGCGCACCCTGGTGCTGCCGGCCGAACTGCCGATCGGCATCCTGACCAGTTGCGTGGGCGGGCCGTTCTTCCTGTGGCTGCTGATGCGCCGCCGGGGCCTGGGCCTGTGGTGAACACCGAGGAGGGATATCCGATGCTGAGTGCCCGCAACCTGACCGTCCGCCGCCGCGGCCGCGCGATCCTCGACGGCGTCTCGCTGGACCTGGAAACCGCCCAGGTGACCGCGCTCATTGGCCCCAACGGCGCCGGCAAGTCGACGTTGCTGCACGTGCTGTCGGGCGCGCTCGCCCCGTGCGCCGGCGAGGTCCGCATCGCCGGCCGGCCGCTCGGCGCCTGGCGCCGCGCCGATCTGGCCCGGCTGCGCGCGGTGATGCCGCAATCGTCGGAGCTGTCGTTCCCGTTCCGCGCCTTCGAGGTGGTGCTGATGGGCCGCAGCGCCCATGCCGGCCGGTCGAGCGAGGCCCGCGACCTGGAGGTGGCGCTGGCCGCGCTCGAAGCGGTCGACGCCGGCCACCTGGCCGAGCGGGTCTATCCGACCCTGTCGGGCGGCGAACGCCAGCGCGTGCAACTGGCCCGGGTGCTGGCCCAGATCTGGCCCGAGACCACATCCGAGACCACATCCGAGGCCGCAGCCGACACCGCCTCGGACACCGCCTCGGACGGCCTTAACCCGCTGCCGTCCGAGCGGCTGCTGCTGCTCGACGAGCCGACCAACAATCTCGATCTCACCCACCAGCACCAGCTCATGCGCACCGCGCGCCTGTGGGCCGACCGTCACGGCGTCGGCGTGCTGGCGGTGCTGCACGACCCCAATCTGGCGGCGCTTTACGCCGATCGGATGGTGGTGCTGGCGGACGGGCACCTGGCCGCCCAAGGCACCGTGGACGAGATCATGACCGCCCCGGTGATCGGCCGCGTCTTCGACCTGGCCGTCACCATCGAGCGCCACCCGACCCGGGGGGCGCCCCAATTGATGCCGGTCTGAGGGCCTGTCGGACCGCATCGCCAACCCGAAAGACCATGGAGACTGCCGCCCATGTCCATCGCCAACATGTATATCGCCATGAACCGCTTCTCGGTGCTCAAGGACCATGCCGCCGATTTCGAGGCGGTGTGGGCCAGCCGCGAAAGCCGGCTCAAGGACCAGCCGGGGTTCGTGGAGTTTCAGATGCTCAAGGGGCCCGAAGACAATGGCGTGATCCTCTACGCCAGCCACACGGTGTGGCGCTCGGTCGAGGAATTCGAGGCGTGGACCCAATCGCAATCGTTCCGCGACGCCCACAAGGACGGCGGCAAGACCCGGCATATGTATGAGGGCGGCCCCCGGTTCGAGGGCTTTCATGTAATCCAGGAGGTCGACGGTGAAGGGCGTTAGAGCCACCCTGTTATCCGCCATGTCCATGGTCGGAGCGCGGCCATGAGTGCGGCCCTGTCCGGCCACGAGCCGAGCGCGCCCGACACCGCACCTGGCGCCGCGCCCAAGGCCGCGCCGGCGATGCCCGAGATCGCGCGCGCCCGGCTCGACCGGCCGGCGCTGACCGGCGCCTTCGAGCGGCGCGCGTCGACCCACTGGTTCGCGCGCCGGCCCGAGCCCGTGGACGACGCCCAGGCGCGCTTTGCCGAGCTATTGGCGATGCCGCGCACCGGCAAGACCGTGGCCTATCTGCACGTGCCGTTCTGCGCCAACCATTGCCTGTTCTGCGGCTTTTACCGCAATTCGGCGCGCGGCGACTTCTCGGCGCGCTATACCGCGTCGCTGGTCGCCGACCTGGCGCTCCACGCCGACCGGCCGGCGATCGCCAGCGGCCCGGTGCACGCCGTCTATCTGGGCGGCGGCACGCCAACGGCGCTGACCGCGCGCGACCTGTTCACGCTGATCCAGGCGGTGCGCTGCCACCTGCCGCTGGCGCCCGACTGCGAGATCACCGTGGAAGGCCGCATCCACGGCTTCGACGACGAAAAGGTCATCGCCTGCCTGGACGCCGGCGCCAACCGCTTTTCCATCGGCGTGCAAAGCTTCGACACCGCGCTGCGCCAGCGCCTGGGCCGCAAGGCCGACCGGGCGCGCGCCGAGCGCTTCATGGCCGACCTGGTCGCCCACGACCGCGCCGCCGTGGTCTGCGACCTGATCTACGGCCTGCCGGGCCAGACCCTGGAGACCTGGCTCGACGATGTGCAGACGGTGGCCGAGCTGGGGCTCGACGGCGTCGACCTCTATGCCCTGACGCGCATTCCCGACAGCCCGCTCGACAAGTCGATCGCCAAGGGCGCGCTGCCGCCGGCCGCCGACCTGGGCCAACAGGCCGAGCGCTATGCCGCCGGCCGCGCGCTGCTCGACGCGTCGGGCTGGCGCCAGTTGAGCCAGGCGCACTGGGCGCGCACCCCGCGCGAGCGCAACCTCTACAACCATCTGATCAAGGCCCAGGCCACCGGGCTGGCGTTCGGCGCCGGCGCGGGCGGCGGGCTGGCCGGCCACCGCTACGCGGTCGAGGCCGACGTGGACGCCTATGCCGCCGCCATCGCCCAAGGCACCAAGCCCTTGAGCTTCCTGTTCCGGCCCATGGCCGGCGCCGACTGGCGCGGCGCCATCGCCGCGACGCTGGAGACCGGCCGCATCGCGCCGGCGCGCATCGCCCGGCTGGCCGGGCCCGAGCGCGGCGAGCGGCTGACCGCCGCCCTGGCGCCGCTGCTCGATCACTGGCAGGCGGCGCGCCTGATCGCGCCGGCGCCCGGCGGCTATGCGCTGACCGCCGCCGGCTGGTTCTGGCAGACCAACCTGATCGCCGGCCTGCAACAGATCATGGTCGGGCTCGACCACCGGCCCGACGCCGCCCCATCGACACAGGAGACCCGTTCCCATGGCTGACACCGCCGCAATGCCCGCAGACCCCACCGACGACCACGCCGCAGCACTCGCAGCCGTGCGCGCCCAGTTCGCCCAATCCACCGACGGCGTGATCGAGGCGATCGCCAAGGACCACGGCCTGACGCCCCGGCAAGTGGCCGACTGCCTGCCGGCTGAGACCGGCGCGGCGATCCCCGGCCGGTTCTTCCAGACGGTCATGGACGACCTGACCGATTGGGGCCGGCTGATGGTCCTGGTCCATACCCCCGACCTGATTCTGGAATGCGCCTCGGAGGTGCCCAAGGGCTCGGAAGGCCACGGCTTCTTCAATCTGGGCGGCGGCCAGCCCCTGGGCGGCCACATCCGCCACCACCGCTGCGCCGCGATCCGGTTCTTGAGCCGGCCGTTCATGGGCTCGGCCAGCCACGCGATCCTGTTCTTCAACGAAGACGGCGGCATCATGTTCAAGGTGTTCGTCGGCCGCGACGACAACCGCCAGCTCAAGCCCGACCAGGTGGCCCGGTTCGAGCGCTTGCGCGACCGGCTGGTCGCCGAGGCGGCCCGGGACGGCGCCGGGCCGCTCGGGGCGGAGGGCTAGGCCCATGCAGACCAGCGAGCATTTGGCCCCCGGACGCATCCTGCTGTTCGGCGGCACCCGTGGCACTGGCCTTGAAGTGGCCCGGCTGGCCCGCGCGCGCGACTGGGACGTGGTCGCCCTGGCCCGGCCGCAGTCGGACACCCAGGCGCTGTCCAGCCTTGGCGCACGGGTGGTCGCCGGCGACGCGCTCGACGCCGACGACGTGGCCATGGTGATGTCGGCGTTCGGCCGCGACCGCCAGGTGGTCTCGACCCTGGGCGGCGGGCCGGTGGGCGCCTCGGCCGACGCCCAAGGCACCGCGACCGTGGTCGACGCCATGGTCGACGCGGGCGTGCGCCGGTTGGTGCTGGTCACCTCGCTCGGCGCCGGCGACAGCCGGGCCCATGCGTCCGAGCGGCTGTTGGCGGCGATCGGCCCGGTGCTGGCCGAAAAGACCAAGGGCGAGGACCATGCCCGCGCCGCCGACCTGGACCTGACGGTGATCCGCCCCGGCGGCCTGGTGGACGGTCCGGCGGGCGAACAGGGCCGGGCGCGCGGCCAGGGCACGGGCCAGCTTTACGACGACCCGCGCGTCCACGGCCGCATCGGCCGCGCCGACCTGGCGCGCCTGGTGCTCGACTGCCTGGACGACCCGGCGACCATCGGCCGCACGCTGTCGGCCATCGACCCCGAAACGCTCAGCGCGCCCGACGATGTGCGCGTCTGGCGCGGCGCCGATCAGCCGGCGGCCTGACCCGCCGGCCCCCAGACAGGCCCGGGTTCACACCAGCCCCCGGGTCTGCGGGCGGCCGGCGGGCATGGGGTGCGCGCGAGGACCAAGCCGCGTGGGTCAGCGCGGCGCTTCCCCGGTCCTCTCACCCCGCCCGCCGGCCGCCCGCCACAGTTCCATCACCCGCGCCACCGGCAGCGCGTCGACCGCGCCCCGGTGGCCCGACACCGGCTCGGCGGCGAACAGGGCGTTCAAGATCGCCTCTTCGGTGGCCTCGGCGACGCCCTGAAACAGCGGCGACATGGCGGCGTTGGGCCAGTGCGCCACCGGCCGCACCCCGTCCACCGGCGCGCGCCGCACCGCTGGATGGGTGGCGAAGGCGATCACATAGTCGCCCGAGCCGTTGGTCAGCGACGCCCCGGTGCGCGCCAGCCCGGCGACCGCCCGGCGCGCCAGCCGCTCCAGGTTGCGCGCCGACAAGGGCGCGTCGGTGGCCACCACGATCATGATCGAGCCGTCGGGATTGTCGCCGGGCGCCGTTCCCGGGCCCGGCGCCGCGCCCCCGCCCTCGTTCTCGCCCTTGTTCTCATCCTCGCCCTCGCCCTCGCCCTGGCGATCGGTGTGATGCGCCGGCGCCACCGCCTCGCGCAGATAATAGCGTCCCAGCGCCTCGCCCACGCGCACCCCGTCGACGGTCAGAATGCCGCCCATATTGGCCTGCACCAGCACGCCCACCGTCCAGCCGCCGAGCGTCTCGGGCAGCCGCCGGCTCGCCGTGCCGATGCCGCCCTTGAAGCCGAACGCCACCGTGCCGCGCCCGGCGCCCACAGCGCCCTCGGCCACCGGGCCGGTCTCGGCACGTTCGATGGCGGCGATCACATGCTCGGGCGTCACCGCGCGCGCCCGGATGTGGTTCAAGAACCCGTCATTGGTCTCGCCGACCACCGCGTTGACCGAGCGCACATCCTCATTGCCCGGCCGGTCGAGAGTCCAGCGCACCACGCCGGCCAGCCCCTCGGCCACGTTGAGCGTGTTGGTCAGCACGATCGGCGTCTCGATCTCGCCCAGTTCGCGGATCTGGCTGATACCGGCCAGCTTGCCATAGCCATTGGCCACGTGGACCGCGGCGGGCACCGGGCGCTGGCGCAGATTGCCCGGCGCCGGCACGATGGCGGTGACGCCGGTGTTGCGCGCCGGCGGCGCGGCCAGCGTCACCTGGCCCACGCGCACCCCGGCCACGTCGGTGATGGCGTTGAGCGGCCCGGTGGCCAGAACGCCGATCTCGATGCCCCGGTCACGCACTCGCGCCTCCGCCGCCCGCGCCACCGGCGACCAACCCGCCACCAGCAATGCCAGCAGCACACCAGCCGTCGCCAACCGGCAGCTCACGCGCACGCCGCCCGCGCGTCGATCCAGCGATTGTGCCTCGATCATATCCGTCGCCTCCCTGCTCTGGCGATCTGCTCCGGCGGTGGTCGCAGGCCCGCCGCGACCTAGAGGAACCCGCCGACCCGCCGGGGTCAACACGCGCCGCCACGGCACGGCGACACCGTCCTCGCCATCACGCCGAACCGGCTCGGCCCCGAAAAAGCGCCGACCAACAATGTTTTCGAATTCTTGTCATTGTTCACTAAATCGAAACCGCTTTGCTGCTATCGCACGCCCAAAGACCGCGTGGCCAACCGACCGGCAGCCTCTGATGAGCCGCCGTCGAACAACAGCCGCCGGTGCCAGCACCCGGCGCTTTGGCAAAGATGGCCAGCGGCGAACCATCGACCCCACCCCTGTGAAGGTCCAGTAAAATGCTACAAGCACTGAATAATGTTAAGATTAGCAAGAAGCTGCCATCATTGATCGTTATGTTCTTGATGGTGGCGGCGTCGGGGGTCGGCCTCGTGGGCTTTCTTTCTGCCGGCGCACAGGTCAAAGACGAGGTCCGCCAGAAACTCGAAGCGGTCCTGGCCGCGCGACATGCGGAATTGGAGCAATACACGTCGGCAATCCGGGAAGACCTGCGGCTGGTGGCCAGCAACCCCTACACCCTGGAAGCGCTGGAGGCGTTCGACAACGGCTGGCAGGCCCTGGGGCGCGACGCCGATACCCGGCTACAACGCCTGTACATCGAGCAAAACCCCCATCCGGCGGGACAGCGCGAGCGCTTGGACGCCGCCGACGACGGCTCGCGCTACAGCGAAGCCCACGCCCGCTATCATCGCTGGTTCCGGTCGCTCCAGACCGAACGCAAGTATTACGACGTGTTTCTGGTCAATCGCGACGGCGATCTGGTCTATTCGGTGTTCAAGGAACCCGATTTCGCCACCAACCTGACCACCGGGATCTACCGCGATTCCGGCCTGGGTCACAGCGTGCGCGATGCGCTGGCGGCCGGCCAAGACGCCCAGCAGGTGTTCATCGACTTCACCGCCTACGCGCCGAGCGACGGCGCTCCGGCCAGCTTCATCGCCCAGCCGATTCGCACCGCCGATGGCCGCATTGCCGGCGTCCTCGCCTTCCAGATGCCGATCGATCGCCTCAATACGATCATGCAGCGTACCGACGGCATGGGCGACACCGGCGAGACTTATGTGGTCGGCAACGACCGGCTGATGCGCTCGGATTCCCGGTTCAGCGCTCAAACCACCATCCTCGACCGCCGGATCGACAGTCAGGCGGTCGCCGCCGCGCTCGCCGGGCAACAAGGGGTAATGATCGCTGACGACTATCGCGGCCAGAAAGTGCTCTCGGCGTACCGGCCGTTCACGTTGTTGGGCAACCGTTGGGCCATGCTGGCCGAACTGGACATGGAAGAGGCGCAAGCCCCGGTGGTGGGCATGGGACTGAAAATGCTGGTTCTGGGCCTGACGGTCATCGTGCTGGTCGGCATTATCGGAGCGTTGATGGCGCGATCCCTGTCGCGGCCGATCGCCAGCATGGCCGGCGTGATGGACGCGCTGTCGCAAAACAATCTAGCCGTCGACGTGCCCTATAACGACCGCGGCGACGAGGTGGGCCACATGGCCAAGGCGGTGCGTTTCTTCAAGGAAAGCCTGGTCCAGCGCCTCAGCGACCAGGAAAAGGCCCGGCGCCTGGAAGAAGACCAGCGCGCGGCCGCAGAAGCCGAACGTCAACGCGAAGAAGCGCGCAAGGACGCCGACCGTGAGCGCGAGCGCGCCGAAGCCGACGCGCGGCAGAAGAAGGCCGACGCCCTGGCCCAACGCATCGGCGCCTTCGACACCCAGATCGCCGAGTTGATGAGCACCGTGTCGGCGGCCACCGACCAGTTGGCCATGACCTCGAAGGCGATGACCGCCACCGCCGAACGCTCGGACAGCCAGGCGCAAACCGTCGCCGCCGCAGCGGAAGAAGCCACCAGCAATGTGGAAACCGTGGCCAGCGCCAGCGAGGAACTGGGCACCACCGCGCAGGAAATCGGCCAGCAGATGGAACGCGCCAACAGCGCCACCCATGCCGCCGCCGAAAAGGCCCACGCCACCATGAGCGTGATGGAAGCGCTCGAAGCCTCGTCCAACGCCATCTCGGAGGTCATCGACCTGATCAATGACATCGCCGAACAGACCAACCTGCTGGCGCTCAACGCCACCATCGAGGCGGCGCGCGCCGGCGAAGCCGGCAAGGGCTTCGCGGTGGTGGCCAGCGAGGTCAAGTCGCTGGCCACCCAGACCGGCCGCGCGACCCAGCAGATCCAAACCCAGATCGGCGACGTCCAAGGCCATTCCAAGCGCGCCGCCGAGGCCATGGCCGACATCTACAAGACCATCCAGGCGACCTCGGAACAGGCCACCACGGTCGCCGCGGCGGTCGAAGAACAGCAAAGCGCCACCGCCGAGATCGCGCGCAACATCGCCGACGCCGCCACCGGCACGCGCGCGGTGTCGAGCACCATCACCGGCCTGTCCAACGGCGTCAGCGAGACCAAGGAAGCCTCGCGCCAGGTTCAGGAAGCCAGCGACGACCTGGCCAGCAGCGCCAACGGCCTGCGCAGCGAGATCGAACGCTTCGTCAACGACGTGCGCCAGATCTCCACGGATTGAGCCGATCACCGCGCACCGGCCGATCCCGGCGGTGCGCGGTGACGACGCCGACGCCAGGACCCGGCAAGGGCGGCCGGCCTTGGTCCGGGGCCGGCTCGGTGGGCCACCTGCTCGATCAAGCTCCCAGCCACACCCTCATGGTTCAACACCGACGCCAACACCCTCGGCCGCGGCCGGCTGGCGTGACCGGGCGAACGGCGGCACAGCCACCGGCCGGTCCGCTGACGCCCAAGCCCGGCGGACACCTCGCCCGCGCGCCGGCGCGATCACGCCGCGCCGCCGGTTTCGTCGGAGCCGGCGGCGTCGGCCGATGCCGGGACGCCGTCGCTCAGGGCGTCAGCCTTGTCGCTGGCGTGCATCCAGCGAATGGCCAAGGGGCTGAAGCGGCCCTCGCTTTCGTGCCACCAGGCTTTCAGGTCCTTGTCGCCGAGGCTGACGATCAGCCACAGAAAACGCGGTTCGCCGGCATTGGCCCGGTCGACCGCGGACGGTTCGGCCGGGCCGCTGAGATGCGAATGGGCGCAACCGACGATGCTGCGGCCGCTGCCGCGCAGCATCCGTTGCAGTTGCAGGTGCATCTGAGGGTCGATTTCGAACTGGCCGCTGCCGCCGTCTTCGTCCGGGCCAGCCGCCCGGTTGCGGGTCGCCACGAACCGTTCGACGGTCAGCACGTCGTCGTCCCACCAACCGACCACCAACCCGCACGCCTCGTTGGGCACTGCCACCCGGGCGGTCTGGACGAAGCGGTCGGCGGCCTCCCGGTTCAGAAGGACGTGGCGGGGCGCAGGCGGATGGTCTGCCATGTCTCGGGCTCCGTTTCTGGGTCGGCGAAGACGATCAGATGACCGCCGGCGGCCAGCGCATAGACCAGCACAAGGCGCCCGTCCCCCGCGGGATGGGTGGCGATCAGGCGGCTGTCCGCCGGCGCGGTGAAGGTCGTCGAGGCAGGCGCGGCGACGCTTTCCTCCATCGCACCGATGCGATAGAGGATCGTCGCCACCACGACCCCGAAGCCAATGGCAAGGATCAGCCCCATGACCGCCACGGCGGCCTTGAGACCCCAGGAGACGCCTCCGGACGCCCCCGGCAGTGGCGGCGGTACAGGTGCAGACGCGGCGGCGCGCGATGGCAATTCGTCCATGGCGTTTCATACCCTCAAGGTAACCGATCCCGCCGAGGCGGGGGGGCGGCTCGACCGCTGGCTGGCCGCCCGTTTGCCGACATTGTCGAGGACACGTCTTAAAGCTTTGATACAGGCGGGCCAAGTATGCCGGGCCGACGGCACCGCAGTGCGGGAAGGCAAACGCCCGGTGGCGCTGGGCGAGACCTACCGGGTCACGGTGCCGGCGGCCGCCCCGGCAATCCCCGAGGCGCAGGCGATCCCGCTCGATATCCTCTACGAGGACGACCATCTGGTGGTGCTGGTCAAGCCCGCGGGCCTGGTGGTCCACCCGGCCGCCGGCAACCCCGACGCCACGCTGGTCAACGCGCTCCTGCATCATTGCCGGGGCAGTCTGTCGGGCATCGGCGGGGTCGCTCGGCCCGGCATCGTCCACCGGCTGGACAAGGACACCTCGGGCGTCATGGTCGCCGCCAAGACCGACCGCGCCCACCAGGGCCTTGCCCAGCAGTTCGCCGAACACAGCCTGACCCGGCGCTACCGGGCGCTGGTCTGGGGCGCGCCTTGCCCGGCCGCCGGGCGTATCGACGGCGCCATCGGCCGCCACCCGGTGGACCGCAAACGCATGGCCGTGCGCGCCACCGGCGGCAAGCGCGCAGTCACCCACTATGAAACGCTCGACCGGTTCGCCGGCCGCGGCCGCGCCGCCGCGCTCGCCCTGGTGCGCTGCACGCTGGAGACCGGCCGCACCCACCAGGTGCGCGTGCACATGGCCCATATGGGCCACCCGCTGGTCGGCGACCCGCTCTATGGCCGTGCGCCGGCGCGCGAGCGCCTGGCCCGCGCCTTGGGCGCCCCGGCCGCCGACGCTCTGCGCGGCTTTCCCCGCCAGGCGCTGCACGCCGCCGACCTGACCTTCCGCCACCCGGTGAGCGGCGCGGCACTGACCTTCTCCGCGCCGCTGCCCGACGACATGGCCGCCCTGGTCGCCAGGCTCACCGCCGCCGACGCGCCCTGACCGGCCCCGCCCTGACCGCGCCGCTCCCGACCGCAAGGCCCGGCCGCACCACCCGGGCGATCCCCGCCTCGCCATATTGACCGCCGCGCGGGCCGGGGCCAAGTTGACCAGACAGGGCCGGTCAGCCGCCGCGAGCGCGCGCTGCGGGCCCGCGCCCGTCGCATCGGTCACGCCCCACAGGCGAAGGAGGAGCCGCGCCCCATGGCATCGGATATGACATCGGACACGACCGCCCGCCCCACCCCCGGCAGCCCGGAGCACCGCACCGCCCCCCAAGGCGCCGAAGGACCCGACGGCACCGACGGGGCCGCCATCGGTCCCGCCGCCGCGACGCCGGACGCTGGTCGATCCGCCGCCACCGCGGCCGGCGGCGGCGATCTTGGCTTTGTGTGGACGCCGCCGCCGGGTGGCTACAGCTGGTGGTATGTGGATGCGCTCAGCGATGACGGCCGCTACGGGCTGACCATCATCGCCTTCATCGGCAGCGTGTTTTCGCCCTATTATGTGTGGGCCGGGCGCCGGGACCCGCGCGACCACTGCGCGATCAATGTGGCGCTTTACGATCTGGCCGGGCGCGGCCGCGGCGACCGCTGGGCGATGACCGAACGCGGCGCCGAGGCGCTCGACCAACGCGCCGACGGCATCACCGTCGGGCCGAGTGCGCTGACCTGGAACGGCGACACCCTGACCATCGAGATCGACGAACGCACCGCCCCGGTGCCGCGGCGGCTCAAAGGCACGATCACCGTCCACGCCAAGGCACTCAACCCCACGGCCCATGCCCTCGACGCCGCGGCGCGCCACCATTGGCGCCCGATCGCGCCGGTGGCCCGCGCCGAGGTGGCGATGACCGCCCCCGCGCTCGCCTGGTCCGGTCATGCCTATGTGGACAGCAATTGGGGCACCGAGCCGCTGGAAAAGGCGTTCGCGCGCTGGGACTGGTCGCGCGGGCGGCTCGGCGGCGACACGGTCACGCTCTATGCCGCCGACCGGCGCGACGGCACGCACAATGCCCTGGGCCTGCGCTACCATGCGGACGGCCGGGTCAGCGAGTTCGAGCCGCCGGCCGAGGTGGCGCTGCCGGTGACCGGCTGGCGGATGCACCGGCGCACCCGCACCGACGGCGGCCAGCCGCCCCACAGCGTCCGCACCATCGACGATTCGCCCTTCTACACCCGTTCGGTGCTGGAGGCGCCGCTGCTCGGCGCGCGGGTGGCGACCGTGCACGAAAGCCTCAACCTGGACCGCTTCGACACCGGGCTGGTGCGCGCCATGCTGCCGTTTCGTATGCCGCGCAAATGGTGGCCGCGCTAGACGCCGGGCGCGGCGACGGCCGGGTCGCCGCCTTTTCGCCCCACATGGCGCGCGCGCTGGTGATGGCCGAGCGCGCGGCAGCGGCGGGCGAGGTACCGGTGGGCGCGGTGGTGGTGGACCCGCAGGGCCATGTGCTGGCCGAGGCGGGCAACGCGCCGCGCGCCCTCAACGACCCCACCGCCCACGCCGAAATCCTGGCCATTCGCGCCGCGGCACAACGGCTCGGCCAGGAGCGGCTCGCCGGCTGCGACCTCTATGTGACCCTGGAGCCCTGCGCCATGTGCGCCGGCGCCATCGCGCACGCCCGCCTGCGCCGGGTCTATTTCGGTGCCGAAGACCCCAAGGGCGGCGGCGTGGTCCATGGGCCACGGGTATTCGACCGCACCACCTGCCACCACCGCCCCGAGGTCTATGGCGGCCTGGGCGAGCGCGCCGCCGCCCGCCTTCTGCGCGCCTTTTTTTCACGCCAACGTGACCGCTGACTCGCTGCTTCGTGACGCCTGCGCGGGCATGTGTTTACCGCTATGGCAAGCTGATCGCGGATAGAATGAGCCAACGCGGCGGGGCAACGCGGCGTCGAGGGGGATCTTGAGGACAGGAAAGCGGTGATGAGGAAGACCATATGGGCCGGGCTGTTGGCGGCGCTGGCGATCCTGGCGCTGAGCCCGGTTGGCGACCGGCTCTATCTGGCGGTGCGGCCGGCCGACACCATGCCCAGCGGCTGGCAGGACTATCGCGCCCTGGCGTTCGAGCGCGCGCAAAGCCGCGGCGAGCCGGTGCTGGTCGAGGTCTATGCCTCCTGGTGCCCGATCTGCCGCGTCCAAAACGATGCCTTCGAAGCCCTGTCCGCCGCCGGCGGGACGCCCCAGCTGCGCGCCTTCCGGGTCAGTTACGACCGCGACAAGGATTTTCTGCAGCAATTCGGGGTCGCCAAAACCGGCACCCTGCTGCTGTTCCACAACGGCGAGGAGGTGGCGCGGGCCGCCAATTTGACCTCGCCCGATGCCATCGACCGGTTCCTGGACCGCCATCTGCCGACCGAAAACGCCCGGCAATTGCCTGCCGAGGAAGACACGGACACCGAGGCCTGAGCGCCGCCTGGGGTCGCCGGGACCGACCACCCAGGCCCGCCGCTCAAGCTGGCTGCCCCGCTTGACGACCCGAGACCGGTCAGACGCGCGTCAGCGTGCGAAACGTGTCGATCATCGCCAACACCTGCTCGGCGGCCAGCACATGGTTGAAATGGCCGTGGCCCACGGTGCGGCCCCAGTGGATCGCCGGGGCGTGGGCGCGGATGTCCTGTTCGCGGTTCTGCGGCCGGTCGGCGCCCACATAGAGCAACGGCCGTGCGGCGGCGCGCGCCAGGGCGGCCGGCCCGTCCCAGTCCAGCATGGCGTCGAAGGCGGCGCGCGTGACGGCGGGGTCGGCGGCCGCCGCCGTGGCGGCGATCTCGTCGCGCAGCCAATCGGGCTCGTGACCGCGGAAAAACGCCTTGTCGCGCAGCGCGGTCAGCGTCGCCTGCGGATCGCGGCCAAGCCCGGCGCGGGTCGCTTCCATGCCGCAGCGCATCTTGTCGGTCCAGACGATCGGCGCGGGATCGAGCAGAACCGCGCCGGTGTACGCGTCGGGCCGCGCGGCGATCATCTCCAGCGCGATCTGCGCGCCCATGGAATGGCCCATCAGCAACACCGGTTCCTCGATCTGGAGCGTCGCCAGGAACGCCGCCATCAGGTCGGCATAATAGGCCAGCGTCACCGGCCCGTCGTCGGGCGCGGGGCTGGCCCCGAAGCCCGGCAGGTCGGGGGCGAGCACCCGGTAGCTCGCCTCCAGATGCGGGCGCAACGCCATGAAGGTGTGCCGGTCGGACGTCCAACCGTGCACCGCCAGCAAGGGCCGCCCGGTGCCGCCCGCGTCATAGTCGATCCGCTGTCCCGCCGCTTTCACATGCATGGCCCTGGTCCTTGTCCGCAATGGCTCGGCCGGTCGCGCCCGGTCACCGGGTCCGCGCGCCGCGCCGGAAAGAAGAATGCGCCGCCACCGGTCAGGCCGCCAGCCGCTCCACCTGCGCCCAGGCGAGCTTGGCGAGCGGCTCGCACATGGCGCCCTGGCTCGCCGCGTGCGCCGACGCCGCGGTGCCGCGCCTGACCCGGCCCAGGATGCCGTGAAGGATGCCCGCCAGCCGAAACATGTTGAACGCGATATAGAAATCGAACTCGTCCGCGGGGATCGGATCGCGCCCGGTGCGCTGGCAATAGGCGGCCACATATTGGGCCTCGGACGGCAGCCCCAGGGCTTCGATGTCCTGGCCCATGAGCCCGGTGAAGCC
The DNA here is from genome assembly GCF_004341375.1 of Rhodothalassium salexigens DSM 2132. GTDB lineage: Bacteria > Pseudomonadota > Alphaproteobacteria > Sphingomonadales > Rhodothalassiaceae > Rhodothalassium > Rhodothalassium salexigens. The sequence continues at coordinate 158,640 of NZ_SLXO01000002.1, forward strand.
CTGCGGCGGCATGCGATACATCAAGCAGTGATAGGCGAAATCGGCCAGCGGGTGACCGAGCGTCGACAATTCCCAATCGAGCACGGCGCGGATGCGCGGCGCCTCGGCGTCGAAGATCAGATTGTCGATGCGGAAATCGCCGTGGACGATGCGGGTCTCGTCGCCCGGCGGGATGTTGTCGGGCAGCCATTCGACCAGCCGGTCCATGGCGGCGATGCGGCCGGCTTGCGCGTCGTCGCGATACTGGGTCGACCAGCGCGCGATCTGGCGGGCGAAATAATTGCCCGCCTTGCCATAGTCGCCGAGGCCGACGGCCGCCGGGTCGACCCGGTGCAGGGCGGCGATGGTCTCGTTCATGGCGTCGAAGACGGCGCCGCGCTGCTCGGGCGTCAATCCCGCCGGCGCGGCGTCCCAGAAGATCCGACCGTCCACATGGTCCATCACATAGAACCAGGTACCGATCACGCCGTCGTCGGTGCACAGCCCGTGGGTGCGCGCCACCGGCACGTCGGTGTGGCGGCCGAGCGCGGTCATCACCCGGTATTCCCGGTCGACCGCGTGCGCCGACTTGAGCAGCTTGCCCGGCGGCTTGCGGCGCAGCACATAGGCGCGGCCGGCGCCGTCGGTCAGCTTGTAGGTCGGGTTGGACTGGCCGCCCTTGAACTGGGCGACCGCCAGGCCCGGCGTGTAGCCCGCCACATGGTCGCGCATCCAGGCGTCGAGCGCGGCGATGTCGAAGGCGTGGGCGTCGCGCACCGGCATGGTGCCGGAAAACTGCTCGTCTCGGGACATGGGCCGTCCTCCCCCGGTTCGCCGGGGCTTGCCGCCCGGCTTATGTGGCGCCGCCCTCCCCGGCGGCGGCCGCGCCGATGTCGCGCCGGCAGAACCCGGCCGGCCAATCGATGCGATCCACCGATTGGTAGGCAAGACGGCGCGCCTCGGCAAGGTCCGCGCCGAGCGCGGTGACGCCGAGCACCCGGCCGCCCATGGCGTGCAGGGCGCCGTCGGCGGTGCGCAGGGTGGCGGCGTGGAACACCGTCGCGCCTTCGGCCTCGGCCGCCGTGATGCCGGCGATCGGCGTGCCGGTTTCGACCGCGCCGGGATACCCCTCGGCCGCCATGACCACGCACAGCGCACTGTGCGGAGCAAGCGCCACGGTGTGGCCGGCCAGCCGGCCGCGCGCCGCCGCCATCAACAACTCGCCCAGGTCGCTCTCAAGCCGGACGAGGAGCGCCTGCGCCTCGGGGTCGCCCAGGCGGACATTGTATTCGATCAGCTTCGGGCCGTCCTCGGTCAGCATCAAGCCGGCGTAGAGGATGCCCACGAACGGCGTGCCGGCGTCTTTCAGCGCGCGCACGGTGGGTGCGACGATCTCGTCATGGACCCGCTGCTTGAGCGCCGGAGTCAACACCACGGCGGGCGAAAACGCCCCCATGCCGCCGGTGTTGGGGCCGGTGTCGCCCTCGCCGACCCGCTTATGGTCCTGTGCGGTGCCCAGTTCCAACACCGTCTCGCCGTCGCACAGCGCGAAATAGCTGGCCTCGGGGCCGGTCAGGCATTCCTCGATCACCACCCGCGCGCCGGGCTTGTCGAAACAGCCGTCGACCGCCGCCAGGGCCGCGTCGACGCTTTGGGCCACCACCACGCCCTTGCCGCCGGCAAGCCCGTCGGCCTTGACCACGATGGGCGCGCCTTGGGCCTGCACATAGGCGCGCGCGGCCGCCCGGTCGTCGAAGCTTTCAAAGCGCGCGGTGGGAATGCCGGCGCGCGCGCACAGCTCCTTGGTGAAGGTCTTCGAGCCTTCCAGTTGCGCCGCCGCGCGGCCCGGCCCGCACACGGCGATGCCCTTGGCCCGCAAATCGTCGGCAAGACCCGCCACCAGGGGCGCTTCGGGGCCGACCACCACCAGGTCGATGCCATGGCGCGCGCACGCCGCCGCCACCGCCTCGCTGTTCTGGACATCCAGGTCGAGCGGCCGGGCCTGGTCGAGCGTGCCGGCATTGCCGGGCGCCACATAGACCTCCTGGACGCTCGCCGAGCGGTCCAACGCCCAACACAAGGCGTGCTCGCGCCCGCCGCCACCGATCACCAACACGTTCATGCCTACCCCCTTGGTCGCCGCACGCTATCGAAACGGCGGCGGTTCTAGCACACCGGGCGGGCGCGGCAAGGATCGCCGTGGACCGGCCCGGTGCGCGTGTGGCAGATAGCGCCGACGATACCGCCCCAAACCACCCCTCGACCGGCGCCAGGGCTTGCACCGCCGGGGCCGGCGCGCCAGACTCAAGCCAGCCCGACCGGCCAGCCCTGACCGGCCAGCCCCGACCGGCAGTCCAACCGGCCAGCCCGATCCGCCGCCCGCCTGGGCCGACCCGGTCACGACCCGACCCGGCCCCGCCGCTGATGAAAGGCTCGACCCGCGCCCATGACCCTCGACAATGTGCAGACGCTCACCGTCTCGGAACTCTCCGCCTCGCTCAAGCGCACGGTGGAGGGCGAGTTTGGCCATGTGCGGGTGCGCGGCGAGCTGTCGGGCGTCAAGCGCGCCGCCTCGGGCCATGTCTATATGGCGCTCAAGGACGACCGGGCGGTGCTCGACGGCGTGTGCTGGCGCGGCACCGCCGGCCGCCTGCGCTTCAAGCCCGAGGACGGGCTGGAAGTGATCGCCACCGGCAAGCTGAGCACCTATCCCGGCCGCTCCAAGTATCAGATCATCATCGACGAGATGGAGCCCGCCGGCGCCGGCGCGCTGATGGCGTTGCTCGAAGAGCGCAAGAAGGCGCTGGCGGCGGAAGGCCTGTTCGCGGCCGAGCGCAAGCGGCCGCTGCCCTATCTGCCCGAGGTGATCGGCGTGATCACCTCGCCCACCGGCGCGGTGATCCGCGACATCCTGCACCGGTTGCAGGACCGCTTCCCGCGCCGGGTGCTGATCTGGCCGGTTCAGGTCCAGGGCGAGGCGGCGGCGGGCCAGGTGGCCGCGGCGATCCAAGGGTTCAACGCGCTCGACGGCACCGGCGCGGTGCCGCGCCCCGACCTGTTGATCGTCGCGCGCGGCGGCGGCTCGATCGAGGATCTGTGGGGCTTCAACGAGGAAATCGTCGTCCGCGCGGCGGCCGACAGCGCGATCCCGCTGATCTCGGCGGTCGGCCACGAGACCGACACCACGCTGATCGATTATGCCGCCGACCGGCGCGCGCCGACGCCCACCGCCGCGGCTGAGATGGCCGTGCCGGTCAAGGCCGAGTTGGACGCCGCCCTGGCCGACCGCGCGGCGCGGCTGGTCCAGGCCCGGCGGCGCGACCTCGACCGCCGGGCCGAACGACTGGCCCATCTGGGCCGCGCCCTGCCGCGCCCGCGCGACCTGTTGGGCAGCGCGCGCCAGCGCCTCGACGAGGCGGCGGGCCGCCTGCCCCGCGCCCTGCGCGCGGTCGCCGGCCAGCGCCGGGGCGAGTTGAACCGCGCCGCCGGCGGGCTGACCCTCGGCCGGTTGCGCCAGGGCGTGCGCTTCAAGGGCGAGCGCCTGGCCCAGAGCGCCGCGCGCCTGGCGCCGGCCGCGCGCCGGCGCCTTGGCCATGACCGCGACCGGCTGGCGGCCTCGGCCCGGCTGCTCACCTCGCTCAGCCACCAGGGCGTGCTCCGGCGCGGCTACGCGATCCTGCAAGCCGCCGACGGCACCGTCCTGCGCCGCCGCACTGACCTGGCCCCGGGCCAGAGCGTCACGGCGCTGATGCAGGACGGCGCGGCCGCGCTGACCGTCACCGACGTGACAGCCCCGGGCGGCGACGGCCCCACGGCCGGATCCGAGCCCAGCCCGACGCCCGGCTCGGCCGTACCCAAGCGCGCGACGGCGAAGCGGCCCAAGACGGCAAAACGTCAGACCGGTGCCGGCGACGGTCGGCAGGCGTCGCTGTTCTGACCGACAAGCCCGCCCCAGCGCCATCGTTGAGAGAGATTTCTGCCATACTGCGACAAAGCCCGGGGCGGCCAAAGGGGACGCGGGTCGGGTGCCGCGCGGTCGGCTGGGTCGTGACCGGGGCTGTGCCATACCCCCGCCCCCTAGCCAGGAAACCCCGGCGCGGCGTACACTCAGGTCAAGGGCTTAGGCACCTGGCCGAGCGTTTACCCCGGCTTGACAACGGCCTGTCGGACCCCACCTAAACGGGCCAGCCGCAAAGGGTTAATCCGGTCTCGGCCGTAGACCGTAAAATGACACGGTAAAAGAGAGCGAGGAAACCATGGCAACGCCCACCCGAGCAACACTGCCGACCCCGGCGACGGAGGGCAGTCTTAGTCAGTATCTGCGGGAAATCCGCAAGTTCCCCATGCTGGAGCAGCAGCAGGAATACATGCTTGCCAAAGCCTGGGTCGAACATGAAGACACCGAGTCCGCCCATACGCTGGTGACCAGCCATTTGCGTCTGGTGGCCAAGATCGCCATGGGCTATCGCGGCTATGGCCTGCCGGTCTCCGAATTGATCTCGGAGGGCAATGTGGGCTTGATGCAGGCGGTCAAGCGGTTCGATCCCGAAAAGGGCTTCCGGCTTGCCACTTACGCCATGTGGTGGATCCGGGCATCGATCCAGGAATACATCCTGCGCTCCTGGTCGCTGGTCAAGATCGGCACCACGGCGGCGCAGAAGAAGCTGTTCTTCAACCTGCGCAAGGTGAAGGGCCAGATCAAGGCGGTCGAGGAAGGCGACCTGCACCCCGATCAGGTGGAGCAGATCGCCACCAAGCTGTCGGTGTCGGAAGACGATGTGATCAGCATGAACCGTCGGCTGTCGGCCCCCGACCACTCGTTGAACGCGCCGGTGCGCATCGACGGCGACGGCGAATGGCAGGACTGGCTGGTGGACGAAACGCCGTCGCAGGAAGTGTTCTATGCCGAGTCCGAAGAACTGCGCCACCGCCAGCACATGCTGCGCGACAGCATGGACGTGCTCAACGAGCGTGAAAAGCACATCCTCACCGAACGCCGGCTGAAGGAAGACCCGACGACGCTGGAAGACCTGTCGAAGGTTTACAACATCAGCCGCGAACGGGTTCGCCAGATCGAGGTGCGCGCGTTCGAAAAACTGCAAAAGGCGGTGCGCAACAAGGCGCGCCAGGACGCCACGCCGAAGCTCGAAGACGCCGAAGCCTGATCCCGAGCGGGGAGCGGCGGGCCGAGGCACGGTCCCGGCCAACCGCCTCCCCCGCGCCCTGCCGGCCTCGGTCATGCCCGCGACGTTCGGTGCCAGGCTCGCCGCCAGCGGCTCAACGCGAGGCCGCCCGTCGCTTGCAGAGTGTGATACTGCCTGACCGATCCATCGTTACACGGCCGATATGGGCGGCGCTTCGCTGCGCGATCGGCAGGGCAAACGGTGCGCTCAGGTATCGGTCTGGCGGACGCTTTCGCCCCACTCTTCCACCAGATCTTCTTCGACCTTGTTGATCTTCTTGACCTGATCGAAATTGCGCATCTGTACCAAGGTCGCCACCACCACCGGCGCGGCCCACAGCACGACCATTCCGGCCGCCGCCGCCCCATACATGACGATGAACAGCCACATCTGCGTGAAGTCCTGGAGAAGCATTTCCAAGTCGCTGCGGAACCAATACTTCACCACATAAGGGATCACGCCGGTCAGGTTGAAAGCAAAAATGGTGCGCACGCGCACAGCCCGAAACTCGCCGCTTTCGACGATCATCGCCACCAGCGTCGGCGCCAGCCCGATGGCGGTCACCAGCGCCACGGCGGGCTTGACCACCATCAGGCCCAGAATGAACAGGACAAACAGCAGCGTCGAGCCGAAGCCGCGCTTCTTCTTGCTTTTCTTGCCCGCCTGGGCGGCCGCTGCCTTGGCCATCGCCTGTTATCCCAAAAACTGGAACGCCGCAAAGGTGGTCACGCCCGAGACCAGGAGATAGCCCATGGTCTGAGCAGCGCTATACCCGGTGCGCAGAATCGGTCCCTCGCGCGGGCTCACCTTGCGGATCAGTTGCCGTCGATCATGCGCCAATTTGGCACATTGGGCCTGCGCCTGATAGTATTCGCGTTCATCGCGGCGGGTCACTTCGGCCAGATCGATCTTGGCCATCAGCTTCGACAAACTGCCGATACCCTCCAGGCTTTTGAGAAACTTTTCCACCTGGTTGCGCCGGGTCTTCGATTTCAGGTCCTTCACCACCGGGCGGAAGGCGTTGAGAATGATGCTGGCCAGATTGGGCAGATCGCCCACATTGCCCTGGCTTTGCAGATAGCCGAGCAGATCCATCAGCGGTGGGATCAGCTTGAGATTATCGTCGCCCGCCGAGCCGATGCGCCGCAGCACCGATTCCAACCCCTGCCCGCGCGCGACGATGAACGCCATCACATGCCGGTCGAGCAGCGCCTTGGCCGAACTGTCGGCGGCGACGCTTTCGTCGAGCGCCACCAACGCGGCGCGCAGCGTGTTGACATGCTTGCCGTCGAACTTGGGCGACAGGCACTCGATGCCGTCGCACTGGGAATAGAGCGCATATTCGACGCCGCCGCCCACGTCGAGCGTCTTCATGGTCTGCATGGTCGGCAAAAGATGGGCGTAGAACGGCTTGATGCCCTTGTCTTTCTCCATGATAATTTCGACCAGCGTCTCCAGAAAGCCGCCGCGCAAAATGTCGTCATAGGCGGCGATGCCCGGTTCGTTGCCGTCGGCCATCTGGCGCGCCAACCCGGTGCCGACGCCGTCGAGCATGAACGACTGGCCGCGATAGCGGATCGGCCCGCGCGGGTCGAGGAACGCACACACCCGGGCGACCAGCTTGGCGTCGCTGCTGCCGCTGGCCGACAGGTCCATGTCGGGCGACACATCGAGCAGCCGTTCGAGCTTTTCGGTGAACAACTCGGACGTGACGATCTGCTGGATCCAGTTGCCGAAGTCCAGCTTGCGAATGTACTCGGCCGAGCGGCGTTCGTCCTCGGCGAAGGCGCGGGCGAGCATGCGCCGGTCGGTGAACATCTTGCCCTGAAACTTGACCGGCCGGGCGAGCGCCCAACTGCGCATGCCCGAACGCCGGGTCGGCACCGCCCCATCGAGCCAGTTGGACAGGTCGCGCACGGTCCAGCGGTCCTCGGGGTCGTCGTTCAACATGCCGCGCAACAAAATGCCCAGCGCGCCGGGGATGTCGCGCCCCCGGCTCAAGGCCCAGAACGAGCCTTGGTTGACCCGCGCCTCGAACATCTGCTCCTCGGTCAGGTCCTGGCCCACCGTCTCGCCGAAGAACAGCGACAGGAGCGTGGCGCCCAGCGCGAAGATGTCGCACCCCGAATCGCCCTCGCCGCGCGCCTCGGTGTTGGCGTTGGAGCGTTCGAGCGGCTCGAAACAGGACGGCTGACCCGCCCCCGGCAGCGCCGTCACGCATTCGCCGAGGAAGAAATCCTGGCTGCCCGAGCCGGACATGAACACGGTGTTGGGGCGGATGTTGCGGTGATAGATGCCGCGCCCATGCAGCGCCTGAAGCGCCCGGATGCAGGCCGGCAGGATCACCTGGCGAATGGTCGGAAACGGCACCGAGGCCGCCTTGCCGCCGGGCACCAGCATCGGCTTGTCGCCGGGAAACTCGATCACGGTCACCAGCGCCTCGCGTTGGCGGCCGTCGATCTTCACCCTGGTAACGCCTTGAAACGTCGGGTTAACCAGGTTGACCGCCGGCAAGGCGACCAGTTTTCGAAACACGTCGCCGCGGGTCGGCACGCCGGGACGCTGGATCACCGCATAAACCATCTGACGTGGCCGGCGCAGATCGCGCGCCGCGAACGCGCGGCCGCCGAACGTGTCCAGATTGGGATACGGCCGCGTAAAGTCGATCTCGATGAAATCGAGCGCTTCGGTCCGGTCGGTCGCGGTCACAGCCATAGAAATCGTCCCTGGTCGCGCAGAACCGGGCGGCACGCCAGCCCGGCCCCCGTCTGCTGAACAACAGCAGATGACCCTTAAACTGGCGTTAAACAGGCGCCGGCGGGGTAGCGGGAGACCCAACCCGACCGCCCCCGACCGCCCGACAATGGTCGGTGGCCCGCGGCCTCGCCCGCCGTCCGGTCAGTCCTGGAACGGGTCGCGCACCATGATCGTGTCGTCGCGCTCGGGGCTGGTGGACAAAAGCGCCACCGGCGCGCCGACCAGTTCCTCGATCCGGCGGATATACTTGATCGCGGTGGCCGGCAATTCGGCCCAGCTGCGCGCTCCCTCGGTGCTCTGGCTCCAGCCGTCCATGGTCTCGTAGATCGGCCGCACGCGCGCCTGTTCGTCCATGGCGTAGGGCAGATAATCGAGCCGCTTGCCGTCCAGGTCGTAGCCGACACAGACCTTGAGTTCGTCGAAGCCGTCGAGCACGTCGAGCTTGGTCAGCGCCAGCCCGTCGATGCCCGACACCGCCACCGCCTGGCGCACCGCCACGGCGTCGAACCAGCCGCAACGCCGGCTACGCCCGGTGACCGTGCCGAATTCCCGGCCGCGCTCGCCAAGCCGTTGGCCCACCGCGTCATTCTGTTCGCTCGGGAACGGGCCCGAGCCGACGCGGGTGGTGTAGGCCTTGGTGATGCCGAGCACATAGTCGAGCGCGCGCGGGCCGACGCCGGCGCCCGCAGCCCCTTGCCCGGCCACCGTGTGCGACGAGGTGACGAAGGGATAGGTGCCGTGGTCCACGTCGAGCAGGATGCCTTGCGCGCCTTCGAACAGAATCCGCCGGCCGCTGCGCTCGGCCTGTTCGAGCGTCCGCCACACCGGCGTGGCGAACGGCAGCACCCGCGGCGCGATCTCGGCCAGCGCCTCCATGGTCGCCGCCTTGTCGATCTCGGGCGCGCCCAGGCCCTTGCGCAGCGCATTGTGGTGGGTGAGCAGGCCGTTGAGCCGCGCCTCGATGGTCGCCGGGTCCTTCAGGTCGCACAGGCGCAGCGACCGGCGGCCCACCTTGTCCTCATAGGCCGGGCCGATGCCGCGCCGGGTGGTGCCGATCTTGACGCCGGTGGTGGCGTCCTCGCGCAGCCCGTCCAACTCGCGGTGGAACGGCAGGATCAGGGCCGCGTTGGCGGCCACCTGCAAACTATCCGGCGTGATCGACACGCCCTGTGCGGTCAGCCGGTCGATTTCGTCGGCCAGCGCCCAGGGATCGACCACCACGCCCGAGCCGATCACCGACACGCGGTTGCTGCGCACCACGCCCGACGGCAGGATCGACAGTTTGTAGGTAACCCCGTCGATGACCAGCGTATGACCGGCATTGTGGCCGCCCTGGAACCGCACCACCACATCGGCGCGGTTGGACAGCCAGTCGACGATCTTGCCCTTGCCTTCGTCGCCCCATTGCGAGCCGACGACCACCACATTGGCCATGCGCGTTACTCCTGTGCAGAAGAATTGGGTTCGCGGGCGCCGGCGCGATCAGCCGGCGGTGGAAACGGGCACCGGACCCCGGTCGGTCAAAACGTGGCTGCACTGCAGCCGCCGTGCTTCTTCCACGGGGTCGCCCGGTTTGGCAAGCCCGTTGACCGTGCGCCACCCGGCACCGCGCAGGGCAGCGGCCTCGGCGCGCGGCGTCCCGGCGGGCACATAGACGGTTTCGGCCGGCGCCGGCGGGGCCAGGCCCTGTAACATGGTATCGAGATAGAGCGAGAAGCCCACCGCCGGCTCGCCGCCCGGGCCCCGGTCGGTGCCGGCCGCGTCCGCGCCGCCGGTGCGGTAGCGCCCGCCCCGGCACAGCGCGCCGCGCACGCCATGGGCGAACAGGCTGAACGCGGCCCCGCGCTTATAGTGAAAGCCGCGGGTCTCGCCGGGGTCGACGGTCAGCGCCACGCCCGGCACATCGGCGGCGATCCGCCCGGCCAGGTCGGCCAGGTCGCGGGCCAGGCGCGCCGCCTCGTCCGGCAGGTCGAGCGCCAACAGGCGCGCCAAGGCCGGCTCGGCCAGACCGGCGGCTTCGAGCACGCCGCGGCCCAAGCCGCGCGCGGTCTCGTCCAAGCCGTCGAGCGCGCCCACATCCTTGGTGTCGAGCGCCGCGGTCAAGGTCTCGGCCGCAGCGGCGTCGAGGCCCAGGCCGCGCGCCAGGGCCGGCACGAAGCCGACCATGGTCAGGTCGAGCGACAGACCGTCGAGCCCGGCGGTCTCGGCCGCCTCGACGGCGAGCGCGATCACTTCCAGTTCGGCCTCGCGGCCCTCGGCGCCGATCAACTCGACGCCGGCCTGGCGAAACTGGCGCTGCGGGCGCAACTGGCTGCCGCGCACGCGCATCACATGGCCGGCATAGCTCAACCGCAGCGGGCGCGGCCGATCGGCAAGCCGGGTGGCGGCGAGGCGCGCGATCTGCAAGGTCATGTCGCTGCGCACCGCCATCATGCGGTTCGACGCCGGGTCGAGCAGCCGGAACATCGGCGCCGCTCCGGCGCTCAGGCGTCCGGCCGGGGCGCCGGCGAAGCCCGCCCCGGCCAGACTGTCTTCGAACTCGACCAGAGGCGGCGACACCCGTTCATAACCATGGGCCGCGAACGTCGCGGTCAGCCGGTCGGTCAGCCGCGCCTCATGCTCGGCCCAGGGCGGCATGAGATCGCGGAACCCTTCGGGCAGAAGCCCGCGGGCGCCGGGGCCCGGGGCGAACGGCGGTCGCTCGGCAGTCATGGCTGGGGTCGGTCCTCCGGTCGGGGTCGGGGTGCGCGCGCTAGAAACGCAGCGCCTTGGCCTGACGCACATGGGTCAAGGCGTTGATTTTGTCCAGCACCTCTTTGCCCACCGGCTGGTCGACCGCCACCAGGGCCACGGCGATGCCGTCCGGGCCGTCGTCGCCGGGCCGGCCCAAGCTGAAGCGCGCGATGTTGATGCCCGCCTCGCCAAGCGTGCTGCCCAGCGCGCCGATGAAGCCCGGCTTGTCGTTGTTGGTGACGTAGAGCATGTGCTGGGACAAGCGCGCTTCGATCGGCACATCGTTGATGCGCACGATGCGCGGCGCCTCGTTGGCGAACAGCGTGCCCGACACCGTGCGTTCGCCCCGGTCGGTCTCGACGGTGAGGCGAATCAGCGTGTGATAATCGCCGGCGCGGTCGTGCTTGACCTCGGCCACCTCGATGTCGCGTTCGCGCGCGATCACCGGGGCGTTGACCATGTTGACCGAGTCCATCAGCGGCGCCAGCAACCCTTCGAGCACCACGGCGGTCAGCGGCTTGGTGTTCAAGGTCGCCACATGGCCCTCATATTCGATGCGCGCCTTCTTCAGGCTCGACTCGGTGATCTGGCCCGCGAACCCGCCGACCTGTTCGGCCAGCTTCATATAGGGCTGCAACAGCGGCGCTTCCTCGGCCGACAAGGACGGCATGTTGAGCGCGTTGGTCACGCCGCCGGTCAACAGATAGTCCGACATCTGCTCGGCCACCTGGATCGCCACATTGACCTGCGCCTCGGTGGTCGACGCACCCAGATGCGGGGTGGCGACGAAATTGGCGGTGCCGAACAGCGCGTTCTCCTTGGCCGGCTCTTCGGCGAACACGTCGAGCGCGGCGCCGGCGATCTTGCCGCTGTCGAGCGCTTCCTTGAGTGCCGCTTCGTCCACCAGGCCGCCGCGTGCGCAGTTCACCAGCCGCGCGCCGGGTTTCATCTTGTCGAACGCCGCCTTGCCGACGATGCCGCGGGTCTGGTCGGTCAGCGGCGTGTGCAGGGTGATAAAGTCCGACTTGGCGAACAGTTCGTCCAACTCGACCCGGCGGATGCCCAGTTCGCGCGCCCGGTCTTCCGACAGGAACGGGTCATAGCCCAGCACGCGCATCTTCAGCCCCAAGGCGCGGTCGGCGACGATCTGGCCGATATTGCCGCAGCCGATGATGCCCAGCACCTTGCCGTGCACCTCGACGCCCATGAACTTGGACTTTTCCCACTTGCCGGCCTGGGTCGAGGCATTGGCGGCGGGGATGTTGCGGGCCAGCGCCATCATCATCGAAATGGCGTGCTCGGCGGTGGTGATCGAGTTGCCGAACGGCGTGTTCATCACCACCACGCCGCGATTGGTGGCCTCGGGCACATTGATGTTGTCGACGCCGATGCCGGCGCGGCCGATCACCTTGAGATTGTCGGCCGCGGCCAGGATCTCCGGCGTCACCTTGGTGGCCGAGCGCACCGCCAGGCCGTCATACTCGGCGATGCACGCCTTGAGCTCGTCGGGGCTCATGCCCGGCTTTTCGTCCACGTCGACGCCCCGGTCGCGGAAGATCTCCGCCGCCTTGGGGCTCATTTTATCGGCAATAAGAACCTTGACCATGTGATGCTCCTGTGTGCGGCGCGGGCGGTCCGGCCGCCTCTCGACGAACCGCCCAACCGGCCGTCGAGACGCGGCGGCCGGCATGTCCGAACACGACGTGTCCGGGGCTGCCGTCGCCTCACCTGTCAATGAAAATGTGCCAACCCGCATGCCGACCTCGGCCGGCGCCCGGGCGAACGTGCCAATGGCTTAAAAGTCGGCCTTGACGGTCTCGTAGGCCCAGTCGATCCAGCCGGTCAGCGCGGCCACATCGTCGGTGTCGACGGTGGCGCCGCACCAGATGCGCAGGCCCGGCGGCGCGTCGCGATAGCCGTTGATGTCGTAGGCGACACCCTCGCCCTGCAACAGCGCGTCGATCTTCTTGGGCACCTGGGCCCGAGCCTCGGCATCGAGGCCGGCGAACCAGTCGTCGACGATCTTCAGACACACCGAGGTGTTGGAGCGGATCGCCTTGTCGGCGGCCAGGAAATCGATCCAGTCGCGCTTGGCGACCCAGTCTTCGAGCACCGCCAGATTGCGCTCGCTGCGCTTGATCAGACCGTTGAGACCGCCCACCTGCTCGCCCCATTTGAGCGCGTCGAGATAGTCTTCGACGCACAGCATGGACGGCGTGTTGATGGTCGCGCCCTCGAAAATGCCCTCGTTGAGCTTGCCGCCCTTGGTCAGGCGGAAGATCTTCGGCAGCGGCCAGGGCGGCGTATAGCTTTCCAACCGCTGCACGGCGCGCGGGCTCAGGATCAGCACACCGTGGGCAGCCTCGCCGCCCATCACCTTCTGCCAGGAGAAGGTGGCGACGTCGATCTTGTCCCAGGGCAGATCCATGGCGAACGCGGCCGACGTGGCGTCGACCAGGGTCAGGCCGTCGCGATTGGCCGGAATCCAGTCGCCATCGGGCACCTTGACGCCCGAGGTGGTGCCGTTCCAGGTGAAGCAGACATCGTGCTCGGCCGCATTGACGCCGGCCAGATCGACGATCTCGCCATAGTCGGCGGTCTTGATCTGGCAGTTGTCGAGCTTGAGCTGTTTCTGCGCGTCGGTCACCCAACCCTGACCGAAGCTCTCCCAAGCCAGCATCTCCACCGGCCGGGCGCCCAGAAGCGACCACATGGCCATTTCATAAGCGCCGGTATCGGACGCCGGCACGATGCCGATGCGGTGGTCGGCGGGCACGTTGAGGATCGCGCGGGTACGCTCGATCGCCTCAGCGAGCTTGGCCTTGCCGGGTTTGGAGCGGTGGGAACGGCCGACGGGGGCTTCGGCGAGCACGCTTGGCGTCCAGCCCGGACGCTTGGCGCAAGGCCCCGACGAGAAATGCGGCCGTCGGGGACGGTCGGTAGGCTTCGACATAGGTTTTCTCCTCTCCTTCCAGAGAGCACGCGACCCGTTGGGAGGTCGTGGCCCACGCGCCAAGCTAGAGATCGGGAGAGGGATGTCAAATGATCTTTTCGCGCTGCGGCATAAATCGAGCGCGGAAAACCGCGCCGACGCGGCCGCCGCAAACAAAATGAGCCGCCTTGGACGTCCGGCCAACCGGCTGCCCAAGGCGGCTCATTTCGCAACCACACCACCGCCGCAACACCGCCATGGCCGCAACGCCCCGTCGGCCGCGCCAACGCCATCCCACGGCTCGGGTCGACCGGCGTCCCCGGATCGGCGTCCATGGGGGTCGGCGTCCCGGTCGGTGCCCGGAGACGCGGCGCGACCCGTGGGGCCATCGGGCGAGCGGTGCGGCGTCGCTTAGCCCAGGCGCCAGACCAGCGGCAGCTTGAAGGTGAAGCTGTCGCCCTTCATCAATTGCGCCGGCGGCACCGGCAGCGGGTCCAGCTTGTCCATCAGGCGCGGCAACTGGCGATCCAGCACATCGTGGCCGGTGCTCTCCAGCACTTCGTAGCTGGTGATCACGCCCTGACCGTCGATGGTGATTTCGATCTTGGCAGCGCCTTCCAGCCGACGCGCAATCGCCGAGCGAGGGTAATCCTGGTTCTTTTGCACTTTTTGCAGAATGGCCTTTTGCCAGGACTTGACATCCTGCGCTTGGGCGTCCGGCGCGCCCAGGACCATCCAGGCGGCCACCAAAGCGGGCAAAACGAACAAGGCACGACCAATGCGTTTCATGATATCAGCCTCCAACATGTGAGCAGGAAAATTGGTCGCACCCCTTCTAAAGGGCAGGCTGTAAAAAGATGATTAAACAAAGCACGCAAATTGCCCGGTTCTGGTCCGGTTCGAGGAGACCCGTGCGGGCCGGTTCGGGGCCGCTCACAGCGCCTTTTCGAAGTAGCGGATATCGGCCTCGGGGTTGTACGAATAGGGCGCCGTCGGTCGGTATCCGAGCCGTTGATAGAGCCGGTTCGCGGCGTCCAGACGCGCCAGGGTGTCGAGCTTGAGGCGGCGATAGCCAGCCAGCCGCGCCGCCCCCTCGATACGCAGGCACAATGCCTCGGCCACGCCCGCACCGCGCGCCGACGGCACCACATAAAGCCGCTTCATCTCCGCCACCTCGGGCGGTTCGAGCGGCTTGAGGCCGACCACGCCGACCGCCTCGCCGCCGGCCCAGGCCAGCAGCAACGCCCCGGCCGGCGGTGCATAGACCCCGGGCAGGCCGGCCAACTCGGCCGCGAACCCCTGAAAGCACAGATCGATCCCGAGCTCGGCCTGATAGTCCCGGAACAACCGCGCCACAACCGCCATATGGTCGGGCTGGGCTGAAAAAATGCCGTCGGCTTGCATCGCTGGCGTCTCCATGGCAGGCACGGGCGCGTACGCTCATCGCCCCGGCCCAAGGGTGAAACCGTCGCCGCGCGCGCGTCAACCGGGCTAGTGCGCCGTTTGGGAACCACATCATGGCCCTGCTGACCGATCCGCAAGTCTGGGCGAGTTTCGCCACCCTGGCGTTGCTCGAAATCATCCTCGGCATTGACAATCTGATCTTTCTGTCGGTGATCACCAGCCGCCTGCCCGAGCACCGCCAAGCCCGCGCCCGGCTGATCGGCCTGTTGGGCGCCTTGGTCATGCGCATCGGGCTTCTGCTGGGGATCGCCTGGATCATTTCGCTTCAGAAACCGTTCATGACCGTGTTCGGCCAAGGGGTCAGCTGGCGCGACCTGATCTTGATGGGCGGCGGGTTGTTCCTGCTTTACAAGGGCACCACCGAGATCCATGCCACCGTCGAGGGCGAGGACGACCACGGCAACGCCACCAAGGCGGCCAGCATCGGCTTCGCCGCCGCCATCGCCCAGATCATGGCGCTCGACATGGTGTTCTCGCTCGACAGCGTGATCACCGCGGTCGGCATGGTCGACCATATCGAGGTGATGATCGCGGCGGTCACGGCGGCGATCGGGGTGATGATCTTCGCCGCCGACCCGGTGGCCGACTTCATCCAGCGCCACCCGACCACCAAGATGCTGGCGTTGAGCTTTTTGTTGCTGATCGGCGTGGCGCTGGTGGCCGACGGCCTGCATTTCCACATCCCGCGCGGCTATCTCTATTTCGCGGTCGGCTTCTCGGCCCTGGTCGAAGTGCTCAACCTGACCGCCCGCAAACGCCGCCGCGCCTGACCCGCCGGCCCGTCGGCGGCCACGGGCGGGGCCTGGTCGCGCCGGTGAAAACGCCATCGGGCCGGACGGGATCGCTCCCGCCCGGCCCGATGGCCTCACCAGAACCTGGGCGCCGGGGGCGCTAAGCGGCGTTACGCCTCGACCCAGGCCGCGCCTGGATTGTTGCGGTAAAAACCGTTGGCCAGCGGCACGTGCGGGCATTCGTCCTCGACCTCGCCGAGCGCCTCTTCGGCGTCCAAGCGGCCGTCGAGCAGGTCGCGATAGACCCGCGCCATGCGCACCATGTCCACATCCTGCGGCGACAGCCGGAAGCCGGCCACGCCGACGCCGCGCAGGGTGGCGATCTCGCCGGTCAGGCAGGCATAGGCGCCCGACAGGGTCTGCACGCCGTTGACCGACAGGAACGGCTGGCCTTCGAGCGTATCCACCGGCAGGCCGTCCAGGTCCTCGCCGCAGACGAAGCGGCACGACGCCTTGGCCCGGCCATGGGCGCGGGCATGGTAGCAGCGCGCCGAAATCGCCAGCGGCCAGCGGCCGAACACCTGCACTTCGAGCGCCGGTTCGCCGACCGCCGCCAGGGCGTGGATCGACGGGCCGGGCAATTCGCTCGGGGTCACCGAGCGCTCGACGCCGGCGCCGGCCAGGTAACGCAGCGTCGCCTCGTTATAGACGTTGAGCAGCGACCCGGCGACCGCACCGCGCCGGCCGCGCCGTTCGAGCACGCCGAAGGTGGCGATATCATTGACCTCCACCGGCAGGCCCAGGTCGATCAATTCCTCGACCAGCGCCAGATCCTCTTCCTCCGAGACCAGACCCGGCGTCGAGATCACCACGGTCTTGCCGGCCTTGTGCAACCGCTCGACCACGGTTTGCAGGTGCGGGCGGTTGAAGCGCCAGCGCTTGGGGCACACCACTTCGCCCACATAGACCGTGTCGACGGGCGCCTCGTCGGCGATCTGGCAATAGAAATCCCGCCAACGCTCGGCCGGCCAGTGGAACAACAGCGGCCCCAGGCTCAACAGCCCCAGGTCGCCGGCGCCGTCGCGCGTCGCCTCGGTCAGGTCGCGCACGGCGGGGGACAGGTCTTCGGTCATCGCCATTCCTTCTTATAGGCACCGGTGGAGCGGCGGCCGCCCTCGGACAGGCTGTCGAGCACGCTGGCGTCGGGGGTTTCGCCGCGCAGGGCGGCGTCGCGCAGGCTGCGCATGGTGCGCACCGCCCGGTCCACATAAGACCGGCCGCGCTGCCGGCCCTCGATCTTGAGCGCCGAGACGCCGGCGTCCACCAGCCCCTTCATCACCTCGGCGGCGTTGAGGCTCACCGGGTCTTCGAAAATGTGCAGTTCCTGGCCGGCGACCTGGAAACGGCCCTTGCACAGGGTCGGATAGCCGGCCGCCTCGCCCGGCGCCACGCGGTTGATGGCGAAGTCGCCGAGCCGGGTGACCAGGCCGTCGGGGCCGTCCTCATAGTGCACCGACGCCGCCGGCGAGCACACGCCGGTGGTGTTGGGCGACTTGCCGGTGGCGTAGGACGACAGGTGGCAGCGACCCTCGGCCATCGGGCACAGGCCGCCGAACACGAACACCTCATATTCCACCGAGGTGCGGTCGCCATGCCGGCGGATATCGTCGACGGTCAGCACCCGCGGCAGCACGGCGCGCTTGATGCCGAAGGCGCGGCGATAATATTCCAGCGCCTCGGGGTGCGCGGCGCTGGCCTGGACCGACAGGTGCAGGCGCAAATCCGGGTGCGTTTCGGCGGCATAGGCGAGCATGCCGATGTCCGACAGGATCACCGCGTCGACGCCGATCCGCGCGCCGTCGTCGATGGCGTCGGTCCAGATCTTCAGATCGCCGGCGCGCGCGAAGCTGTTGACCGCCAGATAGACGTGACTGCCGCCGGCATGGGCATAGTCGACCGCCTCGGCCAGTTCATCGCGCGAGAAATTGAGGCCGGGGAAGTTGCGGGCGTTGGTTTCGTCGCGAAACCCCACATAAACCGCGTCGGCGCCGGCGTCGACGGCGGCGCGCAGGCTCGCCGGCGTGCCGGCGGGACAGACCAGTTCCGGTCCGGTGGTCATCAGATGGACTCCTTTTGCGAAGAAGCGGTCGGCGCGGACGGCGCCCCGGTGGGCCGACCGCGCGGGGCGCGCCGGCGCAGGCGCTCGACCTCGGCCTTGAGCGCGGCGATCTCGCGCGCCTGGGCGTCGATCCGGGCGGCGAGCGGCGCGCGCCACTCGGTCTTGACATGGTCGAGCCCGGTCTCGGCGGCGCGATAGGCATCGACCAGCGCGCCAATGCCGCGTGTGGCCAGCCCCGACGCCGGACCGAACATGCCCGACAGTTCGTCGACGAAATCGATCTCGGCGCCGTCGAGCGCGTTGCGCAGCGCCACCGCCAGATCGCTGTTGCCGGTGACCCGGATCTCGCGCGAGAAGAACAGCGCGTCGCCGTCGTCGGTGCCGCCGGCGGTGGCCAGCAGCCGGGCCAAGGGCCCTTCGATGGCGGCGTCCCACTCGCTCTCGCCCGGCGCCTCGTCGAGCAGCCAGACCTCGGCGCGGTCGCTCTCGATGGCGATCAGCGCGTGCCACGGCAGGTCGCTGGCGCGCAGATACAGCCGCGCCGAGCCGGCATCGGCGACCCGGTCGAGCATCTCGGGGTGGCGCTCGACCAGCCGGTCGGCCAGCCCTTGCAGCAGCCGTTCGAGCGGCCGGCGCGGCAATGGCCGGGCCAGCAGGCCCAGAGGTGTCAACGGCGTGATCGACGCGGGACCCAAGCTCATCTCATCCGTCCTGATCTGATCGCGGGGAGGGTGGAACCGGAGACCCCGGCCGGGCATCGGCGGCCGCCCGACGATCCATCGACCGGCCGGGGCCGTAACCCCATAAGCCCCGCATACACTCCACAAAGCGTAACTGTAAATGCGGTCTGTCGCACAACGACTGTCCAGCGCCGTTGACAGCCGACCTCTAGACCGGCGCGCCGGCGCGGGCAAGGCCCGGCACGGCCGGCGCGACGAAAAGTCGACACCGCCGCAGTGGTCGGGTCCGGGCCGGGGTGCCAGGCCGGGCTGTCGGGCCGGCGGCGGTTGGATTGCTTTGCCCGGGCGGGCTTGCCATGGCGATGCAGCTTGGCGCGTGCCCGGCCATGCCCCGGCCAGGACCGGGCCAGGACCGGGCGGTGAGCCGGTACGGCGATGAAAAAACTCTCATTTAGGGGTTGGCAGGCGGCGCGAAGCCTGATACCTGAGCGTCCACCAGGGCGGCGCCTGTCGCCCCCTGATCCCCGGTAGCTCAGCGGTAGAGCAAGCGGCTGTTAACCGCTTGGCCGGCGGTTCGAATCCGTCCCGGGGAGCCAGTTTCCGAAAGCCCAGCCGACGCCGGCTGGGCTTTTTTCGTGGCCCATCATGTTTCGTGATGTTTCGTGGCGCATCGTGCCGGGCCGGCAGCGGCCCGGTCAGGTGCCGCCGCGCCCGGGCAACTGGTGCAGGCGCACGCCGTCGCCGCAGACCGTGCGGGCGATCTCGCACAGATGGCGGTGGTGGGTCAGGTAGATCACCTGGCCCTGCCCGGCCATGGCGTGCAGCAAGGCGAACGTCTCGGCCGCGCGGTCGTCGTCGAAGGTCTCCAGAATGTCGTCGGCGAAGAACGGCGGCACCGGGCCGCGCTCGGCGAACTCGGCATGGCCGGCGATGCGCAGGGCCAGATAAAGCTGCGCCCGGGTGCCGCGCGACATCTCATCGGCGGTCACCGTGCCGCCCTCGGCGCGCACACCGACCAGCGCTTCGCCGGTCTTCGACACCGCCGAATCGAGGCCCCGGAACGCGCCGCCAGTGATGGTGGCGAACGCCTCGCTGGCGCGCCGCATCATCGAACTGCGGTGGGTGTCGCGATAGGCGCGCAACGCCTCCTCGACCATGGCGACGCCGGCCGACAGGCGCAAAAACGCCTGCGCCTCCTCCTCGATCAGCAGCAAAAGCGCCGCGCGCCGTTCGGCCAGCCGCGCCGGGCGGTCGTCGCTGCCGATGCCGTCGCGCGCCGCCTCGGCCTGCTTCCACGCCGCATAGGCCTCCGACACCCGGACCCGGTCGGCGTCGCGCTGGGCGTCCAGGCGCTCGCGCTCGGCCGCCAACTCGTCCTGTTGCTCCGGGTCGTCGGCCACCGCCGCCAAGCGCCCGGCGACCGCGTCCAGGTCGGCGGCGCCAAGCCGGCGGCACAGATCGTCCTCGGCCTCGGCGATCCGGGCGTCCAGGTCGTCGCGCTCGGCGGCCCGGCGGATCTCGGCGATCATCTGGCCCAGGTCGTCGCAGCCCGGCACCCGCTCGGCGAGCGCGGCGATCTCCCGGTCGACATCGCGCATGGCGGCCTCGGCCTTGGCCAGGGCTTGCCCGGCAGCCTGCCACTCTTGGGTGAGGGTTTGGTGGTCGCGCTCGGCAGCGCGCGCCTCGCCGACCCGATCGCGCACCGCCTTGAGCGCCGCCACCGGGTCGCCGACCGGGTCCAGCGCCCAATCGGCCGGCGCCTCGGCCACCAAGTCGGCGACCGCTTGGGCGAAGCGGTCGCGGTCGGCGGCCAGGGCGTCGATCGTGGCGTCGAGCGCGCGCGCCTCGCCCAGGCGCTGGGCCAGATCGTCGAGCCGGTCCAGCAGGACGGCCACCGTTTCGGGCTCGGTCCCGGCCGCGATCCAGGTTGGCCCGAGCGCCTGACGCCACGCATCCGTCCAGGCGTCGAGCGCCCGGCGCGCGTCGTCGAGCGTGGCGACGCGCCGGTCGCGTTCGGCGGTGGCGTCGGCCAGCGCTCGTTCATGGGTGCGCCGATCCTGCGCCGCCCGGCGCCACCGGTCGAGCGCCGCGTCGACATGGGCCAGCAGCGCCCGGGCCTCGGCCTCGTCGGGAGCATTCTCTGGGGCCTGTGCTGGGGCAATCCCGCCGTCCGCCGGGGCGCCGCCGCCAAAACCGGGGCCGACCTCAAGACCGGCGGCGGCCAGGTCTTGGGTCAGGCGCTCGCGCGCCTGTGTCGCCGCGTCCAACCGGGTGCGCGCGGCCATGACCTTGCGCTCCAGGGCCGGCCACCGGTCGCGCACGGCCCGGGCGGCCGTCGCCCAGCGCCCCAATGACGCCGCCGACACCGGCTCGCCCAGACCGAGCGCCCGGGCACGGTCGGCCAACTCCGCCTCCAAGGCCGCCGCGTCCGCCGCCAGCGCCGCGTCACGCCGGCGGGCGGTATCGCGCTCGGCCTCGGCGCGGTTCAGCCGCCGGCGCGCCTCGGTCACCTGCGCCCAGGCGTCGGCATGGGCGAGCCGCGCCTCGACCGCCTGGTCATGGTCGGCCGCCGCAGCCTCGAACCGGTCGGCGGTGGCGCGCAACCGCTCGGGCGCCGGCGGGGCCTCGGCGTCGACCAACGCCCGGTGTTCGGCCCAGGCGGCGTCGCGCGCACCGCGCCGGTCGTCAAGGGCCGCTGCCGCGCTCACCGTCGCGTCGGCCATCAGCGCGTCCCGGTCGGCGGCGGCTTGGGCACACTCGGCCTCAGCGGCATCAAGGGCCTTGCGGGCGTCGCGCCGGTCGTCGGCCAATTGTCGTTCGCGCGCCGCCAGGGCATCGAGGGTCGCAGCGTCCGGCAGCACCAGGGCATCAAGCGCCGCCGCGTCGCCGGTCCAGGGCGCGAGCGCGGCCAGTTCGCGCCGGCGATCGTCCGCCGCCTCTGCAGCCTGGGCATGGGCGGCGGCGACGGCAGCCGGCGCCAGCGCCTCGCGCCCGGCGTCGAGCGTCCGGTCGAGAGCCGACAGGTCGGCCGGAGCCGGCACGGCGTCGAGCGCGGCCCGGGCTGCCGCTGCGGCCTCATCGGCGCGGGCCCGCTCGGCCTCGGCGGTCTCGATCCGATCCAGGTGCCGCGTGCGCTCAGCCAACCGGGCGCGCAGCGTCGCCAAGGTGGCGTCGTCGAGGCGCAACGACGCGGGTGCGGCGTCCGGCCGGCCGAGGCGCGCCAACAAGTCGGCGATATGGTCGTCGAGCCGGCGACGCTCCGCGCGCGCCTCGGCTAGTCCATCGGCGGCCCGATAGCGGACTTCGCGGTCGGTGGCGTCGAGCCGGTCGAGCGCCGGGGCAAGCGCCAGCGCATCCCGGTCGACCTGCACCCGGTCGCGCGCCGCCCGGGCCTCGGCCACCCGCGCGCGGGCATTGGCGAGGCCCGTGCGCGCCCCGACCTCGCGCGGGCGCAGGGCCTCGGCGGTATCGACCAGGTCGGCGGTATCGGGCGCGTCGGCCAGGTCGGTGCGCCGGGCTCGCAACCGGGCGAGCGCCTGCCAGCCGGGCAGCGCGTCGAGCGTGGCCCCCACATGGGCCAACCGCCGGGCGGCGGTTTCAGCGCTGCGGGCGGCGTCTTCATAGGCCGCGCGGGCGGTGTCTTCGGCCTGGCGCAAGGCGGCGAAAGCGGACGCGGTCACATCGCTGTTCACGATTTCGGCGTCGATCTCGGCCAGTTCGTCGGTCAGTTCCTTCAAACGGTGCTTTTGGGCACGCGGCTTGTAGAAGCCGTCGGCTTCGGCGCGCAGATCGTCGAGTTCCTTGGCGACCGAGGCCAGCCCCGAGGTCGCCGAGAACAACAGCGCGCCCAGATCGCCCCGGCTATCGAGAATGTCCTCGCCACCCTTGGCCAGCGATGCCTCGTCGAGCGAAAACATCGACGTGTAGGCAGCCCGGTCGATGCCCCCCAGGGCCGCCCGGACAGCGCCACCGAGCACGTTGGGCGCCGGCGCGCCGGCGGCGTCGAGCAGGTCGTCCTTGCGCCGCTTGACGCGCCGGGCGGTGACCCCATCCATGCCCGCCGCGCTCAACGCGGCCGCCACCTCCAGATGGGTCGTCTGGTGCAAGAAGGCGTACCGCGTCTTGTGCTGAAAGCCGAACAGGAAATCGAGACAGGCATCGCGCAGCGTCGATTTGCCGGCCTCGTTGGGCCCGTAGACCAGATGAAAGTCGCCGCCATCGGCCGGGCGGTCGAAGACGATCTCATGGTCGGTGAAATGGCCGTAGCGGATCAGCGAAAGCCGGTCGAAGCGCATCAGTCGCCCCCTCCCCCCTGCTCGCCGCTCTCGGGGTCGGCCGAACCGCGGGCGGTCAACCGGGCCAAGACCGCTTGGGCCCCGGTGTCGAGATAGGCCGCCACCGGGTCATCGGCGGCCGGGTCAAGCAGCCGGTCGCGCACCTCGGGCGGCAGCTTGCGTTGCAGACCGGCCGCTTGGTCGGCGACCTCGGCCGCCACCCGCTCGCGCCCGGGCCCCGGCGTCCGGAGCAGCGCCCCGAGTTCAGCGAGCGGTAGCGCGTCGGCCGCCGCCTTGGTCTCGACCGCGCCATCGTCGCGACCCGCAGGCTCGGTGCGGTTATCCAGCCGATCAATCAGCACGCCGCCGACGCGCCGCCCCGCTTCGGTCGCCTCTTCGACGACCATGTCGGCGTCGCGGACCAGCCGCGCGGCCAGCCCGGTGGCCCCGGTCAGGGTCAGCCGCGCCACCAGATGGTCAGCAGCGACACCAGCGCGCGCCTCGGCCAAAGCCGCCTCCAGCCGCTCGGGCAGCGCCGACCACTGGGCCAGCCCGTCCAGGTCCACCGCCACGCGCTCGAACTGCGCCGGGGCGACCACCCGTTCGGCAAGCCGGGTGCGACCGTCGTCGTCGATCTCGGCCAGCGTCACCGTTTTAACACCGGCCTCGTTGATGTGACGGCCCTGGGGGATGCCGGGCATGACCACGGCCACCGGCGCCTCGGCATGGACCATGCGCTTGTGGATGTGGCCGAGCGCCCAATAATCGTAACCATGGGCGAGCAGGTCGGCGAGCGCGCAGGGCGCATAGGTGTCGTGCTCGGCGCTGCCGGCCAGGCTGGTGTGCAGCAGGCCCACATTGATGGCGCCGGCCACCGGGGCGGGATAGACGGGCAGCAGGCTGTGGGGCGCCTGGGGCCGGGCGAAGCTGACCCCGTGCACCGCCACCCGGCCGTCCTGGAGCGCGACCGTGCCGCCGTCGGGCGGAAACTGGAAAACCCCCTCGGGCCAAGCCAGGTCGCGGGTGACCACCGACGCCGCGTCGTGATTGCCCTGGATCAGACAGACGGCGATGCCGGCATCGGTCAGGCGGCGCATCTGGCCGGTCAGGAACGCCGCCGTCTTCATGCTGCGCAGGTCGCCGTCATAGAGGTCGCCGGCGATCAGCAGCGCGTCGACCTGCTCTTCCAGGCACAGATCGACGATGCGCGCAAAGCTCTGACGGGTCGCGTTGGCAATCGTCCGCCCGGCCTCGGCATCGCGCAGGGACAGCGAGCGTAGCGGCGAATCCAGGTGCACGTCGGCGGTGTGAAGGAAACGAAACGACATCGGCGGGACACAGGCTCGGCTTGATCGACCACCGCCCGACCGTGCCCCACCGCCGACGCCAAATCAATTGCCGACCAAGGCCCTGGCAGGAACCGGACCGCGACCGCACCGTGGGACCGCACCGGCCAACTGGGCCGCTGCGGCCAGACAGCGGGACACGCCCACCGCGACCGCCCCACGCCGTCCCGGTATTGGCAATTTTTTGTCACCTAAATTTTAACTTTTGACTGACTACTCTGCGCCGCGACCCCTTTGCAATCAGAAATTTACACGCCAGACGAGAATCAGATATGAATTCATGGCTGGGAGGCACATATGCTGAAAGTCGATCAACAAAAGAGGGCGGGGGCGAGCCCCATGTGGGACGAAGACCTTTTTGAAAAACTTGATAAATTCTTACCAGGTTTTTTTTACAAGTATCACGAGACCGACGGCGGTAAACGGTGGCTGTCCTGGCATTCGCCCGGCATGGCGGACGTCTACGGGATCACGCCCGAACAGGCGGCCCACAACGACTTCGCGGCACTGTGGGACATCATCCACCCCGATGATCGCGACGATATCCTGGCCAGCGTTCGACGCTCCGCCGAGACGCTGACCGAGTGGGAGGCGGAGTATCGCATCGCCCACCCGCGCAAGGGGGTGGTCTGGGTCCACGGCCGGTCGATGCCCGAACGGATCAGCGCGGACGAAACCGCCTGGTACGGTTTCATTCAGGACATCACCCGTATCAAATCGACCTTGGCCGAGGTTGGCGAGGCGCGGTTCCGGGCCAAACTGGCGCAGGAATCGCTCGGCGCCGGAATCTGGGACTATGATCCGCTCGCCGGCACGCTGCGCTGGGACACCGAGATGTTCGATCTCTATCGCATCGATCCGCGGCTGTTTACCGGCTGCTTGTCGGACTGGTTCGCCTATCTGCACCCCGACGACGTGCCGGCGGTCCGGGCGGCGCTGGAGCGGCTGACGCTACAGGGCTCGTGCGGCGCCGTCCGCTTTCGTCTGCATCCCGACCTGGGGCCCGAACGCTGGCTTCAGTCGACCGGCAAGGCGGTGCGCGACGCGGCCGGCACGGTGATCCGCGTGGTCGGCCTGAATTATGACATCACCGCCGACGTGCAGGCCCAGATCAAGGAACGGCGCCTGTCCGACGAGGCCAACCAGTTGCGCTTGCAAGCCGAGGAGGCGAACCGCGCCAAATCGCGCTTTCTGGCCATGATGAGCCATGAACTGCGCACGCCGCTCAATGCCATGATCGGCTTCGCCGAGACCATGAGCGAGGAGGTGTTCGGTCCCTTGCCGGCGCGCTACGCCGATTATGCCGACAAAATCGGCCAGGCCGGGCGGCATCTGCTGTCGGTGATCGGTCCGATCATCGACCTGCACCGGCTCGACGGCGGCAAGGTCCAGGCGCAGCCGGTGCCGGTGGATCTGGCCGCCGAGCTGGCAACATGTACCGACATGCTGGTGTTTCAACTGCGCGAGACCGGCGCCGAGGTGCGCATCGCCCCTGACCCGGCGCCGGTGCCGATGCACTTCGACCCCGACCACCTTCGCCAGATCTTGATAAACCTGATCCGCAACGCCATCGAGGCCGGCGCGCAGACGATCACCCTGTCGGCTTTGCCCGGCCCCCATGGCCCGCAGGTGCGCATCGCCGACGACGGACCGGGCATCCCCGTGGACCATCAGCACAGCCTCTGGCAGCCCTTTACCCCGTCCGGCGACGAGCCGATGCAAAGCCGCAGCGACGGCATGGGGCTCGGCCTGCCGATCTCGGTCCGGCTCGCAGCCCTCAACAAACACAGCCTCGATCTGACCCGCAGCGACCCCGACGGCACGGTCTTTTCCCTACGCCCCGAGGCGGCCGGAGCCAACGGCGCAGACGGCACGGCGCGATAACCCCGGTCTTGGTCCGGGCGGAGCGCGGCCTGGGCGTCCGCGCTGTCCTGGCCGGTGCCAATGGGGGCGCCGGGCCGCCGGGCCGGATCGGCGTTACTCGAACCGGGCCTCGAAGGCGGCGAAGCGGGCGTCGAGCCGCTCGGCCAGGCGCTGGCGCGTCGCCTCGTCCACGAACGCATAGCCAATGGCATTGCGCGACAATCGCTTCACGTCGTCATAGCTGAGGTCGAAGGTTTGCACCGCGCGCACATATTCATGGGTCAGGTCGATGCGCGACACGCCCTCGTCGTCGGTGGACAGGGTCAGCGGCACTCCGGCGGCGCGATAAAGGTCGAACGGGTGGTCGTCGCCGCGGACGCCCAGGATCACGTCGTTGCTGGTCAGGTTGATCTCGACCGCGATCCCCTCGGCGGCCATGCGCGCCAACAGCGCCTCGCTGTCCCGCTCATGGGCGATCGACACGCCGTGGCCGATGCGCCGGGCGTGGCCGAGTTCGATCGCCTCGCGGATGTGGAAGTGCAGATCGTCCGGTCGCACCAGCCCGAGCGCCAGTTCGCCGGCGTGCAAGGCCACGTTGCGCGGGCCTTCGGTGCGGTAGAGATGGTCCAACATGTCCATGTGGCGGGTATAGTCGCGCAGCGCCACATGGCGGTTTTCCGGCGTCACCAGGTTGATCGCCACCAGATGGTCGCTCGCCGCCATGGCGCGCCAACCGAGGATCATCTGCGCATAGACCCCGGCGGGCGAAAAGTCGCGCAGCACCTGGTGCTGAAGCCGCACGGTGACCGCACAGCCGGGCTCAGCCGCGCCGCCGTCGCAGCCGAGCAGCGCCCGGCGCTTGGCCATGGCGGCGTCGACGGTGTCGACGATCCGGTCGGTCAGGTCGTCGAGCGCGGCGCCGAACGGGCTGGCCATCAGCCGGCGATAGTCGGTGCCGGCGTCGCCGGTCAGCGTCACATCGGCGACCAGGGGCACGATCTCGCCCACCACGATGGTGTGCATCAGTTCCAGATAGAGAATGTTCTGGTCGGCGGCGCGGCGGCTGACCATCGCCAACATGTCGCCCAGCCGGTGCGGCTTGGCCGCCATGCGGTTGAAGGTGACGAAAAACTGGTCGAGCCCGGACCAGCCGTCGCGGGCCACGAAATGGCGCAGGCTCAAGGCGTCGATCAGGCGCCGGCGCAGGTCCACGTCCTCATAGGCGCGGCTCGCCGGCACCCAGCCCACCCCGTCGCAGGCCACGCCTTGGGCCGGGTCGCGCAACGCCGGCACCGCGGGGTCGATGCACAAGCCATCCTCGGCCGCCCAGTCGAGCCAGGTTTCGGCATAGATGGCGCCGGTCAGATGATTGTGCAGGTCGCCGCCCTTGGGCATGGCTTCGAGAAACCGGCGCAGGCGCGGCCGGTCGGCGGCCTTGGCGGCCTCGAACGCTGCGGCGGCGCTGTTGGTCTCGACGCTGCCACCGGCCGCCGTCTCAGCCCCCGACCCCGCAGCACAGCCGGCCAGCGCCAAGGCCCCGGCCAACACGGCGCCGAATGCCCCGCACCGGCGCCCCCAAGAGCTCGCCCCCCACATCGTGCCCGTCGCCATCGCCGCTCTCCCATCGGTTATCAAGGAGCGCCCCGGCGGCCGCTCCCGGCTCCGAGCGGCTTAGCAAAGCCGGCGGCGGGAGGCCAGAGCCCGGACCCCGGGCGGCAGCGATCGGGCTTCGAGCCGCCGACCGGCGCCGGCCGGGGCCAAGCGTGGCGGGCCAGGCTCGGGGTCAGGATCACGCCCGGGGCCACGGCCCGGCAAGGCGGGCGGTCAGGCCGAGGCGAGCCCGGCGGGCGGGTCGGTCGACGGATCGGCGGCGGCAGGCGGTGCCGCGTCGGCGCGGGCGGCGAGGATCTCGGCGCTCAGATTGTAGGACGCGGGGTTGTCCACGTCGATCGGCGCGAACCCATAGTCGAGATAGGTGGGCTCCAGCGTGGGGCCCAAATTGCGGCCGATGCGGTCGAACAACCCCTGCGCGGTCGCCCAGCGGGTCTTGTAGAGGATGAACGGCATGACCCCGAAGGCGTCGAGGATGCGCTTGTGGCGCTTGCCGAACTGGCCGCCGCCTTCGAACACGCGCACCGCCTTCAAGGCGCGCTCGGTGCGCAGGCCATAGAGGTTGCAGCCCGACACCGAGATGTCGCGGAACCGGTGATAGGCGATGGGTGCGCCGGGATGGTCGCGCGCAACCGCCGCCTCGGGCGCGACGCCCACGGTGATGTCGCGCTCGCTGGCCAGAAGCGCGTCGGCGAAGTCGCGCACCACGGCGGGGGTATGCAGCGCATTGTCGCCGGTGGTGATCAACAGCGGGAAGGCGTCGGCGCCGGCGGCCTCGATGGCCTCGACCCCGGCCAGCACACTGTCGGCCAGATTGCCCCGGCTGGTGGCGGCGACCAGCCGGCCCTGGTCCATCAGCCGGGCCAGCGCCGGCACGCCGCGCAACAGCGCGCCATCCTCGATCGACACGAAGACACGGCCGACCCGTTGGCTGGCGATCAGCGTCTCGACCACCCGCTCGATCATCACCCGGCCGGCGATCGGCGCCAGACACTTGTGCGACACGCCGCACAAGGCGGCGACGCTGTCCTTGGGACCGCGCCGGCTGGCGGCCATGACCAGCGCGGTGACTTGGCCGCTCGACGCCATGGTCACGCCTCCGCCGTGGTCCAGTATCCCGACAGGATGCGCTCGCCGCGCCGCCCCTGGGCCACCTCGGCGGTTACCCGGCTGCCGATGCCGGACAGGTTGTTCCCGTGCATGCGATAGTGGAACAGCGGTTCGGGCAGATAGTGGCCGGTCCAACCGCGCGCGACCATGCGTTTCCACTTGTGATGCTTGGTGGCGACGCGGATGGATTCGTCGAACGGCGCCACGTCGAGGAACGCCTGGGTCACCACCACGGCGGGCTCGGGCACATAGCTGAACTGGTCGAGCAGGTCGGCGTCGAACGGCGTCGACCGGCCACGGTCGATCAGTTCGCCCTGGCTGTCGATCAACAGGCAATCGGAATAGACGAAGCCGACGGCGGGGTCGGTGGCACGTTCGGCCTCCAACACGTCGATGCAGCGGCGGGCATAATTCGGCACCAACAGATCGTCGGCGTCGAGGGTGATCAGATAGTCGCCGGTCAACTGGTCCAGCACGGCGTTGATGGCGCCCAGTTTGCCGCGATTGCGGGGCAAGGCCACCAGCTTGGTGCGGGCCAGATGGCCAGCGCGGTCCAAGGCCGCCTCGATCACATCGACCGACCCGTCGGTGCTGCCGTCGTCCACAATCACCAACTCAATCGGGCCATAATCCTGCGCCAGGACGCTGTCGATGGTCTGACCGATATAGGCGGCGTAGTTGTGGTTGGGGATCAGAATCGACAGTCGTCGGCGGGATTGGGCGTTACAAACGGTCATAGCATGGGTCCATCGCTGGGGCTGAGGACTGCGGTCGGGGAGAACTCGGCCGCGGCGGGATACAGGTTACGGGCGTCGGCGTCCAGCCGGTTGGTCAAGTCGCCACAAATCTGGCGAATGCGGCGTACCGCGTCTTCCGGCAAGGACCGACGCTTGGCAAGGTCATCGTCTTGGAACGGCTGCGTGTTGGCATCATCCTTCGAATGGGTGTCGAACTGAGCGATCATGGTGCCCAATTGCTCGGCGGTCGGCCGATGGGCCAGGCCGCGGGCGATCACATCTTGGAACCGACTTGGTTCCTTCATCTGCCTGTAATTTAGGAACGTCAACGGCGTTGTCATCGGCGCATCGAGCGCGGCCTTGAAATAACCCCGGTAGCACTGGGCCAGATAGTCGGCGTCCGACATCGTTTCGGTGGCCGCGGCCGGCTGGCCGGTCAGAAACGCCGCCTGGGCGGTGCCCTTGGCTTCCAGCACCGCCGTGGTCTCCTTGAACACCGAGGCGATCACCTCGACCGGATCGCGATAGAGAAACAGCGTCGGCGTCCCGGGCCAGGCGCATTCGATGGTATCGCGCACCATCACGTTCCAACTGATGAACTTGACGAACGCCCGCCGCTCATGACCGCGGCGACGCCGGGTCATCAGCCGCACCAGGGTGCGCAGGCGCGCCGGTGTCGCCGGATCAGAGAGCAGATCACCGCGCCAGTCGTCGCACTGGGCGGCCCAGAAGCCGCGCTGAAGCGGCCCGCCCTGGGTGATCATCACGGTGTCGTCGAGCCTGGCCAACGCCTTGGACAGAAGCGTCGAGCCGCAGCGCGACACGTGCAGGATCAAGCCCTGCGGGTCGAGCCCGTCGCGGCCCACCCCCGGCTGGTCGAGCAAGCTCAAATCGGTGACGAACCGCTCGCCCACCAGGCCGCCGCGGGCCAGATGGTCCAGCGTATACATGAACTGCCATTCGCGGAACGGATGGGTCCCCAGGTCGGCGACATAGAGCAGCCCCCGGCCCACGCCGCCGGTCGGCCGCACCGCCACCGGCACCAGCCCCGGAACGACCTCGAACCGCTGGGCCGCGGCCGCAGGGGGCAACCATGTCTCGGTGATGCCGGGCAGCAGGGTTTCGACAACCCGGTGGTCCGGTTGGGCGTAAAGGGCTGTCACGAAAGACACCTGTGCCTATTATAAAACCAAACGACCGGGAAAACGGCCCCGGTCGTCCGGTTGCATACGACATTTCCGTGACAAGGTAAACGCCCGGTTACACCCTGGCGCGGCCCCGGTTAAGGCTTATGAGCGTCGATATGGGCGGCGATCTGGCGATCGAGCATCGGCAGGGTCACCGCGCCTTCGGCGAGCACCGCGTCGTGGAACGCGCGCCGGTCGAACGCCGCGCCCAACGCCGCCTCGGCCTTGTCGCGCAACGCCACGATGCGCATCTCGCCCAGCTTGTAGGCCAGCGCCTGGCCGGGCCAGGAGATATAGCGATCCACCTCGGTGCGAATATTGTGCTCGGCCAGCGCCGAGTTTTCGCGGAAGAAGCGCACCGCGCGCTCGCGGCTCCAGCCCATGGCGTGGATGCCGGTGTCGACCACCAAGCGCCCGGCGCGCCACATCTCGTAGGTCAGCCGGCCGAAGCGCTCATAGGGCGTGGTATACAATCCCATCTCCTCGCCCAGGCGCTCCGAATACAGGCCCCAGCCCTCACTGAACGCCGACAGGCCGATATAACGGCGGAATGCCGGCAGGTCGTCGCGCTCCAATTGCAGGGCGATCTGGAAATGGTGGCCCGGCACGCCCTCGTGCAGCGCCAGCGCCGGCAGATTGTAGAGCGGGCGCTGGGCCAGATTGTGAGTGTTGACCATAAACAGCCCGCCGCGCTGGCCCGGGATCGGCGGCCAATAGCGCCCGCTGGTGTAATTGGGCGCGATGGCGGCGGGGACCGCGCGCACGCCATAGGGGGTGCGCGGCATGGTGGCGAAGAAGGCCGGCAGTTTCTCGTCGATGCGCTTGGCGATCCAGGCGGCCTGTTTCAACAGCGCCTCGGGCGTCTCGGCATAGAAGCGCGGGTCGCTCCGCAACCGGTCGACGAACGCCTGGAAGCCGCCCTCAAACCCGACCTCGTCGATGATCGCCTCCATCCGCGCGCGGATGCGGGCGACCTCGTCCAGGCCCATCTGGTGGATCGCCCGGGCGTCCAGGTCCAGCGTCGTGTAGTGGCGGATCTGGGCCTGATAATAGGCGTCGCCCTCGGGCTGGTCGCTGGCGCCGAGGCTGGTGCGCGCCTCGGGCATGTACGTTTCGGTAAAGAACCGATGCAGCGTGGCGAACGCCGGCAGCACCGTCTCGGTCAACAGCCGCCGCCCCCGATCCCGCAGCCGCGCGGCGTCGGCCGCGGCGATGGCCTCGGGCATGGCCTCGAACGGCGCGAAGAAGGCGCTGTCCTCGGCACGCGTAACGGCGAGCGCGGCGAAGCTCGGCGCCACCTGGTCGAGGATCGCGCGCGGCTGGGTGAAGCCGTCGGCCAGCCCCTGGGCCATGTTGGCGCGGTGCTGGTCCAGATAGCGCGGCATGGCGGCCAGCCGGTCGAGATAGGCCTCATAGTCGGCCACGGTCTCGAACGGCGTCGCCTCGACCACGAAGCTCAGCCGGGTGTGGAAACCGCTGTCGCTCAGGAACGGCATGCGCCAGGTCTTGAAGCGCTGCTCACTCAGCCGGCGGTCGAGCACATAGGCGAACAGGTCGGCATTGATCCGGTCGGCGGGCGACAAGGCGGCGCGGTCGATGGCCGCCAGCCGGTCGCGAAGCCTGCGCGCTTGGGCGGCGGCGCGCGCGTGCGCCTCGGGCGACGCATCGGGCAGCCGGTCATTGTAGCGACGCACGCCGACCCGGGTGGCGAACAGCGGGTCGCGGGCCAGCCGGGCCGCCCACGCCTCGTCGAACAGCGCGTGCAACGCCGCCCCGGCGCTGCGGACGCCCGCGTCCTGGCTGGTGGCGTCGGGCCGGCTGTCGGGGCCTGCTTCGGGGCGCGCTTCGGGGCCGGTTTGTTGGTCGCTTGCCTGGGCCAAGGCCGCCGGTGCCACCATCACGCCCGAGGCCAGCAGCCCCGATGCCGCGAGGACGAGCCCCAGGCTGGCCGGCCGCCAACGCCGTCCCAAAGACCGCCCCAAAGACGCCCCTGGGCGCGGGCCGCGACCGATCACGGGCCGGGGTCCTGGGCGTCGGGGGCGTCGTCGGTCACGTCGGCGGCGACGCGCACGCGCACCATGGGCGTGGGCTCGGCCGGCGGTTCGCCGACCGCGATCTTGTCGACCGCGCGCATGCCGTCGAGCACCCGGCCCCAGACGGTATACTTGCCGTCCAGGCTCGGATTGGGCTGGAACATGATGAAAAACTGGCTGTTGGCCGAATGGGGGTCGCCCGCGCGCGCCATCGACGCGGTGCCGCGCAGGTGGCGCTTGTCGTTGAACTCGGCCTGCAAGTCGGGCAGATCGCTGCCGCCGGCGCCGGTGCCCTGCGGGTCGCCGCCCTGGGCCATGAAGCCCGGGATCACCCGGTGGAAGATCAGACCGTCATAGAAGCCCTGCCGGGCCAGGGTCTTGATCCGCGCCACATGGTTGGGCGCCACATCCGGGAACATTTCGATCACCACGCGGCCGTGCGGCAGGTCGATCAAGAGCAGGTTTTCAGGATCGATCTCGGTTGTGTCCTGGGCGTCCGCCGGCGCGGTCACCGCGCCCGAGGTCACGCCGAGCGCGGCCAGCGCGCCCAGAATCCAGCGACGTATCATCATGCCTTGTCCTCTACTTTCGCCCGCAACGCATCGGCCACCAAGGGCGGAATGAAACCGTCGATCGACCCGCCATAATGGGCGATCTCCTTGACCAGCTTGGACGCGATGGGCTGATATTTGGCGTCGGCCATGAGAAACACCGTCTCGATATTGGGGTTGAGCTGGGTGTTCATGCCCGCCATCTGGAATTCGTATTCGAAATCGGAAACCGCGCGCAAGCCGCGGATGATGATGTGCGCGCCCACCTTCTCGGCGATGTGCATCAACAATTCGTCGAACGCGACCACCTCGATCTCGGCGCCGGCCTTTTCGGCCAGCGGCGCGGTCTCTCGCTCGACCATGGCGCAGCGCTCCTCCAGGCTGAACAGCGGCTGCTTGCCCGGATTGGTGGCCACACCCATGACCAGGCGGTCGACCAGCTTGAGGCCGCGGCGGACGATATCCAGATGCCCGTAGGTGATGGGATCGAAGGTGCCGGGATACAGTCCCACCTTCGGTGCGATCTCGGTCATGGGGGTCCCCTTCGGCCGGTCGGATCGGTGCGCGACAGCTTTAGTCAATTCCCCGCCGCTGACAAGGGTGCGAATGCCGCCAATGCCAATCCGGTCAGAGACTTGGCCACGCCGCCAGGGCGCCGGACAGAGCTGGCGACAGGCTTGGCGACAGCGGCGCGACACGCCGGACCATCGACGCCGCGCGCTTCAAGGCGCCGGACGGTCAGGTCGCCGAGACGCCCAGATCCGACACCAGCCCCGCTGGCACCGCCGCCGCCAAAGCGTCGCCCGTCCCGCGCAGCGCCGCCCGGGTCAATTGCTTGCCCTCCTCCACCGCCGGCTGGTCGAACGGATCGACCGCGATCAGATGCGCCGTGATCACCGTTTCCAACATGAAGTGCATCATCAGCGCGCCGAGCGTCTCGGCGTCCACCCGGTCGATGGTCAGCACGCGCACCGGTCGGCCGCGACGCACCAACGCTTCGGCGGTGGCGTCGGCCTCGGCGTCCACCAAGTCGCCGATGGTGCGCCCGGACAGATAGTCGAGCCGGCCCTCCCCGGCGCCAGCGGTCAGCGCCGGCGCCACGCGCGGACCGGTGCCCGCGGTCACCGGCTTGACCAGCGAGATCAGCTTGTCGCCCGGACCGTCCAGATAAAGCTGCAACTGGCTGTGCTGGTCTACCGGACCGAGGGCGGCCACCGGCGTGCTGCCGAGCCCCCGCTTGCCCAGGCTTTCGGCCCAAAGCTGCGCCCACCAGCGGGTAAAAGGCGCCAGCCGGTCGTCATAGGCCAGCAGAACCGCGATTGCGGCACCGGCCGCCTCGCCCGCCACATGGCCCAGCACCGCCGCCTCGGCCGCCGGCACATGGGCCGGATCGGCGCCGGGAGCGAGCGCCTGGTCGACCACCCGCCCTGCGCCGCGGCGCAGGGCGGCGATGTCGAAGCCCGCCAACAGCGCCGGCAACGCGCCGACCACCGACATCACCGAATAGCGCCCGCCCAGGTCCGGGTCGTGGTCGAGCGTCGCCACCCCCCATTGGCCGGCCAGACGGCGCAGCGGACTGCCGCCCGGTTCGCTGACCAGGGTAAAGGCCTGCGCCGCGCGCGTCGGGCCCAGTGCGGCCGACACCGCCTCGAACGCGGTCAGCGTCTGCGCCACCGTCTCGGCGGTGCCGCCGGACTTGGACACGGCGATGAAATGGGTGCGCGCCGGGTCCAGGTCGCGCAGCACCGCGTCCATGAGCGTGGCCCCCAGATTGTCCGGTACGTGCACGCGCAAGCCCGACGACGCGCCGAGCGTCGGCCCGTCGAGCGCCAGCAACGCCCGCGTGCCCAGGCTCGACCCGCCGGTGCCCAACACCACCACGTCGCCCACGCCCGACGCCCGGATCGCCTCGGCCCGCGCCTCGATGGCGGGCAGGTCGTCGGTGCGCGCGGGTAAACACAGATAAGGGCGGCGGTCGTCGTCGCGCTGGCGGCGCAGCGCGTCGAGGGCCTCTTGGGCGCGCTCGCGGCCGGCGTCGATGGCCAGGGCCAGTTCGGCGGCCCGAGCCCAGCGGATGGTCTGGCGGTACAGCATGGCGTCCCTCGATGCGATGCGCGGCCCGAGCCGCGGTCCTGTCCCACAATGCGCCGACCACCGGGTTAGACCACGGCCGGCGGATTGGGACAAGCGCGCCGATGCTGCAAATGCGAAACCCCGCCCGGACGGCGCCGGGCGGGGCGGCCTCGCGATGGCCGCGCCGACCGGTCCGGTCGACGAGGCCATCGTTCAGGCGGTTTGGCGGTCAGGCGGGTTCGGCGGCTTCGGCGTCCGACGTATCGGCCGCCTTGCCACCCTTGGGCGGCGCCGGCGTGATCTCGAAGGCGATGGCGCCATCTTCCACCTTGACCACCACCTCGCCGCCGCGCTGCAATTTGCCGAACAACAGTTCGTCGGCCAGCGGCTTCTTGATGGTCTCCTGGATTACCCGACCGAGCGGCCGCGCACCGTAGAGCCGGTCATAGCCGCGCTCGGCCAGCCATGCCTTGGCGTCCTCGGTGAGCGAGATATGGACGTTGCGTTCGGCCAGTTGCACCTCAAGCTCCAGCACGAACTTCTCGGCCACCCGCTCGACCACCTCGGGCGGCAGATAATCGAACGGCACCACCGCATCGAGACGATTGCGGAATTCCGGGCTGAAGGTGCGCTTGATCGCCTCTTCGTCCTCGCCCTGGCGCGCCTCGCGGCCGAAACCGATGGCCGACTTGGCCATCTCCGCCGCGCCGGCATTGGTGGTCATGATGATCACCACATTGCGGAAATCGATCTTCTTGCCGTTGTGGTCGGTGAGCGTGCCATTGTCCATCACCTGCAACAGGATGTTGAACAGGTCCGGGTGAGCCTTCTCGATCTCGTCGAGCAACAGCACGCAGTGCGGGTTCTGGTCGACCGCATCGGTCAGCAGCCCGCCCTGGTCGAAGCCCACATAGCCCGGCGGCGCGCCGATCAGCCGCGACACCGAATGGCGTTCCATATATTCCGACATGTCGAAGCGGGTCAGTTCGACCCCCAGCAGATTGGCCAATTGCCGCGCCACCTCGGTCTTGCCGACGCCGGTGGGACCGGAGAACAGGTAGGAACCGATCGGCTTATTGGGTTCGCGCAGGCCCGCGCGCGCCAGCTTGATGGCGGCGGACAGCGCCTCGATGGCCTTTTCCTGCCCGAACACCACCCGCTTGAGATCCTGGTCGAGCGACGCCATGACCCGCGCGTCGTCGCGGCTGACCGTCTTGGGCGGGATGCGCGCGATCTTGGAGACCACCGCTTCCACGTCCTTGACGCCGATCTGCTTGCGCCGCTTCGACGGCGCGACCAGCATCTGCGCCGCGCCGGTCTCGTCGATCACGTCGATGGCCTTGTCGGGCAGCTTGCGGTCGGTGATATAGCGCGCCGACAATTCCACCGCCGCCTTGATGGCGTCCTGGGTGTAGCGCACCTGGTGGTGCTTCTCGAAATAGGGCTTGAGCCCCTGGAGGATCTTGACCGCGTCGCCGGTCGCCGGCTCGTTGACGTCGATCTTCTGGAACCGCCGCAGCAGCGCCCGGTCGCGCTCGAAATGGCTGCGGAATTCCTTGTAGGTGGTCGACCCGATGCAGCGGATGGTGCCGTTGGACAGCGCCGGCTTGAGCAGGTTCGACGCGTCCATGGCGCCGCCCGAGGTGGCGCCGGCGCCGATCACCGTGTGGATCTCGTCGATGAACAGGATCGCGCCGTCGGTCTCTTCGAGTTCCTTGACGATCGCCTTCAAGCGTTCCTCGAAATCGCCGCGATAGCGCGTGCCGGCCAGCAATGCGCCCATGTCGAGCGCGAAGATGGTCGCGTCTTCCAGCACCGGCGGCACTTCCTTGTTGACCACCTTGCGCGCCAGACCTTCCGCGATGGCGGTCTTGCCGACACCGGGATCGCCGACGAACAAGGGGTTGTTCTTCGACCGGCGGCACAGGATCTGGATCGTCCGTTCGACCTCCGAATCGCGGCCGATCAGCGGGTCGATCTTACCCGCACTCGCCTTTTCGTTGAGGTTGACGCAATAGGCTTCGAGCGCGCTGTCGCCCTTCTTGGCGCTTTGCTCGGCACGGCTGGCCTGTTCGGCCTCCTCCTCGTCGGCGCCGCGCACGGTGCGCCGCTCGCTGTTCTGGGGCGACTTGGCGATGCCGTGGCTGATATAGCTGACCGCGTCGAGACGGGTCATGTCCTGTTGTTGCAGGAAATAGACGGCATGGCTTTCACGCTCGGAAAACAGCGCCACCAGCACGTTGGCGCCGGTCATTTCCTCGCGCCCCGAGCTTTGCACATGCAGGATCGCGCGCTGCACGACCCGCTGGAAACCGGCGGTCGGCGTCGCCTCGACGGAGTCGTCCTCGACCTGGAGGTTCTGCAACTCCTCGTCGAGATAGCCGATCAGGTTATGGCGCAGCCGCGCGATGTCCACATTGCAGGCCTTGAGCACGGCGACGGCGTCGCGATCCTCCAGAAGGCCCAGCAGAAGGTGCTCCAACGTCGCATACTCATGTTTACGCGCATTGGCCTCGGCGAGCGCCCGGTGCAGCGTCTGTTCGAGATGAGGCGAAAAACTGGGCACGAGGTCGTCCTTTCTGTCGGAGCGGAATCATCCCTATTGTGGGGATCAGCGCTACTCCTTTTCAAGGGTACACTGGAGCGGGTGTTGATGTTGCCGGGCATAGTCTAACACCCGGTTTACCTTCGTTTCGGCTACCTCATAGGTAAACACGCCACACACACCGACGCCGCGCTGGTGCACCTGGAGCATGACACGCGTGGCCTGCTCGGTCGACATGCGGAAGAACTTCTTGAGCACGTGAACGACGAATTCCATCGGTGTGTAATCGTCGTTGAGCAACAGCACCTTGTACATGGACGGCTTCTTGGTTTCGGTCCGGGGTTTGGTCAGCACGCCCGTGCCGCTACCGCTGCCGTCCTTGCCTCCGGTGTCGTCGCCGTCTTCATCCGACAGCACCCAGCGCTGCACCGTCTCAGCCTCCTCGCATGTCCGGGTCATGGTTCCACTCCGATACCTTCGGGGTGTTGCGAGCCATCCGCGGCGGCATCCCGCCGCACCGCACCGACCCGCGGGTCCACCGGTCGCATCCCGACCGGCTCCACAGGACGGTTGCGACTCCGTCGCCTCCCCGATGGCCGTTTGTCTTATCGGCGGCCCGGGCGATCGCCGGTTGCGCCCGATCCACCGCCTGACGGGCCGCCACCCCACCGCGGTGGGGTCTTGCCACTCGCCACCAGTATTGCCACGAACCCCGCCGGAACGCAAAGGGGAGCGCGCCCGGGGTGCGCCAGCGCCGCAGCCCGGGCCGCCATGTCGCGGCAATCGATACGCGCCCCCTTGGGTCAGCGTGCGCGCTTGTGGTCGCCGTCGGTCGGGGGCGTCCCCAGGGGCGCCATCATCGCCGACACCACTTGCAGCGCCGTTTGCGACCAGGCGGTCATGTCCTTGGCAAATGAGTCGACATGGGCGCGCATGAAGTCCTGATTGGCCTCGAAAAACTGTTGCGGGTCCTGGGCCGAGGTCCAGGTCGCCAGCAACTCGCGCGTCTCGCTCATATGCCGTTCCATGATGGCGATGACCGCCTTGTTCCAGGTGTTCAGGCTATCGACCGCCGCCGTCGACACCGACAGCGCCTGATCGATCTGGAGCCGGCCGGTATCCGACCATTGGTCGACCATGGTCAGCGCGTCGTCGACGGTCTGGCGCGCAACGGTCATCGAGGCCTCGAACTGCTTGACCGTGGCATCGGGCACCATGGCGAGCATCCAGCCGGGCGACGCGACGTCGGTGCCGGCCGACGACTGCGCCGTCGCTGACCGCGATGCCGCAGCCGATTTGGCGGTCGCACCGGATGCGGCGGGCATCGGCGTTGGCGCCGGCGGCAGGGGCTCGGTGCTCTCCACCGCCGCCACGGGCGATCGCTTGGGCGCCGCAGCGGCCGTCTCGCCCGCGGTCTTGGCCGACCCGGACCGAACCGGCGCGGCCTTCCAAGACCCGGATTTCGCCGGCCCGGACTGCACCGCCCGGGCGTCATCCCGCACGCCCTGGCCACCCCTGGCCTGGCCCTCAGACGCTTGGCGCTCAGGGGTCTGAGATTTGGCGGGCTGGGCTTTGGCGGGCTGACCACCGGCACGTTTTGCCGCCGGCGTCGCACCGGTCGCACCGGTCGCACCGGTCGCACCGGTCGTACCGGTCGCGCCGGTCGGGGCGGGGCCGGCCTGATCCTTGCGGGCGGCGGCCGGTTTGGCGGGCGTCTGGCCGCGCGCATCGGCCGGCGTCGACCGGCTCGTCGCGCGCGTCGTCTCGGTAGCCACCTTCGACGCGCCGCCCGAGGGCGCCGTCGATGGCGACGCCGGCTTGGTCGCCTTGGCCTGTGGTGCCTTGCCAGGCGCTTTGTCCGGGGCTTTGCCGACGGCCTTCCCCGGCGCCGATTGGCCGGCAGACGACGCGGCCGGACGCTGAGCCGGCTGATCACCTCGCTTGGGCGCGGTGGCTTCGGTGGCGTGCGCGGGCTTGCTCGCCCCACCCTTGGCTGTCTTGGCCGCCTTGGCCCTTGTGTCCTTCTTGTCGGTCATGATTGGCTCGCCTTTCCGCTCGGCACACCGGGTCTACCGGGGCCTGTGTCGCCAAGCCGTCTGTTGGTCGGGCGGCCGGTTGCCCCGACCGTCCGACGCCGCGCAATTCCGGCCGCTTCTTACCATATTGGGCGGCGCCTCACGGGTCGCAATCATTACCCGGGCCGGCGATTTTTTGCACTGCAACAATACCAGGATGCGGGGGCCGCCGTCAATGTCGACCGGCGAGCAGGTAGTCCTTGGCCTGGTTGATTTTGGCGGCCAGATAGCTCGATCCGCCCTGGTCGGGGTGCAGCTTGCGGATCAACCGGCGGTGGGCGTGGCGCACCTCGTCGGCGTCGGCGTCCTCGGGCAGGCCGAGGATCGACAGCGCCTCGGCCCGGGTCATCGCCCCGCCGCCGCCCGCGCCGGCACCGGCCGCTCCGGCACCGGGCCCGGCGGCGGTGCGTTGCCGCCATGCGGCGCCGTGCTCGCGATCGAGGAAGGTCTCCAACAGCCGGGCGGACTCGCCATGGGCGCGCGCCAGGTCTTCGTACAAGGCGATCAGGTCGTCGAGGCTGAGGTCGCCGAGGTCGCGGCCGGCGAATGCCCCCTGCTTGACCCGCCCCGACAGCGCGCCCGAGCGCCGGTCGAGGGTCATGTCGAGCCACGGCGTCGACACGGTGGCGGGGCCCGCCGCCCCGCTGCCCGGCCCGCCGCCAAGCAGGTTGCGTGCGATCCATCGCACCACCCAGCGCTGCCGCCACATGCCGGCCAGCGCCGACAACAGCAGCGGCAAGGCGGTGGTCAGCCGGCCGGTGACGAACATGACGATGCCGACGATCAGCACCGCGCTCAGGATCAGGATCATCAGCACATAGGCGAGCTGCCGGCGTGGCGCGTTGGCCAGCCAGGACAACAGGACATAGGCGATCAACAGCGCCAAAACGGCACCGGCCATGAAGAGCATCACGTCACCGTATCTGTTCGAGAAGCTTGACCGCATCGGCGCCATAGCCGCCGGCCCGGTCGGACAGGGCGGTGACGCCGCCGGCGGCATAGACCGCCGCCGCGCGCAACAGGCTGCGCAACTGCGCCGGGCTCGACGGGTCGAAGGGCGCATAACCGCCGCCGGTCAAGCGCGCCAGTTCGCGGAACACCTGGCCGGCCAGCGGATTGCCGCCCTCGTGGAACATGAACAAGGGCGTGCCGCGCGCCGCCAGCCGCGCCGCTTTGGCGCACAGCCGGTCGGGGTCTTCCTCGCAGCAGTCGCCCACATAGACCACCGCGTCCACCGGCGCGTCGCGCGCCTCGCGGTCGACCCGGTCGAGCACCCGGCCGATCTGGGTCGGCCCGCCCCGGACCGCCACCCGGGTCATCCAGGCGCTGAGCGTGGCGCCATCGGCGGCCCAGCGGCTCGCCTTGCACTCGCCCATGCCACGAAAGAAGATCAGCTTGACGTCGAGCCCGCCGATGGCGTCGGTCTCGGCGAACAGGTCGCCCTGGATCTGGCACGCCCGGTCCCAGGTGGGCTGGCGGCTCATGGTGGCGTCGAGCGCGAACACCAGCCGGCCGCGCCGGTCGCGCCCGGCGCCCCGGCCGCTGCGGCGCGCCGGCGTCGCCGCCACCTGCGCCAGAAACGCATCGACCGCCCCCTGCTCCGGCGCCGGATTGGGCATCGGATCGGGCGCCTGGTCGGGCGCCTGATCGGGCGGCGGCGCGGCGGCGGACGCGGGCCGCCGGTTTTTGTCGGGTCGATCGGTCATGGTCCTAGACATGGCAGCCCGGCCCCGCCCTGCCAAGCGCGGCGCATGGTCCAAGGGGGGCCGGCGCAGGCCTCGGCGCGGCGCTCAGCCGGCGAACATCCGACGGCCGGTGCCGGCGCTGGCGGACGGCGCCCCGGGCACGCCGGTGCCGCTGGTGGCCTTTTCGGCGCTCAACACCGCCTCGACCAGGCGGCGCACCTCGGCGCGCGCGCTGACCAGGCTCATGGAATTGCGCAAGCCGCCGACGATGCCGCTGTCGGACAGGTCCATCAGCGTCAAGCCCTTCAAGAACAATTCCCGGAACACCACCCGCTCGGACAGGCCCGGCACATGGCGAAAGCCGATGCGCTTGGCCAGCAGATCCATCACTTCCTGAATGCGCGCCTTGTTGCGCGAACGCTGCACCGGCATGCGGTTGCGCAGCACCAGCCAGTCGATCTGGCCGCCGTCGGCGACCGCGCGCCACTTGCGCGCCTCCCACACCATTTCGGCATAGAGGCTCGGCGCCTTGACCTTGTAGGTGTCGGAATCGATGCGCGCGAACAGGTCCAGGTCGACGAAACTGTCGTTCACCGGGGTGATCAACGTGTCGGCATGGGCGTGGGCGTAGCGCGCCAGATAGGTGTCGCTGCCCGGGCAGTCGATCATGATCGTGTCATGCTCGGCGGCCAGGGTTTCGAGCGCGTCGGTAAAGCGCTTGCGCTCGTCGCGCTTGGCGTCCTGGGTGGTTTCTTCCTCCGAGCGCTCGACGGTGATGATCGGCGGCTGGACCAGCGACAAGCCCTGGTCCTTGCAATGGGCGGCCCGGTTCTCCAGATAGCGGGTCAGGCTGCGCTGGCGACCGTCCAGGTCGATGGCCGCGACCCGGCGGCCACGTTGGGCCAGACTGATGAGGACATGCATGGCCGAGGTCGATTTGCCCGACCCGCCCTTTTCGTTGCCGATGACGATAATCCAGGGCCTTGCCGCTTGTTCGGTCACACTCGTTCCCCTTAACAGCCCCGAGATGTTGCCGGCGCCGCCCTTGTTTTGTCAATATCTGCCCTCAAGTCTGCGGGCGTGCCTATGGGTTTGACAGCGACCCGACAAATCACGAGAACACCGCCCATGCAAACACGAACTCTCCTTGTGCTTTCAACCTGTGCCGTTCTTCTGATCACGGGGCTGGTTTTTTTACGCGGCGGCAACGGCAGCGTCCCGCCCGGCAGCCGCCCGCAGGTGGTCGATTACGGTGCCCATAACGCGCCGCCCCCGGCCGATCTGGCGCCCCAGGCGATCCTCGGCACGACGCTGGCGGCGGTGCGCGACGGCGAGCCGGTGCCACGGCGTTTCTACCGTGGCTTTCCCACGGGGCTGAAGGCCATTCCCGCCGGCGAGGCGCGCAAGCGGCGCTTCTACGCGGTCATGCTGCCGCTGGTCCTGCGCGCCAACGAAATCGTCAACGCCCAGCGCGCCCGCATGATCGCCCTGGTC
The DNA here is from genome assembly GCF_004341375.1 of Rhodothalassium salexigens DSM 2132. GTDB lineage: Bacteria > Pseudomonadota > Alphaproteobacteria > Sphingomonadales > Rhodothalassiaceae > Rhodothalassium > Rhodothalassium salexigens. The sequence goes on from NZ_SLXO01000002.1 coordinate 201,802, forward strand.
GATGACCTCGACGCCGACAAGCCGCTGCCCGAGCCCGACCGCGCTTGGCTGGTGCAGACCTACAATCGGCTGATGCCGGAGCGCGAACGCGTCGACGACGTGGCCGGGATCGACCGCGCGGCGTTCAAGCGCCGGCTGGCGCCGGTGCCGGTGTCGCTGGCGCTCACCCAGGCGGCGACCGAAAGCGCTTGGGGTACGTCGCGGTTCGCCCGCCAGGGCAATGCGGCGTTCGGCGTCTGGACCTGGAACGAGACCCATGACGGCATCGTGCCGCAAGAGCGCGCCGAGGGCGCCAACCATCGTGTGCGCGCCTATGACTATCTGATCGATTCGGTGCTCGACTATATCCTGACGCTGAACAAGGGCGGTGCCTATGCCGAGTTTCGCCGCCTGCGCGCCGAGCAGATGGCCACGGGCGGTCCGCTCGACGGCCATGCGCTGGCCGGCACGCTGATCAACTATTCCGAGCGGCGCGAGGCTTATGTGGACGAATTGCAGCAGATGATCCGCGGTAACGCGTTGGAGGTGTTCGACCGCGCCGCGCTTGCGCCGCCCGCGGCCGCAACGTCTTGACCGGCCCGTTCCGACCGGCCTGTCCTCGCCCCGCCTCGTCTCGCCCGTCTCGCCCCGCTTGTCTTGACCGCTTCGCTCTGGCCCCATCGGGGGGCCGACCCCGCGCCGCCCCTCCGGTGGCGCCCATCACCGGACCCGCTGCCCATGACCCGCCGCCCATGACCGAGACCGCCGCTTCCCCGACCTTTGCCGAGCCGATGCGCACCGTCGCCGACCTGCGCGGCCCCATAGCCGCCTGGCGCCGCGACGGGCTGCGGGTCGGGCTGGTCCCCACCATGGGCGCGCTGCACGACGGCCATCTGACCCTGATCCGCCATCTGGCCGGCCAGTGCGACCGGGTCGTGGTGTCGGTGTTCGTCAACCCGACCCAGTTCAACGATCCCGCCGACTTGGCCGCCTATCCGCGCCGCGAGGCCGACGATGTGGCGGCGGCGTTGGGCGCCGGCGCCGATCTGGTCTATGCGCCGACCGCCGAGGCCATGTACCCCGCCGGCTTCGCCACCACCGTGTTGGTGCACGGGCTGACCGACCGGCTGGAAGGCGCCCACCGGCCCGGCCATTTCGACGGCGTCGCCACCGTGGTCACCAAGCTGCTGACCCAGGCAAGCCCGGACGTGGCGGCGTTCGGCGAGAAGGACTATCAGCAATTGCTGGTGATCCGCCGGTTGGCCGCCGACCTGGACCTGGGCGTCGAGATCCAGGGCGTGGCGACGGTGCGCGAAGCCGACGGCCTGGCGCTGTCGTCGCGCAACCAGCATCTCAGCGCCGCCGCGCGCGCCACCGCCGCGCAGCTCTACCAGGCGCTGGCCCAAGGCGCCGAGCGCGCGGCCGCCGGCGAAGCGGCCCTGGTGGTCGCCACCGACGTGGAGGCGGCGCTGCTCGACGCCGGTTTCGACGGCGTCGACTATGTGACCCTGGCCGACGCCGAGACGCTCGACCCGATGGTCCGGCTCGGCGACCGACCGGGGCGCCTGCTCGCCGCCGCCCGGCTCAACGGCGTGCGCCTGATCGACAATCTGCCGGTCGTTCGCGCCGGCACCTGACCGACCGCCGCCAACCCGGCGATCGATGGTCGGCCTTGCACCGGCTTGATCCGTCTGCGGACATGGTCCACAAGGTTTGCCACCGGGGTCGGGCCGGGTTGTGCAGCAACCCAGGACGACCCCGGGTCTGGTTCATCCCGCCGGCGGCCCGTGCGGCCCCGGCCTGCCCCGGAGCCAATCCATGTGCGGCATTGTTGCGATTTCCGCCAAGCGCGACATTGGAAACGACATTCTCGACGGGCTCGCGCGGCTCGAATACCGCGGCTATGACTCGTTCGGCTTCGCCTGCATGGCCAATGGCGAGCTGTCGCTGGTGCGCGATGTGGGCGTGTTGTCGGAAAAGCGCGCACGCCTGCGCGACGGCGGCATGCCCGAGGCCCACGCCGCCATCGGCCACACCCGCTGGGCCACCCACGGCCGGGTGACGGTGGCCAACACCCACCCCCACACCTCGTTCGACCAGCGCTTCGTGCTCGCCCACAATGGCGTGATCGAAAACCATCACGAGATCCGCGAGCGCCTGGCCGCGCGCCAGATCCAGTGCACGTCCGAAACCGATACCGAGGTGGTCGCCCATTTGCTGGCCCTGCACTATCGCGAAACCGGCGACCTGATGGCGACGATCGCCGCGGTGCGCGCCGAGGTGCGCGGCGAATACGCCTTCGCCATCGCGCTGCGCGACGAGCCCGGGCTGCTGATCGGCGTCAAGAACCAAAGCCCGCTGGCCGCCGGCACGCTGGCCAATGGCGCGGGGCCGGACGGCGGTTTCTTGTGTTCCGACCCGATCGCGCTCGCCGGCCATGAGGGGCAGATCGCCTATCTCGAAGACGGCGACGTGGCGTTCGTGCGCCCCGACGGCGTGGAAATCCTCCACGGCGACACCGCGCTCGCCCCGGTGGAGCGCGCCATGACCGCGCTCGACATCGACAATGGCGCCGACGATCTGGGCGATTTCCCGCATTATATGCTGAAGGAAATCCACGAAACGCCGCAGTCGGTGCAGCGCATGGCCGAACTGCCCGCGGCCGGCCTGCAAGGCGCGGTCGACCATCTGGCCACCCACGAGGTGGCGCTGGTCGGCTCGGGCAGCGCCTTTTATGCCTGCCTGCTGGGCCAATATTTCTTCGCCCAACTGGCCGGTCGCTATGCCCGCTGCCACCCGGCCGACGAGTTTCTCGACGTCAACGCGTTCTCAGGCCCCGGTCAGGCGCTGGTGGCGGTGTCGCAGTCGGGCGAGACCTTCGACACCCTGCGGGTCATGCGCGCCGCCCAGGCCGCCGGCGTGGCCAGCGTGGCGATCAACAATGTGGCCGCGTCCACGTCGCAGCGCATGGCCGAGTTTCCGATTTTGCAGAATTCGGGGCGCGAGATCTGCGTGCTGTCGACCAAGTCGATCCTGGCGCAGGTGGCGGTGCTGTATCGCCTGGCGCTGGGCACGGCCGAAGCGGCCGGGCGCATCGACGCCGCCGAGCACCACCGGCTGCTCGCCGACCTGGCCGCCCTGCCCCGGGTACTGGGCGAACTGATCGCCGACAAGCGCGCCGAGATCGACGACGCCGCCGAGCGGTACCGCTGGATCGACAATTGGTTCTTCCTCGGCCGCAGCCTGCACTATCCGGTGGCGCTTGAATCGGCGCTCAAGTTCAAGGAAGTGTCCTATCTGCACGCCGAGGGCATGCCTGCGGGTTTCCTCAAGCACGGCACCATTTCGCTGATCGACGAGAAGTTCTTCACCGTGGCGTTCATCCCCAACCGCGCCCACGACCCGGACTCGTTCGGCCTGGTGGTGTCGAGCGTGCACGAGATCGCCGCGCGCGGCGGCAATGTGATCGGCTTCGGCCATGACGCCGCCGACGCCTTCGAAGACGGCCTGTTCGAGCGCTATATCCAACTGCCGAGCCTGTCCAAATGGCTCGACCCGCTGATCCAACTGACCGCCGGGCAGCTGTTTTCCTATGGCTGCGCGGTCAAGCTGGGCCGCAATATCGACAAGCCGCGCGCCCTCGCCAAGGCGGTCACGGTGCGCTGAGCGCCCACCGCCGCCTAGCCCTCGGCGATCATCCAGCCATGGTCGAGCGGCCCGTGGCCGCCGCCGAAACCGGGCGCCCGGGCGATCGCCCCGCGCAGATAGGCGCGCGCCCGGATCACGGCTGCGCGCATATCGAGCCCGCGCCCCAAGCCCTCGGCGATGGCGCTGGCCAGCGTGCAGCCGGTGCCATGGGTGTGGCGGGTGTCGATGAGCGGGGCGGCAAAGGTCTCGGTGCCGCCCTCGACCGCCAGACAATCGACGATGCTGCCGCCCTCGCCCCGGCCGCCCTTGACCAGCACGGCGTCGGGGCCGAGCGCGCGCAACTCGGCGGCCACCCGCGGCATGGTCTCAGGCCCCGCCTCGCTCAGATCGCGGCCCAGCAACACCCCGGCCTCGGCCAGATTGGGGGTCAGCAGCGTCGCCCGGGGCAGCAACTCGGCCTTGAGCGCCGCCAACGCGGTATCGTCGGTCAACCGGTCGCCCGAGGTGGCGACCATCACCGGGTCGACCACCAGGGTCGCCGTCGGTGCGTACTCGGCCACCATCTCGGCCACGGTCGAGATCACGCCGGCGCTGTGCAGCATGCCGGTCTTGATGGCGTCGGCGCCGATGTCGGCCAGCACCGCGCTCATCTGCTGGCGGATGGTGTCGAGCGGCACCGGGTGAAACCCGAAGACCTGTTTGGTGTCCTGCACGGTAACCGCGGTGATCGCGGTCATGGCAAAGCCGCCGAGCGCGGTCACCGCCTTGATGTCGGCCTGAATACCGGCCCCGCCGCCGGGGTCGGAGCCGGCGGCGATCAGCACCCGCGCCGGCGCGGTGCCCGGGGCGCGGTGCACCGGGGCGGGCCTGGCGCCCAGGTCGATAGCGGTATCGGGATCGGTGTCGGTCATGGCTGGACGTGTTCCGCCTGAAGAAAGGCCGCCGGCGGCCGGGTCACGCCGCGGTCTCGACGCGCGTACAGATATCGTCGACCACGGCGGCCACCAGGGCTTCGTCGTCGCCTTCGGCCATGACCCGCACCTTGGGCTCGGTGCCCGACTTGCGGATCACCAGCCGGCCATTGCCCCGCAAGCGATCCTCGCCGGCGCTGATCGCGGTGCGCACGGTGTCGCAGGCCAGCGGGTCGGCGGCCTGATAGCAGACGCTGCGCAGCACCTGGGGCACGGGGTCGAACAGATGGGTCACCTCGGAGGCCGGCCGGCCCGACCGTGCGATCACGGTCAACACCTGCAACGCCGCCAGAAGCCCGTCGCCGGTGGTGGTGAAGTCGTTGAGGATGATGTGGCCCGACTGCTCGCCGCCCAGATTGATGCCCTGGCGGCGCATCGCCTCGACCACATAGCGGTCGCCCACCTTGGTGCGTTCGAGGCGCAGACCGCGCGCGCTCACGAACCGCTCCAGACCCAGGTTCGACATCACCGTCGCCACCAGGCCGCCGCCCTTGAGACAGCCGCGTGCGTGCCAGTCGTCGAGGATCAGCGCCATCAGTTGGTCGCCGTCGATGGTGCGGCCGGTCTGGTCGACCAGGATCACCCGGTCGGCGTCGCCGTCCAGTGCCACGCCGAGGTCAGCGCCCTGCCCGACCACCGCGTCACGCAGGGCGGCGGTGTCGGTGGAGCCGCAGCGCTCGTTGATGTTGACGCCATTGGGGGTGACGCCGAGTTTGGTGACCTCGGCGCCCAGTTCCCACAACACCGCCGGCGCGACCCGATAGGCGGCACCATTGGCGCAGTCGAGCACCACCTTGAGCCCCTCGAAGGTCAGGCCCTGGGGCACGGTGCGCTTGGCGAACTCGATATAGCGGCCGCGCGCGTCGTCGAGATGGGCGGCGTGGCCGAGCCGGTCGGGGGCGGCCAGGCCGTCCTGCCAACCATTGGCCATGTGCGCCTCGATCTCGGCCTCGCGCGCGTCAGAGAGCTTGTAGCCGTCGGGGCCGAACAGCTTGATGCCGTTATCGTGGTGGGGGTTGTGGGACGCCGAAATCATCACGCCCAGATCGGCGCGCAGCGAATGGGTGAGCATGGCCACCCCCGGGGTCGGGATCGGCCCGCACTGGGTCACATCCATGCCGGCGGCGACGAAGCCTGCGGTCAGCGCAGACTCAAGCATATAGCCCGAACGGCGCGTGTCCTTGCCGATCACCACCCGGCCGCCCTGGGCCTGTCGGCGGAACAGCCGCCCCGCCGACAGACCTAAGCGCAAGGCCATGTCGGGCGTCATCGGCGGCTGGTTCACATAGCCGCGAATCCCGTCGGTGCCGAAAAGCGTCCGCGTCATCTCAGATCGTCCCCCCTGGTGTGCCGCCCCGGCCGTGGCCTGGCCCGTCGAGCGATGGTTCTTGGTTGGCCCGGCGGCCGCAAATTTGGGCTGACGGCGGCCTCACCCGGCGGCCGCCACGCCGCCCGTCGCGCCATACACGGCGCGTGCCACCGCCAGGGCCTGGGCGGTCTCGGCCACATCGTGGACGCGAAACAACTGCACCGCCCGCTCGGCGCCGGCCAGCACCGCCGCCAGCGAGCCCCCCAGCCGGCGGTCGGCCGGCTCGTCGCGGCTGAGCGCGCCAATGAACCGCTTGCGCGATGCCCCCAGCAACAGCGCCGGGCCAAGCCCATGGTATAGGGCTAAGCCATGGATTAGGTCCAAATTATGACCAACGGTTTTGCCGAACCCGATACCGGGGTCAAGCATCACATGGTCCGCCCTGACCCCGGCCGCCAAGAGCGCGTCGAGACGCTCGGCCAGCCAGTCGAAGACGTCGAACCGCACATGGTCATAGCGCGGGTCGTCCTGCATGGTCGCCGGCGTGCCCCGGTGGTGCATGACGCACACCGGCACGTCGAGCCCGGCGGCGGTGGCCAGGGCGTCCGGGTCATGGGTCAGGCCGCTGACATCGTTGATCATGGCGGCACCGGCGGCGACCGCCTCGGCCATCACCGCCGCGCGCCTCGTGTCGACCGAGATCGCCGCGCCGTCGGCCGCCAGGCGCTCGACCACCGGCAGCACGCGCCGGCGTTCCTCGTCGAGCGGCACGGCGTCGGCGCCGGGACGGGTGGACTCGCCGCCAATGTCCAGAATGTCGGCGCCCGCGTCCCGCAACGCCCGACCGTGGGCCACGGCGGCCTCGACGCTTTGGTGCCGGCCGCCGTCGGAAAAGCTGTCCGGCGTCACATTGACGATGCCCATGACCCGCGGCCGGTCGAGCGACAGCGCCGCCGACCCCAGCGACAGCGCCGGGCGCGGTGCCTGAAGCGTCGCCAACCGGGCGCGCGCCGCCGCTGCCACCGGTTCGGGCAAGGAGGCCAGCGCATCGGCCTCGAACGCCGCCACCGGGCCGTGCCAGCGCGCGACAATGCACCCCGCCGGGTCCCGCACCGCAAGGTCGAGAAGAGAGAAAAAAACAGCACCCCCGGCCAGGGGCAGACGGCCCGGGCCGGGGGTGGGGTCGAGGCCGGCGGGGCGCAGATAGACCCGCGCCGCCGCCGCAACCGACGTGTCGGCCATGATCGCGCCTGGAGCCTAGCCCTGGGGCTGGGGCTCGGGGCCGAGGCCGCCGCGGCCTTCTTCCTCGTCGTCGCCGGCGCTCGGCACGGTGGCCGGGCCCGACGGCGCCTTGGAGGTCGGCGGCGTCTGGTCGCTGTCGCCCCGGTCGAGCGTTTCGCCGCGCAAGACGCGGTTGATCTCGTCACCGGTCAGCGTTTCGTACTCCAGCAGACCGTTGGCCAGGGTGTGCAACTGATCGATATTGTCGGTCAGGATCTGCTTGGCCCGATCATGTGCCTCGTCGACGATCCGGCGCACTTCCTCGTCGATCAGTTGCGCCGTCGCCTCGGACACGTTCTGGGTGCGCGACACCGAATGGCCGAGGAACACCTCTTCCTCGTTCTGGTCGTAGAGCAACGGCCCGAGCTTGTCGGACAGGCCGTACTTGGTGACCATGGCGCGCGCCAGACCGGTGGCCATCTGGATATCCCCCGACGCGCCCGAGGTCACCTTGTCGTAGCCGAAGATCAACTCTTCAGCGACCCGGCCGCCCATGGCGATGGCCAGATTGTCGAGCATCTTCTCGCGGCTTTGCGAGTATTCGTCGCGTTCGGGCAGGCGCATGACCATGCCGAGCGCGCGACCGCGCGGGATGATCGTCGCCTTGTGCACCGGGTCCGACGCCTTGCAGAACAGACCGACCAGCGCATGGCCGCCCTCGTGATAGGCGGTCAGCTTCTTCTCGTCCTCGGTCATCACCATGGAGCGGCGCTCGGCCCCCATCAGCACCTTGTCCTTGGCCTCCTCGAACTCGCGCATCGAGACCAGGCGCTTGGACTTGCGCGCCGCCAGCAGCGCCGCCTCGTTGACCAGATTGGCCAGGTCGGCGCCCGAGAAGCCCGGCGTGCCGCGCGCGATCACCCGCACGTCCACGTCCGGCGCCTGCGGCACCTTGCGCATGTGCACCTTCAGGATCTTCTCGCGGCCGATGATGTCCGGGTTGGGCACGGTGATCTGACGGTCGAAGCGGCCCGGGCGCATCAACGCGGGGTCGAGCACGTCGGGGCGGTTGGTCGCCGCGATCAGGATGATGCCCTCATTGGCCTCGAAGCCGTCCATCTCGACCAGCAACTGGTTGAGGGTCTGTTCGCGCTCGTCATTGCCGCCGCCAAGGCCCGCGCCCCGGTGCCGGCCGACCGCGTCGATCTCGTCGATGAAGATGATGCACGGCGCGTTCTTCTTGGCCTGTTCGAACATGTCGCGCACACGGCTGGCGCCGACGCCGACGAACATTTCCACGAAGTCGGAGCCCGAGATGGTGAAGAACGGCACATTGGCCTCGCCCGCGATGGCGCGCGCCAGCAGCGTTTTACCGGTCCCCGGCGGGCCGACCAGCAGGCCGCCCTTGGGGATCTTGCCGCCCAGGCGTTGGAACTTCTGCGGGTCCTTCAGAAAGTCGACGATCTCTTCGAGGTCTTCCTTGGCCTCGTCGATGCCCGCCACGTCCTCGAAGGTGACCCGACCGGTCTTCTCGGTCAGCATGCGCGCCTTGGACTTGCCGAAGCCCATGGCACCGCCGCCACCGCCGCGGCCCTGCATCTGGCGCATGAAGAACACCCACACGCCGATCAGGAGCAACATCGGGAACCAAGCCAGCAACGTGTTGAGCAGCAGATTGTTGTCCTGCGGCTGGACCTGGACGGTGACGCCATTGTCACGCAGCACCGGCATAAGATCCGGGTCGCTCGGCGGGATGAAGGTGGAGAAGCGCTCGCCGGTGTTCAACACGCCTTCGATCTTCTGACCCTGCAGTTCCACCTGGGCCACGGCGCCGTTCTCGACCCGGCGCATGAACTCGGAATAGGCAACGCTCTGGCTGTTGCCGCCGGGCCCCTGCATCAGGTTGAACAGCGCGGCCAGCAGCAGAATGACCACCAGCCACAGCAATAGATTCCGTCCGATATTATTCAACTTTCCGTCCTTCCGGCCGTTTTAAGACCCGCCCGGGTGAGCGCCTCACCGGCTGTCATGAGGATGTCACGGCAGCGCCGTCTTGTCATCCTCCAACAGATAGGCTGCCCGCGCGTTAACACAAGGTGAGCCACCGCCCGTGGAGCGCCTCGCCATGATCCGTCGAAGCCGTTGACAACTCGTGAAAAACCGGTTCAAGGCCGCGACCGGACCGCGCGAAGACCAACCCCGGCTGGCGCGATGTCTAGATGAGGTACGGCCCAGGGTGCGCCGGCGGACCAAAGCGCCGGCAGGCCGGGCGCAACCGTCGCAGCGAGGCGCTCGGTTTCGGCGGTCAGGGCGGGGCTTTGGCCTGACGCCCAGCGCTCGAACGCCGGTCGGCCGAGCGCGCGCAGGCACAGATCGCCGGGCACCGCGGCCGGCAGGGTGAGCACGAACCGACCGTCCCACACCGTCTCACCCGGTGCCGTGGGCGTCATCGGCTCTGCGACTGCGTCCGATTCGCGCATGATGGTACAACGGCCGTCGCGGTCCGGTCGCAGGGTGCAGCCGGCGAGCGTGGCACCGCGGAATCCCGGCTCGGCCAGTGCTGCGGCCAGACGCAGCAGCTTGTCTTCGCGGGGGCGATAGGCAGCGCCGCCAGCAAAGCCGAGCAGCCGCACCAGCGCCCGCAGGCGGATGTCCTCGGGCGCCGTCTGCCAACGGGCGCGGTCCAAGGTCACCAACCCCGCCGGACCGCCGGGCAGCATCGCCACGCAGGCCGCGGTGTCCAACAGGGCATCGGTGGCCGCTTCGAGCGCCGCCGAGGCCCGACGCAGACGATGGGCGGTCTGGGCCAGCCGCGCGGTCGACAGCCCCGGCAGCGGCGGATCGGCCAGCAACCGGCGTGCCTTGACCCGATCGAAGCGCGGGTCGTCATTGCTCGGGTCGGCGATCCACGGCTGGCCGGCGGCGACCAGCGTGGCTTGAAGCCGCACCTTGGGCACGTCGAGCAAGGGACGTACGCGCCGCAGGTCGTGGGGCGGGGTCACCGCCGGGGCGGTCGGCGCCATGGCCGCCAGCCCGTCGACGCCGCTGCCACGCGCCAGGTTCAGCAGCAGCGTCTCGGCCTGGTCGCCCTGATGATGGGCGAGCACCAGGGTCGCCACGCCATGGGCCCGGCACCAGTCTTCCAGCAGGCGATAGCGATCGGCCCGGGCGCGGGCTTGCAGATTGGCGACGGGCCGGTCGCCCTGGCGCACCAGCAGCTGCGCCGACAGCCCCATGGCATCGAGCCAGCCTCGGACCCGCGCCGCCTCGTCCGCCGCGTCCGGCCGCAGCCGGTGATCCACATGCAGCGCCACGGCGCGCAGACCGGCACGCGCAGCCAGCCAGGCGAGCGCCAGGCTGTCCGCCCCGCCCGAGACCGCCAGCGCCACCGGCGCCTCGGCGGGCACGCCGAGCGCCGCGAGCCGCCGGGTCAGGTCGTGGGCGCTCAGCGGGCGCGGCGCCGGCACCGCCGCCTCAGCAGCCGAGCCGGGCGCGCTCCTGGGCCGCGCGCCGGGTGATCCGCGCCGGCGCGTCGGGATAGGCGCGGTCGAGTTCGTTCAAGGTATCGCAGGCGCGGTCGGTATTGCCCAGATTGGCCAGCGACAGACCCAGCTTGAGCAAGCTGTCGGGCCCCTTGGCACCGCGTTGATAATCCTGGAAGCCCTTCAAGAAGGCCTGCGCCGCCTGGGGGTATTGCTGACGCGCATAGTGGGTCTCGCCAAGCCAGTACTGGGCGTTGCCGGCCAGGTCGCTCGACCCGTGGCGCTCGACAAAGGCGCGGAACGCCCGTTCGGCCGCACCGTAATTGCCACGCCGCAACAACCCATAGGCATAGTCGTATTGGGTCTGCGCGTTGCCCTCGGGCAACGGTCCGTCGTCAGCGCCCATAGCCTCACCGGCCGACGCATCGCCTGCCGGCGGCGGCGCCAACGCCTCGCCGCCCGGGCTGCCCGTCGGGCCGCCGTCGCGCGCCGCATCGCCCGCCGCGTCGTCCGCCCCAGCCCCCGGCGCGCGCCCGGTGCTACCGCCTTCCAACTGGCTCAGGCGAAACTCCACATCCTCGCGAAAACTCTGGCTGCGTTGCCGGTGGCGGCGCATTTCGAACTGCACCTCCTCCACCTGGCCGCGCAGGTCGGCAAGCGCGGATTCGAGTTCCTGAAGCCGCAGCGTCATCTGGGCCATCAGATTGTCACCCCCCGGCGCCGCATCGGCAGCGCCCACCGCCTCGGTGGCGCCGCCGCCGCGCAGCGCCGACGTCCCCGGGCGCGTGACCAGAAGGCGCAACTGCTCAACCTGTTTTTCCAGTTCGACGATCCGCCGGTCGACGCTGCTGAATGTCTGCGCGCCCACCGACGGCGTCAGCGTGGCCACCGAGATCGCCGCCACCGCCACCAGCCCCAGCACGGGTCCTGCCACCTGTTTCATCGCTGTCTGATCCCCTGTGTTCGTCCGTCGATGCGCTCCCTTGCCGACGCCGGTCGGCGTCTGGACGCGGCGGGACAAGCGGCGCCCGCCCCGCTTGCCCTGCCGGAAACGAAACGGCCCCGCTGCCCCTCGCCTATCCGTCGATGCCGGATCGGGCGAAATCAGGGCAACAGGGCCAATGTTTCGACGCCGGGTCAAGCCCGCTCAACCGTCAGACCGCTGCCGCGCCGCGACAGATCCGGCAATGCGGCTCCCGCCGAGCGACCGACGCAAGGGCGGCTGGCGCCCGGGCCGCCGGCTTCCCCTCACCGTCGACCGGAGCCAGGGGCCCAACGCCCCGGTGGGCGGTCGATGCTAGTTGTTGAACACCACGCGGGCGCGGCGGTTCAACTGGTGGGCGCGTTGGCTGGTGCCCGACGCCACCAGCCGCTCCTTGCCGTAGCTGATGGTGTCGATCCGGTCCGACGAGACGCCCTGGGCGACCAAATAGTCTTCGACCGACTGAGCCCGGCGTTCGCCCAGCGCCAGGTTGTATTCGCGGGTGCCGCGACGGTCGGCATGGCCTTCGATGGTGAAGGTCACGTCGTCATGGTGCTTCAGCCACTCGGCCATCTCGTCGAGGATCGGCCGGGCGTCGACGCGGATGTTGGACTCGTCGAAGTCGAAATAGACCCGGTCGGCGCCGACGAAGTCCTTGAAGCTGGAATAGCTGGCGGCACCGTAGCGGTCGTCCGCGCCGTCGAGGCGGGTGCCGTCCACGCCGCCCCGCCCGACCGCGCCGGGGCCATCGGCCGCGTCGGTCATCTCGGGCGCGGGCGCGGTGACGTCCGGGCCCTCCTCTTGGGCGGCGTCGCGCGCACACGCGCTCACCAACACGATGGCGAACAGGGTCAGGCCGTGCCGAAGGCCCTTGGTCGATACGGGCATAGGATGGCTCCTCCGAAAACCGACAAGATGGTTATCACGTCCGCACCCGACGCTCGGTGCCGAGCTGGGCCGCAGACATGGCTTTTTAAGACCGTTTATCAGATCGTTAAACGGGCGCACTGATGCGGTCAAACGATAAATTCAGAACCTCAGGGGTGCAAGAGGCCCGACCGGTTTTCCGGCAGTCAAACGGGCACGAATTGACTAAAACCCACGTCAAGAATTCGGATTGTCCAAGAGAGGCGACCAGGCCGGGTCCGACGCGTCCACCGGCGTCTCGATGACGCGCAAGTTACGGCCGGTCAAATCCACCGACATCAGCGAACTGGCTCCGGTATTGGGATTGAGCCGGAAGAACATCAGCACCCGCCCGTTGGGCGACCAGGTGGGGCCTTCGTCCTGATAGGCGTCGGTCAGGATGCGCTCGCCGCTGCCGTCGGGGCGCATGACGCCGATGACGAACTTGCCCGACGCGATCTTGGTGAACGCGATCAGGTCGCCGCGCGGCGACCAGACCGGCGTGGCATAGCGCGCCCCGCCGTCGAAGCTGATCCGGTGGATGTCGCTGCCGTCGGCGTTCATCACATAAAGCTGCTGGCTGCCGCCGCGGTCGGAATTGAACACCATGCGATCGCCCGACGGCGCATAGCTGGCCGAGGTGTCGATATTGGGGTCGCGGGTCAGCCGGCGCACCTTCCGGGTCTGCAGGTTCATGGTGTAGATGTCGGAATTGCCGGCGCGCGCCAGGCTCATGACCACCGAATTGCCATCGGGCGAAAAGCGCGGCGCGAAGGTCATGTTGGGGAAATCGCCCAGCACCTCGTGGCGGCCGGTGTCCAGATTGTAGAGATAGACCCGCGGCTGGTCGTTGTAATAGGCCAGATAGGTGATTTCCTGCTGGTCCGGGCTGAACCGCGGGGTCAGCACCAGATCGTCGCCATTGGTCAGATACTGGTGGTTAAACCCGTCCTGGTCCATGATCGCCAGGCGCTTGCGCACGTTCAACTCGCCGCCGCTTTCGGCGATATAGACGATGCGGGTGTTGAAATAGCCCCTCTCGCCGGTCAGCCGCTGATAGATCACGTCGGCGATCTTGTGGCCGATCTGACGCCATTCGGCCGGCTGGGCCACATAGCGATAGCCGGTGATCTGTTCTTCCGCCAGCACGTCCCACAGCCGGAAATCGACCCGCACCTGGCCATCGCCGCGCGGATAGATACCGCCCGCGACCAGGGCGTCGGCCGACACCGCGCGCCAGTTGGCAAAGCGCGGCCGCACATTGGGCGACGCCACATCGTCGAGCATGGCCTTGGGCGACAACGGCTTGAACAGCCCCGAACGCGCCAGATCGGCGCTGACCACGCCGGCCAGGCGACGCGCGAACTCGTCCGCCGCCAGGGTCGTCTGGGTGCCGTTCTTGCCCACCGCCAGCGGCCCGCCGGGGCCGGCCTCGAAGGCGGGGATGGCGATCGGCAGCGGGTTCACCGAGCCCGAGCGGATATCCACCTGGATCTGCGCCGCCGCCGGCACGGCCAGTAACACAATTCCGGCCATCAAACCGGCGACGCGCCGGCCGATCCCGGTCAAGCGACTGGCAAGCGCATTCATCCGCAGCGTTTCCATCGTCATATCGGCCCTTTATCCCCCAACCATGGCGCTGGCGTCGAAGTTGAACACGATGTCGTCCCAGGTGTCATAGAGGTCCACCGGCAGATCGTAAGGCGCACAGCGTTGCACCGCCCGGCGCGCGCTTTCGGCGAAGGTGCGGTAGAACTCGCGCCCCGGCGCGTTCAGATCGCCGGCATTGACGTAGCGCGGCGGCCCCATCATCGAGCCGTCGGGACGCAGGCGCAGGCGGATCTTGACGCTCATCTGCTCGATATTCTTGACCCCGACCGGGATCGACCAGCAGCGCTGCACCTTCTGGCGGATCAACTGTTCGATCCGCGCCAGATTGCGCTGCGCCTTGAGCCGCGAGCGCGCGCCCTGGCGCTTGGCCTCGGCCTTGATCGCCTTTTCCAGGTCGGCGACGTTGAGACTCGGCGTCTCCTTGACCGATTTGTCGATCAACGCCGCGATCTGGCCGGCGTCGAACCGGCTCGGGGCCGTGGGCTTCGACTGCGGCATCACCCGTTGGGCCAAGGCGGTCACCGTCTCTTCCGGCTCGGGCTTCGGCTCGGGTTCGGGCTCGGGCTTCGGCTCCGGCTTGGGTTCGGGCAACGGCACCTCGGGCGCCGCCTCGGCCGGTTCGGGCTCGACATCTTCGGGCGCGGTGCGCAGTTCGGGCTTGGGATCGGGATCGGGCGCGGGTTCCTGCGGTTCGGGGTCGGGTTCAGGCTTCGGCGGTTCGGGCTGGGCCGCGCCGTCGTCCGCCTTGGTCGCCGTTTCCTCAGCCACCTCGACGAATTCCACCTCGATCACCTCGGGCGGTTCGGGCACTGGCGGCGTCAGGCGCGGCAGGCCGAAAATCGCGAACAACAGCACGCCGACGTGCAGCGCCACCGACAGCCCCAGGCCCATGGCGCTGGTGTCGTGCCGCGGGCCGCGCCCGGTTATGGGCGTCCGAACGCTCAACGGGCTTGGCTTGGCCGTCGCGAGACCATGGCCACCTTCCTGAAACCGGCCCGGTTGACCGCCGCCATCACCTCCATGACCCGGCCGTAGTTCAGATTGCTGTCGCCGCGCACATAGATGCGCTTTTGCAGGTCATTGCCGGCGATCGCGGTCAGCCGCGGGATCAATTCGTCAAACGACACTTCTTTGTCTTGCAGAAATATGGCGCCGTTTTGCTGGATCGTCAGTTCGAGCGGCTGATTGTCTTCGCCCATGGACTGGGCGTCGGCTTCGGGCAGGTCCACCGGCACACCGATGGTCAGCAACGGCGCGGTGACCATGAACACGATCAGCAACACCGTCACCACGTCGACGAACGGCGTCATGTTGATCTCGGCCATCACCCGATAACGCCCATTGCCCAGGCGCCGGCTCTGGCTGCCACTGCTATGGGGCGACGACGGCCCGGCCATCACCAGCCCTCCGCTTTCTCGTCCAACTGGCGCGACAGGATCGCCTGAAATTCGTCGGCGAAGCCTTCCATGCGCCCGACAAAGCGGCCGATCTGGTTGATGTGGCCGTTATAGGCGACCATGGCCGGAATCGCCGCGATCAATCCGACCGCGGTGGACAACAGCGCCTCGGCGATGCCCGGCGCGACCACCGCGAGCGAGGTGTTGGAGGTCATGGCGATCGCCTGGAAGCTCTTGATCACCCCCCAGACGGTGCCGAACAGGCCCATGAACGGGGCCGCGGTGGCGATCGTGGCCAGCACCTGCAAGCGCCCTTCAAGCCGCTGCATCTCGCGCGCGATGGTCACCGACATGACCCGGCTGACCCGGTCCTGGACCGACAACCGGTCACGGATCGCCCCGCGCCCGGCGATCGAGCGCTGCCATTCGCGCATGGCGGCGACGAACACCAGCGCCAGCGGGTTGGCCGCCCGGTTGCGCAGGCTTTCATACAGGTCTTCGAGCGAGGTGCCGGACCAGAACGCTTCCTCGAAATCGTCGGCGGCGCCGCGTGCCTTGCGCAACCGCAGCACGGTGGAAAAGATGATCCCCCACGACACCACCGACGCCACCATCAGCGCCACCATCACCGCCTGCACGACGATGTCGGAGTGCATGAACATGTCGACGGGGCCGAACGAAACGGCGGCATCGCCGAGATTTTCGCTGGCCACCTCGCCGGTCGGTACGGCGTCCTGCATTACGCTTTGTCCTCTCCGTGTGGGCCCTCGGCCGCGCCGCGGGCATCTCGCTTCGTGTCGTCCGCCATGGTCTCGGCCGGCACCGCCATTTGGTCCAAAACGCGCCGCCAATCCGCCGGCATGCGCCGCGGCCGGCCGTGACCGTCGAGCACCGCCACCCCGATCCGCGCGCGCACCAACAGCGTGTCGCCGCGCCAGGCGCACTGACGCACCACCACGCTGGCCGCCCGGCTGGTCTCCACCTCAGTATGGATTTCCAGCCAATCGTCAAGCCGGGCCGGGCGCACGAATTCCATGTCGCACCGGGTTACGGCAAAACCAAGGCGCGTGTCGATATCGCGTTCGACCCAGGCCGGCCCGTGATGGATGCCGGCGGCGCGCAGATACTCCGCCCGACCGCGCTCGAAGAACGCCAGATAGCGGGCGTGATAGACGATGCCGGCGGTGTCGGTGTCCTCGAAATAGACCCGCAGGCCGAGCCGGTGACGGGCCCCGTCCAACACCCCCTGAACGCCGGGGCTCAGCGCCGTGGCGGCGGGTTCGGTCATCGATCGCTCTCCTCTTCGCCGCTGGTGTCGCCGGGACCGCCCTCATCCGCGCCGCTATCGGGAGGCTCAGCGAACAGATCGCCCGGCGCCGCGCTCGGCTCGGGCAGGCCCAGATGGCGCCAGCCGCGCCGGCCCAGCATGCGCCCGCGCGGGGTCCGCTGGATAAAGCCCTGTTGCAACAGATAGGGCTCGATGATGTCTTCGATGGCGTCGCGCGGCTCGCTCAGCGCCGCCGCCAGGGTCTCGATGCCCACCGGGCCGCCGCTATAGGTGCGGCCGATGCACGCCAGATAGCGGTGATCCATGGCGTCGAGGCCCGAGGGGTCGACCTCCAGCCGGGTCAGGGCGGCGTCGGCGGTCGCCCGGTCGACCAGATCGACGCCGGCGACCGAGGCAAAATCGCGCACCCGGCGCAACAGCCGCCCGGCGATCCGCGGCGTGCCGCGCGCCCGGGCGGCGATCTCGCGCGCCCCATCGACGGCCAGCGCCAGGTTCAACACCCGCGCACCGCGCAGCACCACCTCGGTCAACTGGTCGACGGAATAGAAATCGAGCCGGGTCGGGATGCCGAAGCGGTCGCGCAGCGGGTTGGTCAGCAACCCCATGCGCGTGGTCGCCCCAACCAGGGTAAAGGGCGGCAGGTCGATGCGCACCGAGCGCGCCGCCGGCCCCTCGCCGATGATCAGGTCGAGCTGGAAATCCTCCATCGCCGGATAGAGCACCTCCTCGACCCCCGGCGACAGGCGGTGGATCTCGTCGATGAACAAGACGTCGCGGGCGTCGAGGTTGGTCAGCAGCGCCGCTAGGTCGCCGGCCTTGGCGATCACCGGGCCCGAGGTGGCGCGGAAATTGACCCCCAATTCCTTGGCGACGATCTGCGCCAGGGTGGTCTTGCCCAGCCCCGGCGGACCGTAGAGCAGCGTATGGTCCATGGCCTCGCCGCGACCGCGCGCGGCGGTGGCGAAGATGCGCAGATTCTCCCGCGCCTGGTCCTGGCCGATAAAATCGTCGAGCCGCTGCGGCCGAAGCGCCACCTCGACCGCGTCGTCCGCTCCCTCGCCCGGGGCCACCAGACGGTCGGGACCGTCGTCGGTCACGGCTGGCCCCCGGGGCGCCTGGGCAGCCCAAGGCGCGCGCCACGGCATGCGCCAGGGCAGGTGCGAGGGCGCACGACAAGGCACGCGACGGGGCGCCAACGGGGCGCGGTTGGGGACGTGACGGGCATGGGTTTAGAACCGGTCCGAAATAAGGTCCTGGTCGCCGGGGCGCGTCGGCCGCCAACCGACCGTTGGCGCCGCCCGCGCTGGATAGCCGACCCGACCGAGCCAGACAAGGGTGCCGCCGAAGCCAGCGCCTCGGCCCGCCATGACGGCCCCACAGCATGGCATCATGGCACGGCGCGGCCGCGCCTCTATAGCGCGCACCGGCTCAACCGAACGGATATTTCAGCCGGATCGACTGGTCGGCCTTGCCGTCGCGCACCGAGAACAGGGCGTCCTCGAACGCCGGCGGGCCGAACATGAAGATGGCGTTGTTGGAAAAGCCGAAACCTTCGGAGAATTTGTCCGCCTCGCCGTCGGCGTCGCGGTCGTGCATCACCGCGATGGTATAGTCACCGTCGCCCGGTACCGGCACGCACACATCGACGCTGTCGGCGCGGCTCGCCACATCGACCTTGACGATGCCCATGCCGCGCTCCAAGAACTTCGACTTCTCGCCGGGATAGACCGTGACCCGCACATTGCCCTTATCCGACTTGACGTTGGTGACCCGCACGGTGATCACCGCCTGGCCGGCCGGCGCGCAGCAGCCGGCCGCACACACCCGGTCGGCCTTGGCGTCACCGTCCCGGCGGTCCCGACGCTCGCCCCGGGTCTGGCGCCGGTCGTCATCGGGACGCGGCGGCCGGCTTTCTGCCGCACGCAGGGCGACCCGTTCGGGCACCGTGGCGGCGTCGGTGGGGCCGGCGCTGTCGTCGGCGGTGGCCGGGCGCGATGGCGCGCCTTCGGCGTACCGGTCAGCGCTCGCCGCGCCATCGACGCCCGGGCGCGCCCGGGCGTCGGCCTGGGCAGCGCCCGACCCGGTGGTGCTACGCTCGGCGGTGGCGCTGTCGGGGCCCGCAGCGTCGGGAACGCCGGCTGTCGGGGCGTCTGTGCCGCGCTCGGCCGCGCAGGCGGCAAGGCCGAACGACAGGGCGACGGCCCAAAGGCGATGCTTACTCATAAGGCCTCGTCTTTTCATGGGGCAGTGACAGGAGTATGGCGGCTCGGCGGCGTGAAGAAAAGCCCCGCGCCCCGCACCATGGGAGACCCAGCGATATGGCAACGCCGTTTATCGGGCGACTGGATCGGTATCTGGCGGGCGAGATCGCCCGGCCGTTCGCGCTCACCCTGTTGATCGCGGCCTTGCTTCTGGTGCTCGAACGGCTGCTGCGCCTGCTCGACATGATCGTCCAAAGCCAGGGCGCGCCCGACATGGTGTGGCGTATGCTGGCGGCGCTGCTGCCCCATTATGTGGGGCTGGCGCTGCCGCTCGGGCTGTTCATCGGCACGCTCGCCGCGTTTCGCCGGCTGTCGCTGTCGAGCGAGTTGGACGCCCTGTTCGCCGCCGGCATCGCGCCGGGGCGGCTGTTGCGGCCGGTCTATGCCATGACGCTCGCCGTGGTCGCGGTCAGCATCCTGCTTACCGCCTATGTCCAGCCGCTGGCGCGCTATACCTTCAACCGGCTGGTGTTCGAGGCCACCGGCCAGGCGCTCGGCGGCGGCCTGACCCCCGGACGCTTCTATACCCTGCCCGACGGCATCACCCTGTTCGCCCGCGGCATCGGCACCGACGGCGACATGCGCGGCGTGTTCCTGCACCGCCCGAGCCAGGGCGACCGGCCGGAACAAACCCTGACCGCCGCGCGCGGCCAATTGCTGGCCGACCCCGGCGGCAGCCGGGTGGTGCTCGACCTGGCCGAGGGGCGGATGCTGCGGCCGGCGGGCGACCCACCGGGCGCGGCCGCCTTCGAGCGCGCCGAGATCCCGCTATTCGACAGCGGCCTGGCGGCGTTCCGCAGCCGTGGTGCCCTACCGCGCGAGATGACCCTGCGCGAACTGGCCCAGACCCTGGCCGGCGCGGTGCCCGAGCGGGTGCCGGGCCACATGATCGCCGAGGTCCGCGCGGCACTCCACTGGCGCATCCTCTATGTCCTGACCTTCCTGCCGCTGCCCTTGCTGGCGGTCGCCGTGGGGCCGGTGGCCAAGCGCCGGGCCGGGCTGGTGCGCGCGCTGGTCGGGCTGGTGATCGTCATCGCCTATCACGAAGCCTTGCAAACCGGCCAGAGCGCCACCCGCGACGGCGCGTCGCCCTGGCTCACCATGTGGCCGGTGTTCGCCGGCCTGTGCGCCATCGCCGGCGCCTTCTATGCCCGTTGGCGGGCGCTGCCGCGATGACCGCCCCCAAGCCCCGAACGGGCGCCCCAGAGACCGGCACCCCGAAGACCGGCGAGCGGGACGGCGACCTGCGCCGGCCGCTGATGCGCGGTGCCGGCGTCGCCGTGCTCGGCCGCATGGGCGCGCTGGTCGAGGCGGCGAGCCTGCCGCTGTTCGTCTGGGCCTATGGCGCCACCGCCTACGGCCTGTTCGCCGCCGGCTGGGCACTGGTCAAGGTCGCCTCGGCCCTGTCCGAGCGCGGCATGGCGATCGCCCTGCAACGCTACGCTGCCGGCGCCGAGCCCGCCGCCGCCCGCGCCGCCGTCGGCCTGGCGCTGCGCACCAGCCTGGCCACCGCCACCGCCCTCGCCGCCCTGTTGAGCCTGACCGCCGTCTGGTGGGCGCCGGTACTGGCCGGCCCGGGCGCGGCAGCCGGGGCCGGAGCAGCGGGTATGTCGGGCAGCGTATCGGCGGGCGTGTCAGAGGTCTGGGCGCTCGGGCTCTATGTCTGGGTGCTGCCCTTGTGGACGCTCTTGGAGGTGGCCACCGCTGCGGTGCGCGCCACCGCCCGCTTCGGCGCCGAGGTGCGCGTGCGCATCGCCTATGAACAGGGCCTGCGGCTGGTCTTCGGGCTCGGCCTCGCCGGCGCCGGGCTGGGCGCCGCCGGCTTGTTTCTGGCCCATGGCGCGTCGTTGTTGATCGCCGGGCTGTTGGCGCTGCGGCTGGTGCGGCGCTCCTATGGCGCGCCGGTGGCCGCCTTGTGGGCCTGCGACCGGGCCACAGCCCCCGCCGGTCTCGACCGCTTCGCCCGCGCCATGATCGCGGTGCCGGTGATGCGCCGGTTGATGAGCGAGGCGCCGGTGATGCTGCTGTCCGCGCTCGCCGGGCCCGCCGCCGCCGCCGTCTATGCCGTGGCGCGCAAGGTGGCGAGCGTGATGCAGGTGCTGCGCGCCGCGGTCGACTATGCCATGGCGCCGCTGCTCGCCGGCAGCGCGCGGCGCGACGCCAGCGGCGCGGGCGCGCGCGACCTGGCCGATTTCGCCCGTCGGGTGGTGGTGATCGTCGGGCCGCCCCTGGCCGCGGGCCTGCTGGTGGTGCGCGGCGACGTGCTGCGCCTGTTCGAGCCGCACTTCGCCGCCGCCGCCCTGCCGATCGCGGTGCTGGTCGCCGGCCGGCTGGTGGAGGCGCTGTGCACGCCCGCCACCGTGGTGGTGGAGATGACCCGCGGTCATTGGCTGTCGACGCTCAACACCGCCGCCGGTCTGGCGCTGCTGCTGGCCGGCACGCCGGCGCTGATGATCCTGGCGCCGGGGCTCGGCGCCACCCTGGCGGCGGCGATGGCGGCGGCGGCGGGGCTGGCGCTCGCCGGCGGGCTGGCGGCGGTGCAGGCCGGTCTGGCCGCGCCCGGGGCCGGCGATCGACCGCAGCCCGGCACCGCCGGTACCGCCGGCATCCTGCGCGCGCTCGCCGGCGGGGTCGTGGCGGCCGCCGTGGTGGCGGCGGTGTCCGGGCCGACGGCCGACCTGGCGCCGTTCGCCGGCTTGGGCGCTGCCATCCCGGCGCTCGTCCTGGCGGTGTGGCTTGGTCTGCGGCTCGGTCTGACCGCTGACGACCGCCGCGCCCTGCGCCGCCGCTGAGGCATTGCGGCCCCTTGCTTTCGGCGTCTCAAGACCATAAACGAGACAAGATCACAGGTGCGCGCCGAAGCGGTGCGCGCGGCCAGTCCCAGCGTCCCGATCCCGGGCAGCGGCGGAGACCGAAACATGTTCGGCACCAGCGATTTCTGGACCAAGCAAACGCATCACCTGGACAAGATGACCATGGGCCAGTTGGTCCGTGCCTATTTTCGCTACTATGCGATCCAGGCCTATCTGGCGATTGCGGCGGTGTGCATCCTGATCGCCAGCTTCACCGTGACGGCGGTGGTGCCCAATCTGCTCGCCATCGGCTCGACCCTGATCTTGTTCCCGCTGGTCTGGTACATCCTGCACCGCTGGGTGCTGCACGGCACCTGGCTTGCCAAGTCGCCGCTGACCGCCGCCACCTGGAAGCGTATCCATTACGACCACCATATGGACCCGCACAATCTTCAGGTGCTATTCGGCGCCCTGCACACCACTCTGCCGCCGATCGCGCTGATCACCATGCCGATCGGCTATGGCCTCGACGGCATCGGCGGGCTGTGCGTGGCGTTCGCCACCGGCTGCCTGATGGCCGCCGCCAACGAATTCGTCCACTGCATCCAGCATCTGTCGATCAAGCCGGGCAACGACGCGCTCAAGACCATGAAACTGCGCCATATGGCGCACCATTTCCACGACGAAGACGGCAATTACGGCATCACCGACTTC
Organism: Rhodothalassium salexigens DSM 2132; assembly: GCF_004341375.1. GTDB lineage: Bacteria > Pseudomonadota > Alphaproteobacteria > Sphingomonadales > Rhodothalassiaceae > Rhodothalassium > Rhodothalassium salexigens. Next base: position 224,363 of record NZ_SLXO01000002.1, read on the forward strand.
ACCTGGGATCGCATCTTCGGCACCCTCTACGACCGCCAGGACCGGCCCGAGAAGAGCCCTTATGTGTTCAATCTGGGCTATGACGCGGCGATGGCGGCCCGATACCCTTGGGTCGCCGAGTTGTCCGGCGGCGTCGACGAGCGCCACCCCAAGCACCGCCGGCCGCCCAAGGGCTATGACGAGTTGGCAGCCGACGGGGACGCCCCGGCAGCAGGCCAGAACTGACCGGACTGTTCCAGCGCCCCATGACCCAAAGCCTGACCCTGCGCCCGGTGACCGACCGGGCGGACCTGCGCGCGTTCATCCGTATGCCGCGCCAGGTCTTCGCCGACGATCCCAACTGGATCGTGCCGCTGGACCTCGAACGCCGCGACGTGTTCGACAAACAGCGCAACCCCTATTTCGCCACCGCCGAAGCGCAATACTGGATCGCCGAGCGCGGCGGCCGGCCGGTGGGGCGCATCTCGGCGCAAGTGGACGAACTGGCCCGCGGCGCCGGCGAGCCGGGCCTCGGCCATTTCGGCGCCTTCGACTGCCTGGACGACACCGAGGCGGCGGCGGCACTGTTCCAGGCCGCCGAGGATTGGCTGCGCGCCCGCGGCACGACCCGCGTGACCGGCCCCTTCACCCTGTCGATCAACGAAGAAACCGGCCTTCTGATCGACGGCTTCGACACCCCGCCACGGGTCATGATGGGCCACGCCAAGCCCTATTATGCGCGCCTGGTGGAGACCCAGGGCTATGCCAAGGTTCGCGATATCTATGCCTATGACCTGGACCTGACGCCCGGCTTCCCGCCCAAGGTGGCGCGCATCGTCGCCGCCGGCCGGCGCAACCCGCGCCTTGCCATCCGCCATGTGAACATGGCCGACCTGGACCGCGAAATCCGCGTCGTGTTCGACATCTTCAACAAGGCCTGGGCGGGCAATTGGGGCTTCGTGCCGTTCAATGAAGACCAGCTCAAGCATGCGGCGAAAACGCTCAAGCCGCTGATCGGGCCGGAGCGCTGCCAGATCGTCGAATATGACGGGCGCCCGGCGGCGTTCATGATCACCATCGCCGACGTCAACGACTGGATCGCCGACCTCAACGGCTCGCTGATGCCGTTCGGCTGGGCGCGCATGGTGTGGCGGCTGTATCGCAGCTACCCCACCCGGGTGCGGGTGCCGCTGATGGGCGTGCTGCCGGAGTTTCAGCGCGGTGCCCTGGGCGCCACCATGGCGTTCATGCTGATCAACGACATCCGCGACGAAACCGTCAAACGCGGCGCGCGCCAGGCCGAGTTGGGCTGGATTCTGGAAGACAATGCCGGCATGAACAACATGCTGCGCCAGATCGGCTGCCGGATCTACAAGACCTATCGGATCTACGAAAAGGCCCTTTGACGCGCCCCGGCTCTGCTCTGGCCTGCCCGGGCCCAGCCCGGACCAAGCCCAAACCGGACCGAGCCCCGGGCCGGGCGATCCGGTGCCGGGGCGACCGGCGGTCGGTGTGGACGCCGCAAGTGGTCCCTTGAGCGGCGATCACACCGGCGCCATATCGCGACGGTAAGGTAAAGGCGTGCGCCTGCGCACCGCCCCCGCATCGTCACAAAGGCCCCCTGGCATGATCCAACAGCTGAGAAACTATTTTCTGACCGGGCTGTTCACCGCCGCGCCGATTCTGATCACCGGCTATCTGACCTGGGTGTTCATCGACACGGTGGACAATATCGTCGTGCGCAACCTGCCGCCGCGATACAATCCCGACACCTATCTGCCGTTCTCGATCCCCGGACTCGGCATCTTGATCATGATCGCGTTTCTGACCCTGTTCGGCGCGCTGGCGACCAACTTCATGGGCCGGACGCTGATCCGCATGGGCGAGCGCATCGTCGACCGCATGCCGATCGTCAAGTCGGTCTACGCCACGCTCAAGCAGATCATCGACACCATCTCGGCGCAGAACAGCGATACCTTCAAGGAGGTGGTGCTGGTGGAGTATCCGCGCAAAGGCATCTGGTCGCTGGCCCTGGTGTCGAGCCCGGCCAAGGGCCCGGTGCAGGCGCGCACGCCGGAGACCATGCTCAACGTGTTCCTGCCCACCACCCCCAACCCGACCAACGGCTTCCTGCTCTATGTGCCGCGCGAACAATGCCTGTTCCTGGATATGAGCGTGGAAGAGGCGATCAAATATGTGATTTCGGCCGGTCTTGTGGGCAAGAACAATGGCGAAGGCGAAACCCTGGCGATCCGCCCGCCAAACGAGCAGAAACGCGCCGGCGACACTACCGGCGACGGCACCGACAACCAGAACCCGACCGGCCCGGCCGGCCCGATCGGCCAAGACGGCGACGCGCCCCGGACAGCAAACGGCGACGGCAGCGACGGTGCCAGCAGCGGTGGCGACGGCAACACCGGCACCGCCTCGCCCATAGCCACGCCGGCAACCCCGGCGACCGCCACCGATCCCCGGCTGACCAGCCTGGCGATGGCCCACAGCGCCGCCGCCGACCCCGCCCCGGCGGACCAGGCCCCGCCGGCCGCGCCGCCTAGCCCGAGCGCAAGGTCCGGACGGCGGCGTCTCTTTCGAAGAGGTAAAGCAACGTCCTGAGCGCGGCGCTGCGCGGGCCCTGAAGCTCGGCGTCGCGGGCCAGGATCAACCGGGCCTCGTCGCGCGCCCGGGCCATCAACTCGCCATGGGCTTCAAGGTCGGCCAGGCGAAACTGCGGCAGGCCGGTTTGCCGGGTGCCCAGCACCTCGCCGGCGCCGCGCAGCCGCAGATCCTCCTCGGCGATCAGGAACCCGTCGTCCGAGCGGCGCAGCACGTCGAGCCGGGCGCGCGCCGTCTCGCTGACCCGCTCGGCGCGCAGCAGCAGACAGCGCGACGCCTTATCGCCGCGCCCGACCCGGCCGCGCAACTGGTGCAACTGGGCGAGCCCGAAGCGCTCGGCGTGCTCGATCACCATCACCGTGGCGTTGGGCACGTCGACGCCCACCTCGATCACCGTGGTGGCGACCAGCAGGCGCGTGGTGCCGTCGGCGAAGGCGGCCATGGCGGCCTCTTTCTCCGCGCCCTTCAACTGGCCGTGCAGCAGCCCGACCCGGTCGCCGAAGCGCGCCGCCAGGTCGCGGTGGCGGTCGGCCGCTGCGGTCACGTCTAGCCCCTCGGCCTCCTCGACCAGCGGACAGACCCAATAGACCTGCTCGCCCTGGGCGATCGCCCGGCCGACCGCGTCGACCACCGCGTCGAGCCGGGCCAGCGATACCACCCGGGTGTCCACCGGCTGGCGCCCGGGCGGTTTTTCCTGGATGCGGCTGACCTCCATGTCGCCATAGACGGTCAGCGTCAGCGTGCGCGGGATCGGCGTCGCGGTCATCACCAGCGTGTCCACCGCCCGGCCCTTGCCCGACAGCGCCAGCCGCTGGAAGACCCCGAAGCGGTGCTGTTCGTCGATCACCGCCAGCCCCAGATCCTTGAACTGGATCGCCTCTTCGATCACCGCATGGGTGCCGACCAGAAGGTGGATGCCGCCCGCCGCCAGGTCGGCCAGCAGCCGCGCGCGCTCGCCCTTGGGCGTCCGACCGGTGAGCACGGCGAGGCGCACGCCGGCGGCTTGGGCCAGGGGCGCCAAGCCGGCCGCGTGCTGGCGGGCGAGGATCTCGGTCGGCGCCAGCATCGCCGCCTGGGTCCCGGCTTCGACTGCGGTCAGCATGGCGACCAGCGCCACCACGGTCTTGCCCGAGCCCACATCGCCCTGGACCAGCCGCAGCATGGCGTCGTCGGCGCCCATGTCGGCCAGGATCTGGTCGACCGCGGCACGCTGGTCGCCGGTCAGGTCGAACGGCAGGCAGCCCAACGCCGCAGCCACCAGCCGGCCGTCGCCGGTCAGCGCCCGGCCCTTGCGCCGGCGCGCGCGCTGGCGCACCAGGGCGAGCGCCAGTTGATTGGCGAGCAATTCGTCATAGGCCAGGCGGGCGCGCGCCGGGTGGTCGGGCTCGACGGCTTGCGCCTCGCTCGGCCGGTGCACGGCGTCGAGCGCGGCGTGCCAGGCCGGCCAGTGCCGCTCGGCGACCAGCGCCGGGTCGAGCCATTCGGGCAGGTCGGGCGCCTTGGCGAGCGCGGCGGCGGCCGCCTTGCGCACCACCTTGCCGCTCAACCCCTCGGTCAGCGGATAGACCGGTTCGAGGGCCGGGATCAGATGTGCCTCGTCCTCGGCGACCACATAGTCGGGGTGGGCCATCTGCAACCGCTCGCCGAACAGCTCGACCCGGCCCGACACCAGCCGGGTGTGGCCGACCGGCAGCAGGCGGCGCAGATAGTCCTCGCGGCCATTGAAGAACACCAGCGCGATGCGGCCGGTGCCGTCCTCGCACAGCACCCGATAGGGCGCGCGCCGGTTGGCCGGCACCTGGTGGTCGACCACCCGCAGGGTCAGCCGCACCACCCGGTCGGCGGGCACGTCGGCGAGCGCGAAGGCGGCGCGCCGGTCCACCAGACCACTCGGCAGGTGCCACAACAGGTCGACCACCCGCTCGACCTCCAGGCGCGCGAACAGCTTGGCCAGCCGTGGTCCGATGCCGGACAGGCTGGTGATTTCGGCGAACAGCGGAAACAGGCTTTGCGGGCGCATGGGCGTCGGTCGGTCGGTTGGGAAGGGACAACAGGACGGGCGGCGGCGCGCCGTCTGATGAGCGGGCGTTTCGGCGGTTGTCCGGGCGGGCTCCGCCCTCGCACGAGCCCGCCGATCGGGTGTGCCGGGCGCTCGGTCTCGGACGAGCCCTGACGGGCTCGCGGACTGTTTGAAGCCGCCCTCACCCGTTCTCTGCCGACAAGCGGAAGACGGAAAAAAAGCCCCTCTCCCTGGGGGAGAGGGGATGGGGCGAGGGGCGGCCGCAGCGCATCCGGGGACGCGGCCGCGCGTGAGGGGCGGCTACCCGCGCCTGGACCGCCAAGTGCCGCGGATGACGCGGGCGGCCGCCTGGGCGCGGGTCAGTTGGAGCCCGAGCCGCCGTCCTCGCCCTCGCCGTTCTTCTCCTTCTTCTCTTCGGCCTTTTCCTTGAGCTTGTCGAACAGGCCCCGGGCCGCCTCGCCGGCCTCGCCGTCCAACTTCTCGTCGAGCGTGCCACGGACCTTGTCGGTCATGTCCTGCTTGGCCTTGTCCTTGAGCGCGTCGGCCTTGTCCTCGATCTGCTGCTTGATGTCGCCGCGCAGTTGCAGATCCACCTTGCCCTTGGTCAGCTTGTCGAACAATTCCTGGGCCCGGTCGCTGGCCATCGCCTTGGTGACCTGGGGCATCAGCGCGTCGGCGACCAGACGCACCACCTCAGCCGGCGGCACGCCGTTCTGGTCGACGCCGATACCGGTCAGGGTGATGTCGGCCAGTTCGAGCGTCTGGTCGGACAGGCCCACCGCACCGCCGGAAAAACGCAGCTTGGGCGCGGCGATGTGCAGGCGCTCGATGATCAGATTCTTGGTCGGCTCGCCGCTGTCCGCCGGCGCCGGGCCGGTGGCCTTTTCGAGGTTCTTCTGGATCACCTGCAGGTTGGTCAGGCCGCGCTTCGACGGCTCGACGACGATTTCGGGCTCGATCACGCTGATGTCGGCCACCTGGATGGTGTCGGACAACAGGCTCATGGGCGCCACGGTCAGCGACATCTCGCCCACCGAGATCGACTTGTCGGCGCTGTAGCCTTCGGGCGTGCCGACCACGAAGCCGCGAATGCCGGCGGTGCCGCCCAGGGGCTGGAACGACACGCCGTCGAGGCGCACGGGCGTGCCGGTCAGCGCCGGCCCGCGCTCGGACACGCCCTGGGTGATCAGGCTCTCGCCCTTGACCCAGACGAAGCCGAGCACCCCGGCGACCACCACCACGATGACGCCGATGAAGACAACGACAAAGCGAAGCATGAGTGTCTCCCGCAAAGAGGGGTCCAAATCTCCCTCCTAGGTGCGCGCCGGGTTGCGGCTTGTCAACGCACGGTCGCCCGGTTGACGCGCCGGGGCCGAATCTGATGCACGGGCGCCGACAAACCCTTGCGCTTTAACCCACCAGCCGGACGGAAAGGAGATCCCCCATGGCCAAATTGCAAGGACAAGCGAAAAAGACCGACAGCATCCAACGCTACAAGCGCACCTCGATCGGCGATTCGAAGCGCACCCGCCCGCGCAGCAAGAACGCCTTCGCCAGCCGCACCACCCGCCGCGGCCAAGGCAAGGTCTAAGCCCGCGCGCCCTGCGCAGCCCCACCGCGCCCTTCACCCACCCGCGCGCGCCCTGGCCAGCACCCACTGGCCGGCACCGCGCGCCGAGGGGCGCGGGAACGTGACGCGGCCGCCCGACCGCTCGCGCATCTGGACGCGAGGCCGGCCAGGTCTTATGGCAGCAGCAGTCCAATAGCTGCGAGACACGACCATGGCCGCCCCGTCCGAAGACCGCCCGCCCCGCCCCGGCCGCGACGCCGCCCTGGACGCCGCCGCCCAAGCGGCTGCCCACAAGGCCGCCGCCGAAACGCCCCAAGACCTGGCGACCCGCAAGCGCCGGCTGGTGTTCCGGGCCTGGCACCGGGGCATCAAGGAAGCCGATCTGATTCTCGGCCAGTTCGTCGAACGCCATATCGACAGCTGGGACGCCGACGACGTCCGTTGGATGGAACGGCTGTTCGAAGAGAACGACCAGGACATCCTGACCTGGATCACCGCCCCCGACCCGGCGATCCCCGAGCCCTTCGACACGCCGCTGATGGCCGCCCTGCGCGCGCTTGACTATATGCGCCCGCGCGCCTAGGTCCGCCCGGTGACACCGCTGACCCAATCGCTGCTGACCGACCTGGCCGACGACCCCGGCCGGCTGACCCTGGCGGGCGCGCCCCAGGGCGTCGACGCGCGCGTGCTTGCCCGATTGCTGAGCGAGACCGACCGCCCGGTGCTGCACATCGCGCGCGAAGACGCCCGGCTCGACCCGTTGGCGCACATGGTGCGCTTCTTCCACCCCGAGGTGGAGGTGGTCACCCTGCCGGCCTGGGACTGCCTGCCCTATGACCGGGTCGGCCCGAACCCCGAAATCGCCGCCCGGCGCATGAGCGCGCTTTACACCCTGGCGACCGCGCCGAAGCGCCAGCGCCTGTTGCTGACCACGGTCAACGCGGTGTTGCAACGGGTGCCGCCGCGCGACTGGGTGGCCGGCCACAGTTTCTCGGCCCGGCCCGGCGACAGCGTCGACCTAGACGCGCTGACCCAGTTCCTGACCGCCAATGGCTACGCCCGCGCCAGCCAAGTGACCGAGCCCGGCGAATACGCCGTGCGCGGCGGCCTGGTCGACCTGTACCCCACCGGCGGCGACGGGCCGGTGCGGCTCGACTTCTTCGGCGACGAACTGGACACCATCCGCCGCTTCGACCCGGCCAGCCAGCGCACCACCGACAAGGTGGCGGCACTCAACCTGCTGCCGGCCAGCGAATTCACCCTCGACGCCGACGCCATCAAGCGCTTTCGCCGCGGCTATGTGGCCGAATTCGGCCCGGTCACCGACGACGACCCGCTCTACGAGGCGGTCAGCGACGGCCGCCGCCACCAGGGCGCCGGCCACTGGCTGCCGCTGTTCCACGACCGGCTGGACACCGTCTTCGACCTGGTGCCGGGCGCCGTCACCACCCTGGACCATCAGGGCGAGGACGCCGCGCGCCAGCGCCTCGACGCCATCGCCGACTATTATGACAGCCGGCGCACCCAATTGGCCGCATCCCGCGACCGCGCCAGCGCGCTCAACACCCCCTACAAGCCGCTGCCGCCCGACCAGCTCTATCTGAGCTCCGAGCAATGGGCGGCGGTGCTCGACCAGCGCGCGGTGCGCGACTTCACGCCGTTCCAATTGCCCGACGGCCCCGGCGTCATCGACCTGGGCGCCAAGATGGGCCGCGACTTCGCGCCCGAACGCCAGGACAAGGCGGTCAACGTCTATGACGCGGTGCGCGGCCACCTGGAAGACCTGACCGCCGCCCCCGGCCGCTCGGTGCTGGTGGCCAGCTATTCCGTCGGCGCGCGCGAGCGCCTGCAGGGCGTGCTCGAAGACCATGGCGTCACCGGCACCCGGCTGGTCGACACCGCCGCCGACATGGGCGACCTGGGCGGGCGCGTCGGACTCGCCGTGCTGCCGCTCGAACACGGGCTCGAAGCGCCCGACCTGGCGATCGTCACCGAACAGGACGTGCTCGGCGACCGGCTGGTGCGCCAGTCGCGCAAGTCGCGCCGCGCCGACAACTTCCTGCGCGAGGCGACCGCGCTCAGCCCCGGCGACCTGGTGGTCCATGTGGACCACGGCGTCGGCCGGTTTCTGGGCCTGGAGACGGTGACCGCAGCGGGCGCCGCCCACGACACCGTGGCGCTCGAATATGCCGGCGGCGACAAGCTCTACCTGCCGGTCGAGAATATCGAGATGCTGTCGCGCTACGGCTCGGAAGAGACCGGGCTCGAACTGGACAAGCTCGGCGGCGGCCAGTGGCAGGCCAAGAAGGCGCGGCTCAAGCAGCGCATCCGCGAGATGGCCGACCAGTTGATCGCCATCGCCGCAGCGCGCGAATTGAAGCCCGGCAAGAAGGCCGACCTGCCCGCCGGCCTTTATGACGAATTCGCCGCGCGGTTCCCCTATACCGAGACCGGCGACCAGTTGAACGCCATCGCCCAGGTGATCGACGATCTGGGCTCGGGCCGGCCCATGGACCGGCTGGTCTGCGGCGATGTGGGCTTCGGCAAGACCGAGGTGGCGTTGCGCGCCGCCTTCGTCATGGTCATGGCCGGCTATCAGGTGGCGGTGGTGGCGCCGACTACCCTGTTGGTACGCCAGCACTTCAAGACCTTCTGCGAACGCTTCCGCGACTATCCGGTCAACATCGCCCATCTGTCGCGGCTGGTGACCCAGAAGGAGATGAACGCCTCGAAGAAGCAGATCGCCGAGGGCACCGTCGACATCGCCGTCGGCACCCATGCGCTCCTGTCCAAGACCGTCACGTTCAAGAATCTGGGCCTGGTGATCGTCGACGAGGAACAGCATTTCGGCGTCGCCCACAAGGAACGGCTGAAGGAGATGAAGAAGGACGTGCACGTCCTGACGCTGACCGCCACGCCGATTCCGCGCACCCTGCAACTGGCCATGTCGGGCATCCGCGACCTGTCGATCATCGCCACGCCGCCGGTCGACCGGCTGGCGGTACGCACCTTCGTGCTGCCCTTCGACCCCATGGTGGTGCGCGAGGCGCTGCTGCGCGAGCATTATCGCGGCGGCCAGTCTTTCTATGTCTGCCCGCGCATCTCCGACCTGGCCGAGGCCGCCGAGTTCCTGCGCACCCATGTGCCCGAGGTCAAGTTCGTGGTCGCCCACGGCCAGATGGCGCCGGGCGAGATCGAGGACACCATGACCGCCTTCTACGAGGGCAAGTTCGACGTGCTGCTGTCGACCACCATCGTCGAATCCGGTCTCGACATCCCGACCGCCAACACCATGGTGGTGCACCGGGCGCACCAGTTCGGCCTGGCCCAGCTCTACCAGCTGCGCGGCCGGGTCGGGCGCGCCAAGATCCGCGCCTATTGCTACCTGACCACGCCGGCCAACCGCCAGCTCACCGGCGCCGCCGAACGCCGGCTGGGCGTGCTGCAGTCGCTCGATACCCTCGGCGCCGGCTTCACCCTCGCCAGCCACGACATGGACATCCGCGGCGCCGGCAATCTGCTCGGCGAAGAACAGTCGGGCCATGTGCGCGAGGTCGGCGTCGAGCTTTATCAACAGATGCTCGAAGAGGCGGTCGCCGAGGCGCGCGCCGGCGACGACGCCGAGGACGGCGAGAGCGCCGCCTGGTCGCCGACCATCAATGTGGGGGCGACGGTGCTGATCCCTGACTCGTATGTGGGCGACCTGGAACTGCGCATGGGGCTTTACCGCCGCCTGGCCGAGTTGCGCACCCGCGAGGAGATCGACGCCTTCGCCGCCGAACTGATCGACCGCTTCGGCGCGCTGCCGCCCGAGGTCAAACAACTGATCGCGGTGATCACCATCAAGGCGGAATGCCTGCGCGCCGGGATCGAGAAGATCGAGGCCGGGCCGAAGGGTTTGGTGGTGTCGTTCCGCGCCAACCGCTTCGCCAACCCCGAAGGGCTGGTGCAGTTCATCTCCAAGCAGACCGCGGTGGCCAAGCTGCGCCCCGACCACAGCCTGCTCTACAAGGCGCGCATGGAGACGGTGGGCCAACGCCTCAAGACCGCCCACTCGCTGGCCCGCGGCCTCGCCCGCATCGCCGAGAAGGCCCAAGCTGCCGCATGACCAGACGACCGCGCCGCCGAGAGAGCGGCGCGATTGTCGCCAACTGGTAAACAGCGCGTTTCCGGGCTGTCCGCTTCCGCCTCTGGCCGCAACAGTCCAGATAGAGGCGGTAACAACGCCCTTCACCAGCAGATCGGAGACCGCGCGCCATGACCGCCGACACCACGCCCCATTCAGCCCCTCAGACTGGCCCCCAGACCGCGCTCATCCTTCAAGCGTCGGTGCGCCGCGACGCCTCGGTCAGCCGGCCGCTGGTGGCGCGCGCGGCCGAAGCTCTGCGCGACCGGGGCCTGCGCCTGACCGACCGCGACCTGACGGCACCTGCTCTGCCCTATGTGGACGACGCCTGGACGGCGGCCAATTTCACCCCCGCCGAGCAACGCACCGACGCGCAACGCCAGGCGCTCGCCCTGTCCGACGCGCTGGTCGCCGAGGTCCAAGCCGCCGACCGGCTGGTGATCGGCCTGCCGGTCTATAACTTCGCCCCGCCTGCGCCGCTCAAAAGCTGGATCGACCATGTGGCGCGCGCCGGGGTCACCTTCCGCTACACCGAGAACGGGGCGGAAGGGCTGTTGAAGAACAAGCGCGCGCTCCTGGTCATGGCCTCGGGCGGCACGCCGGCGGGCAGCGAAATCGACTATGCCAGCACCTATCTGCGCCACATGCTGGGTTTCCTGGGCATCACCGACGTCACCCTGGCGGCCGCCGACCGGGTACTGTTCGAGCAGGACGAAGCCCTCGCCCGCGCCCGCGACGCCATCGACGCCTGGACCGCAGACGCCGCCCTGGCCGCCTGACAGGCGCCCGCCGGCGCCTTGGGCGGCGGCACCGCGCCCCGCCGCCCCACCTTGCTTTGACCTGATCCAGCTTGTGACCTATATTACAAGGGTAAGGCAATCTGGACAAAGAGGGTCCTAAGGCGAGGCAACAGCGATATGGCGATGATCGATCCGCTATCGACCGGCCTGCCCGCGCCCACCCTGGCGGCGGACGCGGGTGCGGCGGCGGCATTAGACGGTGCCGGACCAGCCGGCGGCCGGCCTGCGCCGGTCGACCGGGTCAGCCTGGACCCGGCGCTGGGCGGCGGCGAGGCCGGCTTGGCGTCGGTCGCCGTCGAGGGCGCGACAGCGGCCCAAGCCGGCGGCGCACCGCAACCGACCGCCGAGGCCGCACCCGAGCCCAATCCGCCGGAGCGCCGGAGCCCCGAGCCCCGCATGTCCGAGCCCCGCACGCCCGAGCTGTTGTCGACGCAATTGGCCGACCTGTCGACCACCGCCCTGGTAGCCGGTGCCGATCCGGCGTTTCTGGGTCTGATCCAGGCCGCCGAGACCAGCTTGACCATTCAACCGGTGGATATTCTCGCCTGACCCTGAACGGCGCAGCCGTCGCGCCCGACCCCGGAGCGATCGACCCATGACCATCGACAGTGCCCAAGCCACCGCAATCGCCGGGCTGCAAGCCGCCCAGACGTCCTTCGAGACCAGCGCCGTGCGCCTGTCGCAGAGCGCCGCTGGCGGGGCCGAGGGGCGGATCGTCAAGGATATCGTCGACCTGCGCCGCTCGGCGGTCGCGTTCGACGCCAATGTCCGCACCGTCAAGGCGAGCGACGAGATGCTCGACACGCTGCTCGACCGCGTCGACGAACGTGCCTGACCGCGTCCCCTTGGGCCTTGGGGCTCGGGACTGGCGGGTCGAGGCTTGGAGACGGGCAGCAAGGCTTGCCGGGTCGGGGCTGCCGGTCCCGATCGGTGACCGAGACGCGGGCGGCCCCGCGAACCGGTGGCGCCATTGGCCGACAGCGGGGGAAACTGCGGTGCGCGCCGATCGGCCCGCCCGACGCGCGGCTGGCACGGAAGATGAATGGCGGACGAGGATTGGACGCAGACCGACCGGATCGCGGGGCGCGGATTTGACCGCGTGGCGGCCGCCGCAACCAACCGCACCGAGCCCCGCCGAAGATCTTGATAACGGGAGACACCCACCATGAACGTCACGAGCGCCACCACACCGACCGGCGGAGCCACCTCGGCGCCGTCCAAGGTGCCGGCGCCGCAGGCCGTGACCTCCTCAACCGGTGCGCCGCCCGCCGGGATGGCCGAGCGCGCGCCCCAGACCGCGCCGCCGAAGCCCGCGTCCCCGGTCAAGGCCCCGGTCAAAGCACCGACCACGCCAAGCCGCGACGGCGGCCAGCAAGTGGCCCGGCAAGGGGGCGCATCGGCGCGTCCGGCCCCATCGGCAGCGCCGGCGCCAACAGCCAGCGCCAGCTTCGCGCGCCAGGCGTTGGAGGCCTATGGCCGGGCGGTTCAGGCCCAGGAGCCACAGGCCGGCCGGCGGCTGTTCCAGCCTCAGGCTGGCGGCTTCGGCGCACGCGTGTCCCAAGCCTCGATGACCCAGCCCGCCCGGACGCAAGCAGCGGCTCAGGCCCAGCGCGGCACCGGTCAACCGCCCGCAGCCACGCCCGCCAACACGATCGCCGGCGGCGCCGGCGGCCGGGCGATCCTGATCAATACGTCGCCGCAGAACCCCCAGGGGCCGTTCGCCCAGGTGATCCTGGCCCAGGCGGGCGCCAATGCGGCCACCGGGGCTGCCGGTCGCGGCGTCGAGATGGCCGCCGGCGTGCGCACCTATCAGGGCAATGCCGGCACCGTGGCCCGCTATGCCAGCGGCCAGACCGGCTTCGCCACGCGCACCAATCTCGCCGCCTGACGCCCCCCCTGCCACGCCCTCCTAGGGCCCCGATCGCGCCTGCACGACCGGCCCGGGCGGGCACGGGTCGCCGGTCGCCGGTCGCCGGTCGCCGGTCGCCGGTCGCCCGGCGGCGCCTGAACGACCGGCGGGTTCGCGGTCAAGCAGCGCAAGCGGCGACGATGCCAAGGGATCACGCAAGAGCGCCGGCGCGGCGAGCCCGGCCCGCCGGCGCGTCAACGAACAGGTTACGCCATATGGTCGCGGGCGGTGCCGAAGACGCGCTCGAAGATCGTGTCCACATGGGCGGTGTGATAGCCCAGGTCGAACAGCCCGGCGAGTTCGTCGCGGTTCATATGCGCGGACACCTCGGCGTCTTGCTGCAGCAATTCCAGGAGCGTGTGCTCGCCGCGGCTTTGCCACACCGTCATGGCGTTGCGCTGGACCAGGCGATAGGCGTCCTCGCGGCTGACGCCCTTCTGGGTCAATGCCAGCAGCACGCGCTGGGAATGCACCAGCCCGCCGAGCTTCTCCACCGTCTCGGCCATCACCTCGGGGTAGACCACCAGCTTGTCCATGACCTGGGTCAGCCGGGCGAGCGCGAAGTCGAGCGTCACCGTAGCGTCGGGGCCGATCATCCGCTCCACCGAGCTGTGCGAGATGTCGCGCTCGTGCCACAGCGCCACATTCTCCATCGCCGGCAGCGCATAGCCGCGCACCATGCGCGCCAGCCCGGTCAGATTCTCGGTCAGCACCGGGTTGCGCTTGTGCGGCATCGCCGACGAGCCCTTCTGGCCGGGCGAGAAATATTCTTCCGCCTCGCCCACCTCGGTGCGTTGCAGGTGGCGCACCTCGGTCGCCAGCCGCTCGACCGACGAGGCGACGACGCCCAAGGTAGCGAAGAACTGGGCGTGGCGGTCGCGCGGGATCACCTGGGTCGACACCGGTTCGGGCTTGAGCCCCATCTTGGCGGCCACATGGGCCTCGACTGCGGGATCGATATTGGCGAAGGTACCGACCGCGCCCGAGATCGCGCAGGTGGCGACCTCCTCGCGCGCCAGCTTGAGCCGGTCGCGCGCGCGCGCGAACTCGGCATAGGCCTGGGCGAGCTTGAGCCCGAAGGTGGTCGGCTCGGCGTGGATGCCGTGGCTGCGGCCGATGCACACCGTGTCCTTGTGCTCGAACGCCCGGCGGCGCAGCGCCTGCAGCAGCGCCTCGGTCTGGGCGATCAACAGGTCGGCGGCGCGCACCAACTGGACGTTGAAGCAGGTGTCGAGCACGTCCGACGAGGTCATGCCCTGGTGGACGAACCGCGCTTCGTCGCCCACATGCTCGGCCAGGTTGGTCAGAAACGCGATCACATCGTGCTTGACCTCGGCCTCGATGGCGTCGATGCGCTCCACGTCGAAGGCGCCGCGCGCCCACACGGCCTCGGCCGCCGCCTTGGGGATGACGCCCAACTCGGCCTGGGCGTCGCAGGCATGGGCCTCGATCTCGAACCAGATCTGAAACTTGGTCTTGGGCTCCCAAATCGCGGCCATGGCCGGACGGGTATAGCGGGGGATCATGGGCACTTCCCTTGAGCTGGGCGCCGGCGCCGGCCGGAGCAAGCGCCCGCGCGACGGAACGAGACGATGGCGACGGCCCGGCGCACCGGCGCGCCCAAAACCGCCAGGGTCCCGCGTCGTCTAGCAAAGCGGGCCGGAGCGCACAAGCAAGCCGCCGTCAGCGTGCCGGGCGGCGAGCCGCCCGGACGCCGCCACCGGTGCCAAACCCCGGCGCCCTCCGCCTTGGCGCCGTCCTCGGCCCCCTCGGGGCCGGTCGGGGCCGGGTCTGGGCGCCGGCTTAGCGGATCTCGGCCAGGAAGCCGTCGACCCGGTCGCCCAGGGTGCCGCTGCGCTCGTCAAGGGTCTGGGCCGCCGCCAGCATGGCCTGGGAATGTTCGCCGGTCTGCCAGGCCGCCGTGCTCATCTCGCGGATGCGCGCGGTGACCGTGGCCGTGCCCTCGGCGGCCTTGACCACCGCCTGGGAGATGTCCTTGGTGGCCGCCCCCTGCTCTTTGACCGCGCCGGCGACGGTGGTCGCCACGTCGTCCAACTCGTCGATGGTCTGGCCGATGCTGCGCATGGCCGCGGTGGCGTCGCCGGTGGCGGTGCGCATGGCGTGGACCTGGCCGGTGATCTCGTCGGTGGCCTTGGCGGTCTGGCTGGCCAGCGACTTGACCTCGCCCGCCACCACCGCAAAGCCCTTGCCCGCCTCGCCGGCCCGTGCCGCCTCGATGGTGGCGTTCAAGGCCAACAGATTGGTCTGTTCGGCGATGTCGCTGATCAGCCCGACCACCTCGCCGATGCGGTCGGCGGCGGTGCCCAGGCTGTCCATGGTCTGGGTGGTCGACGCCGCTTCCTCGACGGCGCGCCGCGCCACCTTGGCCGCCCGGATGACCTGCTCTTCGATCTCGCGGATCGACGCGGCCATCTGTTCGGTGGCCGCCGATACCGCCTCCACATTGGCCGAGGTGGCCCCGGCGGCGCCGTCGGCCTGTTCGGCGTGTTCCGAGGTCTGGCGCACCAGCGCGGTCATGGAATCCGCCGCGCCGCGCACCTCGGCCACCGCCTGGCTGACCGCCTCGACCACCGACTTGACGTCGCGCTCGAACTGGTCGCCCAGACTGGCCATCAACATGGCCCGCTCTTCGGCCTCGCGGGCATAAGCCGCCTCCTCGGCCTCGCGGCGCTCCTCGGCGGCGGCCCTTTCCTGCTCCAGCCGGCGGGTTTCCTCGGCCCGGCGCTGTTCTTCGAGCGACCGACGCTCCTCCTCGATCTGCACCTTGCGCTCGGCCTCGTCGCGGAACACCTGGGCAGCGCGGGCCATGTCGCCCACTTCGTCGCCGCGGGTTTGCGACGGGATCGCCACGTCGGTGCGCCCGGCCGCCACCGCCGCCATGGCGTCCTTGAGCGCCACCAGGGGCCGCGCCGTGCCGCGCCCGATGACCAGCGCGATCAGCACCGACAGCGCGAACGCCACCGCCACGAAAATACCGGCGATCCAGGTGAAGCGCGCTTTCTCGGCACGCGCCTCGGCGATCATGGCGTCGACCTGGCCCTGGCTTTGGGCCTGGATCTCGGCCAACGCCTCGAACACCGGCAACACATGGTCATATTCCACCGTCTCCAGATACCGCCGGACCTCGTCGGCGCGGCCGGCGTCGTGCATCGCAAACGCACGCTCATAGATCGGCGGATAGCCGGCAACACCGTTGGCCACCGTGTCGACCAGCCCCGGATCGCCCCGGAAGGTGCGCGCGAGCGCGGGCAGAAACTGGTCGTTCAACTGCTCGAAATAGGTCGGCAGGCGGTCGAGGCTTTCGGCCCGGGTCGCGGCGTCGGGCGCCAGGATCACCTGGCGCACCCGGCGCTGGATCGTGGTCACATAGGCGTCCATGGCATAGGCCGACGCCAGCGCCTCGAACGGATACTCATAGATTTCCCGGTTGATCCGGTCGATGCGGTCGAGACTGGCGAGCCCCAAGGCGCCATTGCCCACCATCAGGCCGATCAGCAGCACAAACGCCGCCGACACCCGCGCCTGAATATTCAGGTCGTTGATCTTCCGTAACAATCGCTGCATATCCGCCTCGTCCCCTCGGCCTCGGTTTCGGCCTTGATTGCGGCCCCGGTTCGGGCACCGGCGCGCGCCCCGCCGCACCGCCATGGGCGGACAACGGGTACCACGCTTCGGAAAACGGGCGGATTGTTCCCCGAAAGATCGTTAACGTCAAACTTTTCTTTTTTAATGCCTAAATCATCAGGCAACGGTCGCAAGAATAGATAAAATTGTCAGCGATCAGATAAGCCCCATGGACTTGAAGCTGGCATGTTCGCCGCGCGCAATGATGATGTGGTCGTGCAGGACGACGCCCAATTGCTTGCCCGCCTGCTGAACCTGCCGGGTGATCTCGATATCGGCACGGCTCGGCGTGGCGTCGCCCGAGGGATGGTTGTGGACCATGATGATCGCCGAGGCATGGAGGTCGAGCGCGCGCTTGATCACCTCACGCGGGTAAAGCGGCGTGTGGTCGACGGTGCCGGTCTGCAGCACCTCGTCGGCGATCAGGCGGTTCTTGCGGTCGAGGAACAGGATGCGCGTCTGCTCCACCGGCGACCGACCCATGGCGGCGCGGCAATAATCCAGCAGCGCCTGCCAACTGGACACCACCGGCCGGTTCATCACCTCGGCCTGGGCGAGCGTGAGCCCGGCGGCCTGGACGGTTTTCAGCGCCAGCGCGCTGCGCTCGCTCAAGCCCGCCGCGCGCAGGGCGCCGAGGTCGGCGCTCAACACACCCGCCAGGCTCGAAAACCGGGCGATCAGGTCCTTGGCCAGCGGCTTCACGTCGCGGCGCGGGATCGACAGGAACAGCAACAGCTCCAGCAGCTCATAATCCTGAAGCGCCGCCGCGCCGCCGTCGCGAAAGCGCTGGCGCAGCCGGTCGCGATGGCCGGCATAATGGGGGGCGGGGCCGGCCACGGCCCCGGACGCGGCGGGGCGATGCCTGGATGGCGGACGGGCGTTTCCGGGTCTGTCCGGCGTGTCCGACGTATCCGGCATCGGCGAGGCCCCGGGTGGCGGGCTGCGGCGGCGGCCGTCAGCCCTGCGTGTAAGGTGGCTTGGTGTGCCCGGCGGGCGACAGGGTGAAGATCTCGCAGCCGTCTTGCGTCACCGCCAGCGAATGCTCGAACTGCATGGACAGCGAGCGATCGCGAGTGACCGCGGTCCAGCCGTCGTCGAGCACCTTGGTGCCCGCCTTGCCGGCGTTAATCATCGGCTCGATGGTGAAGAACATGCCGGGCTTGAGTTCCGGCCCGGTGCCGGCGGCGCCATAGTGCAGCACGCTCGGCTCGTCATGGAACACCAGCCCGAGGCCGTGGCCGCAAAACTCGCGCACCACCGAAAACCGCTCGGCCTCGGCGTAGCGCTGGATGGCGTGGCCGATGTCGCCAAGCCGGGCGCCCGGCTTGACCACCGCGATGCCGCGCATCAGCGCCTCATAGGTCACGTCCGACAGCCGCTGCGCCTTGATGCTCGGCTTGCCGGCGAAGAACATGCGCGAGGTGTCGCCGTGCCAGCCGTCGAGGATCACGGTCACGTCGATGTTCAGCGTGTCGCCGTCCTTGAGCGCCTTGGGCCCGGGAATACCGTGGCACACCACATGGTTGATCGAGGTGCAGATGGACTTGGGAAAGCCGCGATAGTCGAGCGGCGCCGGCGTCGCCCCATGGTCGAGGATGAAGTCGTGCGCCAACTGGTCCAGCGCCTCGGTGGTGACGCCCGGCACCACATGCGGGGTCAGCATGTCCAGCGTCTCGGCGGCTAGGCGGCCGGCCTTGCGCATGCCCTCGAACCCGGCCTCGTCGTGGATCGGAATGCCATTGCTGCGCGGCAGGCGGGCGGTCGCTTTCCCCTGTTTCATCATGGTCGGTCCAATACTCGCGTGTGAATTGACTAATCTAGGCCACGTCCAGCCGGATGGGAAGGGGCCGATCGACGCCGATCGCCTGCGGGCTCAACCGGCAGCGATAGGCCAGCATCTCGACCCCCTCGCCCGCCACCCGGCGCAAGGTCTCGCCATAGCCGGGGTCGATGGCGTCGGCGGGCGCGAATGCCTGGCAATCGCCGCGCTGGACCAGAAACACCATCACCGCCCGGTGGCCGGCCGCCGCCATGGCCGCCAGCTCTTCCAGATGCTTGCGCCCGCGTGCGGTCACCGCGTCGGGAAAGCGCGCCAGATCGCCATCGCGCAGGGTGACGTTCTTGACCTCCACATAGGCCGAGTGGGGCAGATTGGCCAGGCCGGGCTGTTCCAGCAACAGGTCGATGCGGCTGGCCTGGCCGTATGCGACCTCGCGACGCAAGGTCGCATAGCCGGCCAGCTCGGGGATCTGGCCGGCCAGGATCGCCTCCTCCACCAGCCGGTTGGGTCGGTTGGTGTTGATGCCGACCAGATGGCCGTCCACCTCGACCATCTCCCAGCGCCACGGCAGCTTGGCGGTTTTCGAGCGGTTGGGCGACAACCACACCTTGGCGCCCGGCGCGGCGCAGCCGAGCATCGAGCCCGAATTGGCACAATGGGCGGTGGCCGTGCTGCCGTCGGGCAGCTCCACATCGGCCAGAAAGCGCTTGTAACGGCGGATCAGCCGCGCTTGGGTCAGGGGCGTGTCGAAATCCATGAGCCTGCCTATGCGGCGACCGGGCCCGGCCGTCAAGGGCCAGGGATGGTCACGCCGGCGGCGCCGACCGGTCGCCAGCGCCAGATCGCCGGGTCCGACGATGAAACCCGCCGGTGGGGCTGAGGGGGCGGGCCAGCGCGCCGCGTGGGTGGCGGCGCCCGGCACCGGCCGACGCCATCACCGGGCCGGCCGCGGCATCGCCGCCCGCCAGCGGGCCTCGCCATCCCCGGACAGGCGGGCTAAGCTGTGCGCACCGGTTGGTTTGCGCGCCCCCGGTCTGCCGCTCAAGCCCGTTGCCCGAGGGGACCCGCCTTGTCCGACACGCCCGCCCGCCCCGACGCCCCGGTCACCGCCGCGCTGATCGTCATCGGCGACGAGATCCTGTCGGGACGCACCCGCGATGCCAACCTGGCCACGCTCGCCACCTGGCTCGACGCGCGCGGCGTGCAACTGCGCGAGGCGCGGGTGATCCCCGACGTGCCCGACATCATCGCCGAAGCGGTCAACACCTGTCGGCGCGCCCACGACTATGTGTTCACCACCGGCGGCATCGGCCCGACCCATGACGACGTGACCGCGGAAAGCGTGGCCCGAGCCTTGGGCCTGCCGCTGGACGTACACCCCGAAGCCTGGCGATTGCTGGAGGCCCAGTATGCCCCCGGCGAGTTCACGCCCGCCCGCCAGCGCATGGCGCGGGTGCCCAAGGGCGGCCGGCTGATCGCCAACCCGATCAGCGCCGCGCCAGGCTTCGCGGTCGGGAATGTCTATGTGCTTGCCGGCGTGCCGATGATCATGGAAGCCATGCTGGACAGCTTGGCGCACGAGATCGTCGGCGGCGCCCCGATGCGGTCGATCACGATCCGCCTCGACGAGTCCGAAAGCAAGGTCGCCGACCTGTTGGCCCGGGTTCAGGCCGACGCGCCGACGGTCAGCGTCGGCAGCTATCCCTTCTATGTTGCCGGCCATGTGGGCGTGCAGGTGGTGTTTCGCGCCACCGACAGCCAAGCGCTCGAACGCGCGGCCCGGGTGCTTGAGGATGCGGCAGCGCGCACCGGGCTGGTCTGTGATCGGGTCGATGCCCTGCCCTGACCGCCAAAGCCCTTGACGCCACACCGACATTTGGGGGACAGCGATGAGGCGGCGGCGCCCTGCGCCGTGGTCCACTCCCGCATGCCCGCTTGGCGGAATTGGTAGACGCACGGGACTTAAAATCCCGGGGCCGCAAGGCCGTGCCGGTTCGAGTCCGGCAGCGGGCACCATCTTGGCGATCCGGCGCCGGGGCGCCGCAGCCACGGCCCCGACGCCGGGTGATAGGGCGGCGAACGGGCCAGGGCACCATTGCAGCGGTCAGCCCGGTGTGACGATACGCCGCCCGTCCGCATGGGCGGGAAAGACCGCAGCGATGCGCCGGCCGCGGTCGCGAGCGCGTCCTGACGGGGCGGCGGCCCACCGGCCACCCGCGGCCGCGCCACCGCTTGCACGACCGACCCACCGGCGCTCGAACGCCAAACGGCGCGTGCCCGGCCCCCGGGTCCGCGTCAGGTCCGGGATCCGTCGGGATCGCCGCCGTCGCCGCCGGACCCGGCGACCGCACCGCTGGCATCCCCGCCCCGGCCATCTCCGGCTGTGTCGGGCCCGCGGGCGGACGAAGGCGTGCGCAGGATCGGCGGCGGGCTCACGTCACTCAACTCATCGAGTGATGTCACCACCCAGCCATAGCGTCGAGACAACAGGTACAAACAGGAAAGAACGGTCCGAGCCTCGATTGTCGCCCGCCCCCGTTCCATTTCGGAAACCCAATTGCGCGATACGCCGAGGGCGAAGCCAAACGCCTCCTGGCTCATACTCAGCAACACCCTGGCGCGGCGCAGATCCCGGTAAGTCCACTCGTGCGATAACATCCAATTGCCATTAACCTGCGACCTTCATGGTCGTCGACCGAGTGCTTGTATCGAGAATGCAAGACATGGTCTTCACAGTCAGTTGCCATCCCCGTAAAACCCGGCAAACTTTCTAAACGACCAACAATGCTTTGAATGCAGCCTGCGAGCCGGACAGCCCGGCAACCGCCATTAAAGGTTGCAGTTTCCTGCTATAACACCGCCCCCAAATATGCTTGGCACGTCGCTTGCTTCGGTCGCACCGGCAACAACAGGCGCGAGACCATGACGCAAGCGATCAGCCACTTCCGATCCCTGCATTTCCGCCCCGCCGGCGTTTTCGCCGCGGGCGGCCGCGCCGCAAGCTTTGCCGGGCCGGGTCTTCAGACCGCGGCCGATCGTGAAAGTTTTGCCCACCGCGCGACACCATCGAGCGCGCGGCACAGGAGGGATGGACAATGGCGCTTCTAGGGGCTCTGCAGAATTCGCTTTCGGGCATCACCGCCAATCAAGAAGCCCTGCGGATCACATCGAACAACATCGCCAACGTCAACAACCCCACCTTCGCGCGCAGCGAGGTTCAGCAATCGACGCGCGTGTTGGGCGGTCAAGGCGCCGGCGTGTTCACCGAGACCGCCGAACGGGTCATCGACCGCTTCCTCGAACGCGCGGTTTTGGAGAGTGAATCCGATCTGGAAAGCGCTTCCGTCCAGCGCCAGATCCTGGACCAGTTCCAATCCTTGCTGGGCGACCCGGACAGCGACAGCACCGCCACCGCCCGCCTCGACAAGGTGTTCGGCGCCCTGTCGACGCTGGCCCAGAACCCCACCGACAGCTTCGCCCGGCGCGATGTGGTCGACAAACTCAACGGCTTTCTGGGCGAGGTGACCCGGGTCGCCGAGGACATCCAGGGGCTGCGCCAGACCATCCAGGATCGGCTTGGCGACCGGGTCGACGAGGCCAACCGCCTGCTGCGCGAATTGAGCGACCTGAACCCGCGTCTGGTGGCGCAGAACGCCCAGGGGGCCTCGGCCACCGGTTTGCAGAACCGGGCGGCGGAACTGACCTCGCAACTGTCCCAACTGATCGACATCAAGGTCGAGACCAACCCCAATAACAGCCTGAGCATCCGCACCGCGTCGGGTGCGCAACTGGTCGGCGACACCTATGCGCAACTGTCCATCGACCGCACCGGCTCGGTGTCGTCGGGCACGCTGTTCCCGCGCATCCAGATCGAGCGCTTCGACAACCAGACCAATGCCAGCCTCGGCGCGCCGCAGGACTTCCAGGCCAATATCCGCAGCGGCGAGATCGCCGGCCTGATCGACCTGCGCGACGATATCCTGCCCCAGGTCAGCCGCGAGTTGGGCGAGTTCGCGAGCCAGGTGCGCACCGAGTTCAACCGCGTCCACAACGAGTTCACCGCCGTGCCGCCGCCCGCCACCCTGTCCGGCCGGCCGACCGGGCTGGCTGCGGGTAACGACGCCAACTTCACCGGCCAGGTGACCCTCGCCGTGGTCGACCGGACCACCAACCGCCTGGTCGACGAGGTGCTGGTGGACTTCGACGCCGGCACCGCCACCTCGCTCAGCAGCGGCGCGCCGGGGACCAACTTCGGCGGCGGCACGCTCGGCGACGCGATCAACGCAATCAACACAGAGTTCGCCAGCGGCCCGAGCGGCGCCAGCGTCAGCCTGACCAACGGCACGCTCAGCATCGACAGCGGCACCCCCAACCAGGGGCTGTCGATCTCCCAGGACCCGAGCAATCCCAGCCAGCGCGCAGGCCAAGGCTTCTCGGCCTTCTTCGGGCTCAACGATCTGGTCACCTCCGACGCCAGCGGCAATTTCGAGAACGGCGTCTCGGCCACCGACAGCCTCAATGACACCACGCCCGGCGGCGGCGACATCACCTTGCGCCTGGTCGACGGCAACGGCCGGGTGGTCACCACGGCGACCATCAACACCAACACCGCCGGCGGCACCTATGGCGACGTGTTCACCAGCGGCACCAGCGGCTTCAACCAGAGCGGCCAGCTCGGCGCGTTCGGCAACTTCTTGATCACCGGCACCGGCCAGGTGGTGTTCAACCCCGGACCCGGCTTCGACGATCTGGAAGTGCAGGTGGTCAACGACACCACCAACATGGCCGGCAGCGGCCTGACCGTCACCCAGTTCGGCGGCATCGGCGACGCCGCCCTTGAAGAAGCCGCGCTCGGGCTTGAAGTCTCGCCGCGGGTCGCCAACGACCTGAGCGCCATGGCGACCGCCGAGTACACCCGCGGCCAGGCGGTCGGCGACCTGGTGCTCGGCGGCGGCGACCAGCGCGGCGCCCGGGCGCTCGAAGAAATCGCCACCACCCAGATCGGCTTCGACGCCGCCGGCGGCCAGCCGATCCGCACCACCACGCTCGGCAACTACATGTCCAACGTGCTGGCCGGCGCCGGCGCCCTGGCGGCCCAAGCGCAAAACCGCGAGATCGACGCCCAGGCCCTGTTGACCGAGTTGAGCCAACGCCGCGGCGATGTCTCGGGCGTCAACATGGAAGAAGAACTGGCCAACCTGGTGGTGTTCCAGAATTCGTTCAATGCCTCGGCGCGGGTCTTGCAGTCGGTCCAGGACGCTTTCGACCAACTGCTGGCCGTGGTCTGACGCCTTAGGAGGGTTTCCCCATGCGTATCACCAACGATTCCGACCTGCTGGTCCAACTGGCGCTGGCCAACCGCGACCGCGCCACGGAAAGCCAGTTGCAAGTGGGCTCGGGCAAGAAGGCGCAGGACTTCAAGGGCCTGGCCGAAGACACCCAGACCGCGCTGTCGACGCGCAGCCTGTTGAGCCGCAACGAATCGTTGCAAGGCGCCGTGTCGCGCGCGCGGGTCGACCTGAAGGCCACCGACACCCGGCTCAACACCGTCTACGAGATCGCTCAGGACCTGGTGAAGACGCTCAAGAACGCCGTCGGCCAGGAGCGCGGCGACGGCTTGGAGGAAACCCTCGACAAGAGCTTCGAGCAGATCGTCGGCATCCTTAACGGCCGCCAGAACGACCTCTATATCTTCGGCGGCACGCGCACCGACACCCCGCCGGTCAATGTCGCCACGCGGGCCGACCTGCAAGCCACCACCACGGCCAACGCGTTCGACAATTTCGGCCCCAGCCGCGAGGCCCGCGTGGCCGACAATCTGACCGTCGAACTGGGCGTGCAAGCCGACGATGTAGCGCGCAACCTGTTCCAGGTGATCGAAAACATCACCAATGCCGGCCCGTTCCCCGACGACAAGCTGTCGGCGGCCCAGATCGCCACCCTGACCACCGAGGTCGGCAATCTGGAAACCGCCACCCGCGATGTCGCCAACGCGCAAACCGACAATGGACTCAACCTCAACCGGCTGAACGTGGCGAGCGATCAGTTGGAACAGGAGGCCATCGCGCTCGAACGCTTCAAGACCGAGGTCGAAGACGTCGACCCCGCCGAAGCCATCAACCGCCTGATGAATGACAAATTCGCGCTCGAAGCTTCCTATCGCTCGATCAGCCTGTTGCAACAGACAACTCTGTTGAACTTCATCTGATGGGCCGGCCCGCGCACAACAGAAAATTGACCATTTTTAGTTTATAGCGTAATGATCGCCTGGGGAGATCAACCTTGAGGCGGTGGCATGGCCCGACCGAGGCAACCCAGGCATGTTGCGTTGGTGGTCGGCACGCGCCCCGAGGCGATCAAGCTGGCGCCCGTCTGCCTGGCGCTCCGGCGGACCCGGCGGGTGGTGCCGATCATCGTGTGCACCGGCCAGCAGGCCGACCTGGCGCCGCGCACGCTGGCGGAGTTCGGGCTCCTGCCGACGCTGTCGCTGGCGCCCGACCTCCTCCACAGCCCGACCTTCGCGCGCACAAGCCGACTGGCGGGACGCCTGGCCACCGCGCTGCGCCGGCCGGCCGGTAAGCCCCTCGACCTGATTCTGGTGCAAGGCGACACATTGTCGGCGGTGGCCGGCGCCATGGCCGGACGCTGGCTTGAGGTGCCCGTGGGCCATGTGGAGGCCGGGCTGCGCAGCGGCGACCCGTCCGACCCCTGGCCCGAAGAACAGAACCGCCGCGCCATCGCCAAGCTGGCCGTGCTGCACTTCGCACCCACCGTGCAGGCGTGGCGCAATCTGGTCGCCGAAGGCATACCTCAGGACCGCATCACGCTGACCGGCAACACCGGCATCGATGCGGTGCGTCTGGCGCGCAGTTGGACCCCCATGCTGGACACCGCCACCGCCGGCCTGCTGAGCGGTCCGGCGCCGGTGCTCGCCACCGCGCACCGCCGCAACGGCTTCGGCCGCTTCCAGGGCGCCCTGGCCGAGGCGCTCAACCGCCTGGCCGGCCTGGGCGACACGGTGGTGTTCGTCACCCACACCAATCCGCGCGCCACCGACCCGGTGGCCGCCCGCCTGGCGCCCGCGGTGCAGATTCTGCCGCCCGCCGGCTTCGGCGCGTTTCAACGCCTGCTCGCCCACGCCGCCGCGGTGATCACGGACTCGGGCGGCCTGCAGGAAGAGGCGACGGTGCTGAGCCGGCCCGCGGTGGTCATCCGCGCGCGCACCGAACGGCCGGAAGCGATCGCCGCCGGCGCCCGGCTGGCCGCGCCCGACCCCGGCGCCATCGTCGCCCAGACCCATGCCGCCCGGACCGACCCGCCGCGCCCGCGCGCGCGCTGGCTGTTCGGCGACGGCTATGCCGCCGACCGCGTCGCCCTGCGCATCGCCGATTTTCTGAATGCCCCGCGCACAGCGGTCGGCCCGGTGGCGACTGACCGATTGACGGCGGCGCCGCTGACGGGTGGCGCGATGGCAAGGCAGGTCATTGAATGAACTGTTCCAGCAGAATCCGCTCGGCCAGATTGTGGTCGGGATCGAACATCAAGGTCAGCGAGATCGACCGGTCCTCGACCACCTCGACCGCATTGATGTCGCGCACCTCCACATGGTCGGCGGTGGCGCTGACCGGGCGTTTGCGGCTTTCCCACAACTCCAGCCGCACCCGGGCGCCGCTGGGCAGCAGCGCTCCGCGCCAGCGGCGCGGGCGAAACGCGCTGATCGGCGTCAACGCGATCAGGTCCGAACCGATCGGCAGGATCGGCCCGTGTGCCGACAGATTGTAGGCCGTGCTGCCCGCCGGCGTGGCGACGATGATCCCGTCACAGGTCAATTCCTCCATCCGCACCTTGCCATCGATGGAGATGCGCAACTTGGCGGCCTGCCGGGTCTCGCGCAGCAGCGCCACCTCATTGATCGCCAGCGCTTCGGTGATCTGGCCCTGCTGGTCGACCGCATGCATCCGCAGCGGGTGCAACTGAAACGTATCGGCGCGCTGCAACCGTTCGATCAGGCCGTGTTCCTGATACTCGTTCATCAGGAACCCCACGGTGCCCCGGTTCATACCGAACACCGGCCGATCCTGGCCCAGAAAACGGTGCAGGGTCTGCAACATGAAGCCGTCGCCACCGAGCGCCACGATGATCTCGGCCTGGTCCTCGGACACATGGTCGTAGCGTTGCTTGAGCGCCAATTCCGCCGCTTGGGCGTCTGGGGTGTCGCTGGCGATGATGGCGATCTTGGGCACTGGCGGCTCGGTGTCAGCCATGATGCGCGCGCCCCTGGCCCTGGCCCTGGCGGCACCCGCCACGCGGGTATTTCGGGCTCGCGGTTATCGGCAAGGTCGCTCGTTGCAACAAAAAAATCATCTTAAGCATCCACTTTTACCTAAGTATTTCATACCCACTTCACGGACCGGCACCTATATTCTGGTTGGGTGGTTCGGTGGGCGGAGAGAGGACATGCGTACGACGCATTTCACGCCATTGTCGATGGCCGAGTTGTGGTCGGCCATGGACGCAAGCGAAATGCTGCTGACCGGCGGGCCGCGGCCGGTGGCGCCTTTGGCACGCCTCGACCGGCTTGGCCCTGGCCGGTTTGCGGTGGCGCTGCGGCCTTTGCCGGCCACGCCCGTAGACCTGACCGTTTCGGTTCAGGACCCGGGCCGGCGTATCTGGCTGACCGCCCGCCACCCGCTGCTGCGCACCCTGTTTCGGCGCGATCGGTTGACCGTGTTGATGGTGTTATCGCCTCTGTCCACCTGGGAAAGCCGGGTCGACCTGCGGCTGTGCCTACGGCCCAATGGCGTGCGCAGCGGGCTGGGCGCGCCAGTTTTGCGCTGGCTGATCCGCCGCGCGCTGGTGCGCTACATGAACGTGCTGGAACAGGGCGGCCCCCGCCTTCTTTACGGCCGCAGCAACGTGGCCGCCTAGATCGTCGGCGCCCGCGCCCGATGCCACGCCCGCCCGATGCTGAGCCCGTCCGATCCCAAGCCCCGGCCGGTCACCCGCCGGTGACGCTCATATGGCGGCTGAGGGCCGGGGTGCGGTGCTCGGCATCGATGACGAAATCATGGCCCCACGGCTTGGCCGCCACCGCCGCTTCGATCGCCTGGCCCACCGCATCGTCATCGGCCGAGGCGCGCAAGGGCGCGCGCAGGTCCACGTGCGTCTCCTGGCCCAGACATTGGAACAACCGGCCGGTACAGGTCACCCGCACCCGGTTGCACCCGGCACAGAAATTCTGCGTCAACGGCGTGATGAAACCCAACCGGCCGCCGGTCTCGGCGATCCGTGCATAGCGGGCCGGCCCGCCGGTCCGGTCGGGAATATCGTCGAGCGTCCAGCGCGCCGCGATCTGCCGCCGCAGCGCGTCGAGCGGCAGGTAGCGCTCGGTCCGGTCGCCGGCCACGTCGCCGAGCGGCATGGTCTCGATCAGCGTCAGGTCGAAACCACGGTCGCCACAGAAGCCGATCAGCCGGTCGATGTCGCGCTCGGTCACGCCGCGCAACGCCACCGTGTTGATCTTGACCCGCAGGCCCGCCGCCACCGCCGCGTCGAGCCCGGCCATGACCGCCGCCACGTCACCGCCCCGGGTCAGCGCCCGGTAGGTCTGGGGATCGAGCGTGTCGAGCGACACATTGATCCGCCGCACGCCGGCCCGCGCCAAGGGCCCGGCGAACGCGGCCAAGCGGCTGCCGTTGGTGGTCAGGGTCAACTCGTCGAGGCCGCCGCCGTCCAGATGCCGACCGAGCCGCTCGAACAGCCACACCACATTGCGCCTGACCAGCGGCTCGCCGCCGGTGATCCGCAACTGCCGCACCCCGCGCGCGACAAACAGCGACCCCAGCCGGTCCAGTTCTTCCAGCGTCAGCACCTCGGCCTTGGGCAGAAAGGTCATCTGCTCGGCCATGCAATAGACGCAGCGCAGGTCGCACCGGTCGGTCACCGACAGGCGCAGATAGCGGATCGTCCGGCCGAACCGATCAACCAGCGCCGGCCCGTCAACGGCTTTCGGTCCGCTTTCAGGTGGCGGCGCGGCGATCGGTGGCGGCACGGCGACCGGCGGCGGCACGGCGACCGGCGGCGGCGTGGCGTCGTCGGGCATAGGCGCTCTCCCTTCCCGGCCCCACTAGATCGGCGTCGGGTGCCGGCCGTCAAGGTCGCAACGGCTTCACAGGCCGCGCGCAATTAGTCACACTCTAAAAAGAACCACATCCGGGGAGAGGGAGACACATCATGGCCACCGTCGCGGCAACCAAACCGGCCGAGACGCCGGACGAACAAACCCTGCGCGAGGACCTGGCCGCCGCCTACCGCCTGGTGGCGCATTTCGGCTGGGACGAGTTGATCTTCACCCACCTGTCGGTGCGCATTCCGGGGCCCGACCACCAGTTTCTGATCAACCCGCTGGGGCTTTTGTTCGAGGAGATCACCGCATCCAGTCTGGTCAAGATCGACCTTCAAGGCCGCCCGGTGGGCGACAACACCCAGCCGGTCAACCCGGCCGGCTTCGTCATCCACAGCGCCGTCCATGCCGCGCGCGAAGACGCCCAGTGCGTCATGCACCTGCACACCGTGGCCGGCACGGCGGTCGCCGCCCAGCGCGACGGGCTGTTGCCACTGAGCCAAAACGCCCTGCTCGGCTGGGACGATCTGGCCTACCACGATTATGAGGGGCTGGCCGTCGAGACCGGCGAAAAGGAACGGTTGGTCGCCGATCTGGGCACGCACAATCTGATGATCCTGCGCAACCACGGCCTGCTGACCGTGGGTGCCACGGTGGCCGATGCGTTCGTGCGCCTGTTCATCCTTCAGCGGGCGTGCGAAATGCAGGTGGCGGCCCAAGCCGGCGGCGCGGACCTGATCCACCAAAGCGACGCCATGGGCCACAAGGTGGCGGCCCAGGGGCGGGCGGCGTTTGCCGCCGGCGCCGGGTTGAGCTGGGCGGCCCTGCGCCGCAAGCTCGACCGCCTGGACCCGGGCTACCGCGCCTGAGCCACAGCCGCGCCGGACCGGTCCAAAGCGGATCGGTCTCCGGGCGGACCGTCGCCGCCGAGGGCCTCCAGCCGCAGGGGAGCCGGCCGGAGGGGTAGCGCCGGCCGGATCAGTCCTTGTCGATCATCACCTGACGCTTGGCCTCGTCGAACAGCTTTTCCAGTTGCAAGACCAGTTCGTCGCGACCGATCTTGACCTGCTGGCGCTCGAAATCGCCCAACACCTTGCGGATCACGTCCTCGTCGCCGGGCTCTTCAAAGTCAGCCTTGACCACCGACTTGGCGTATTCGACGGCCGACAGGCTGTCCATGCCCATCTTTTCGGCCGCCCACAGCCCCAAAAGCTTGTTGCGCCGGGCCAGCGCCTTGAACTTCAGCTCCTCGTCATGGACGAACTGGTTCTCGAATGCGGCTTCGCGATCGTTGAACGTGGTCATGGCAGCAACCTTTGTTGTGCGGGTCGTCTTTGTGCAGGCCGTCTTGATGGGCAGGCGGACGAACCGGCCGCCCCGATCGGCAGTGTCTTATGGAGCGTTTCTTAATCGGCCCGACGCAGCGGCACAAGACCATGCGCGGCCCGGCGCGATGCCAACTTCGCGATTGCCGCCGCGCGCCCCTTTCGATACTGTCGCGGCTTCCCGACCGGGCGGCCCGGTTTCGGTGCCCGTCGCCAGCCCGCCGCCCCGAGCAAGCCCCGAGACACGAAGGAGCCCATGGGCCATGGCCCGGCGCACACGTTTGTATGAAGGCAAGGCCAAGATCCTTTACGAGGGTCCCGAGCCCGGCACGCTCATCCAGTATTTCAAAGACGACGCCACCGCCTTCAACGCCGAGAAAAAGGCGGAACTGAAGGGCAAGGGCGTGCTCAACAACCGGATTTCCGAGCACGTTTTCACCGCCCTCGAAGGCATCGGCATACCGACCCATTTCATCCGCAGCCTCAATATGCGCGAGCAGTTGGTGCGCGCGGTCGAGATCATCCCCATCGAGGTGGTGGTGCGCAATGTCGCCGCCGGGTCGATGTGCAAGCGCCTCGGCCTGGAGGAAGGCACGCCGCTGCCCCGCTCGATCGTCGAATACTACTACAAATCGGACGAGTTGGGCGACCCGATGGTCACCGAAGAGCATATCACCGCCTTCGGCTGGGCCTATCTGGACGAGATGGACGAGATCGTCGCCAGCAGCCTGCGCATCAATGACTTCCTGCTTGGCCTGTTCGCCGGCGTCGGCATCAAGCTGGTCGACTTCAAGCTGGAGTTCGGCCGCTTCTATGTGGACGACGACATGCGCATCATCCTGGCCGACGAAATCAGCCCGGACAATTGCCGGCTGTGGGACATCAAGACCGGCGAGAAGCTGGACAAGGACCGCTTCCGTCGCGACCTGGGCGGCGAGATCGAAGCCTATCAGGAGGTCGCCCGCCGCCTCGGCGTGCTGCCCTCGGCCGACATCCGCGAACTGGCCGCCCACCCCAAGGCCAAGCAGGCCGACAGCTAAGCCCACGCCCAGAGACCCCGGAGACAG
This sequence comes from Rhodothalassium salexigens DSM 2132, assembly GCF_004341375.1. Classification (GTDB taxonomy): domain Bacteria; phylum Pseudomonadota; class Alphaproteobacteria; order Sphingomonadales; family Rhodothalassiaceae; genus Rhodothalassium; species Rhodothalassium salexigens. The sequence goes on from NZ_SLXO01000002.1 coordinate 255,320, forward strand.
TAGATGAAAGCGCGCGTCCATATCACCCTCAAGCCCGGCGTGCTCGACCCCGAGGGCAAGGCCATCGGCCGCGGCCTCGCCGCCCTTGGCTATGACGGCGTCGGCGAGGTCCGCCAGGGCAAGGTCGTCGAACTCGACCTGGCCGACACCGAGCCCCAAGCCGCGCGCGACCGGGTCGACGCCATGTGCCGCGACCTGCTCGCCAACACGGTGATCGAACGTTATGAGATCGAATTGATCTGAGCCCGCGCCGCCGGCCGGTCGCCCGCCGACCGGCCGCTTTCGCGCCCCCAATCTCTTTCGCGACCCCTCTTTCACGCCCCGAGGTCCGGCCCCATGAAATCCGCCGTCATCGTCTTTCCCGGTTCCAACTGCGACCGCGACATGATGGTCGCGCTCGAAGCCGCCACCGGCCGCCCGCCGGTCGCCGTGTGGCACCGGGAGACCAGCCTGCCGGCCGACCTGGATCTGGTCGCCCTGCCCGGCGGCTTTTCCTATGGCGACTATCTGCGCAGCGGCGCCATCGCCGGCCGCTCGCCGGTGATGGCCGACGTCAAGGCGCGCGCCGAACGCGGCCTGCGCGTGCTCGGCGTGTGCAACGGCTTCCAGGTGCTGTGCGAAGCCGGCCTGTTGCCCGGCGCGCTGATGCGCAACACCGGCATCCACTTCGTCTGCCGCGACGTCCACCTGCGGGTGGACAACGCCCGCACCGCGTTCACCAACGCCTATGGCCAGGGCCAGGTGATCCGGGGCCATGTGGCGCACCATGACGGCAATTACTTCTGCGACGACGACACCCTCACAGCCCTTGAGGACCAGGGCCGGGTGGCGTTTCGCTATTGCGCGGCCGACGGCGCCGTGACCCCGGACGCCAACCCCAACGGCTCGCGCAACAACATCGCCGGCGTGCTCAACGCCGCCGGCAATGTGCTCGGCATGATGCCCCACCCCGAACGGCTGATCGCGCCCGAATTGGGCGGCACCGACGGCCGCGGCGTGTTCGACAGCCTGGTCGCCGCCCTCGCCGACGCCTGATCCCCGCCGTCGACGCCGGCCCGAAACACTGCTACCCCTGGTTCTGCTGGTGTGACACCCCACATCCTGGCTAGAGTGATCGAGACCGATTCCATGGAGGCGGCAATGGCGGGTGCGAGCAATCGATTTCAGGTATTTGGCGCAAGCCTGGCGCTGCTGGCGCTTGCCGGCTGCGCGGGCGCCCCGCACAGCGACCCCGGCGCACCACGCGTCGCCGCCGGCCCCGCCGTGGACGGCGTGCAATCCGGCCACGGCGCGGGCGCCATCGCCTATGTGACCGACACCGGCGCGCATAGCTACACGCTGCGCACTGCCGAGCCCGCAGCCGCCGCCGGCACCGCGCAGCCCTTCTATTACGTGGTCGGCGACACCGGCGCCCCGGCCGGACCGCTGTCCGCCGCCCCGAACAGCGCTGCCCTGACGCCGGGCCTGGCCGCCGCGCCGGCCGCCTCGGCCCGCTTCCAGGGCACGCGGATCGCCGGCGACCGGGTGACCGTGTTCCCCAACCAGGCGTTTGCCACCCCGCTGGTGACGCCGTTTGCCCAGCACCAGGCCCTGGGATACCGGGGATGGGGCCACCCAGCTTGGCGGCGCCATGGGGTCGGCTATGGCGCGCTGGTGCCTTATGCGGTGACCACCCCCGGCGTGCCGCTTGAATACAATACGGGCCAGGTGGACAGCCCCACCGGCCGGCTGGTGTTCGGCAGCCATAATCTGGCCGACCAGGGCATCCGGGGCGGCGGATTCGACGCCCATCTGCCCCCGCCCCAGGTCCATCTGGGCTTCGGCGTGGTGCCGGTTTCGCCGCTGTGGGGCTATTGAGCGCGGCCGTCGGTCGATGGCGTGCACACCGCCCCAGGGCGATGGCAATTGCGTCGCCGGGGCGCGGGCTTTAGAACGGCCGAAACCCGATGGGCGCGGTGCCGCAGTTGAAGTGGGATCGGCACCGCTGCCCTGGCCTATCGCCCCGCTGTGAGCCGGACATGCCCGACAATCCGACCAAGACCCAGGGTGCTCAGACGCCCGTCGCCGACACCCCGACCGAACCCGCCGTGACCGCCGACCTGGCCGCCGAACACGGGTTGAACGCCGCGGAATATGACCGTGTGCTCGCCACCCTCGGCCGCACGCCGACGCTGACCGAGCTTGGCCTTTATTCGGTGATGTGGTCGGAGCACTGCTCCTACAAATCGTCGCGCCGACACTTGAAAAAGCTGCCGACCAGCGGCCCGCAGGTGATCCAGGGCCCGGGCGAGAACGCCGGCGTGGTCGACATCGGCAATGGCCAGGCGGCGATCTTCAAGATGGAAAGCCACAACCATCCGAGCTTCATCGAGCCCTATCAGGGCGCGGCGACCGGCGTCGGCGGCATCCTGCGCGACGTGTTCACCATGGGCGCGCGGCCGGTGGCCCTGCTCAATGCCTTGAGCTTCGGCGCCCCGGACCATGCCAAGACCCAGCACCTGGTGTCGGGCGTGGTCGCCGGCATCGGCGGCTATGGCAATTGCGTGGGCGTACCCACGGTGGGCGGCGAAACCCGCTTCCACAGCCGCTACAACGGCAACATCCTGGTCAACGCCATGGCGGTGGGCCTGGCCGATGCCGACAAGATCTTCTATTCGGCCGCCGCCGGGGTCGGCAATCCGGTGGTCTATGTGGGCGCCAAGACCGGCCGCGACGGCATCCACGGCGCGACCATGGCGTCGGCCGAGTTCAGCGAGGACAGCGCCGAGAAACGCCCGACCGTGCAGGTCGGCGACCCGTTCACCGAAAAGCTGCTGATCGAGGCGTGCCTGGAATTGATGGCCACCGACGCGATCGTGGCGATCCAGGACATGGGCGCGGCCGGTCTGACCTCGTCGTCGGCCGAAATGGCCGGCAAGGGCGGCGTCGGCATCCGTCTGGACCTGGACCGGGTGCCGACCCGCGAAGACGCCATGACCGCCTATGAAATGATGCTGTCGGAGAGCCAGGAGCGCATGCTCATGGTGCTCAAGCCCGGCCGCGAGGATCAGGCGCGCGCCATCTTCGAGAAGTGGGAACTGGATTTCGCGGTCATCGGCGCGCTCACCGACACCGGGCGCATGACCCTGGTGAACGGCGGCCGGACCGTCGCCGACGTGCCGCTCGACAGCCTGACCGACGACGCGCCCAACTATGACCGGCCGCACGTGCCGAGCGAGCCGCGCCCCCTGCTCCGCCCCGACGAGGTGCCGGCCGCCGACGATATGGGCCAAGCGATCCTGGACATGGTCGGCGCGCCCGACCTGGCGTCGCGGCGCTGGATCTGGGAGCAGTACGACCACACGGTGATGGGCGACACGATCGCGCGGCCCGGCGGCGACGCCGCCATCGTGCGCGTCCACGGCACCAACAAGGGGCTGGCGCTGACCGCCGACTGCACGCCGCGCTATTGCGAGGCCGACCCGTTCGAGGGCGGCAAACAGGCGGTCGCCGAGACCTGGCGCAATCTGAGCGCGGTCGGTGCCGAGCCGCTGGCGGTCACCGATTGCCTCAATTTCGGCAACCCCGAACGGCCCGAGATCATGGGCCAGTTCGTCGGCTGCATCGAGGGCATGGCGCAGGCGTGCGAAGCGCTCGGCTATCCGGTGGTGTCGGGCAATGTGTCGCTTTACAACGAAACCGAGGGTCAGGCGATCCTGCCGACGCCAACGCTGGGCGGCGTCGGCCTGATCCGCAATCTGGACCATCGCGCAAGCCCGGGCATCAAGCGCGCCGGCGACGCGGTGTTCCTGCTTGGCGAGACCCGCGGCCATCTGGGCGCCTCGCTCTACGCCGCCCACGCGCTCGGCCACGATGCGGGCGCGCCGCCGCCGGTGGATCTGGACCTGGAGATGCGCGCCGGCGGCCTGGTCCGCCAGGAGATCGCCCTAGGGCGGCTCGACACCGTGCACGACCTGTCCGACGGCGGGCTGGCCGAGGCGCTGGCGACCCTGATGCTGGCCGGCGACGGTTATGGCCTCGACGTGCGCCTGCCGAACGACCCCGACGGCCAGCCGCTGGCCGCCCACGCCGCGCTGTTCGGCGAGGACCAGGGCCGCTATCTGGTCTGCCTGCCCGCCGACCGGGCCGAGGCGTTCGCCCACGCCTGTGCCGAGGCGCGCGTGCCGGTCGAGCGGATCGGCGACACCGTGGCCGGTCCGCAACTGGCCATCGCCGGCGTCGCCACTCTGGCGCTCGATGACCTGCGCGCCGCCCATGAGCGCTTTCTGCCCACCTTGATGGCCTGAGGAGAACCCGCCGCATGACGGTTTTCTGCCTGACGATCGGCATGCATTTCGGCGGGGTCTGGCCGGTCTCGCAGGTTTTGGACACGCTGGGGGTGCCCGCCCTCGACGACGCGGCGGGCCTGCCCCCGGCGACCATCCAGCGCATCAACGAGGCGCTCTACATGCTGCTGGGCTCGGGCTGGGACGACAGCCTGAGCCTCGACGAAGGCTGGTGGCGCGACCCCGAGCTCGACGAAATCCGCGTCTGGGTCGACACCGTGCTGGGGCGCGCCGGAGACAGCGGCATCGCCGCCGCCAGCGACCCGCGGCTGTCGATCCTGGCGCCGTTCTGGCTCGACCGCATGGCGCGCCGGGGCGACGAGCCGCGCGTGGTCATCGTGCTGTCGCACCCGTTCCAGGTTGCCGGCGCCATGGCCTATCGCTACGGCACCCAGGAACGCCGCGCCATCCATCTGTGGCTCAAGCACATGCTGTGGGCCGAACGGGTCAGCCGCGGCGCGCGCCGGGTGATCCTGCCGGTGGACCGGGTGCGCACCCATCTCTACCAGGCCGCCGAGGAACTGGCGCGCGGGCTCGCCTTCGACCCCGCACCGAGCTACCGCCACGACCTGGAACAAAAGCTGCTGCCGACGCTCAAATGCCCGGCCGCCCCAGCGCCCGATGCCGACGACAAGGTCTATGGCATCGACCCGCTGGCCCAGCAGACCTATGACCTGATGCTCGACGCGGCGGCGCGCGACCTGGAACCCGCGCCCGCCGCGCTCGACGACCTGCGCGCCGCCATGCTGACCCGCCAGCACGGCTTCGACCCGCTGTTGGTGGACGAGGTGCGGGCGCTGCGCCGCTTCGACCCGGTGCCGGATCTGGAGGACGAGACCGGCTCGCACGGCGAAACCGACAACGATCTGCGCTCGCTGTTCCGGGGCTCTTGAGCGCCGGCTAAGACCGATGCCGGCCATGCTTGAGCGACGCTTGGCGGTGGACAGACCATGGAAATAAGATTAAATAAGTCCGGTAATTCGGAGGGAGATGGCTGATGCCGATGGAGAAGACCCAGATCGAAACGATGATCCGGGAGGCGCTGCCCGGCGCCGAGGTGACCATTGAGGACCTGGCCGGCGACGGCGACCATTATGCCGCGCGCGTGGTCTATGAGGGCTTTGCCGGCATGAGCCGGGTCAAACAGCACCAGTTGGTCTATCAAGCACTCGAAGGCCGGATGGGCGGCGAATTGCACGCCCTTGCCTTGCAGACCTCGGCCCCCAAGTAAGCGGAAGGTATCCGCCGCCGTTGCGCGCGCAGCCCGCACGGCCGCCGGCACCCCCGTGACAGACCGCTTAGCAGATCCCGAAGACCCCTAAGCCCCCGCGAGACAGGAGAGCCCGATGGCAGACAATCCCGTGTTCGACCGCATCAACGACTATATCAAGACCGACGACGTGGTGGTGTTCATGAAGGGCACGCCGACCTTCCCGCAATGCGGCTTTTCCGCCGCCGTCGTGCAGGTACTGGAACATCTGCAGGTGCCCTTCAAGGGCTATGACGTGCTGCAGGACGAAGAGTTGCGCCAGGGCATCAAGGAATTCTCGGACTGGCCAACCATCCCCCAGCTTTATATTAAGGGAGAGTTCGTCGGCGGCTGCGACATCGTGCGCGAGATGTTTTCGTCCGGCGAGCTCAAGCAAGAGTTCGAAAACAAGGGCGTATCCGTTTCGGCGTAACAACGACGACGGGGGGCGCCCCAGTATGGGACGCCCAGCCCGTGACCCACCGCATCGTCCTGATCGAGACGCAGCAAGACGTGGCCAGCCCGCTAATGCGCGCCTTGCGTGACCAAGGGTACACCCCCGTCGACCATTATTATTCGGTCGACGGGTTTTTGAGCCAGGATACCAGTCCCGACGGCGCCGACCGCGCCCCCTCGTGCATCATCGTCGCCCAAGAGGTGAAAGGCCTCAAGCCGCTGGCGTTCGCCGACCGGGTACGCCGCGGCAAGACCCATCTGGCCCGCGCGACGCCGCTGATCCTGACCGCCTATCTCACCGACATCAGCCAGATCACCGCAGCCCGCGACCATGGCATCGACGAGGTTTGCGCGAAACCGCTGCGGCCCAACAATCTGCTGGCCAAGCTTAACCAGTTGATTGCCAATCCCCGGCCGTTCGTGATCTCACGCCAGTACACCGGCCCCGACCGGCGCCGTCATAACGACCCCGCACCGGCCACCGGCGAACGCCGCGGCCAGAGCGATCCGGGCTAACGCCTCACCCGACCCCTTGACGGCGCGTCGCCTGCCCACAGGCCGGGCGACGCGGTGCTGGAGCCGGGCGACACACTGACTGGATTTCCAACCGCCATTTTATTACAAGACCCAAGCATTGGGTGTCTGGTCCCGGTAAGCGGCGTGTGGTCGATGCCAACGCTGTCTGGATGGGGCGCCGACAATCGGTGCCAGTTTCTATGGATCAGCGGCCAGGAATAGGCATCGCGATGCCCGACAAGCGATATTCTACCCGTCTGTGGCTGGCGCTCGCCCTGACCCTCATCGTGCTGGTATTGTTTTGGCCGCAACGGGCGTTCGTGACCCTGCTCGACGTCCAGGCCGACGCCGGCCAGCTCGATCTGGCCGCGCTGGGCTGGCGCGGCGACACGCTGGTGGCGCTCGACGGGGAATGGCGCAAGATCGACGACGCCATCGTCGCTCCCGAACGGCTGGCCCCCGACCGCGCCGACCGGCCGGGCACGCCGCACAACGTGCCCGATGTGTGGGGGCCGACATTCACCGATCGGTTGGACAGCGGTCACGGCCAGGCCACCTATGCGCTCGACCTGACGTTACCCAAGGCCGCCGGCGCACTGGCGCTGACCGTGCCTCGGATACGGTCGATCGCCCGGGTCTATGCCGTCTCCACGGGCCCGAGCGGTGCGCCGGAAGTTCATCTTCTGGGCAGCAATGGCGATCCCACGGCGACCGCGTTGAGCCCACGGGGTCCGCCGCCGCTGGCGTCGATTCTGTTCCTGCCGTCGGACAAACGCCGGGTCACGCTGGTGATCCAGGTCGCCAACCATGTGCACAAGCAGGGCGGGATCATCGCCACGCCGATGATCGGCGACGTGGCGATGATCAACCGCAATACAGCGATTCAGGACGGCCAGGTGGTGGCGATCACCTTGATTCTGGTGATCATGGCCTTTGCTGCCGTCGGCGCCGGCATGACCCAGCCGAGCCCGGCCAGCTATTATCTGTTCGCGCTGATGTCGCTGGCCGCGGCGGCGCGCGTTCTGCTGACCAGCGATCAGGTCTGGGACTATGCCCCGAGCCTCAATCTCAGCCGCAAGTATGACCTTGAGTATCTGTCCTTTTTCGTGCTTCTGTCTGCCTTCTACGGCTTCATCGCCGCCATGTTTCCCCATGAGCGGCTGCGATGGGCCAGTTGGTTCGTGCTTGGGCTGTCGGCTGTCTGGATCGGGCTCGTGGTGGCGGTGACGCCGTTTCTGGCGCCGGCCTGGATCACCCTGTGGCGCGAACCTTATGAGGTGTTCGCCTTCACCGTCCTGGGGCTGATGGCGACCATACTGGTGCGCGCGGTCCGTCACGACCGGCCCTATGCGCGCATCGCGCTCCTGTGCGTCGGTTTGGCGGTGCTGACAGGCTTGTGCGTATCGGCCTATTTCCACCATTCACTGCCCGCGTCCATGGACATGGCGCAGTTGCTGATCCTGGTAATCGGCGCGATCTATGGCATCGGCGTAGTGGAACGGTTCACGTTGATGCAGAAGGAACGCGACGCCCTCACCCGCGACCTGTGCCACCGCAACAGCGAGTTGCAACAGGCCAAGGCGGCGGCAGAACAGGCGTCGCGCTCAAAAAGCCAGTTCCTCGCCACGGTCAGCCACGAGTTGCGTACGCCATTGAACGCGATTCTGGGCTTCACCGACCTGATGCGCCAGCAGATCCACGGGCCGATCAACCCGCCGTCCTATGCCGGCTATGTGGAAGACGTGCACAAAAGCGGCAAGCATCTGCTGTCGGTGATCAATGCGGTGCTGGACATGGCGAAGATCGAAGCCGGGCGGCTGGAACTCGACGCAGAGCGGCTGAACCTGGACGACGCGGTCACCTCGGCGGTGCGCATGATGCTCGAAACCGCCAAGCGACGCCAGATCCAGGTGGTCACCGAGATCGACGACGACCTGCCCGACGTGCACGCCGATCCCCGGCTGGTGCGGCAGATCGTGCTCAACCTGGTGTCCAACGCGGTCAAGTTCTCGCAGCCGGGCGGGCGCGTCGCGGTCCGCGTCGCCCGCAACGACGACGGCAGCGTCGACCTGACCGTCGCCGACGATGGCATCGGCATGACCCAGGCCGATCTCAAGCGCGTTTTGGAGCCGTTCGCCCAAGTGGCCCATATCCAGCGTCGGCAGAGTGGCCATGGTACCGGTCTCGGGCTGCCGCTGGTCAAAAGCATGGCCGAAGCCCATGGCGCCTCATTCGACCTGGACAGCATCCCCGATCAGGGCACCACGGCGCGCGTCCGGTTCCCCGCCGGCCGGGTGCTGGCCGCCGAGGCCACCCCGATGGTCACCGTCACGGCGCCATAATCCCGCCCCGGTCACCCGTCACAGGCGGGCGGCCTGGTCCGAGGCGTGGCTCTGGGTGCCGTGGGTATAGACCGTGTCGCCCTCGATCACTTGGGCGGGGCGGTAGGCGTCGGTGCGCCCCTCCAAGCGGTCGTAGATCGGCCCGAAGGGTTGATAGGTGGCGCCCAGCAGTTCCTCGAAACTGTCAATCACCCAATAGGTCTGCTGAAAGTCGTCGATCCGGTAGTCGGTCTGCATGACCCGCTCCAGGTCGAAATGCAGCCGATTGGGGCTGTCGCTCTCCAGCGCGAAGACGCTTTCGGCCGGGCTCGACACGATGCCGGCGCCATAGATGCGCAGGCCCTCGGCGGTCTGGATCAGGCCGAATTCCACCGTGTACCAGTAAAGCCGCGCCAGATTGGCCAGCACGCCGCGCCCGGCGGCCGCCAACCCGCCCTTGCCATAGGCTTCCAGATAGTCGGCGAACACCGGGTTGGCCAACAAGGGCACATGGCCGAACACGTCGTGGAAGACGTCGGGTTCCTGGATATAGTCGAACTGGGCTTCCGTGCGGATGAAATTGCCGGCCGGGAAGCGCCGGTTGGCCAGATGGTCGAAGAACACCGCGTCGGGCACCAGATCGGGCACCGCCACCACGCGCCAGCCGGTGCGCGCCATCAACCGCTCGCTCAACTCCTCGAAATCGGGGATGCCGCCGTCGCTCAACTTGAGGCTGTCGAGACCGTCGAAGAACGCCTGGACCGCACGGCCCGGCAGCACCTCCATCTGACGCGCGTACAGCCGGTCCCAACGGGCGTGTTCCTCGGCCGAGAAATGCGCCCAATTCTGGTCGACGGTATAGTCCTCGGCCACGTCCACTTCGCGGCCCAGCCGGGTGGTGATGCGCATGAGCCCCTCCTCTCTCCTGTGTCGCCCGGGTGCGCCGCCGGCGGGACCCTCCCGACCGCCCCGGCGGCGCGCCGAGACCGGCGCTAGAACGCGTCCAGCGCGGTCATGAAGGCGTCATTGTCGGCCTCGGCGCCCACCGTGACGCGCAGGCACTGGGGCAGACCGTAGCCGGCCACCGGGCGCACGATGATGCCCTGCTCGCGCAGATGGGCGTCGGCGGCTTGGGCGCGTTCGGCCGTGTCGAAATGGACCAGCAGGAAATTGGCGCCTGATGGGCTGGTCTTGTAGCCACGGTCGGCCAGAAAGGCGCCGAGGCGGTCGATTTCGCGCCGGTTGTGGGCCAGCGTCTGGGCCAGGTGCGCCTGATCGGCCAGCGCCGCCAGGGCGGCGGCCTGCGACGGCGCGGTGACGTTGAACACCTCGCGTATCCGGTTAAGCGGTTCAACCACCGAGGGCGGCCCGTAGAGATAGCCGACGCGCAGCCCGGCCAGGCCATAGGCCTTCGAGAAGGTGCGCGTGACCACCACATTGTCGGCTTGGGCGGCGATCGCCTCGGCCACCAGGTCGTGGCCGTCGCTGAACTCAGGATCGTCGGGATAGTCTGCGTAGGCGCCGTCGATCACCAACAGCACCCGCGCCGGCAGGCCGGCGCGCAGCCGGCGCAACGCCCGGCGGCCGATCCAGGTGCCCGTGGGGTTGCCCGGATTGGCCACGAACACCAGCCGGGTCTTTTCGGTCACCCGGTCGAGCAGCGCGTCCACGTCCACCCGGGCGTCGCGTTCGGGCGCGAACACATTGTGCGCCCCCTGGGCGTCGGCGGCGATGCGATAGACCATGAAGGCGTGTTGGCTTTGCAGCACCTCGTCCCCGGGGCCGGCATAGGCGCGCACCAGGAGCGACAGCAATTGCTCGGACCCGGCACCGCAAACCAACTGATCGGCCGCCACGCCGTGATGCTCGGCCAACGCGGCGCGCAACGCCGCGCAACCGCCGTCGGGATAGAGTGCCGCGTCGGCGAGCGCGGCTTGGGCGGCCTCGATCGCGCGCGGGCTGGCGCCGAGCGCACTTTCGTTCGACGCCAGCTTGATCACCCGGTCATGGCCCGGTAGCTGCGACTCGCCGGGCTTGTAGGGGGTGATCCGCTCGATCCCGGGGCGCATCTGCGGCCGGGTCTGCGGGACGGCACGCACGTCGAACATCTGGTCTGTCTCCCAATCGGGCCGACCCGGCCGCGATGGTGCGGTCAGGCCGGCGTGGCCACCACTCGCTGGTCGATGGCGCCGAAGACCGATCGATTGGCCGGGTCGCGCACCTCGATGCGGATGCGATCGCCGGGCTTCATGAACGGCGTCTGCGGCGCGCCGTGCTCGATCGTTTCGATCATGCGCAATTCGGCCAAGCAGCTATAGCCGACCCCGCCGTCCGACACCGGTCTGCCGGGGCCGCCGTCCTGCTTGTTGGACACGGTGCCCGAGCCGATGATGGTGCCGGCGGCCAGCGGCCGGGTGCGCGCAGCATGCGCGATCAGGCGGCCGAAGTCGAACGTCATGTCGACCCCGGCGTCGGGATAGCCGAACGGCGCGTCATTCAGGAACGAGCGCACCGGCAAATGCAGCTTGCCGTCGCGCCAGGCGTCGCCCAGTTGATCGGGTGTCGCCACCGCCGGCGCGAACGCCGAACTGGGCTTGGACTGGAAGAAGCCGAAGCCCTTGCCCAACTCGCCGGGGATCAGGTTGCGCAGCGACACGTCGTTGACGATGGTCACCAGTTTGACGTGATCGCGCGCCGCCCGGGCGTCGACGCCCATGGGCACGTCGTCGGTGATCACCGCCACCTCGGCCTCGAAGTCGCAGCCCCAGTCGGGGTCGCCCAAGGGGATCGGCGCGTGCGGGGCCAGGAAGCTGTCCGAGCCGCCCTGGTACATCAACGGGTCGTCCCAGAAGCTCTCGGGCATCTCGGCGCCGCGCGCCTTGCGCACCAGTTCCACATGGTTCACATACGCCGACCCATCGGCCCACTGATAGGCGCGCGGCAAGGGCGACAGGCAGGCGGCTTCGTCGAACGGGGTCGAGGGCATGCGGTCGTCTTCCAGCATCCGCCAGCGTTCGTGCAGCCGGGGCGCCAGGTCCGACCAATGGTCGAGCGCCTGCTGGAGCGTGTCGGCAATGCCATCGGCGCCGGTGAAGCGCGCCAGATCGCTGGAGACCAGGACCAACCGCCCGTCGCGGCCCGCGCTTTGCAAGGTTGCCAGTTTCATCCGCTAAGCCTCTCTGTCGTTTGGTGTCCGTCGCTTGTGGCCTGCCCTGGGTCGCCCGGGCCGGCCCGCCATGGCGCCCCGCCCCGGGCTCGTGTTCAGTCCTCGGCGTGCAGCCAGGCGGCGTGCTGGGGCGCCTGGCGCGTCACCGCCCATTCCTCGACCATCTCGCGCGCCACCCGGCGCAGGTCGGCCATCTGCTCGGGCGTGCCGGTGTTGGCGGCCAGTTCGATGCGATGGCCATTGGGGTCGAAGAAGTAGATCGACTTGAACACGCCGTGATTGACCGGGCCGAGCACGTCGAGCCCCTCGGCCTCGATATGGCGCTTGGCGTCCATCAGCGCGTCGAGCGACCCGACCTCGAACGCGATGTGCTGGACCCACCGGGGCGTGTTGGGGTCGGCGCCCATGTCGGGCGAGTTGGGCAGTTCGAAGAACGCCAACACATTGCCCATCCCCGCATCGAGAAAGATGTGCATATAGGGGTCGGGCTCCTTGGTGGACGGCACGCGGTTCTCCGAGATCGCCACGGTCAGGTCCATGCCCAACACGCGCTGGTAGAAATCGGCGGTTTCCTTGGCGTCCCGGCAGCGATAGGCCACATGGTGGATGCGCTGAATATCGACGCTCATGGGGCAGCCTCCTTGGCAATGGCGGCGACCGGGGCGCGTGCGCCCCGACACTGGCGCGGTTATTCCGCAGCGCTGGTGGCATCCTCGGCGTCGAGCACCCCGCGGCGGATCTGGTCGAGCTCGATCGACTCGAACAGCGCCTTGAAATTGCCCTCGCCGAAGCCGTCATTGCCCTTGCGCTGAATGATCTCGAAGAAGATCGGCCCGATCACCGTCTGGGTGAAGATCTGCAACAGCAGACCCTGGCCCTCGGTGGGCGCCCCGTCCACCAGGATCGAGCGCCGGCGCAACGCGTCGAGGGGTTCGCCATGGCCCGGCACGCGGGCGTCGACCTGTTCGTAATAGGTGGCCGGCGTCTCCTGAAACGCCACGCCATTGGCGCGCAACTTGTCCACCGTGGCGTAGATGTCGTCGGTGCCGAGCGCGATGTGCTGGATGCCCTCGCCCTTGTATTCCTTGAGATACTCGGCGATCTGGGACTTGTCGTCCTGGCTTTCGTTGATCGGAATACGGATCTTGCCGCACGGCGCGGTCATGGCGCGGCTGAACAGCCCGGTCTGCTTGCCCTCGATGTCGAAGTAGCGGATTTCCCTGAAGTTGAAGACCCGCTCGTAAAAGCCGGCCCAGGTATCCATATTGCCGCGCTGCACATTGTGGGTCAGGTGGTCCAGATAGGTCAGCCCGGCCCCTTGGGCGGCCATGGCGTCGGCAGCACCGGGCAGCGGCTGATAGGCGTCGAACACCGTGCCAAAGTCGCCATAGCGGTCGACCAGATAGATCCGGCTGCCGCCGATGCCCCCGATCACCGGGGCGTCGACCACCGTGTCGTCGCCCACGACCGGGGCGGGCTCGGCGCCGCGCTCCAACGCGCCCTTATAGGCGAACTCGGCGTCGCGAACCCGGAACCCCATGGCGCAGGCGCACGGCCCGTGCGCGCGCGCGAAGGCGGCGGCGAAACCGGTCGGCTCGGCATTGACCAGAAACACCACGTCGCCCTGGCGGTGCAGGGTGATGTCGCGCGCCGGGTGCCGGGCCACGGCGGGAAAGCCCAAGCGGTCGAACAAGGCGCGCAGCATCTGCGGATCGGGGGCGGCGTATTCGACGAAATCGAAACCGTCGGTGCCCAACGGGTTGTCGTGCAGGTCGGCCATCGCTCAATCTCCTCTCGGCGGCGATCTCCCCGGATCGCGGACGGTCTGCCAGCCACCAGCCGGCAGATGGTTTCATTTGAAACCAATTTAGGCATGAACTATTATCGATGCAAGAAGCCGCGGGCCGTATGGCGCAAAAACCGACACACCGCGGCGAGCAGGTTGGCCGACCGGTGGGGGACGCCAGACCGCAGGCGGGGGGGCACAGCCATGGCCAGAGACGATGACGGCGGTCGCGAAGACCCGGCCGCGGCGGCCGCATCCCATTTGCCGCTAGCGCGGTTTCTGCCCTATCGCCTGTCGGTCTTGTCCAACCGGATCAGCGCGCGCATCGCCGACCTGTATGAACGGCGCTTCGATCTGACCCTGCCCGAATGGCGGGTCATGGCGGTGCTGGGCGAGGCGGCGGCGGACGACCGGCCCATGTCGGCGCAGGAGGTGGCGCAGCGCACGGCCATGGACAAGGTGATGGTCAGCCGCGCGGTGGCCCGGTTGATCGCCGCCGGGCGCGTCGACCGCGCCGTCGCCGCCGACGACCGACGCCGGTCGGTCCTGACCCTGACTGCCGAGGGCCGGCATATTCACGATGCCGTCGTGCCGCTGGCGCAAGCCTATGAACGCGCGCTGCTCGACCGCCTCTCGCCACGCGACCGCGCCGCGCTCGACCGGGTGCTGAGCAGTCTGGAGGGGGTTGACCTGGCCCCTCTGGGGCGCGATGTCGCCGCTTTCCCCCCACCGGGCGACGGCGACAGCGACACCGACGCTGGCCCTGGCAACGGCTGACCGAGCCCCGCTTCGCGTCCGCTCAGCCGGCGCGCAGCAGGCGGTCCTTGCCCGACGCCTTGGCGCTCAGCAACGCCGCATCGGCTTGGGCCATCACCGGGTCCAGATCCGCCGATGCAGCACCGGCGGCCATGGCCAATCCGCCGCTGAAGGTGACGGTCCGCACGGTGTCGGCGAAATGGAACCGCTCGGCCTTGAACAGGCCGCGCAGGCGCGCCAGGAAGGCCGCGGCGCCGTCCGCATCGGTCTCGGGGAACAAAAAGCCGAACTCCTCGCCGCCGACCCGGCCGATCACATCCGATGGCCGCAGTTCCCGCTGCGCCAGGGCGGCGAAGCGGCGCAACACCTCGTCGCCGGCGGCATGGCCGAAGCTGTCGTTGATGGCCTTGAAATCGTCCAGGTCGACCAGCGCGAAGGCGGTCATGCCGTCATAGCGTCGCTGGCGTTGCAATTCGGCCTCGGCCAATTCGACGAACTTCCGGCGGTTGTAGACATTGGTCAGATAGTCGTAATCGGCATAGTATTGAAGCTCGTCCGCCTTCTGCTCCAGTGCCCGGCGCATCTCGACCGCTTCGGTGACCACCTGGGTGAACATGATCACGCCGCCGATACCGCCGTCGGCGTTGCGCCAGGGCACATTCTCCCACTGCACATAGTCCACCCGACCATCGGCGCGCAAAAACCGGTCTTCGGCCGCGCTCAGACGTTCGCCGGCCAGATTGCGCGCGTGGATACGCCGCCACCTCTCGGGGATTTCGGAGAAGATATCGTAATGGCGCTGGCCGATGATCGACCGGCCCACCAGGCCGTAATCCTGATACCAACGCGCGCTGGCCGCCAGATAGCGCAGGTCGCTATCGAACATGGCCACGGCGACCGGCATGTGCCGGATGAACTGGACCAACAGGTCCGGCGTGTCCGGCAGAGCGACCCGCTCTGCCAAGGTTTGCCTGTCAGAAATCATCGGCATACTACTCTTGCTCACCCCATTGCCAAATGGGAGCGCGAGCGCCGGGATCAACCGATGCAGTGCAGTTTTGAACGCGCGTCAGGCGGCCAGCAAATGGGTCAGGCCGTCGCGCGAATAGTCGGCGGCCAGCGCCACGGCGGTCAACACGCGCGCCTTGCGCGGCGCATAGCAGCCGGCTGGAATCAATCCACGCGCGATCAAATCGCGCTCGGCGCCCACATAGCCATAGGTTTCGGTGAGCACGCGGCCTGTGCCGGCGCGGCCCGCCAGGACCACCGGCATGAGCTTGGCGAGTTCGGCGGCCCGGTCGGCCTGGGCCTCGCTCAGATGACCGCCGCCGAAACCAGCCAGCACGGCAGCCCGATAGCCGGCCGGCGCGATCTGGTCGAGCAGCCGGCCGTCATCGTCGAAGGCGGCTTCCCAAAGCGCCACCGCCGGGCAGGCCAAATCGTCGCGCTCGACGCCTTCCAGCGCCGGCGGGCGGCGGATCAGGCCGTTGAACACCACATGGCCCTCGGCGACGAAGCCGGCCGGCCCCACATCGGGCGACACGAACGCGTCGAGCCGCTGGCTATGACCCTTGGTGACCATGCGCGCGGCATGGATGGTATCGTTCATCACCACCACCACGCCGCGACCGCGCAGGCCGGCGCAGCCGGCGACGCGCACCGCCGCCAAAAGATTGGCCGGGCCGTCGGCCCCGGGGGCATCGGCGGCGCGCATCGCCCCGGTGACCACCGTACGCGCCTGGGCGCCGAGCAGCAGGTCGAGCGCGAACGCCAGTTCCTCCAGCGTGTCGGTGCCGGTGACCACCACATGGCCGTCGGCCTGGCTCGACCGGATGCGCCGGGCCAGGTCTACGGCAGTGGCGAAGCCCAGATTGCCGCTGCCAAGCTCGGCCACCGGCTCGACGGTGATCGCCGCCAGATCGCTCAGGCCGGGCACCGCGTCGATCAGGGCTTGACCGCCGAGACTGGGCGACACGCCGCCGCCATCGGCGCCGGCGGCAGCCGGCCGGGCCATGGCAATGGTGCCACCGAGGGTGAAAATACGCAGGCGCGGTGGGTGGGACATGGACGCTCCCTCAACCTCGACTCAAGCCGCCGACAGCGCCTCCGCCGCCGGCACGAACGGTTCGCCCAACGCCTCGGCGACCGCCCGATAGGTGAGCTTGCCGCGACAGACATTGAGCCCCGCCAGAAGATGGCGATCATCGGCCAACGCCTGCCGCCACCCCTTATTGGCAAGCGCCAGGGCGAACGGCAATGTGACATTGTTAAGCGCCTGGGTGGAGGTGCGCGCCACCGCGCCCGGCATATTGGCGACACAATAGTGCACCGTGCCGTCGACCACATAGGTGGGGGCGTCGTGGGTGGTGGGTTTCGAGGTCTCGAAACAGCCCCCCTGGTCGATGGCCACATCCACCAGCACCGAGCCGCGCTTCATCTGGGCGACCATCTGGCGGGTCACCAGCTTGGGCGCGGCGGCGCCCGGCACCAGCACCGCGCCGATCACCAGATCGGCGTCGAGCACATGGCGCTCCAGGCTCTCGCGGGTCGAGAACACGGTCGACAGCTTGGAACCGAACTGGAAGTCGAGCTCCTGCAAGCGCCGCGCCGACCGGTCGAGCACAGCCACCTGCGCTTCGAGCCCCATGGCCATGCGCGCGGCATTGGTACCGACCACGCCGCCGCCGATGATCACCACCTTGGCCGCCGGCACGCCGGGCACGCCGCCAAGCAACATGCCGCGTCCGCCCTGTTCCATCTCCAGCGCGTGGGCGCCGGCCTGCACCGACATGCGCCCGGCCACCTCGCTCATCGGCGCCAACAACGGCAGACCGCCGCGATCGTCGGTGACCGTCTCATAGGCGATCGCCACACACCCCGATTCCACCAGCCCATGGGTCTGCTGCGGATCGGGCGCCAGATGCAGGTAGGTGAACAGAATCTGGTCTTCGCGCAGCATGGCGCACTCGACCGGCTGGGGTTCCTTGACCTTGACGATCATGTCGGCACGGGCGAACACCGCCTCGGCCGAACCGGCGATCTCGGCCCCGGCGGCCACATAATGATCGTCGAACATGCCGATCTCGAGCCCGGCATTGGTCTGCACCAGCACCTGATGGCCGTTTTCGACCAGTTCACGGACACTCTCTGGCGTCAAGCCGACCCGGTACTCGTGGGTTTTGATCTCCTTGGGGACACCGATCAGCATGGAGTTTCCCTTCCTCAAAGACTAGGCGACCCCGGCGTCGTGCGCGGCCTGCCCCCACACCGGCCGGGACCGTGCGGACGATCCTCGGCATGGGTGGTATCCGGCGCGGTCCCACAGTGCAAGGGACGGCGCGCCGCAGAAAGCCTTTTTCACACAACCTGTTCGGGTTAAGCTCGGGATTCTCCACGTTCCAGGCCGGAGGCTTCAGACGCCATGTCCGCCGAAACCGTGCCGCAGCGGGCCGAACACGACCACGACCCGGCCTCGATCCGCCAGCGACTTTACGAAGGTCCCAAGGCGAGCGTCTTGCGCGACTGGGTCTATGGCGGCATCGACGGCGTGATCACCACCTTCGCCATCGTCGCCGGTGCGGTCGGCGGGTCGCTATCGGACACGGTGATCATCATCCTGGGATTGAGCAACCTGGTCGCCGACGGGCTGTCCATGGCCGCGGCCAACTTCGCCGGCACCCGGGCGGAAGTGGACAATCGGGTTCGGCTGCGCGCCGTCGAGGAACGTCACATCGACACCGACCCCGAGGGCGAACGGATGGAAATCCGCGAGATCTATCGCTTCAAGGGCTTCGACGGCACCGACCTGGACCGGGTGGTCGACGTGATCACCAGCGACCGCGAGCGCTGGATCGCCACCATGCTGAGCGAGGAATACGGCCTGCCCGACGCCACGCCCAACCCATGGCGTGCGGCCGCCGCCACCTTCGCCGCCTTCGTGGTCTGCGGGTTCGTGCCCATCGCCCCTTATCTGTTCCGGCTCGACCAGGCGCTGGCGCTGTCGGTGGCGCTCACCGGCGTGACCTTCTTCGCCGTGGGCGCGGCCAAAAGCGCGTGGAGCGTGCGCAGCCCGATCTGGGGCGGGCTGGAAACCTTCGCCATCGGCACCCTGGCGGCGGGTGCCGCCTATGGCATCGGTCGGGCGGCCGAGTGGCTGATCGCCTGAACCGCCGGGCGCGCCGGGCGCCTTGACCGCCTGGCGACGCGGTGCAACGGTTCCAATCTCAACAGCGATAACAACAGTCCAGGGAGACGCCCATGACCCGATCCTTGCTGGCCGCCGCCTTGTGCGGTCTGGCCCTGCCCGCGCTCTTGCCGACCGCCGCCCACGCCCAGGCCGACCGGGCCAGCGATCGCGCCCGGGCGCTGGCCCAGACGGCGATCATCGTCGACGGCCATGTGGACATGCCCTATCGCGTTCAGGTCTCGGGCGCCGATGTGGGCCAGGCGGTGCCGGCGCACGATTTCGATTTCCCGCGCGCCAAGGCCGGCGGGCTCGACGCGCCGTTCATGTCGATCTATGTGGGCGCCGCCTTTCAAGGCACCGGCGGCGCGCGGGCCGAGGCCGACCGGCTGATCGGCCTGGTCGAGGGTCAGGCGGCCCTGCACCCGGACAAATTCGAGATCGCCTACAGCGCCCAGGACGTGGTGCGGATCAAGAAGGCCGGCAAGATCGCCCTGCCCATGGGCATGGAGAACGGCGCGCCGATCGAGGGCGACCTGGCCAATCTGGCGCACTTCCACAAGCGCGGCATCCGCTACATCACGCTCGCCCATTCGCGGGTCAACCACCTGTCCGACAGCAGCTATGACGAGGAACGCCGCTGGGGCGGGCTGTCGCCGTTCGGCCGGCTGGCGGTCGCCGAGATGAACCGGCTGGGGCTCATGGTCGACGTCAGCCATATCACCGACGCCGCCTTCGACGACGTGATGGCGGTGACCCGGGCGCCGGTGATCGCCTCGCATTCGTCGTGCCGGCACTTCACCCCGGGCTTCGAGCGCAACATGAGCGACGCGATGATCGAGCGGCTGGGCGAGAATGGCGGCGTGATCATGATCAATTTCGGCTCGTCGTTCCTGACCGCCGAGGCCAATGGCCATCGCCGCGCCATGGCCGAGGCCTATGACGCCTATCTGGCCGACAACGACCTGACCCACAGCGCCGAGCGCGAGGCGGCGTTCGAGGCCGGCTATCAGTTGAACAAGCCCTATCCGCACGCCGATGTGAGCGACGTGGCCGACCATATCGACCGGGCGGTGGAGTTGGCCGGCATCGACCATGTGGGCCTGGGCTCGGACTTCGACGGCGTCGGCGACACCCTGCCCGAGGGGCTTAAGTCGCCCGCCGATCTGCCCAACCTGATCGACGAACTGATCGACCGCGGCTATAGCGACGGCGACATCGTCAAGATCCTGTCGGGCAACCTGCTGCGCGTCTGGCGCGCGGTCGAAGCGGCGGCGGAATAAGCGCCCCAAGCGCGCGCCCGGGCCTTACATTACGGGCGCGCGCTGCCCCCGGCCTCGCTCCCTCAAGGCGCCGTCGCCGTCACAAACCCCTTTGCCGCGGTCATGACGAGACCCCGGCGGCGGCGCGGGCGATGGCGGCGCGGCGGCGACGGGCCAGCAGGCCATAGCGCGGTGCGAACAGGATCGCCGCCAGTTCGAGCCCGCCGGCGGCGACCGCGATCATGCCGGCAGCGCTGAGCGCGCCGGGCGTGCCGGCCCACACCGGTGCGCTGGCGGCGAGCACATAGCCGAGCGTGGCGGCCAGCACGGCGATCGCCACCGACAGCCAAAGCTGGACCGCCAGCCGGTCGGTCAGCAGCCGGGCGGTGGCGGCGGGGCAGATGAACATGGCGACCACCAGGATCGAGCCCACGGCCTCGAACGACGCCACCGCCGCGATCGCCACGAAGACCATGAACCCGAGCCCCAAAGCGCCGGGCGCAAAGCCGAGCGAACGGGACAGCAGCGGGTCGAAGGTGGCCAGCTTCAATTCCTTGTAGAATAACAGCACCGCCCCGCCGGTCAGCGGCACCACCCATAGCAGCGTCGCGAACTCGGGCGGCAGCAGCGCCCACATATCGGCGCTCAACAGGTCGCCCCAAGCGGTCGGGCCGACCCAGACCGTGGCTTCGAGATTGCCGAACAGCGCATGGTCGGGCGAGATGTGGCTGTTGGCGTTACCGGTCTGTTCGATCAGCACGATGCCGAACGCGAACATGACCGTGAACACGGTGCCCATGGCCGCGCCCTCTTCGAGCCGGCCGAAACGGCGCAGCGCCTCGATAAGCCCCACCGCCAGCACCGTGGCGACCAACGCGCCGAGGGTCATGTGCACCGCCGAATGGGCGTCGGCGATCAAAAAACCCACGACGATGCCGGGCAGCACCACATGGGTCACCGCGTCGCCCATCATCGCCTGGCGCCGCAGGACCAGGAAATTGCCCAGCAAGGCGCACACCGCGCTGGACAGCGACGCGACCGCCCAGGCGGGAAAATCGACGGTCAGGAACAGCGCCGGGTCGAGGGTCACGGCCGCGCCCTCCCCTCGCCGGTCCCCTGGCCCGATCCCTGGCCCAAGCCCTGGCCCAAGCCCTGGCCGGACCGGGCGCGGGCTTCCCGGCGCCGCGCGAGGCGAAAGCGCGCCGCCACCACCCCTTGAGCCACCAGCCCCCGGCGCGGTGCGGCGACCAGGCTGATCAGCAGCAGCGCGCCTGCGGTCATGACGATGGCGCCGCCGGTGGGCAGATCGTCGAGCACCGCCGAAGCACCGGCGCCGACCGCCCCGGCGCCGGCGCCGAACAGGGCCGCGAGCGCGGTCATGGCCCCCAACCGGTCGGTCCAGAACCGCGCCGCCGCCGGGGGCAGGATGACGATGGCGACGATCAGGATCAGGCCGACGGTCTTGAGCCCCAGCGCCACCACCAACAGCAACAGCGCCATCAGCCCCAGGTCGAGCGCGCGCACCGGATAGCCCATGGCGCCGGCAAACGCGGCGTCGAAGGTGAGCAGGCGAAACTCCTTGAACAGCCCCAGACCGACCAAGGCCACCAGCAGCGCCATGACCGCGATGGTGCCGGCCTCGCGCGCGCTGATCGCCGCGGTGGTGCCGAGCAGAAAGCTGTCGAGCCCGGCCTGGCCGCTGACCTGGAGCGACTGCACCACCGACAGCAAAACCGCCCCCAGGCCGAAGAACACCGCCAACGCGGTGGCGATGGCGGTGTCTTCGCTGAGCCGGGTCTGGCTGGCGATCCACGAGATCATCACCGTGGCGAGCGCGCCCGACAGCGCCGCACCCGACAACAGGATCGCCAGATTGCGGCCGTCGAAGCCGAACGCCAGGGCGACCAGAAACCCCCCGGCGATGCCCGGCAGGGCGGCGTGGCCGATGGCGTCGGAGACCAGGCTGCGCTTGTGCAACAGCGCGAACGTGCCGGCGACCGCACCGGCGGCGCCCAGCAGCGTGGCGGCCAGCAGCACCACGGCGGTGTTATAGCTGGACAGAAGGCGGACGATCTCGGCCATCGGCTCAGTCCACCACCGCCGTGGCGCCGCCGGGCAGCACCGCCATGTGGCCGCCATAGGTCTGTTGCAGATTGGCGACGGTGAACGTCTCGCTCATCGGCCCGGCGGCGACCAGGCGGGTGTTGAGCAGCATCAGATGGTCGAAATATTCGGGCACCGTGCGCAGGTCGTGGTGGACCACGAACACCGAGCGCCCCTCGTCTTTCAAATCCTGCAACACGCCGATGATGGTGCGTTCGGTCTTGGCGTCGACGCCGGCCAGGGGTTCGTCCATCAGGTAGAGGTCGGCGTCCTGGGCGAGCGCGCGGGCCAGGAACACCCGCTGTTGCTGGCCGCCCGAAAGCTGGCCGATCTGGCGGTCGGCATAATCGGCGAGCCCCATGCGGTCGAGATAGCCGAACGCCTGCCGGCGGTGCTTGGCGCGCACCGGCCACAACCAGCCGATGCGCCGGTACAACCCCATGGTCACCACGTCGAGCGCACTGACCGGAAAATCCCAATCCACGCTGGTGCGCTGGGGCACATAGCCGACCACGCTGCGGTTGCTGCGCGCCGACTTGCCGAACAGGGCGATCTCGCCCGCCGTCGCCGATACCTGCCCCATGACCGCCTTGATGAAGGTGGACTTGCCCGCGCCATTGGGCCCGACCACGGCGACGAGCCCGCCCGGCGGCGCGGTGTAGGAGACGTCTTCAAGCGCCGGCTTGCCGCCATAGGTGACGGTCAGGCCGTCGACCATGAGCGGCGGCGTGTCCAGATGGCGGCGGGTGATCGGCGTCGATCTTAAAATGGCGGTGTCTCCTGCGTGGCCGCCTCGGCGGACGGGGTGGCGGATGGACCAGCGGGCGGACCAGCGGACCGGGCACCGGCCGGGGCGGCGCCGGGCGCCGCCGCTTCGCTGCCTTGACGCCAGGCGCCGAAGCCGCCCTCGGGCGGGGCGCCGCCGAGCGCGCGGGCGATGGTGGTGCCGTTATGGTCCAACATGCCCACATACGTCCCCAGATAGGTGCCCGGTTCGCCCATGGCATCGGAAAACAGCTTCCCCCCCAGCACCACATCGTGGCCGCGCGCCGCCGCGCCCTCGATCAGCGCGGTGACATTGCGGTCGGACACCGAGGTCTCGGCGAACACCGCGGCGAGATCGCGCTCGACGATCAGGCGCACCAGCCGCTCGATATCCTTGAGCCCGGCCTCGGTCTCGGTGGACGTGCCCTGCACGCCCTCGACCTGGATCTGATAGGCGCGGCCGAAATAGGCGAAGGCGTCGTGGGCGGTGATCAACACCCGCCGGCGCTCGGGCACGCCGGCCATCACCTGGCTCACATAGGCGTCGAGCGCGCCCAGCTCGGCGAAATAGGCGTCGGCGCGGGCGCGGATGGCGTCGGCCTCGTCGGGCGCCAGACGCACCAGCGCCGCCACCCCGGCGCCGAGCGCGGTGCGCCACAACCCCACGTCCATCCACAGATGCGGGTCGCGTTTGTTGTCGGCGTCCTGCAGCAAGCGCTCGGGCGGCAGATGGTCGATCAGCGCCACCTGCGCCGAGCGCCGGCCGAGCCGCCGGATCGCCCCGGCCATCTTCGACTCGAGCGTCTGACCGGTCCAGACGATCAGATCGGCCCGGGTCAGGGCGAGAATATCGCTGCGCGTCGGCCGGTAGAGGTGCGGATCGACGCCCGGTCCCATCAGGCTGGTCACCCGTAGGGCGTCGCCGGCGATGCGCGCCAGCGGCTCGCCGATCTGCGCGATGGTCGCCACCACACGCGGCTTTTCGGCCGGTTCCTGCGCCCCGACCACGGTGGTGCACAGCAGGGTGACGAGGGCTGCGACCGCCACGGATCGGGCGGCGGCGGCCAAAGCGGATAGGGGTAAGACGGTCATCCCGACAAGGTCGACAAAAACCCCTTGAAATTCAAGTCAAGCGCGGTATCTCGGCCAAACGACCTGATGGTGTTCCACGGCTTTAGAAGGACCCTCAAAGCCCATGGGCCTGCGCGAAGTGACATATCCGGGGGGAACCGGGGCTCGGCGGGTGGTCCGCCTGGGCACCGACCGCGGCTATTGGCGCTGGCGGCTCATGGTGCTTGATATGACGTGTTCGACCGCGGGTCGCTGATCCACGCGGCCCGCATCCGGCGTTTCGACCGTTTCCGAAACCCGTCGTAGAGCGGACACGTACCCATGACTCAGTTGTTTGCCGAGGCCGACTGCCGCCGCCAGGAGGCGGGGTCGGGCCTGCTGCCCGTCTATCAAAGCGTCGAGGCGGCGATCGCCGACCATGACGGCGAGCGGCCGGTGCCGCTGTTCTATCCCGAAGCACTGGACCGCGCCGCTCAGGCCTTTGTGGGCGCGTTTCGCGGCCATGTGGTCTATGCCGTCAAGTCGAACCCCGACCCGGTGATCCTGAGCCGCCTGGCCCATGCCGGGGTGACCCGCTTCGATGTGGCGTCGACCGCCGAGGTGGACCTGGTCCAGCGCAGCGTGCCGGCGGCCCACCTCGCGTTCATGCACCCGGTCAAGCCGCGCTCGGCGATCGCCCGGGCCTATGCCGCCGGCGTGCGCACCTTCGCGCTCGACAGCGCTGCTGAACTGGCCAAGATCGACGCCGCCACCGGCGGCGCGCGCGACCTGACCCTGTTCGTCCGGCTCGGCTGCGACCAGGGCAGCGCGGCCTATGCGCTCGACACCAAATTCGGCATCGCCGGGGCCGAGGCGGTCGACCTGGTGGCGCGCACCGCCACGGTGGCCCAGCGGCTCGGGCTCACCTTCCATGTGGGCAGCCAGTGCATGGAGCCGCAAGCCTATGCCCGCGCCATCGCCATGGCCGCCGACGTCGCGGCACGGGCGGGCACCCCCGTCGACGCGCTCGACGTGGGCGGCGGCTTCCCGGCCCCTTATCCGGGCATGACGCCGCCGCCGCTCGCCGCCTATATGGACGCCATCCACGGCGCGGTCGACGCCCACGGCCTGGGCCGGGCGCATCTGGCCTGCGAGCCCGGCCGGGCGCTGGTGGCGGCGGCGGGGTCGGTGCTGGCGCGGGTCGAACTGCGCAAGGGCGACCGGCTCTATCTCAACGACGGCACCTATGGCTCGCTGTTCGACGCCGGACGCACGGTCGGCTGGCGCTTCCCGACCCGGCTGGTCGGCCGGGAAAGCGCGGCCGAGGCGCGGGCGTTCAGCTTCTTCGGCCCCACCTGCGACAGCCTGGACGCCATGGCCGGCCCGTTTCACCTGCCCGACGATGTGGACGAAGGCGACTGGATCGAAATCGGCCAACTGGGCGCCTATGGCACCGCCCTGCGCACCGCCTTCAACGGCTTCACCGCCGAGGCGCTGGTGGCGATCGACGCGCGCGCCCAAGCCGCCCGTCCGCCCCATCAGCCCCAAACCGGCCAGGTCCAGACCGGCCAGCCCCCCATGACCGTGCACCCGGTGGCGGCCTTCCCGGTGGCCGCCTACCCCGAAGCGGACGCCCCCCGGCCCGACATGCCCCTGCCCGCGGTGGCGGCGGAATGACCGCCGCTGCCCCCCACCGACCCGATCACTGACAGGACCCAAGCCCATGACGCCCACCAACCGCAAGGCGGCGCTGCTTTCCACCCCGGTCGAGCATATCGACATCACCCAAATCGACGCCCGGCCGCTGCTCGACGCCATGGGGCACATGTCGTTCACCAGCCGCGACCTGGCGCGCGCCGGCCAGATCTTCGAGACCATGCTGGGCGACCCGGCGTGCAGCGTGATCCTGACGCTGGCGGGCTCGACCTCGGCCGGCGGCTGCATGCATGTCTATCGCGACATGGTGAAGTACGGCATGGTCGACGCCATCGTCGCCACCGGCGCGTCGATCGTCGACATGGACTTCTTCGAGGCCCTGGGCTTCCGCCACTATCAGGGCAGCGCCGAGGTCGACGACAATGAGATGCGCGGCCTCTACATCGACCGCATCTACGACACCTTCATCGACGAGGAAGAGCTTCAGGTCTGCGACGCCACGATCAAGGAGATCGCCGACGCGCTGGCGCCCGGCGCCTATTCCTCGCGCGCGTTCATCGCCGAGATGGGCCGCTGGCTGAAGGCCAACGCCAAAAAGCCCGGCAGCCTGATCGAAACCGCCTATGACCACGGCGTGCCGATCTTCTGCCCGGCGTTCACCGACAGTTCGGCGGGCTTCGGGCTGGTCAAGCACCGGGTCGAGCGCCTGGCCGCCAAGGCCCAGCCGATCACCATCGACTCGATTGCCGATTTCCACGAGTTGACCGAGGTCAAGATCAAGGCCGGCACCACCGGGCTGATGATGATCGGCGGCGGCGTGCCGAAGAATTTCGTCCAGGACACCGTGGTGTGCGCCGAAATCCTCGGTCAAGAGGTGGACATGCACAAATATGCGGTGCAGATCACCGTGGCCGATGTGCGCGACGGCGCCTGCTCGTCCTCGACGCTGAAGGAAGCGTCCAGTTGGGGCAAGGTGGAAACCGCGCAGGAACAGATGGTCTATGCCGAAGCCGGCAGCGTGATCCCGCTGCTCGCCTCGGCCGCCTACCACAAGGGTCTGGGCGAACAGCGACCCCGGCGCCGCTTCGCCGAGCTGTTTCAAGCCCGGTCCTGAACCGCCGAAGGGACCCCGATGACCGACGACACCACCGCCGCCCAGACCGACGACGACGCCGAAAGCCCGCTGCCGCCCTATATGACGGCCGAGGCGGGCTTTCTGGGCCTGCCCGATGCCGACGCCAGCGCGCCCGAGGCCGCGCGCGCGGTGGTGGTGCCGTTCCCGATCGAGCGCAGCGTGTCCTATGGCGGCGGCACCGCACGCGGGCCGGACGCGATCCGGCTCGCCTCGCACCAGGTCGAGCTGTTCGACGAGAGCTATTGGTGCGAGCCCGTGCACCGCTATGGCGTCGCCACGGTGGAGCCGCCGCGCGTGCCCGGCGATCTGAGCCAGATGGTCGACGAATTGGCGACGCTGACCGGCCAGATCCTGGACGCCGGGCGCTTTCCGCTGATCCTGGGCGGCGAGCATTCGCTGACCCCGGGGCCGGTGCGCGCGGCAGCGGCGCGCCACCCGGGCCTGATGGTGGTGCAGATCGACGCCCATGCCGACCTGCGCGACGGCTATGAGGACGAGCCCTACAGCCACGCCGCAGCCATGCGCCGGTGCCTCGACGACCCGGGCGTGAGCCTGGTGGCCGCCGGCATCCGCAACATCTCGGCCGAGGAAATCCCGTTTCTGGAGGCCAACCGCCACCGCATCGCCATTCACTGGGCCAAAGACAAGGCGCGCTGGTCGGCGGCCGACATCGCCGACGCGGTGCGCGGCAAGCCGGTCTATCTGACCGTCGACCTGGACGGCTTCGACAGCAGCCTGATGCCCGCCACCGGCACGCCCGAGCCCGGCGGGTTGATGTGGGACGAGGTGGTCGCGATCGTCCGCGCGGTCGCCGGCGCCGGCACCATCGTCGGCGCCGATGTGGTCGAACTGGCGCCCATCGACGGCCTGCACGCGCCCGACTTCCTGGCCGCCAAGCTCAGCTACACGATCCTCACCGCCGCCCTGCTCGGCCCGCCGCCCGCCACGCCATCCGCACATGAGCCAGCACATGAGGGGCCAGCACCTGGGGGGCCAGCAGCCGCGACCGACTGACCGCCCGCAGCCGCCCCGTCCCGCTGCCCCGGCTCGCCGGCCCGTGCCGCCACCCCGGCTCGCTGGCGGGATCGCGGCGTGGCTGCGGCCTTGCCAGGGCGCAGCGGCGCGGGCAAAGCTGGGTGCTCATCCGACCCGATAATCATAACAGGAGGCTTCCCCATGGCCCGCCCAATCCTGGCCCTGACCGCCGCTGCGGCCGCTCTGGCGCTGTCGCTGTCCGGCGCCGCGCGCGACCATCAGTCCCACCACCACAAGGACCAGGCAATGACCGACCCCACCCCGTACGCCTTCGCGATCCATGGCGGCGCCGGGACCATCACCCGCGACAAGCTGACCGCTGACCTGGAAGCCGACTATCGCGCCAAGCTCGGCGAGGCGCTGGCCGCCGGCCAAGCGGTGCTGGCGGACGGCGGAGCGGCCACCGACGCGGTGATCGCCGCCATTCAGGTCATGGAAGACTCGCCGCTGTTCAACGCCGGGCGCGGTGCGGTCTACACCGCCGAGGGACGCAACGCGCTCGACGCCTCGATCATGGACGGCCGCACGCTCAACGCCGGCGCGGTCGCCGATATCTCGCGGGTCAAGAGCCCGATCGCCCTGGCGGCCAAGGTGATGACCGACAGCCCGCACGTGATGCTGGCCGGCGAAGGCGCCGAACAGTTCGCCCGCGACCAGGGCCAGGAGATGGTCTCGCCGCTCTATTTCTACACCGAACGGCGCTTCCAACAGATCCTTCAGGTGCGCGGCGAAGACAAGGAAGCGGTGCTGCTGGACCATGACGGCGACGACCGGCCGAGCAAATATGGCACCGTGGGCGCGGTGGCGCTCGACAAGCACGGCAATCTGGCCGCCGGCACGTCGACGGGCGGCATGACCAACAAGATGTACGGCCGCATCGGCGACAGCCCGATCATCGGCGCCGGCACCTATGCCAACAACGCCTCGTGCGCGGTCTCGGCCACCGGCCACGGCGAGTATTTCATCCGCGCCACGGTCGCACGCGACATCTGCGCGCTGATGGAATATGCCGATCTCAGCCTGGCCGAAGCGGCCGACCGCCTGGTCATGGACAAGCTGGTCAAGATGGGCGGCGACGGCGGCATCATCTCGGTCGACCATGCCGGCAATGTGGCGCTGGTGTTCAACACGCCGGGCATGTACCGCGCTTCGGTGCGCGAAGGCGAAGACGCCATCATCGGCATCTACAAGGACGACGACTAAGATCGACCGCGGCGCCCGGGCCCATGCCCGGCGCCGGCCGCCCCGCTCAGCGCCCCCCGGGCGCGCCGCCAAAGGGCGGGGCCATAGGGCCAAGGGCATAGGCATCGGGCCGAGAGGACCGCCGCGATTACCCGCCCGGCCCCTGGACCGTCGTGGACGCCGGGCGGTCAGGCGTCGCCCGGGTCGCGCGGCGCCCAGGTCAGGGTCTTGAACACGCCGCGCAGGGTCTGCACCTCCTGGTCGGTCAGCCGGGCGTTCTCCAGCAAGGTGCGCAATGACCGCGCCTGGCGCTCGTAGCGGCCCTCGCTGCGGAAATAGCCGCGCGCGTCGAGGTCGGCGACCAGTTGCGCGTGCAGGTCGGCCAGCGCCTGCTTGGGCGCGCCCTGGCCGGCGCGATGGTCGGCCACCGCCGGCGCCGGGGCGCGGTGCTGGAACCACTCATAGGCCACCAGCACCACCGCCTGGGCCAGGTTGAGCGAGCCGAAAGCGGGGTTGACCGGCACGGTCAGGATGGTGTCGGCGAGCGCCAGATCCTCATTGCTGAGGCCCGAGCGTTCCGGCCCGAACACCAGCGCCACCCGGCCGCCGGCATCAATCTCGGCATGGGCCTGGGCGGCGGCTTCCAAGGGCGTGACCACCGGCATCACCATGCCCCGGTCGCGCACCGTGGTGGCGAACACCCGGCGGCAATCGCCGACCGCCTCGCCCAGGCTGTCGACCACCCGCGCCCGGTCGAGCACCACATCGGCGCCGGCCGCCGCCGGACCGGCCGCCGGGTTGGGCCAACCGTCGCGCGGCGCCACCAGCACCAGATCGGTGAGGCCGAAATTGTACATCGCCCGCGCGGTCTTACCGATATTCTCGCCCAGTTGCGGGCGGACCAGGACGACGATGGGGTGGGCTTGGGGGGCTGGGGCCATGATGTGCGAAAACCGGGCTGGATGGGCGAGCGGGACGGGCGCCGGCGCGCGCTTCAAGGGGGCGACGCCGGCCGGGCTCCGCTCTAGCCCAAGGCCGGCGGGGGTGCAAACGAAACTGCCGCACGCCGCCTGGCCCCGCGCCACCGGCAAGGGGCTCGACAGAGCCGGGCCGGCGGGGCAGGGTCGCCCCCCACGATCGGAGTCACAATGACCGCACTCACCATGACCGCACTGGGACTGATCCTCTTCCTCGGCATATTCCCAGCCATCGGCTTCGCCTCGGCGCGCACCATGTCGCGGCTGCTGCTGGACGACCGGCCGCCCGAACGCCCGTCGCTCTACCTCAATGCCATGCTGTCGCAATGGGCCCTGGTGGTGCCGCTGGTCACGCTGTTCGCCCTCACCGGCACCGATCTGGCGCGGCTCGGCCTGCATCTGTCCGGTGGGCCGGCGGTGTGGGCGGGCTTTGCTGCCGTGGCCGCGATCCATGTGGGGCTGTTGGCGGTGCGCGCCCGGGCGGTGCGGTCGAGCCGCCTGCGGGTCTGGCTGTGGCGCCGCATGCACCCGGCGACCCGGCGCCTGTTGCCGCAGACGCCGGCCGATCTGGCGGCCTTCGCCCCGGTGGCGGTGACCGCCGGGGTGTGCGAGGAGATCCTGTTTCGCGGCCTGCCGTTCTTCCTGTTGGCCGACCTGCCCGCCGCTGCGGTGCTGGTCATCTCGGCGCTGTCGTTCGGCACCCTGCATCTCTATCAGGGTGTTCTGGGCTTCGCCGTCACTGCGATCGCCGGGCTGGCGTTCGGCGGGCTCTATCTGGCCACCGGCTCGCTGCTGCCGGTGATGCTGCTGCACGGGCTCTACAATTGGGAGGTGGCGCGGCTGCACCTTTTGCTGGTCGACACCCAGTAGCGCAGGCGCCCGGTCCGCTTCACTCGGTCAGCGCATCGAGCCCGTTGACCAGTTGGTCGGCCAAGAGCGGCGTCCCCATCAAATATTCCGACGTGGAGTGGATCGCCTCCTCGCGCGCGGTGCGCACCGCATCGTCCCATTCCTCGGGCTCGAACGTGCCGCGGCCAATCCACACCAGGGCGACCAGTTGCGCCTGCTGCTCCTCGCTCATGTCGTCGATCGCCGCCTCCAACAGGTCGGCTTCGGGCGTCGGATAGGGCGACTTGCGCGTCGCCTCGCCGCCGGTGTCGTCGCCGCTGTCCAGCCCCTGCCCCGCGGAGATGAACTGCGCCTCGTAGTCGCGAGCCAGAACGATGAGGCGATTGATGTCGTCGGTTGGCACGGTCAGCATGAGCGGCCTCCATTCAGGAAATACACCCGTCGGGTCCATCATGTTCCCGGCCATATGGACAGGACAAGGACGATCGAAAAGAGCGGTCGCCGGCGGCGTTGGGTCTTGCCGTTCCGGTCACGCCGATATATATCGAAACTATACATAGGAGACGCCCATGATGACCCCTTATCTTGCCCGCCCCCTTGGTTCCGCGCCCTGGATCGCGGCGCTTGCGCTGGCCGGCCTGACCGGTCCGGCCGGCCTGGCCCAAGCCCAGGAGCAAGGCGACACCGACTGGCTGGCAGCGGCGCAAAAGCTGACCAGCCCGCATCCCGTCGACGCCTTCGATTACCAAGCCGAACTGATCATCGACGCCGAAGACGAACGGATGCACATCGTCGCCACCCATGCCGGCGGCGAGACCGGCGAGGACGCCTGGACGGTGACCAAGTTTGAGACCGCCGGCGCGGTTGCCGGCGACGACAAGGCCGACGGTCGCGCCGAAATCGACAACATGGCGCTGCCGAGCTATGAGGACATCGTCGGCGGTCTGAAGGGCGCCCAGTTGATCCGCGAAGACGACCAGGTGGCGGTCTACCGAATCGCCGGCTTGGACAGCGACGACGTGCCGCTCGGCGACGTGGGCACCAACGGCACGGTCGATGTGGACGGCGACCTGCCGGGCGAGGTCATCGTGCGCAAGACCAGCCCCTTGGGCCCGTATGTGGAATCGGTCGAGGTCGCGCTGCCCGAACGGGTCGGCTGGCGCGCCGTGGCGTCGCTCGAAGATCTGGGCCTGGCGTTTCGCTTCACCGTCGAGCCAAGCGGCCAAGGCGTCCTGCCCAGTCACATGACCGTCGATGTTGCCGGCAAAGTCTTGTACTTTTTCGGCTACGACGCGCACATACAGGTTGATCAGACCGGCTTTCGCCTCGCCGCGGCCGCCGCTGACAAGGGCGACGCGGACCAGTCCGAGGGTCGCGCAGGGCAGTGACGCCCGCACACCCCGCGCCAACCCCAGCCATAGGAGACATCCATGAGCGGCACCATGATGGTGGTGGTGATTGTCGCCATAGCCTTGGCGGCCGGTGGCTTGGAAGCCTTGCTCAAGCACCGCGAGAAGATGGCCAAAGTCGCGGCCCAACGCGGCGACAGTCAGACCGCCAACCGCATCGCCGCGTTGGAGGATCGGGTACGCACCCTCGAACGCATCGTCACCGACCGGGGGCACAATCTACGCGACGAGATCGATTCGCTGTAGCCGACGCCGGCGCACCCGCCGGCCGCCGCCGGTCGCGGGGCCCGACGCGCCGGATGTCCGCGCGCCTCGGGGCCATTGGCCGGCGGGCGGGGTGTGGCGGGACCGGCGCCTTGGTTCAGGCGCGCCGAATGACGCCCGCCGCCCGGGTCACATTATCCGACAGATCGTCCAGACCGCAGAAATCGATGACCTGGGCCAAACTGGCCTCGGGGGCCTGGGTCAAAGCCTCGTAGCTGACGCCTAAGAACGGCTTCTTGATCGCCATCAGCGCGCCGACCGTCTTGTTGACCAGCACCCGGCCGCCGGCGAGCCCATAGAGTTCGGGCCACCCGCGCCGCTGGCGGGTCATTTCCACCTCCTCCAACGGCCGGTGCATCAAGATCACCGACAAATCGAAGAAATAGGTCAGATAGGGCAAGGCAAGGCCCGCGAGGGGCATTTTGAGCAGAAACCGCGGCCGGGCACCGACGATCGCGCCATGCTTGCCCGCCGCGACCTCAGCGGCAAACGCCTGCAAATCGCGCGCGAAGGGCGCGACCACGTCGGGCTTGATCGTCAAGGTCGCCTCGTCGGTGTAGCGCAACACAAGGTCGCGAAACGGCAGAAGCTCGAAGGCATTGGGTGTGGCCGGGTCGTTGGTGTGCAGGTGCGGGCCCAGGGCCGGCACGCCCAATTCGGCCAGGGCCGCCGCCATGGCGGTGGTGCCGCTGCCCCAGGTCCCGGCGATGAAGATAAGCTGCAGTGGTCCCTCCCCTTGACGGCGATGCGTGACGATGGCGCGCACTATGGCGCGCCGCCCACGCCCGGCGCAACCATCACCCGTGTCGGCACAATGGGTCGGCGGCTGGGTGCACGCCGGCACCGCCTCGCCCTTGCCCATGCCGCCACAACACCGCACACTGACGCCAGACAGCGCGCCTGGAGCGACCAACCGATGCCCCATCCGCCCGTGTTGAACAGCGCCACCCGCCGATGACGGGTCCGGACACAGGGCCAAAGGCGACCGGCCCGAAACCGCCGAGCGCGTCCGCACCCGCGGCGACCGTCGCCGGCGCGGATGCCCCCGGCTCCGCCACGGGCGCCGCCGAGCCCGGCCCGGCAGTCGCGGCTGGCGGCGACACCGCGCCAGGCGCCACGGCGGACACCCGCGTCCGGCGCCGCCGGCGGCGTTTGCCGTGGCGCGGCATCGGTGCGGGCGTGGCCGCGTTGCTGATCGTCACGCTGGCGGGGCTGGCCGTGCACACCCGGGTCAAATGGCCGGCGCCGCCGTCGCTGGCCAGCCTGCGCGACGCGGCGCGGGCCTATGACGTGCGTATCCTGCGCGACCGCTGGGGCGTGCCGCACATTCACGGGCGCACCGACGCCGCCACCGCCTTCGGCCTCGGCTATGCCCATGCCGAAGACGATTGGCCGACCCTTGAACGGGTGGTCCTCATGAGCCGTGGCCATCTGGCGGCCCATGACGGCGCCCAAGCAGCCATGGGCGACTATCTGGTGCACCTGTTCCGCGTGCGCGAGACGGTCGCCGCGCGCTACGAGACCGACCTGTCGGCGGCAACCCGGGCCCTGCTCGACGGCTATGCCGCGGGCCTCAATCTGTGGGCCGGCGAGCACCCCGAGGCGGTGCGGGCGGGCGTCCTGCCGGTAACCGGACAGGACATCGTCGCCGGGTTCGTCTTCCGGGTGCCGTTCTTCTTCGGCTTGGACCGGGAATTGGCCGCCCTGGTCGAGCCCGCCGAACCGGCCGCCGCCAGCCGCGCCGCGCCGCCCCCTGCGACCGCCACCGCCGCCGCGATCCGGCGCACCGGTCTGGCCCTGCGCGCCGGCCTGCCCGAAGCGGCGCTCGGCAGCAACGCCATTGCCGTCGCGCCAGCGCGCGCGCCCGACGGCCACACCCGCCTGCTGGTCAATTCCCACCAGCCCTATGAGGGGCCGGTGGCGTGGTACGAGGTGCGGCTCAAGTCGGACGAGGGCTGGGACGCCATCGGCGCCACCTTCCCCGGCGCGCCGGTGATGCTGCACGGCGCCAACCGCCATCTGGGCTGGGCGCACACGGTCAACAAGCCCGACCTGGTGGACGCGTTCAAGCTGATCGTCGACGACCCCGCCGAGCCCGAACGGTTGCGCTTCGACGGCCGCTGGGTTGCGCTCGACCGGCGCACGGTGACCCTGCGGATCGGCTTGGCGCCCGGGTTCGCCTGGCCGGTGACCCGCGACGTGTTGTGGTCGCCGGCCCATGACGCCCCGGTGATCGAGACGCCCAGCGGCTTCTATGCCATCCGCCACGCCGCCCAAGGCGCCATCGGCCAGGTGGAGCAATGGTTGGCCATGAACAAGGCCCGCGACCTGGACGCCTGGATGGCCGCCATGGCGCGCAACCAGATCCCCAGCTTCAACACCGTCTATGCCGACGGCCAAGGCAATATCGCCTTCGTCTACAATGCCCGGGTGCCGGCGCGGGCCTCGGGCTGGCCGTGGCGCGGCGTGCTGCCGGGCGACCTGTCCACCGTGGCCTGGCGGTCGGTGCGTGGCTTCGACGCCGTGCCGCGGTTGGTCAACCCGGCCGCCGGCTATGTGGTGTCGGCCAATCACAGCCCGCTCGACGTGACCGACGCGCCCGACAATCTGGCCGCCGAAACCCTCGACCCCACCCTGGGCGTCGAACGGGGCATGACCAACCGCGCGCTCCGGGCCCGCGCGCTCTATGGCGGCGCGGCGCCGATCTCGCGTGCGGCGTTCATCGCCAACAAGTTCGACACCCGCTACGCCGCCGGCAGCGCGCCGGTGCGCCTGGTGGTGTCGTTGCTCAACGGCACGCTGCCGGACACCGCCGACAATGCCCGCAAACGCTGGGTGCTCGAACACTGGAACGCCAATGCCGAGGCCGACAACCCAAGCGCCGCCCTGGTGCTGCTGACCGCGCTGAAGGCGCTCGACGACTCGTCGGGCAATGGCCGGGTGGTCCGCGACCCGGTGGCGGCGTTGCACGAGGCGGCCGACGAACTCATGCGCCATCATGGCCGGCTCGATGTGCCCTGGGGCACGGTGATGCGACTCGACCGCGGCCGGGTCGACGAAGCCCTGAGCGGCGGCCCCGACACGCTGCGCGCGCTTTATGGCGGCGACACGCTCGACCCCGACGGCAGGCTGCGCGCCAGCGTCGGCGACAGCTATATCCTGGTGGCCGATTGGGCGGCCGACGGCACCCTGCGGGTCGACACCGTGCACCAGTACGGCGCCGCCGTGCACGACCCGGCGTCCCCCCACTATGACGATCAGGCCCGGCTATTCGCCGCCGAGACGCTCAAACCGATGGCGCTCGACCTGGAGACGGTCGCCGCCCGGGCGACGCGGGACTACCGCCCCGGCGCCGACCGCTGACCAC
The DNA here is from genome assembly GCF_004341375.1 of Rhodothalassium salexigens DSM 2132. GTDB lineage: Bacteria > Pseudomonadota > Alphaproteobacteria > Sphingomonadales > Rhodothalassiaceae > Rhodothalassium > Rhodothalassium salexigens. Next base: position 291,132 of record NZ_SLXO01000002.1, read on the forward strand.
CGACCCAGACGCCGCCCCGACCCTTTGGGCGCCGCTCAAGCGCGGGCGCCGGGATAGCGCAGCCGGCCCAAAAAGCGCGTCAAGCTGGGGCGGTTCTCGTCCAGCGACAGCACCTTGGCCTTGGTTTTCTCGAACTGCATGACGTTTTCGATCCGCCGGGCCAGAAACGCTCGGGTTTCGTCCAGGTCGGGCGTGTCGTCGCCCATCCAGACCAACACGGTGGAGGCGTAGACACCGGACAGGATCGTCCGCTTGGTGTACCAGTTGTAGTCGGTGGAGGTGTCGCCTGCCGCGCGCCACATGGCATCGGCGGCGCGCCAGGTGTAGCGCGACATGCGGCTGGCGTGGACCGGTTGCGACAACAGACCGACCAGCCGCCGCATGGCCTCGCGATGCTTTTGCGCATGCTCCAGGCGGACCAAAACGGCGGTGGTGATCTTCTCGCGCACTTTCATGGTGTCGACGCCGCGGGCGGTCAACGCCTCGGTCATCACCCGGTCGGTCTCGGACAGGCAGAAATCGACCACGTCCCAAAGCCCCTCGGGAAACGCCAGATCGGCCAGCGCCGGATCGAGCCCCAGGTCGCGCGCGCCCCGATAGACGCTGTCCATGGTCCAGCCGTCGAATGCGAAATGCTCCATGGCGGCGGCCAGCAACGCGCCGCGGCGTTCCTCGGGCGTGATGTCGCCGGAATTGTCCCCCGGCCGGGCTTGAGCTGTGGCGGTCATGGGTATCCTTCCGTCTGAACCGGCCGCCGGCGCGGCGGCATGCGTCTGCCTGCGTGATTACGACAAACCCGCCCGCGCGGACCAGTGGCTTTATTTTGCGCCTTAACCGAGTTATAGTCGAGCGTTGAACGGATCGGCACGGATCGCCCCCGACACGTCGGGGCGCGGGTTCTTTTGCCGATCCGACATTTTTGATGACAGGGGCGCGCGCGTTTGTTATGTGCGCCGTCATATTTCTTGGCGGTTGCCGTCGTGCCCGCCACCCGCGTACCGACTGTCGGCCGACAAACCGACCCACGGATCAGGATCAAGCGAGCCCAGGAGATCGCCGCAATATGCAAGTATCTGTTCGCGACAACAACGTCGACCAAGCGCTCCGCGCGCTGAAGAAGAAGCTCCAGCGCGAAGGTGTCTACCGCGAGATGAAGCTGCGCCGCTTCTACGAAAAGCCTTCCGAAAAGAAGGCCCGTGAGCAGGCCGCCGCCGTCCGCCGGGCCCGGAAGCTGGAGCGCAAGCGTGCCGAACGCGATGGCTTGCTGAAGCGCTAAGACCGATCTTGGAGATGTCCTGAGACGCCGGGCAACCAGCCCTGCGCGTCGACGCGGGTATCTCAACAAAAGCCGCCGATGGCACCATCGGCGGCTTTTGTTTTGTGCCGTGCAGCCCGTGAGCGTGACGCGGTGCGCGAAAACTGCCTTAGCGGGCCAGCAGGTCGGGCAGCGCGGTGGCCAGGTCCGGGACCAGCGCCAGCAAGGCCAGCGCCGCCACCTGGATGGCCACGAACGGCACCGCGCCCAGATAGATGTCGCGGGTCGCCACCTGGTCGGGCGCCACGCCGCGCAGGTAGAACAGCGCGAAGCCGAAGGGCGGGGTCAGGAAACTGGTCTGCAGATTGATCGCCATCATCACCCCAAGCCAGACCGGATCGACGCCCATCAAGAACAACACCGGCGCCACGATCGGCACAACAATGAAGGTGATCTCGATAAAGTCGAGAAAGAAGCCCAGGCAAAACATCACCAGCATGACCACGACCACCGCCGCCGCCGGGCCGCCGGGCAGCCCCGACAAGGCCTGTTCGATCAACGCGTCGCCGCCGAAGCCGCGAAACACCAGGCTGAACAGCGCCGCGCCGATCAAGATGGTGTAGATCATCGTCGAGATGCGCACGGTCGAGCGCAGCACCTCGCCCAGGACGCCGGTGCGAAACGTCCGCCACAGCGCAGCCGCGAGCCCGACGACGAACACCGCGGTCAAGACCAGCGCCGCTGAGAACGCCACCAGGCTCAGCGGTCCGGGGTCGGCCAGCCCCTGGCGCAGGTCGACCGCGAATGGCAGCGCCAGCAACACCACCAGCGCGCCGAGCCCCCACCGCACCGCACGCAACGTCCACGCCGCGCGGGGGCCAGTGTCCGTTTCAGTGTCGGCGTCGGTGTCGGTGTCGGCCGCGTCGCTGCCGCTGCGCAACCCGCCCAGCAGGATCGCCCCCACCGCACCGACGGCGGCCGCCTCGGTGGGGGTGGCGACCCCCGCCAGGATCGAGCCCAGCACGGCGACGATCAACACCACCGGCGGCAACAAGGCGCGCAACAGCGGCCCGACCATGGCCATGAAGCGGGCGTCCGCGGCCTCACCCACCACCGGCGGCAGGGCCGGGCTTGACGCCGGACGCAGCACCGCCATGGCCACCTGATAGAGCATGTACAGCGCCACCAGCCCCAACCCCGGCACCAGCGCACCGGCGAACAGGGCGCCGACGCTCAACGGCTCGGGCGACAGCACGTTCAATTCCCGTTGTGCGGACTGATAGGCACCGTTCAACTGGTCGGTCAGCAGGATCAACACGATCGACGGCGGGATGATCTGTCCCAGGGTGCCCGCCGCGGTGATCGACCCGGCGGCCAGGCGCGGGTCATAGCCGCGCTTGAGCATGGTCGGCAGCGACAACAGCCCCATGGTCACCACCGTGGCGCCGACGATGCCGGTGGAGGCGGCCAACAGCGCCCCCACCAGCGTCACCGACAGGCCCAGACCGCCGCGCAGCGAGCCGAACAGGCGGCCCATGCTTTCCAGCAGGTCTTCAGCCACCTTGGACCTTTCCAGCATGGTGCCCATGGCGATGAACATCGGCACGGCCAGCAGCAACTCGTTGCGGACGATGCCGTAGATGCGGTTGGGAAACAGGTCGATGAAGCCGGGCTCCAGGACGCCGCTGGCGAGCCCGATGGCGCCGAAGACCAACGCCGTGCCGGCCAGCGTGAAGGCAACCGGAAAGCCGGTCATCAGCCACGCGAACAGCGCGACCACCAAGAGCATCAGCAACAGGGTCGACAAGGCCATCAGCCCCGCCCCGCCGACGGCGCGTCGCCGGCCGGGCCCAGGGTGCCGAACAGCACCGCCCACGCCTTGATCGCCCCCGACACCGCCTGAAGCGACAAGGTGGCCGCGAACGCCAGCAACATCCCCTTCAGCCAATAGACATAGTCGAGCGCGCCGGACTCGATCGCCCCCTCGCGCTGTGCCCAACTCTCCAGCACATAAGGCGTCGCCGACCACCACAGCAGGAACAAAACCGGCCCCAACAGCGCCAGGATACCGGCCAGATCGATCAGCGCCCGGTGCTGCGCCGGCGCGCCGCGATAGAACAGGTCGACGCGCACATGCTCGTTCATCAACAGCGTATAGCCCGCCGCCCCCAGAACCATCGCGCCGTTGACGTAGAAACGCGCGTCCTGCGCCGCGATCGAGCCGAGCGAAAAGGTGTGCGAGGCCAGCACCAGGGCGAATTGCAGCACCACCAGCACCAACGCCGCCCCGCCCAACAGCCAGCCGATGCCGGCATTGACCCAATCGATGCCGCGGGCAAGGGCCAGAAACTCGGGCGGCAGGGCCAGCGGCCCCGGCGGCCTGCCCGGCTGGTTGCCCGGCTGGTTGCCTGGGCCGCTGGCCGGCGGGCGAACCGGCGCGGTCATGGCAGCAACGCCCGGGCGGCGACGAACGCGCGCTCGGCGATGTCGCCCCATTTGGCGATGTTGGTGCGCGCGTCGAGAAAGCTTCGATAGACGTCGCGCACATTGGCGTCGTCGGAGCGCGCCACGGTCTCAAGCACCGCCGCGCCGGCTTCGGCCATGGCCGCCATCACCGGGTCGGGGAAGCGCACCAGTTGGACCGACGGGTCGGCGACCAGCCGCGCCAGCGCCTCGGCGTTGCGCTGGTTGTATTCGGCGAACATGATGTCGTTCTCGGCCGCTGCGGCGGCTTCGACCGCGACCCGCTCGGCGGTGCGCAGATCCTCCCACAGGTCCAGATTGATGCCCACCGACAGGGTCGAGCCCGGCTCGTGGATGCCCGGCCAATGGTACCATTTGGCGATGCGGTGGAAGCCGAACGACATGTCGTTCCACGGCCCGACCCATTCGGTGGCGTCGATATTGCCCTGGTCGAGCGCCTGATAGAGCTCGCCGCCCGACTTGGTCACCGGCGTGGCGCCCAGCCGGCGCATCAACTCGCCGCCGAGCCCCGGCATGCGGATTTTCAGCCCCCGGAAATCGTCGAGCGACCGGATCGGGCGCTTGAACCAGCCGCCCATCTGCAACCCCGTATTGCCGCAGGGCAGGCCCTTGATGTTGAACGGCCGCGCCACCCGGTCCCACAACTCCTGCCCGCCGCCGAAGCGCAACCAGGCATTCTGTTCGCTGGCGATCAGGCCATAGGGCACGGCGCAGAAGAAATTGAACGCCGGCGAGCGGCCCTGCCAATAATATTCGGCGGCGTGGTACATGTCGGCATTGCCCTGCGCCACGGCGTCGAAGCATTCGAACGCCGGCACCAGTTCGCCGGCGGCATAGAGCTTGACGGTCAGCCGCCCCTCGGTGATCGCGGTGACCCGGTCGGCGAAGCGCTGCGCACCGGTGCCGAGACCGGGGAAATTCTTCGGCCAAGTGGTCACCAGACGCAATTCGCGCGCCGCCCGGCCGGTGATCGCCGGCGCACCGGCGCGCTCGCCGCCCCCCGCCCGGCGTTTGGGGTCGCTGCCGCCGACCAATCCGGCGACCGCGCCGACCCCCACCGTGGTCGCACCGGCGAGCGCGGCGATCTTGAGCGCCGTGCGTTTGCCCGGGTCGTGCGGTGCATCGGCCATGGCAGCGTCCCCTCCCCTCAACGCGATGGCCCCGGCTTGTTGTTGTGAGTGTTGTCGTCTCTGTCCGGGGCGGTGTCCTGGCCGGCAGTATAGAATCGGACCAGACCGACGCAAGACGCCCTGTGGCCAGCGGCCGGTGCGCTGCCTATAGTGCGCCGCATCGCAACCGAGCGTTTCGAGGAGAGCGCGATGGACCTGCCGGTCTATGACAGCTACGCCGCCGCGTCGGCCGCCATCGACAGCTATCTGGCGACCCGGCCGAACTGGGTCGAATACTGGGTCTATTGGACGGTGTTCGCGTTCGCGTCGAGCCTGTGGTTCGTGCCCGGCAACGCACCCGCGCGGCTGTCGCTGATCGTCGGCCTGGTCAGTTGGTTCCTCGGCGTGTTCGTGGTGTTGCTGCTCGGGCTGCCGGCCTGGGGGCTGTCGCGCCTGGTGTTGTGGCTGCCCCTGTTCTTCCACCTGGCGCGCCGGCGGCCGTCGCTGGCGATCGTCAACGGCTACAGCCTGTGGCTGCACGCGCTGATGCTGACGCTTCTGGTCACCCTGGTGCTCGACACGATCCAGCTTTACCGCTGGCTGGGCTGACCGGACCATGCGCGCCTTCGCCGAGTTGCTCGACGGGCTGATCTTCTGCCCCGCGCGCACCGGCAAGCTGCGGTTGATGGCCGACTATTTCCGCACCGCGCCCGACCCCGACCGGGGCTGGGCGCTGGCCGCCCTGGCGGGGGCCGTGTCGTTTCGCCATGCCAAGCCGGCGCTGTTGCGCCAATTGGTCGGCGACCGGGTCGACCCCTACCTGTTCGCGCTCAGCTACGACTATGTGGGCGACCTGGCCGAGACCGTGGCGCTGATCTGGCCCGGCCCCGAAACGCCGGAAGAGACCGACCCGCCGGCGCTCGCCACCGTGGTCGACACGCTCGACCGGACCGCGAAGGCCGATCTGCCGGGGCTGATCGCCGGCTGGCTCGACGGGCTCGACCAGCGCCAGCGCTGGGCGTTGTTGAAGCTGATCACCGGCGGCCTGCGGGTCGGCGTCTCGGCGCGGCTGGCCAAGACCGCGCTGGCCCAGGCGTTCGCGCTCGACCTGGGCCAGGTCGAGGAGGTCTGGCACGGCCTGGCGCCGCCCTATGAGCCGCTGTTCGCCTGGGCCGAGGGCCGGCGCCCGCGCCCCGACGCCGCCGGCCAGCCGGTGTTCCGCCCGTTCATGCTCGCCCATCCCTTGGACGACGAGACGCTCGACCCCGCCGACTATCTGGTCGAATGGAAGTGGGACGGCATCCGGGTGCAACTGGTGGCCATGGCCGGCCAGGTGCGGCTTTATTCGCGCACCGGCGACGACATCTCGGCGGCCTTCCCCGACGTGGTCGCCGACGTGCCCGGCGACTGGGGCGTGCTCGACGGCGAATTGCTGACCGCCCACCCGGGCCAGGGCACGGTGGCGCCGTTCAACCATCTGCAACAACGGCTCAACCGCAAACGGGTGACCAAGACCCTGCTGCGCGACCATCCAGCCTTCGTGCGCGCCTATGACCTGTTGTTCGAGGGCGAGACCGACCGCCGCGCCGAGCCCATCGAGGCACGCCGCGCGGCCCTGGCCCGCAGCCTCGCCGCCCTGCCCGCCGGCCGCTTCGACCTGTCGGAAACGCTCGATGCGCACCCGAAGGACCAGAATGGCGACGACGACGAGAGCGACGCTTGGGCCGCCCTGGCCCGGTTGGCCGCCGGCGCACGGGCGGCAGGCTATGAGGGCTTGATGCTCAAGCGGCGCGGCAGCCCCTATGTGGCCGGGCGTCGCAAGGGCTTGTGGTTCAAGTGGAAGCGCGACCCGTTGAGCGCCGACCTGGTGGTCATGTACGCCCAGCGCGGCCACGGCAAGCGCTCGTCCTACTATTCCGACTTCACCTTCGGCGCCTGGGCCGCCGACGGCCGGCTGCTGCCGGTGGCCAAGGCCTATTTCGGCTTCACCGACGCGGAACTGCGCCAGTTGGACCGGTTCGTGCGCGACCACACGGTCGAACGCTTCGGCCCGGTGCGCGAGGTGGCCAAGACCCTGGTGGTGGAGGTGGCGTTCGACAGCCTGCACCCGTCGCCGCGCCACAAATCGGGGCTGGCCATGCGCTTCCCGCGGGTCAAGCGCATCCGCTGGGACAAGCCGGCGGCCGAGGCCGACAGCCTCGACGCCCTCGCCACCCTGATCGAGCGTTGAGCACGCCGCGGGCCGGCGGGCCGGCTTGGGACGGGCGCCGCACATTGCAAGCGGGCCCGGCGCTGCGTATATCCAGACCATACTTGCCGGCAACAGCAATTATGGGAGAGGGCTATGCGAATCGACGAGCAGGAACAGACCTATCAGCGGTTCACCCAGGGCACCAAGTGGGCGATGGTCGGCGCCGTCCTGGTGTTGGTCGCCCTGGCGGCGTTCCTGGTCTGAGCCCGGCGACCGTCCCGACCCAGCCCCCCGCCCGAGAGCCCGCCAGCGTCCAGTGAGCGGGGGGCCGGTCCATGGGCCCGGTCAATGGGCCCCCGGGGCGATGGCGAGCGGGATACGGCGAGCGGGCGATGGCGGCCGGCGGGTTGGCGCCCGGCCGGCCGCCCCTGCGGTTACTGGGTCAGGCCCAGATGGCGTTCGAGGAACGCGGCGATGCGGCGATAGGCGTGGACGCGGTTGTCCAGCTTGCGGATGCCGTGGCCCTCGTCGGCGAAGCGCAGATAGACCACCTCATGGCCCTGGTCGCGCACCGCCTGGACCAGCCGGTCGGACTCGCTCACCGGGTCGCGCGGGTCGTTGGCGCCGTGGATGACCATCAGCGGCGCGGCGATCCGGTCGGCCTTGTTGATCGGCGAGATCGAGCGGAAGAACGCCCGGTCGTCGGGGTCCTCGATATCGCCATACTCGACCCGGTCCGAGGCTTTGAGTGCCGGCGACGCGCCTTCGAGCGCGCGCACCCAGTCCGACACGCCGACGAACGACACGCCGGCGGCGAAGGTGTCGGGCAAGGCGCCGAGCGCGGCATTGGTCAGATAGCCGCCATAAGAGCCGCCCATGATCGCGATCCGGTCGCCGTCGAGCCCCGGCATGGCCCCGAGCCAGGCGGCGGCGTCTTCCAGGTCGCCCATCTCGTCGGGGCGCTGGCGCCGGTCGTTGAGCCGCGCGAAGCGCTTCCCGAAGCCGGTCGAGCCGCGATAGTTGAAATCGAACACCGCGATGCCCCGGTGCACCAGATACTGGATCACCGGGTCGAAGGTGGGCCGCGCCTGGGCGCTCGGCCCGCCATGGACCATCAACACCACCGGCGCCGGGCCGCCGCTGTCGCCGTCCACCGGGCGATAGAGTAGCCCGTGCAACTGCACGCCGTCGCGCGCCGCGAAGCGGTGGCTGGTGGGCGCAACCGCATGGGCGGCCAGGTCAAGCCCGGCATCGGTGGCGTGGGTGGCGCGGGTCAGCCGGCGCTCGGCGGCGTCGAAGGTCCAGATGTCGCCCGGCAGGCCGGGGGCGGTCAGCGACAGCGCCATCACCGGCGCGTCCGACGCCCAGACGATGGCGCGCACCACACCCGCCGGCAGCGCCTCGGGCGCGATGTCCTGCCCGGTCTGCAGGTCCCGCACATAAAGCCGGCTGAAGCCGTCGCGGTTGACCGTCCAGGCCAGATAGCGCCCGTCGGCCGACAGGCTCACCTGGCCCACATCGCCCGCCGGGGTCTCGATCAGGCGCAGCGCGCCGGCCTCAAGGTCGTAATAGGCCAGCGCCATCAGGTCGCGGTCCTGGTTGGTGGCCAGGTAAAAGCCGGCGCCGTCGGGGGTCCAGGCAAAGCCCGAATAGGCCGCCGCGTCGCCGGGCTTGAACAGCGTCCGGCGCGCGCCCGTGGTCACGTCCACCAGATAGACATTGTTGGCGGTCTCGCCGCGCGCCTCGCTGACCACCACCAGGTCGCCGCCGGGCTGCCAGGTCTCGGCATAGAAGCCGTAGCGGCCCTGCAACACCTCGCGGCTGTCGCCGCTGGCCAGGTCGAGCACGTGCACGTCGAAATCGACGCCGTTGCGCTCGGTGGTCGAATAGACGATGCGCCGGCCGTCGCTGGAAAAATCGCCGAAACGCACGAAGGCGTCGGAATAGGGCCGCACCACCTGTTCGGCGGTGCCGTCGGCGGCGATGCGGCGATAGCCCTCGCGCTCGTCGCCGTCGCGGTCGGCGCCATAGATCAGCCCGGCCCCTTGCGGGCCCCAGGCGTGGAAGGTGACGCCGCGCCCGAAGGTGAGCTGGCGCGGCCAGCCGCCGTCCACCGGCACGGTCCACAACTGCGGCTCGCCGGTGGTGGCGATGCGGAAGGCGAGCGTGCGCCCATCGGGCGACAGCGCCGGCGCGCCGGCGCGCCGGACCATCAGATAGCGTACGATGTCGGGGCGCGCGCTGCCGGCCAGGTCGGGGCTGACCGGGCCGGGGCGCGGGATATCGGCGTCATGGGGCCAGGGGGCGGGGCCCGCTGGCGACGCCGCCTCCGGCGCTTGGGCAGATAGCGGCGGAACCAAGACAATAGCAGACAACAAGCCGGCGGCCAAAGCCGCGGCAACACGAGGCAACACCATAGCCTTCTCCCTTGAAACAGGACCGCAATCAGAGCATAGCCGGCCACAGGGCGCAACGCACCGCAGGGCGGCCCGGCTCGGCGCAAAAAAAAGCCGCCGACGGTGTAGGACCGTCGGCGGCAGGCACGGAGAGGCCGAGCCCTCAGGAAAAAAGACAACCCCGGCACTTAAGCGGATAATTCCGACGAAATCAATCCTGTTTTCGCCGGCCCCGCGAAAACCGTGACAGGACGCCGAATGCGAGGGAGCCAGTTGCAGTGATTGATACGCCGACAGAACGAGACCGGATCGACACGATGTTGGTTCGGTTGGTCAACGAACGCGGGCCGACCAGGTCGATCTGCCCGTCGGAAGCGGCCAAGGCGCTCGGCGGTGACGACTGGCGCCCCTGGCTCAAGCCGGTGCGGGCGCGCGCGCAGGTGCTGGCGGCGGCGGGACGCCTGCGCATCCTGCGCAAGGGCAAGGCGGTCGCCGACCCGGCCTCGGTCAAAGGCGTGATCCGCCTGTCGGCCCCGGAAGAGGGGGCAGTCGAGAGACCGGCAGCCGACGCGACGGCGCCGGACCATTCGACGACCCACCGGGGCGGCGCCGGCGACGCGGGCTGAGTTGGAGACCCGCCGAGCGGCGGGGGCGCTGCCAACCCGCGGACCCGACCAGCCGGGGACGCCGACCCCGACCTATGCGTGTCTTTCGGGTCGACGTCGCAGACGTTTGCGATTGGTTAGGACTGCCCAACTACCATCATATCTGTCACCGCCCGGACACCGGGTTCCGGCCTCACGCTCTGTCCTGAAAGCAGCTTGATGGATCGATTGACCGGCACGCTCACCAGGATGGGCTTCGTTTCACAACTGGACAGTGCGGCCGAAATCTACGGTCTCGACACCCTGTTGCTGGTGAACCTGCAGGTCAGCCGCTTCGGCTGGCTGAACAACGGCCTCGGCGTATCGCTGGGTGACAAGGTCCTGCATCGGGTCGCCCGGCGCCTGCAAAAGACCTTTCCCGGCGCCCTGAGTCTGGGACGCCTGCATGGCGACCACTTCGCCTTGTTGTTCGGACCGGACATCGACAGGGACGAGGTGGTGGAACGGCTGTTGGACTTTTCCCAGCGGCCCATCGCCCTCGAACACGAGGTCATCGTCTTGAGCATCCGCATCGGCGTCGCCGACCGGGAAGCCCGAGCCGACAGCGCACAGACCCTGCTCCATTCGGCCGAGGTTGCGCTGCATCGCGCCAAAGCCACGGCGGCCAAGGTGGTCCATTTCGACGCCTCGATGGTCCGGGAAGCAACCGATATCTTTCGCCTGGAAAACGACCTGCGGGTCGCGTTGGTCAAAAACAAGAACGAACTGCACCGGGCCCTGCACAACGAGGAATTCTTTCTGTGTTTCCAGCCCATCGTCGACATCGCGCGTCGCCGCGTCCATGCCTTTGAGGCGCTGATCCGCTGGCGCCACCCCCGGCGTGGCCTGATCCCCCCGGCGACCTTCGTCCCGGTTGCCGAACAGATCGGGCTTATGGATGTGCTCGGGGCGTGGGTGTTTCGCATGGCTTGCCAAGCCGCCGCGCGCTGGCCGGCCGACCCGACCGGCGACAAGCCGGCGGTCAGCATCAATGTCTCGCCGACGCAATTCGCCGAGCCGCGCCTGATCATGGCGATGATCCAGTCTAGTCTGGCGGAAACCGGGCTTGAGCCCGAACGCTTGGAGGTCGAACTGACCGAAAACGCCCTGGCGAGCGACGACCTGCGCCAGCCGCTGCAATCGATCCAGGATTTGGGCTGCGCGGTTTCCCTCGACGATTTCGGCACCGGCTATTCGTCGATCACCAAGCTGCAGGCGATGCCGCTCGATTATGTCAAGATCGACCGGTCGTTCGTCAACGATCTGTGCGCGCCCTGCCCCGAAGCCCGGCGCAAGGCGCGCGAATTGACCCAAGCGGTCATCGCCCTGGGCCAGGTTCTGTCGCTGGTGCCGATCGTCGAGGGAACCGAGACCCAAGACCAGGTCGACGTGGTCTCGTCGTTCGGCGCGACCCTGTTTCAAGGCTATCACTTCGCCCGGCCGCTGCCCGAATCAGAGCTGGACGACTACCTCACCAACTTTTCCCGGTGTGAGGTGTCGGAATGACCTGGTTGAGCCAGATTGCCTATATCAGCAAAAGCAACCTGACCGCCCCCCCGAACCAGGTTAAGGACAATGTGACGTCTATTCTGCGCACTGCTCAGAGCAATAATGCAACGATCGGCGTTACGGGCGCGCTTTTATATTCAGGCGGTTACTTTTGCCAGGTCCTTGAGGGGGAAACCGACAACCTGGAGGAATTGTTCGAAACGATCCAAATGGACAGCCGACACAAAGAAATAACTGTTCTTTATTTCGACCAAATCGACGAGCGGGGCTTTTCCGACTGGTCGATGGCCTTCGCCGGCATCGAAGAGGCAATGCGCTTCGATATCCAGGGCATCAAGGACTCGACCGACCAGGTGGCGATGCGCGACGCCGGCCGAGACCTGTTGACCACCCTGCATCACCTCATCCAGCAACACCAAGGGCTGGACCGCTCGACCTTGTGAGCGCCGGTGCGCGAGCGCGCAACCGCGGCGCGCCGCACCCGGGCGACGCGCCGGGCCGCGCCTCAGATCAAGCCGCCAAGCGGCGAACTGGGGTCGGCGTAGCGCTTGGTCTTCATGCGCCCGGCCAGATAGGCGTCGCGGCCGGCCTCGACCGCCAGTTTCATGGCCCGGGCCATGCGCACCGGGTCGCGCGCCTCGGCGATGGCGGTGTTCATCAACACGCCGTCGCAACCCAGTTCCATCGCCACGGCCGCGTCCGACGCGGTGCCGACGCCGGCGTCGACCAACACCGGCACCCGCGACTGTTCGACGATCAGGCGAATATTGACCTTGTTCTGCAGGCCGAGCCCCGAGCCGATCGGCGCGCCCAGGGGCATGATCGCCGCACAGCCCATGTCTTCGAGTTCCTTGCACAGGATCGGGTCGTCGCTGGTGTAGACCATCACCTGAAAGCCCTCGTCGAGCAGCGTGCGCGCCGCCTTCAGGGTCTCGCGCATGTCCGGATAGAGGGTCTTCTTGTCGCCCAGCACTTCAAGCTTGACCAGATCCCACCCGCCGGCCTCGCGCGCCAGGCGCAGCGTGCGCAGCGCGTCGTCGGCGGTGAAGCAACCGGCGGTGTTGGGCAGATAGGTCACCGCCTTGGGGTCCACATAGTCCATCAGCATGGGCTGGTCGGGGTCGGAGATATTGACCCGGCGCACCGCCACGGTGACGATTTCGGCGCCCGAGGCGGCGATGGCGTCGCGGGTCTGTTCGAAGCTCGCATACTTGCCGGTGCCGACGATCAGCCGCGACGTGAAGCGCCGGCCGGCGACGGTGAACCCGTCGTCCTCGGGCGCGGCCCCGGCATGGCCCTCACCGCCGCCGATGAAGTGGACCACCTCGACCTGGTCGCCCTCGCCCACCAGGGTGTCGCCATAGGCCGATTTGGGGACGATCTCGCGGTTGCGCTCGAACGCCACCTTGGCCGGGTCGAGCCCCAAGGTGTCGAGCAGCCGGTCGACGGTCATCGGCGCCTCGAAGCGGCGCGGTTCCCCATTCACTGTCACAGAAATCATACGAACATCCCATATAAGCGGCGGCGGGCCGGCCCGGCGCCCGGCCAAAGCGCGGCACCCGGTCCCGGCGACGTCGGAGACCATGGGGCAGATTTATGCCCCCGATCGGTGCGGCGCAAGGCGGTGCGGCCTTGCCACGCCCCGACCTTGGGTGTAGGGGTGCGGGCAACCTGCCCATTAACCGGCTCACCCCGGGCATTGCTCATGTCGCCCCCTCAGCCAACCGCCACATCGCCGCGCTTTTTCGTGCTCAATGGTCCAAATTTGAACCTTCTGGGCACCCGCGAGCCGTCGGTCTACGGTCATGACGATCTGGCCGCCCTCGACGCGCGCTGCCATGCCTGCGCCGAGCGTCTGGGCATGACGGTCGAGTGCCGACAGAGCAATCACGAAGGGGTGCTGGTGGATTGGATCCACGAAGCCGGCCGCCGGGCCGCGGGCCTGGTGCTCAACGCGGCGGCCTATACCCATACCTCGGTGGCGCTGCGCGACGCCCTGGCGGCGGTTGACCTGCCGGCCATCGAGGTGCATCTGAGCAACATTCACGCGCGGGAGCCGTTCCGCCACCGGTCCATGATCGCCCCTTGCACGATCGGCACCATCGCCGGTTTCGGCCCGCTCGGCTACGAGTTGGCCCTGACCGCGCTCGTCGAGCGTTTGCAGGCGACCGCTGGCGCGCCGCCGGCCGGTGCCCCATCGCCGCGCAGCCCCTCCCACCCCAACCCGTCGGACGGATGATGACGAAACTGGACGAAACCAAAGGCTTTATTCGGGACCTGGCGGACATGTTGACCCAGTCCGATCTGTCCGAGATCGAAGTGGAGGGCGCGGACATCCGGATCCGCGTCAGCCGCACCGTTCACGCGCAGGTGAGCGTGCCCGCCCCGGCACCGGCCGTGGCCGCCGCGCCGGCCCCCGCCGCGGCGGCCCAGCCCGCCGCCGCCGAGGCCCCGGCACCGGCGCCGGTCAATCTGGCCGACCATCCCGGTGCGGTGACCGCGCCCATGGTCGGCACCGCCTATGCCTCGCCCGACCCCGGCTCGTCGCCGTTCATCCGCGTCGGCGACCAGGTGTCGGCCGGCGACCCGCTACTGATCGTCGAGGCGATGAAGGTGATGAACGAAATCAAGGCGCCCAAGGACGGCCGCGTCGCCCAGATCCTGTTCGAAAACGCCCAGCCGGTGGAGTTCGGCGAAGTTCTGGTGATCCTTGAGTAGGCCGATGTTCAAAAAGGTCCTGATAGCCAATCGCGGCGAGATCGCTGTTCGCATCCACCGCGCCTGCCACGAGATGGGCATCGCCACGGTCGCCGTGCACTCGACCGCCGACGCCGGCGCCATGCATGTGCGCCTGGCCGACGAATCGCTCTGCATCGGCCCGAACGCCTCGGCCGACAGCTATCTCAACATCCCCAACATCATCGCCGCCGCCGAAGTGACCGGCGCCGACGCGATCCACCCGGGCTACGGCTTCCTGAGCGAGAACGCCCGCTTCGCCGAGATCGTGCGCGACCACGGCCTGACCTTCATCGGCCCGCAGCCCGACCAGATCCGGCGCATGGGCGACAAGATCGAGGCCAAGGAAACCGCCAAGTCGCTGGGCATCCCGGTGGTGCCGGGCTCGCCGGGCGGCGTCTCGGACCCCGAGACCGTGCGCCGCGTCGCCAAGGAAGTGGGCTTCCCGCTGATCGTCAAGGCCGCGGCCGGCGGCGGCGGGCGCGGCATGAAGGTGGTGCACGCGGCCGAAGACCTGGACCGCGCGGTCGCCGCCTGCAAGACCGAAGCCAAGGCGGCGTTCGGCGACGACGCGGTCTATCTGGAACGCTATCTGGAGCGCCCGCGCCATATCGAATTCCAGATCCTCGGCGACCGGCACGGCAATGTGGTGCACCTGGGCGAGCGCGACTGTTCGCTGCAACGCCGCCACCAAAAGGTGCTCGAAGAGGCGCCGTCGCCGGTGATCACGCCCGAACAGCGCGCCGAAATGGGCGAGCGGGTCGCCGCGGCCATGCGTAAGTTCGGCTATGAAGGTGCCGGCACCATCGAGTTCTTGTACGAGGACGGCGAGTTCTTCTTCATCGAGATGAACACCCGGCTTCAGGTGGAACATCCGGTGACCGAGATGATCACCGACATCGACCTGGTACGCGAACAGATCCGCGTCGCCGCCGGCCTGCCGCTGTCGTTCACCCAGGACGATATCGTGTTCCGCGGCCATGCCATCGAGTGCCGGATCAATGCCGAGGACCCGGTGACCTTCGCGCCGTCGCCGGGGCTGGTAACCGAATACCATCCGCCCGGCGGGCTCGACGTGCGCATGGACAGCGCGCTGTTCGCCGGCTATCGGATCCCGCCCTATTATGACAGCCTGATCGCCAAGCTGATCGTCCGCGGCCAGACCCGCGACGAATGCCTCAGCCGGCTGCGTCGCGCCCTGGAAGAGATGGTCATCGACGGCATCAAGACCACGAAACCGTTGCACATTGACCTGTGCCAGGACGCGGATTTCCGCGCCGGGAAATATACGATACACTGGCTGCAGAATTATCTGGAGCGCCAGAACTGAGGTGGCACCGCGACCGCACGGCCCCGGCCTCATCGGAGCGCGCCTTGGGGCTGGTCCGCAGCGCGCCTTGCGCCCGCTCTGGGGCCGGCGCCGGGCGGTCCTGACCGACCGGAAAACAGCCGGCCTGGCTTGGGCCTGGGACCGGGCCCGGGATAACCGGGTCCGGAAAACCTGGGTCCGGGGAGACGGGGGCCGGAAAACCTGGGGCCGGGGAGACGGGGCTCGGGAATCGGCCAGGAGACAGCCGGCGGTGAGCCGAAAGCGATGAGCGACATCACGCCAGACCTGATCCTACGGGCCTATGCGTGCGGTCTGTTCCCCATGGCGGACGACCGCAACAGCCCGGATCTGTTCTGGGTCGATCCCGAAACCCGCGGCATTCTCCCGCTCGAGCGCTTTCACCTGCCACGCTCGCTCAAAAAGACGATCCGGCAGAATAGCTTCCGGGTGACCGTCAACACCGCCTTCGAGGCGGTGATCGAGGGCTGTGCGGAATCCCGCCCGGGCCGCGAAAACACCTGGATCAACGATCCGATCGAACGGATCTATACCGAATTGCACCGGCTCGGCGCCGCCCATTCGGTGGAATGCTGGCACGGCGACACGCTCGCCGGCGGGCTTTACGGCGTCGACCTGGCGGGCGCCTTCTTCGGCGAGAGCATGTTCCACCGGGTCACCGACGCCTCCAAGGTGGCGCTGGCCCACCTGGTCGGTCGGCTCAAGGCGGGCGGCTATCAATTACTCGACTGCCAGTTCATCACCGGCCACCTGGCCCGCTTCGGCGCCCAGGAGGTGCCCAAGCCGCTCTATCACGAATTGCTCAAGCGCGCGCTCAAGGTGCGCGGCAACTTCTTCTCCCTGCCCTCGCCCTGCCCCGGCGAGGCGACGCTCGCCGCGCTCGCCGGCCGGCGCTGACCGCCGCCCCAGGGCGCGCCGCCGCGGCGGATGCGTCGCCGACCGGGGGGCGGCACAAAAAACCCCCGCCGACCGGGCGGCCAGCGGGGGTCATAATCGCCACCTGGCGCGGATCAGGACGCGGCGTCCATGGCGTCTTCGTCGGCACCGCCTTCGCCGGCGACCCGCGCGGCAAGCGCCGCCGACAGGAACGCCCCGATGTCGCCGTCGAGCACCTTCTGCGGCTGGCCACTTTCCACGCCGGTGCGCAGGTCCTTGACCATCTGATAGGGTTGCAGGACGTAGGAGCGGATCTGGTGGCCCCAGCCGATGTCGCTCTTCTGCGCCTCGGTGGCCTGGGCGGCCTCCTCGCGCAGCTTCAACTCGCGCTCATAGAGCCGGGCGCGCAGCATCTTCATCGCCGCCGCGCGATTCTTGTGCTGCGACCGCTCGTTCTGGCACTGGACCACGATGCCGGTGGGCTCATGGGTGATGCGCACCGCCGAGTCTGTGGTGTTGACGTGCTGACCGCCGGCGCCCGACGAGCGATAGGTGTCGATGCGAAGATCCTTGTCCTCGACCTCCACCTCGATGGTGTCGTCGATCACCGGATAGACCCAGACCGAGGCGAAGCTGGTATGCCGGCGCGCCGCCGAATCGTAGGGCGAAATGCGCACCAACCGGTGCACGCCGCTTTCGGTCTTCAGCCAGCCATAGGCATTCTCGCCCTTGACCAGCAGGGTCGCCGACTTCAGCCCTGCCTCTTCGCCGGCGCTGAACTGGATCAACTCGGCGCTGTAGCCGCGTGCCTCGGCCCAACGCTGGTACATGCGCAACAGCATCTGCGCCCAGTCCTGGCTTTCGGTACCGCCGGCGCCGGCGTGGATTTCCAGATAGGTGTCGTTGCCATCGGCCTCGCCCGACAGCAGGCTGTTGACCTCGGCCTCACCGGCCCGGGCAGCCAACGCTTCAAGCGTCGCCAAGCCCTCTTCCACCAGGCTGTCGTCGCCGTCGGCTTCGCCCAGTTCGATCAGTTCGACGGTATCGGACAACTCGTCTTCGAGCGCACGGCACGCCGACACCGACGCGTCGAGGCGCTGACGCTCCTTCATCACCGACTGAGCGCGTTGGGGATCGTTCCAAAGATCGGGGTCTTCGACGAGCGCGTTCAGCTCTTCGAGACGTTCAAGGGCCCGATCCCAGTCAAAGATACCTCCTCAGCAGTCCCAGGGACCGCTTGATTTTGCTGACCAAATGTTCTGCGTCGGCCCGCATGGGGGGCTCTCCTTCCGTCAATGTCACTCAAGGACGAGGGCGGCGTTCGGCGCTAATAGATGCCGTCGGTGCCCTCGCCGATGTCGCTTCGCACGAGCTCGCCCGAGCCGTCAAGAACGCCCCGGTCGCCGGGCTGGGGCTCGGTGCCGGGGATGAACGCCTCCATGATCGTGCCGCGGGTCTGGCCGGGCGCCGGCAGGCCGGTCTCGGCGTCCACCTGCACCAGCACGATGCCCGGCGGGCGGCGGAACGGGATCGCCGGCTGATCGCCCAGCGCCTCGGCCATGAACTGCTTGAAGATCGGCGCCGCGGCGGTCGCGCCCTGCTCGCCGGGGCCGAGCGTGCGCGGCCGGTCGAAGCCGACGAACACGCCGACCGCCAGGTCGGGCGCGAAGCCCACGAACCAGGTGTCGACCGCCTCGTTGCTGGTGCCGGTCTTGCCGGCCAGCGGAAAGCCGAGCGAGCGGATACGCCGCCCCGAGCCGCGGTCGACCACGCCCTTGAGCATGGACACCATCTGATAGGCATGGCGCGGGTCGAGGATTTCCGCCCGGTCGTCGGGCAGCACCGGCGGCGCCTGGCCGGTCCACTGGTCCTGGTCGCAATCGGGGCAGGCGCGGCTGTCGGTCTTGTAGACGGTGCGGCCGTAGCGATCCTGAATGCGGTCCACCAGCACCGGAGCGATCTTGCGCCCGCCATTGACGAACACCCCATAGGCGGCGGTCAGGTCGATCAACTTGACCTCGCCGGCGCCGAGCGCGAACGACAGCGTCGGCTGCATGTCCGACGACAGGCCGAAGCGCGCCGCCAGGTCGATCACCTTGTCCATGCCGATATGGTCGGCCAGGCGCACGGTCATCAGGTTGCGCGACTTTTCCAGGCCCCGGCGCAGCGTCGTCGGCCCGAAGAATTTACGCGAATAGTTGCGCGGCTTCCACTTGCCCTGCCCCGGCCCCTGATCCTTGACGAACGGCGCGTCGCGGATCAGCGACGATGGCGTGAAGCCCTCTTCCAAGGCGGCGGCGTAGACGAACGGCTTGAACGCCGAGCCCGGCTGGCGGTCGGCCTGGATGGCGCGATTGTATTGGCTGCGCTGATAGCTAAAGCCGCCGACCAGCGCCAACACCCGGCCGGTGTGCGGGTCGAGGGCGACGATCGCGCCCTGGATGTCAGGGATCTGGCGCAGGCCATAGACCGGCGTGTCGCCAAGCGCCGCGCCCGCCTCGTCGAAGAAATCGTCGATCGGTTCGCCGGCGCGGTCGTCGAGCGCTTCCACCGGCACCACGTCGCCGGCGGCCAGGACCTCGGACACGTCCTCAGGGGGATAGCCGAAGCGTTGGTCGGGCAGCCACTTGCGCGCCCAGCCCATGGTCTCGAACGGCACCCAGCCGAAGCTGCCGTCGGCAAAGCCCACCACCGCGCCGTCGTCGCGCAATTCCATGACCAGCGCGGACCGCCAGCCGGGCATGGCCAGCGGCCCGGCGGCGGCGTCCAGCCGCTCGGCCCAGTCGCGCCCGAGCCGGATGCGGGTGATCGGCCCGCGCCAGCCGTGGCGCCGGTCATAGGCCACCAGCCCGTCGCGCAACGCCCGCTCGGCGATCGCCTGGAGCCGGGGTTCAAGCGTCGTGCGCACCGACAGCCCGCCCTCGTAGAGCGCATCGCTGCCATAACGCTCGGCGATCCGCCGGCGCACCGATTCCTCGAAATAGTCGGCGCGGAACACCCGCTCCTCTTCCTCGAAATCGGGCACCAAAGGCTCGGCCACGGCGGCAGCCCAGGTGTCGTCGTCGATATAGCCGTTCTTGCGCATCTGGGCGAGCACCCAGTTGCGCCGGCCGACCGCCGCGTCATGGTCGTGGATCGGATGGTAATTGGCCGGCCCCTTGGGGAGCGCCGCCAGATAGGCCGCCTCGGCCACGGTCAGGTCTTCGAGCGCCTTGTCGAAATAGGTCAGCGCCGCCGCGCCGACGCCATAGGACCGGCTGCCCAGATAAATCTCGTTGAGATAGAGTTCGAGGATGCGGTCCTTGGAGAACGCCTTTTCGATGCGCAGCGCGAGGATCGCTTCCTTGATCTTGCGCTCATAGGAATAGTCGTTGGTCAGCAGGAAGTTACGCGCCACCTGCTGGGTGATGGTCGAAGCGCCGTGGAACCGCTGTCCCAGATTCTGGATGTTGCGCACCATGGCGCGCGCGATGCTCATGGGGTCGATGCCGAAGTGGCCGTAGAAATTCTTGTCCTCGGCGGCCATGAAGGCGCGCTTGACCTTGCGCGGGATCTGGTCGACCGGCACGAAGATGCGCCGTTCGCGGGCATATTCGGTCAACAGCGAGCCGTCGCCCGCATGGATGCGGGTGATGATCGGCGGCTCGTACTGCGCCAGTTCGGTATGGTCGGGCAAGCCGGGACCGAAGGTCAGGAACGCCCACAACACCACGCCCGCGCCCGACAGGGCGCCCAGGACGCCGAGAACGATGCCCACGACCAGCAGCCGCCGTACCCATTTCGCTATGGCTCGACCCACGCTTTCCGCCTCCACTCATCGGCTGACCCGCCGGTTTCGGCCGACCGGGGCGGGCACCGTCGCGCCCCTATCCCCCGCGACCGTCTTACGGCCTTGTTTCTGCCGCTAACATAAGGAGAAAATGTGTCAGCGGCCATGGCGGTGACGGAAGCCCCGGTAGCAGCCGCAGGCCCGCGTCGAGTTCCCTGTGTCGCGCCACCACGTTAACAGACAGTGGCCAAATCTCTAGAAGTCCGTGGCATTGGCGGTATCGAAATAGCTGTCGACCGCCCGGGCCACCGCCTCGGCCACCCGGGCGCGACCGTTGCGGGATTCGAGCAACCGGGCGTCGCGCGGGTTGGACAGATAGCCCGTCTCCAGCAGGATCGACGGCACCTCGGGCGATTTGAGCACCACGAAGCCGGCGAAGCGGTGGGTGTTGGTGCGCACCACATGGCGCTGTTTCAACTCGCCGACCAGAAAGCTGGCCAACCGCGCCGACTGGTTCATGGACCGGCGCTGCGCCAGGTCGATGAGGATCGGCGCCACCTCGGGTGCTTCGGTGTTGAGGTCGATGCCGCCGATCAGGTCGGCCTTGTTCTCCTTGCGCGCCAGGGCCGCGGCCTCGCGGTCGGACGCGGTCTCGGACAGGGTATAGACGGTGGCGCCGCGCACATTGCGGTTGTCGAGGGCGTCGGCATGCACCGAGATAAACAGGTCGGCCTGGTGTTCGTGGGCGATGCGGATACGGTTGCGCAGCGAATGGAAGATATCGCGGTCGCGGGTCAGGTGGACCTCATAGCGGCCGCTCTTCTCCAGCCGATCGCGAATGGTCTTGGCGATGCCCAACACCACGGTCTTTTCCGGCCGGCCGAGCACGCCGATTGTGCCAGGATCGGTGCCGCCATGGCCGGGGTCGATCACCACCACCGGCTTGCCACCGTCATCGGCGCCCATCGCCGGCACCTGCACCGGATCGCGGCGCGGTCCGGCGCCGTTCTGGGCGCGGCGTTCGGCCACATGGTCGATAAACGCCTGGCGGCTGGTTTCGGTCAGGTCGAACACCAGCCGATAGCCATAGCGCCCCGACGGCGACAGGGTGAAAAACTTGTCGAGCGTCGCCGGCCCGGCCAGGTCGAGCACCACCCGCGATGTGCCGGGCTTGAACAGGCCGTAGCGATATTCGCGGATCAGCCCGCGCCCATCCGCCTGACCGGGGCCGGTGATGTCGAAGGTCACTTCGGGCAGATTGACCACCAGCCGGTAGGGATCGGCCAGGGTGAACACCTCGGCGTCGAGTTTGCGGTCCAGGTCGATCACGAAGCGCGTGCGGTCGCCATTCTCGCCGACGCGCAGCCCCACCACCCGCGGCTCGGCGCCCAAGGCGGGGCCAGCCGCGCCAAACAGCGCCACGGCGAAGGTGGCCAGCATCAACGCCGGCACCATCATTGCCCGCAACGCTCGGCACATGCGAAGAGACGCCAGAGCCACGGCAGTACGCATTTCTCTCATCGGGCCTTTCAAGTCGCGGGCGGAACCGGCAAAGCGCGGCTGAGCCGGTCCGGCCTGACGCTCAGCGATACACTTTGCGATCCAATCACAACAAGACGCACCAGACCAGCCTGTCAAGCCGTCATCGCCGCGCAGGTGTCACACGGGCACTGCCCCGACAGGGCTCAAGCACTGGCAGAACCGTGCCAAATCGGTACTGGGGCCGTAGCGGGGCGGCGACCGGAGAGATCGAGCGGCGGCACGACAATCCGGTCACTCCGCCCGACCGCTCCGGGTCAGCCCACAATCGTTTGGCCGTGGCATGTTCGCAACAAGAAGGATTGCGCCCGGTGGGTTCAGTGTCTAGATTTGAGAGGCAATACGTTGCCGTACGGGGACCGAGCCTGGTTCGCGCCCGGCGGATGGTAAAACGAGCCCAGCCCATGGCCCGGCGCTTGACAGAAGCGCCCAATGCCGCCGGGTCGGCGGTTGAAACGCCGTTCCGGGCCGAGCCCTACCGCCGACAAGCCGCCCCCGCACGGCGCCGAGCGTTGAGAAAGTACGCCTTATGAGGTCAGCCACAGCCCTGAATACGGGCCCCATCGCCGCCAACCGCGCCGTCCGCGCGTTGCCGGCGTTCTCGTGCTGCCCCAAGGCCCCCGATTTCCCCGAACCAGACACCCGGACCCAAGCGCCCCCAGGTTCCCGTCCTGGACGACGGCGCGGGCTCCGGTGCGGAGACTTAGCCTATGTCGACCCGAATGTTGATCGATGCGCGTCACGAAGAAGAAACGCGCGTCACCGTGATCAAAGGCAACCGGATTGAAGAATTCGATTACGAATCCAGCACCAAGCGACAACTCAAAGGGAATATCTATCTCGCCAAGGTAACCCGGGTCGAACCCTCGCTGCAGGCGGCGTTCGTCGAATATGGCGGCAATCGTCAGGGCTTCCTGGCGTTTAGCGAAATCCACCCCGACTATTATCAAATCCCGGTCGCCGACCGCGAAGCGCTGCTGCGCGAGGAACAGGACGCCGCGGCGGCCGATGCCGCGCGCGAGCCCGACGGCAATGGCGACGGCGAGGTCGAGACCCTCGGCGACGACGCCGAAGACCCGCCGCGCCCGACCGCGTCGGCGCACAAGAAGCGCTACAAGATCCAAGAGGTGATCAAGCGCCGGCAAATCCTGCTCATTCAGGTGGTCAAGGAAGAGCGCGGCAGCAAGGGCGCCGCCCTGACCACCTATCTGTCGCTGGCCGGGCGCTATTGCGTGTTGATGCCCAATTCGACCACCGGCGGCGGTATTTCGCGCAAGATCGCCAATGCCGGCGACCGCAAGCGGCTGAAGTCGGTGATGGAGGCGCTGGCGGTGCCCGAGGGCATGGGCTGCATCATCCGCACCGCCGGGCTGTCGCGCACCAAGGCCGAGATCAAGCGCGATTTCGACTATCTGATCCGCCTGTGGGACGAGATCCGCACCCTGACGCTCAAGTCGGTGGCGCCGTGCCTGGTCTATGAAGAGGCCAATCTGATCAAGCGCTCGATCCGCGACCTTTACACCCGCGATATCGACGAGGTGCTGGTGGAGGGCGAGACCGGCTACCGCACCGCCAAGGACTTCATGCGCATGCTGATGCCCAGCCATGCGCGCAAGGTGAAGCACTACAAAGACAATATCCCGCTGTTCCACCGCTATCAGGTCGAACAGCAGTTGGAGAGCATGTACAACCCCGAGGTGGAACTGCGCTCGGGCGGCTATATCGTCATCAACCCGACCGAAGCGCTGGTGTCCATCGACGTCAACTCGGGCCGCTCCACCAAGGAGCATAATATCGAGGAGACGGCGCTCAAGACCAACCTCGAAGCCGCCGACGAGGTGGCGCGCCAGTTGCGCCTGCGCGACATGGCCGGGCTGGTGGTCATCGACTTCATCGACATGGACGAGCGCGGCAACAATCGCGCGGTCGAAAAGCGGCTCAAGGATGCGCTCAAGACCGACCGGGCGCGCGTCCAGGTGGGCCGCATCTCGCCCTTCGGCCTGCTGGAGATGTCGCGCCAGCGCCTGCGCCCCAATCTGATCGAGGCGAGCACGGTGACCTGCGCGGCGTGTAAGGGCACCGGCACCACCCGGTCGGTTGAAAGCCAGTCGCTGCGCATCCTGCGCCGGCTCGAAGAAGAAGGCATCCGCGACCGCTCGGGCGAGGTGATCATCCACGCGCCCGCCGAGGTGGTGACCTATCTGTTCAACCGCAAGCGTACCGCGCTCGCCGATCTGGAAGCGCGCTATGGCCTTTCGGTCAGCGTCTATCCCCAGGCCGGCGACGACGGCGAAGCCTTCCTGATGGAACGTCTGCCCAAGGACGCCGAGCCGGGTGCCGACCCCATCGTGGTGCGCCAGGAAACCGGTGCCGGCGAACGCGCCGCGCCGCCGCCCGAAGCGCCCGCGCGCGCCAAGTCCCGCGAGCGCGACGCCGAGACCAGCCGCGAGCGCGACAAGCCGCGCGAAACGCCGACGCCGCAGGCCGAGGCGGCGGGCGGCAATGATGGCGGGTCCAAGAAAAAGCGCCGCCGCCGGCCGCGCCGCAAGAAAAAGACCGAAAGCGAGACGATCGAGGCACAGGCCGGCACCGAGACCGCAGAGACCGTGGCCGAGACCGCTGAGACCGCAGCCGCCCCGGTTCCCGCCACGGCTGACGGCGCCGACGGCGACGACACCGCCAAGACCGGGGCATCCGGCGACAAGCCGAGCCGCAGCCGACGCTCCCGCCGGCGCAAGCCCAAGGCATCGGCGGAGACGCGCGCCGAAGACGGCCAAACAGCCGACGACGGTGCAACGCCGGCCGCGGAAAGCCCCGCCGACGCGACCGCAGCAACCGCCGACGAGGCTGCCGACGGTGGCCGAGAGACGCAGACCGATGCCGCCCCGGGCAGCGACCAGGCGGCGGCGGACGACGCCCAGAAGCCGGCCAAGTCGAGCCGCAGCCGGCGCTCCCGCCGGCGCAAGCCGAGCGGGGGCGACGACGCGCCCGCCGCGCAAAGCGACGGCGACGCGACGGCGCCGCCCGCAGGTGACGGCGATGCCCCGGCGCTCGACGCCACGCCGCCGGCGCGGCCCAAGCGTCGGGTGCGTCGCAAGCCGGCCGAAGCGGACACTCCGGCAGGGGAAAGCGCCGCCAACGAAGGCACCGAGCCGGCACCGGCCGCCCCGCTCGCGCCAACCGCCGAGCCGGCACCGACCGCCGACGCCCGCAAACCGGCCGACCCGCAGGCCGCCAAGCCGAAAACCGCTCAGCCCGAGACCGGCGCCGGCGCGGCGTCCCCCGACACCCCGGCCGACACCCCGGCCAAGCCGAAATCCGACCCGGTCGCCGCCGCCCCCAGGCCCGACGCCCCGGTGATGGCCGAAGATACCGGCGGCGTCGAACGCCAGCGGCTCGGTCAGGCGACCGGCGACGACGCGACGGCCGAAGAGTCCGCCGCATCGGACGCCGACCGGCCCAAGCGCAAGGGCTGGTGGCAGCGCGCCTTCGGCAACTGATCGTGGATATCCGGGGCAGCGGCGGCACCCCCGCCCTGCCCCGGCTCTCGGCCCCGACCCGACCAACCGCCCGCGACCGCACGCCCTGCCCGGTCCGGTCCCCCCAGCGCCGCACCGGGGCATCGCGGCCGGGGGCGGCGCAACACCGTCGCCAGGGAGACGCTTACGATGATCCGACGCCTGTGCCTGCTCGCCGTGGCCGCGCTCGCGCTGGTGATCCAGCCGGTCGGGCGCGCGGCCCTTGCCCAGCGGCTGTTGCGCGACGCCGAAACCGAAGCGTTCCTGCACCATATCTCGGACCCGATCTTCGAGGCCGCCGGGCTCAGCCCGCAGGCGGTCAACATCTATCTGCTGGACGACACCTCGGTGAACGCCTTCGTGCCCGGCGGCCAGAACATCGTCGTCCACGCCGGCCTGCTGCTCAACCTGGACACGGTGGGCGAGGTGCAGGGCATCATGGCCCACGAAACCGGCCACATCACCGGCAGCCACATCCCGCGCATGGGCGAAGGCTTCAGCCAGTCGATGGGCCTGCAATTGCTGGGCGTGCTACTGGGCGCGGCGGCCATTGCGGCCGGCGGCGGCGCCGCCGGCGCCGGGCTGATCATGGGCGGCCAGTCGATGGCCCAGCGCAGCTTCCTGAGCTATCGCCGGGTCCAGGAATCCGCCGCCGACCAGGCCGCCGTGCGGTTCCTCAACCAAGCCGGCATCTCGGGCCGGGGCCTGGTCAGCGTGTTCGAGCGCTTCGAGCAACGCGACAAGGCGCTTGGCGCGGAGAACTTTCAATATGTGATCACCCACCCGCTGTCGGAGCGGCGGCTAGACCGGATCACCCCGTTGCTCAAGGCGTCGGAGCATTGGGACACCCCGGCCCCGGAGGAAGACCAGCGGCTGTTCCGGCGCGTCCAGGCGAAGATCTACGGCTTCACCTATCGCCCGCAGGCGACGCTGGCCAAATACCCCCCCAGCGACACCAGCGTGGCGGCGCGCTATGCCCGCGTCTATGCCTATGACAAGGCGCTCGACTGGGACAAGGCGCTGGCCGAGATCGACAGCCTGATCGCCGAAGCCCCCGACGACCCCTATTTCCACGAAATGAAGGGGCAGATGCTGTACGAAAACGGCCGCATCGACGACGCCCTGCCGTCGCTGCGCCGGGCCGCCAATCTGCGCCCCCACGAGCCGCTGTTGCAGACCCTGCTCGGCCGCGCCCTGGTGGTCAAGGACACGCCCGAGGCCGACACCGAAGCGGTCACCTATCTGCGCCGCGCCGCCGCCATGGATCAGAACGACACCCTGTCGCGCTACAATCTGGCGATCATCTACACCCGGCGCGACCAGCCCGGCCTGGCCAATCTGGTCGGCGCCGAGCGCGCGTTCATCACCCGCAACTACGCCGCCGCGCTGCGCCAGGGCCAGATCGCCATGCGCCAGTTGGAAGAAGGCACCCCCAACTGGGTGCGCGCCCAAGACATCGTCTCGGCCTCGATCGGCCAGATCGACCCGGACAAGCTGCGCCGCGTCGACGGCCAGGGCCCGCGACGCTAGGATCGGCGGGCCACTGGCGCGAGGGCCGCACCGACCCTCGCCGCTCAGATCCTGCCATATCCGCGCCGCACGCCGGCGCGACCCTCACCTGTCCCCCAGCCCGACCGGCCCGAGCCCTGCGCGCCCCGCGGCGCGGTCGGCGATAACGGAGTACGCCCCCGATGACGACCCGATTTCTCAGCCTCGGCTTGGCCGTGATCGCCCTGGCCACCGCCCTGACGGCCCTGATCCTGCCGCGCGGCGGCAGCGACGACGCGGCCGTCAGCACCGCCGAGCGCGCGGCCATGGAACAAGTGGTCGAAGCCTATATCCTCGACAATCCCGACATCATTCCGCGCGCCTTGCAACGCTGGCAGTATCAGCAACAGCAACGCGAACAGGACGACCTGGCGCAAAAGGCCGACCAGGTCTTCGATCAACTGGCCAGCGACCCGCGTGCCCCCAGCGCCGGCCCCGAAAACGCGCCGGTAACCATCGTCGAATATTTCGATTATCGCTGCCAGTATTGCCGTGTTGCTTATAAGTACACCAGCGAAATCATGGCGAGCCGCGATGATGTGCGCTATATCTTCAAGCTGTTCCCGGTGCTCGACCGCGAAGACGACGACCCGGCCCTGTCGCGCCGGGCGGCGATCTACGCCATGGCGGCCGAGGAAACCGGCCGCTTCGCCGCCTATCACGACGCGATGATGACCCGCAGCGGCCGGCTGACGCCCGAACGCCTGGACGACCTGGCCCAGGCCGCCGGCCTGGCACCCGAAACCCTGGCCGCCGCGCGCCAGGACGCCGAATTGGCGGCCTATGTGGACGGGGTGATGGAAGAGGCCCGGCTGATGGGTATCCGCGCCACCCCGACCTTCCTGATCAACGGCCAGGTGGTCCAGGGTGCCGGCGGGCCCGAGCGCATCCTCGACGCCATCGAGCGCGCCAAGAACGCCGGCTGACCGAACCACCCACCCGGGCGGGCCATGACCGCGGGCCATGCCCTCTGGTCTTGGCCCGCCCGGGCGAGTAGAACAGCGCCCATGACCGATACGCTTTCGCTGTGGCTGGCCCAGCTCAACCCGACGCTCGGCGCGCTCGACGCCAATGTGGCGGCGATCCGCGACGCCCGGGCCCGGGCCGCCAATGCCGGCGCCGACATCGTGTTGACGCCGGAAATGTCGATCCTTGGCTACCCGCCCGAGGATCTGGTGCTCAAACCCGCGTTCGTCGCGGCGGTCGAAGCCGCCGTCGCCGACCTGGCCCGGGACACCGCCGACGGCGGGCCTGCGTTGATCGTCGGCGGTTGCCGTCAGGTCGCCGGCGCCGCCGACCACCGGGTGCGCAACAGCGTCTTCGTGCTCGACGCCGGCGGCATCCAGGCGGTGCGCGACAAGGTGGCACTGCCCAATTATGGCGTCTTCGACGAAAAGCGCGTGTTCGTGCCCGGCCCGCTGCCCGAGCCGGTGACGGTTCGCGGGCTGCGCCTGGGGCTGATGATCTGCGAGGACATGTGGATCGAGCCGGTGGCCGCCCACCTGGCCGCCCAAGGCGCCGAGATGCTCGCCGTGCCCACCTGCTCGCCCTACGAGATCGCCAAGATCGACCAGCGCCTGACCCAGGCCCGCGCCCGGGTGGCCGAAACCGGCTTGCCGCTGGTGTTCTGCAACCAGGTGGGCGGCCAGGACGAACTGGCCTTCGACGGCGCCAGTTTCGCCCTCGACGCCACCGGCCGGCTGGTCGGCCGCCTGCCCGCCTGGGACAGCGCCGACGCGGCGGTGCCGCTGGCCCGCGACGCCGCCGGCGCCTGGACGCCGCGGCCGGGCGATGTGGCCCAACTGCCCGGCGGGCTCGACGAAATCTACGCCGCCATGGTCACGGGCCTGCGCGACTATGTGACCAAGGTGGGCTTCCCCGGCGTGCTGGTCGGCCTGTCGGGCGGCATCGACAGCGCGCTGTCGGCCGCCGTGGCGGTCGACGCCCTGGGGCCTGAGGCGGTGCACACCGTCATGATGCCGTCGCCCTTCACCTCGCGGGCCAGCCTGGAGGACGCGGCCGAGTGCGCGCGCCTGCTCGGCTGCCGGCTCGACGAGATCCCGATCGGCCCGGCCATGGACGGCTTCGAGCAGATGCTGGCGCCGCTGTTCGAGGGCCGGGCCGCCGACACCACCGAAGAGAACATCCAGTCGCGCATTCGCGGCGTGATCTTGATGGCGCTGTCCAACAAGCTGGGCTCAATGCTGCTGACCACCGGCAACAAGTCGGAACTGGCGGTCGGCTATGCCACGCTCTACGGCGACATGGCCGGCGGCTATTCGGTGCTCAAGGACGTCTACAAGACCCAGGTGTTTGCGCTGTGCCGGCACCGCAACAAGGGCCATCCCCAAGGCGTGCCGGGGCTCAAGGGCCCGCAAGGCCCGGTGATGCCCGAGCGGGTGATCACCAAGCCGCCCTCGGCCGAGTTGCGCGCCGACCAGAAGGACGAAGACAGCCTGCCGCCCTATGAGGTGCTGGACGCGATCCTGACCGGCCTGGTCGACACGGAAGCCGGCGGCGAGGACCTGATCGCCCAGGGCTTCGACCGGGCCACGGTTGCCAAGGTGGAGCATCTGCTCTATGTCGCCGAGTATAAGCGGCGCCAAGCCCCGCCCGGCGTCAAGATCACCCGCCGCAACTTCGGCCGCGACCGCCGCTACCCCCTCGTCAACCGCTTTCGGACCGCTCGCCCGTGACCTCCATTCGTGCTCGTTTCGCCCCGTCGCCCACCGGTTACCTGCATGTGGGCAATGCCCGCGCCGCCGTGCTGAACTGGCTGTTCTGCCGCCAGGCGGGCGGCGACTTCATCCTGCGCATCGACGACACCGACCTGGAACGCTCCAAGCCCGAATACACCGCCGCCATCGAGCGCGACCTGACCTGGCTCGGCATCGACTGGGGGCGCCAGGAATACCAGTCCCAGCGCTTCGACCGCTATGGCGAGGCGGTCGAGCGGCTGAAGGCCGCCGGCCGGCTCTACCCGTGCTACGAGACCGGCGAGGAGTTGGAGGTCAAGCGCAAGATCCAACGCGCCCAGGGCAAGCCGCCGGTCTATGACCGCGCCGCGCTGGCCTTGTCGGCCGACGACATCGCCCGCCTGGAGGCCGAGGGGCGCCGGCCGCACTGGCGCTTCAAGCTCGACCGCAGCCAGCCGGTGCGCTTCGACGACCTGATCCGCGGGCCCCAGGAGATCGACCCCAATTCGGTCTCCGACCCGATCCTGATCCGCGCCGACGGCAGCTATCTCTACACCCTGCCGAGCGTGGTCGACGATATCGAGTTCGCGATCACCCACATCATGCGCGGCGAAGACCATGTGACCAATTCCGGCGTCCAGGTGCAGATCTTCGAAGCCCTCGGCGCCCAAGCCCCGGCGTTCGCCCACTTCTCGCTGTTGACCGCCAAGGAGGGCCAGGCGTTCTCCAAGCGCGCCGGCGGCACCGGCTCGCTCGCCGGTCTGCGCGACGCCGGCATCGAGCCCATGGCGCTGATGAGCTTCTTGGCCCGGCTCGGCTCGGCCGACCCGATCGAGCCGTTCATCGACCCCGACGAGCTGGCGCGCACGTTCGACTTCGCGCGCTTCGGCAAGGCGCCGGCCAAGGTCGACCTGGACGAACTGGACACGCTGAACCACAAGGTGGTGCGCCGCCTGCCCTTCGCCGCGGTCCGCCATCGCCCGGAACTCGCCGGCGTCGACGCAGAGCTGTTCGCCGCCGCCCAGCCCAATCTCGACACCCTGGCCGATCTGGCCGAGTGGCGGGCCATCGTCGACGGCCCGGTGACGCCCGAGATCGCGCCCGAGGACGCCGACTATCTGGCCGAGGCGGCGGGCATGCTGCCGCCCGCGCCGCTTGACGGCGACAGCTGGGGCGCCTGGACCAAAGCGCTCAAGGACGCCAGCGGACGCAAGGGCAAGCAGTTGTTCATGCCGCTGCGCAAGGCGCTCACCGGCCAAGGCCACGGCCCCGACATGGGCGCGCTTCTGCCGCTGATAGGCCGCGACAAGGCGCTGGCCCGCCTGGCCGGCGAGACCGCCTGATCCCCTCGTTCGCCCCGAAGAGCCCGACGCCCATGGCCCTGCACCTTTACGATACGCTGAGCCGCGCCAAGCGCCCGTTCGAGCCCCTGGACCCCGCCCGGGTGCGGCTCTATGTGTGCGGGCCGACGGTCTACAACACCGCCCATGTGGGCAATGCCCGGCCGGTGGTGGTGTTCGATGTGTTGTTCCGCCTGCTGCGCCACCATTATGGCCCGGCGCACGTGACCTATGCGCGCAACATCACCGACATCGACGACAAGATCATCGACGCCGCGGCCGCCGAGGGCGTGCCCATCGACACCATCGCCGCGCGCTATACCGAGCTTTACCACCGCGACATGGACGCCCTCGGCGCCCTGCGCCCGAGCCTCGAACCGCGCGCCACCGCCCATCTCGACGCCATGGCTGCGATGATCACCCGGCTGATCGACGGCGGCCACGCCTATGAGGCCGAGGGCCATGTGCTGTTCCACGTGCCGTCCATGGCCGACTATGGCGCGCTGTCGCACCGCAGCCGCGACGAACAGGTCGCCGGCGCCCGGGTCGAGGTGGCGCCGTTCAAACGCGACCCGGCCGACTTCGTGCTGTGGAAGCCCAGTGCCGCCGACCAGCCCGGCTGGGACAGCCCGTGGGGCCGCGGCCGGCCCGGCTGGCACCTGGAATGTTCGGCGATGATCGAGGCGCATCTGGGCCAGACCATCGACATCCACGCCGGCGGCCAGGACCTGATCTTCCCCCACCACGAAAACGAGATCGCGCAAAGCGCCTGCTGCCACGGCGGTGCGCCGCTGGCGCGCTATTGGCTGCACAATGGCTATCTGTTGTCGGGCGGCGAGAAGATGTCCAAGTCGCTGGGCAATTTCCACACCGTGCACGCGCTGCTCGACGACCATCCGGGCGAGGCGATCCGGCTTGCGCTGCTGTCGGCGCGCTATCGCCAGCCGCTCGACTTCACGCCCGATCTGATCCGCGACCAAAAGCGCCGGCTCGACCGCTGGTACCGGACCACCGCCGATGTGGCCGCCGCCGATACGGTGCCGGCGTCGGTGATCGCCGCCCTCGACGACGACCTCAACACGCCGGCGGCGATCTCGGCGCTTGAAGACCTGGCCCCGGCCGACCTCAAGGCCGGCGCGCAGTTCCTGGGCCTGCTGGGCCAGGACGCCGACGCCTGGTTCAAGGGCGGCGGCGGCGCGGGCGGCGAGGCTCAGGGCCCCAGCCCCGACCGGATCGACGCCCTGATCGAAGAGCGCCGCGCGGCGCGCAAGGCGCGCGACTTCGCCCGCGCCGACCAGATCCGCGACGAACTGGCCGGCCAAGGCGTCCGCCTGCTCGACCGGCCCGACGGCAGCACCGATTGGGAACGGTCTTAGGCCGCGTCCTCGTCTTCGTCCTCGCGGCCGACCAGCGACAGGGCGCGGGCGTCGATGCCCCGGCCGCGCGCCCAGTGCACCAGCGCGTCCTCGCGGCCGTGGGTGACCCACAGCGTCTCGCAGCCGGTCTCCACCACCGTGGCGGTCAATTCGTCCCAGTCGGCATGGTCGGAGACGATCAGCGGCAGCTCGGCCAGGCGCTGCTTGGCGCGCTGGCGCACGGTCATCCAACCCGACGCGTGAGCGACCACCGGATCGTCGAGCCGGCGCGCCCACCGGTCGCGGGTCGCTGCGGGCGGGGCGAGCACCAATTGACCGCGCAGGCGCGCCTTCGCGGCCGCCGTGGCGTCGGCGAGCGGGCCCAAGGCCACGCCCCAGTCCTCGTAAAGCCGACACAAGGGCTTGAGCGCGCCGTGCAGGAAGATCTCCCGGTCATAGCCGCGCGCACGCAGCTCGGCGATCAAGCGCTGCGCCTTGCCGAGCGCATAGACGCCGAGCAGATGGCTGCGCTCGGGGAAGCGCGCCATGGAGGCGAACAGCTTGTCCAATTCGCGCCCGATCGGCGGGTGGCGGAACACCGGCAGGGCGAAGGTGGCCTCGGTGACGAACAGGTCGCAGGCGACCGGCTCGAACGCCGCGCAGGTGGGGTCGGCGCGGCGCTTATAGTCGCCCGAGACCACCGCGCGCCGGCCGCCATAATCCAGCACCACCTGCGCCGAGCCGAGCACATGTCCCGCCGGGCGCAGGGTCAGATCGACCCCACCCAGCCGCTGGGGAACGCCATAGGCCGCGTCCTCGAACCGGCCGGCGGCCTGAGCGCCATAGCGCGCGCGCATGATCGCCGCGGTCGCCGGCGTCGTCAGAACCGCGCCATGGCCGGGCCGGGCGTGGTCGCCATGGCCGTGGGTGATCACCGCGCGCGCCTTGGGCCGGGCCGGGTCGATCCACAGATCCGCCGGCGCCACATAGAGGCCGTCGTCGCGCACCTGGAGCCATTGGGCGTCCGCCTGCGCCATCGTTTCCCCTTTGTTCCGGACGGACCGATGGTGTAGCAGAAGGGGTCATGACCGTCCAGCCGACCGCCCCCGCCAGCGACGCGACGCCGGCCCTGCCCGAGCCGATTGCCGGCTGGCTGGCGGCGCGCGGCTGGTCGCTGCACGCCCACCAGCGCGCGCTGCTGGCCACGCCGGGCCACGCGCTCTTGCTGGCGCCCACCGGGGCGGGCAAGACGCTGGCGGGCTTCCTGCCGTCGCTCAAGGCGTTGATCGAGCGTCCGCGCGACGGCCTGCACACCCTCTATGTGTCGCCCCTGAAGGCGCTGGCCGCCGACGTGGCGCGCAATATCGAGCGCCCGGTGGCCGAGATGGGCGTGGCGATCCGCGCCGAGACGCGCACCGGCGACACGGCCCAATCGGCCAAGGACCGCCAGCGCCGCGACCCGCCGCAGATCCTGCTGACCACGCCCGAATCGCTGGCGCTGCTGCTATCGTCGCACGAGGCGGTGCGGCTGTTCGCCGGTCTTGAGCGCATCGTGATCGACGAGGTGCACGCCTTCGCGCCCACCAAGCGCGGCCAGTTGTTGAGCCTGGGCCTGGCCCGGCTGGCCCAACTCGCCCCCGCGGCCGCGCGCATCGGCCTGAGCGCCACGGTGCGCGACGTGGACGCCTATCGCCGCTGGCTCGCCCCGGCCGCCGAGGCCGACCGCGTGGCCCTGGTCAGCGCCCCGCCCGGCCCCGCCGCCGATATCCAGATGATGGTGCCGCAGGCGCGCATCCCCTGGTCGGGCCACACCGGGCGCCACGCGCTCGCCGCCGTCTACGACCAGATCAAGGCGCACCGCACCACGCTGGTGTTCGTCAACACCCGGTCGATCGCCGAACGGGTGTTCCAGGACCTGTGGGCGCTCAACGAGGACGGGCTTGAAATCGCGCTCCACCACGGCTCGCTGGCGCGCGACCGGCGGGTCGCGGTGGAGGCGGCGATGGCGCGCGGCGGCCTGCGCGCGGTGGTGTGCACCGCCTCGCTCGACCTGGGCCTCGACTGGGGCGATGTGGACCTGGTGGTGCAACTGGGCGCGCCCAAGGGGGCCAGCCGGCTGGTCCAGCGCATCGGCCGCGCCAACCACCGCTTCGACCAGCCGTCCAAGGCGCTGCTGGTGCCCGGCAACCGGTTCGAGTATCTGGAGGCGCAAGCAGCCCTCGACGCGGTGCGCGCCGGCGAGCTGGACGGCGAGCCGTTCGGCCCCGGCGGGCTCGACGTGCTGGCCCAGCACATCCTGGGCTGTGCGTGCGCAGCGCCCGTGTGCGCCGACGCGCTCTATGACGAGGTTCGCCAGGCCGCCCCCTATGCCGCGCTGAGCCGCGCCGATTTCGACGACGCCTTCGACTATGTGGTGCGCGGCGGCTATGCCCTGCGCCGCTACAACCAGTATCGCCGCCTGGTCGAGGACGAGCAGGGCCGCTGGCGTGCACTGGGCCCGAAAGTGGTGCGCCAGTACCGCATGAACGCCGGCACCATCGTCGACGCGCCGATGCTGGAGGTGAAGTTCAAGAACGGCCGCGTGCTGGGCACGGTGGAGGAATGGTTCGCGCTTGGGCTCAGCCCCGGCGACACCTTCGTGTTCGCGGGCCAGGTGCTGGCGTTCGAGGCGCTCGACCAGCGCGGGCTGATCGTCACCCGGCCGCGCCGGGGGGCCGAGCCCATGGTGCCGATCTACGCCGGCGCGCGCATGCCGCTGTCGACCCATCTGGCCGACCGGGTGCGCGCCATGCTGGCCGACCGCGCGGGCTGGCAGCGTTTCGCACCGCCGGTGCGCCAGTGGCTGGCCATGCAGGCGCGGGTGTCCGACCTGCCGGGGCCGGACGGTCTGTTGGTGGAGACCTTCCCGCGCGGGCTTGGGGAGCGCCGGCGCCACTATCTGGTCGCCTATTGCTTCGAGGGCCGCAACGCCCACCAGACGCTGGGCATGTTGGTGACCAAGCGGCTCGAACGGCTGGGCCGGCGGCCGATGGGCTTCGTCGCCACCGACTATGTGCTGGCGGTCTGGTCGCTGGACCCGGTGGCCGAGCCCGCGGCCCTGTTCGCGCCCGACATCCTGGTGCGCGAACTGGCCGACTGGATGGCCGAGACGTCGATGCTCAAGCGCACCTTCCGCGAGGTGTCGACGATCGCCGGGCTGATCGACAAGAAACACCCCGGTGCCGAGAAGACCGGCCGGCAGGTGACCTTCAACGCCGACCTGATCTATGACGTGTTGCGCAAGTACGACCCCGACCATGTGCTGCTGCGCGCCACCTGGGCCGACGCGTCGGGCCGGCTGACCGACCTGGACCGGCTGCGCGCCCATCTGGAGCGCATTGAGGGCCGTATTCGTCATCGGGCGCTGGGGCGAGTGTCGCCGCTCGCCGTGCCGGTGCTGCTGGAGATCGGCCGCGAGCAGGTCTCGGGCGCCCATCAAGACGCCCATCTGGTCGACGCCGAGGCGCTGATCGCCGAAGCCACCGAGGGCCTCGACACCCCGGCCGACGGTCCCGAGACGGAGCCCGAGACCGGTATCGATCGCAACACGGAGACCGACCCGAATGTGGCGTGACGCTTTGAGCCGCCCCGATGCCACCGGCCCGGCGACATCCGACGACGGCGCCCGGCGGCGGGCCGGGCCGCCCACCCCCGGCGGCGCCCGGGCGGTCGACTTCGCCGGCGAGCGGCTGCTGGTCTGGCCCGCGGGCGTGGTCACCTGGCCGCGCGAAAGCACCCTGTTCGTCGCCGACCTGCACCTGGAGAAGGCCAGTTGGTATGCCAGCCGCGGCCGGCCGCTGCCGCCCTATGACAGCGCCGAGACGCTGGCCCGGCTCGGCCACTGTCTGGCCGCCCACCGGCCGCGCCGGGTGGTCTGCCTGGGCGACAGCTTCCACGACGCCTGCGCCGCTACCCGCCTCGGGCCCGCCGAACGCGCATTGCTCGACCGGCTGGTCGCCGACCATGACTGGCACTGGGTGCTGGGCAATCACGACCCCGCCCTGCCCGCAGACCTCGGCGGCCGGGCCGTCCAGACGCTCGACCTCGCGCCGCTGGTCTGCCGCCACGCCGCCGAGCCCGGCGCGGTGGCCGAGTTGTCCGGCCACTATCACCCCAAGGTCCGGCTGCGCACGGCGGGCGGAACACGCGCCCACCGCTGCGCGCTGCTGACCCCGGGGCGCCACCTGATCCTGCCCGCCTTCGGCGCGTTCACCGGCGGGCTCGACGTCACCGACCGGGCGTTCGCGCCGCTGCTGAGCGCCCACAGCATGGCCCTGGCGCTCGGCCGCGCCCGCGTGGTTGCCACAGGTCTGGCGGGTTAGTCGCGCTCGGCCAGTATCTCGGCGAACCGGACCGGGTCCACATTGCCGCCCGACAGCACCACCGCGACCGTGCGCCCGGCGGTCTCGACCCGACCGGCCAGCAGCGCCGCCAACGCCACCGCGCCGCCGGGCTCGACCACCAGCTTGAGATGGCGAAACGCGAAGCGCATGGCGGCGCGCACCTCGGCGTCCGAAACCACCAGCCCGCCGGCGCAGATCTGCGCGTTGATCGCGAAGGTGAGCGCGCCCGGCTGCGGCGCCAACAGCGCGTCACAGATCGACCGGGCGGCGGGGTCCACCCGCTCGCGCGCGCCGCTGGCGAACGAGCGGGCATGGTCGTCGAAGCCCTCGGGCTCGGCGGTATAGACGGCGACGCCCGGCACTGCGGCGACCAGCGCGGCGGCGGTCCCGGCGGTCAGCCCACCGCCGCTGGCGCAGACGACCGCCGCGTCGAGGGCTGCGCCGCGCGCGGCCGCCTGGTGCGCCAGTTCGCGCCCGCAGGTGCCCTGGCCGGCGATGATCCACGGGTCGTCGAAGCTCGGCACCAGCACCGCGCCGCGCTCGGCGCTGAGCGCGGCGGCGATCTCTTCGCGGCTTTCGGTGGCCCGGTCATAGAGCACCAACTCGGCGCCCAGGGCGCGGGTGTTGTCGCGCTTGATGGCCGGCGCGTCGGCGGGCATGACGATGGCCGCCGGAATGCCCAACAGCCGGGCCGCCAGCGCCACGCCTTGGGCATGGTTGCCCGAAGAGAAGGCGACCACGCCCTGCCGGCGCTCGTCCGCGCTCAACGCCGCCAGCCGGTTATAGGCGCCGCGAAACTTGAACGAGCCCGAGCGTTGCAGCACCTCTGCCTTGACCAGCACCCGTCCGCCGGCGCGCGCGTTCAAGGCGTCGCTTTCCACCAGCGGCGTGACCACCGCCTGGCCGGCCAGGCGCTCGGCCGCCCGGTCCACGGCGCGGGCGACGGCGGCCGGCAGGTCGGGCGTGTGGCGGGTGAACGGCGGCACGGCGGACGGCGTGGGCGGGGCTAAGGGGTCGGTCATGGGCGCGATCTCCGGTTCGGCGGGGCCGTGGGGCGGTGGCTCGCTCCTAGCGCAGGAACGCCGGCGCCGCCAGGGTCGGCGGCGGCTGGATTGTGCCGCTGCGCCTGGCCGGTGACGCCTGGGGGGCGCCCGGAGCGGGGCGGTGCAAGCGTGGACGCCGGCCGGGGCGGCATAAGCGGCGCTTGGCGCGACCGGGGCGGCTCGTGTATCAACGCGCCATCGCCGGGCGGCCCAGCCGCCTTGTCTTCCGCGCCCCGAGACCGGATCGCCATGGCCCGCTTGCCCACCCCCGACGCCGACGCCCAGACCCTGCTCGCCCAGGCCCGCGAGGCCGAGGTGCAAGGCCGCACCAGCGAAGCGATCCGCCGCTTGCGCAAGCTGGTCGAGGCACGGCCCCAGCACGCCGAGGCGCACTATCGCCTGGGCCGTCTGCTGACCCGCAAGAACCGCTGGGCCGACGCGCTGTTGCCGCTGCGCAAGGCGGTGGGCACGGCACCGCGCACCGGCCGCTACTGGCTCGCGCTCGCCGACGCCTATCGCATGCTGGGCCAGGACAAACCCCTGGCCAAGCTGGCCGAGACCGCCGCCGTGGCGGGGCTGGACGCCGATACCGTGCGCGCCCTCGCCCAGCGCGCCGAGGCCGCGCGCACCGCCGGCGACCCCAAGCCGGTGGTCGACGAGTTGGGCGAAAAATTCCAGGGCCAGGATTGGGTGGGCCTGCGCCAACTGGCCGAGAAAGCGGTCGGCGATTTTCCGCATCTGGCGCGGCCCTGGTACTATCTGGGCCTCGCCTGTCTGGCGCAGAAACAACTGGACCGCGCCGAAACGGCGTTCGTCCACGCCCTGGACACCGCGCCCGAGGGCATCGAGGGCCTGAAGGTCAGCCTGGCCATCGTCTATCGTAACCAAGGCCGGATCGACGAAGCCATGGCGACGCTGGCCGAGGTGCTGCAATCGGGGCGCGCACAACCTCCGGTGGTGTGCGACGCCGCCACCATGCTCGGCAACATCCATGTGGCCGCCGGCCGGCTCTATGAGGCGGCCCAGGCGTTCCGGCGCGCCGCCACCGCCAACCCGCACTCGGCCCATCATTGGCGCAAACTGGGCCAGGTGCTGCTGGCGCAAGGCCACGGCACCGACGCGGTCCAGGCGCTGCGACTGGCCGCCGGCCGCGCGCCCGAGGTCCCGGGCATCTGGCTCGAACTGGGCAACGGCCTGTTCGAGGCCGGCCTGTTGGACCAGGCGACCGACGCCTATGCCACCGCCGCCCGGCTCGCCCCCGACGACGACGCGATCCGCGACCGCCTGGAACTGGCCGCCGCGCTGACCGGGCGCACGATTTGAGTCCCTCGCCCCGGCCATGCTTACCATAAGGTTTGGCAGGACAAGCTTTTTCAAACTTAAGTTGACTGACTTTCCGATTTCGTCAAATTTTAATCCCTAACGGTTTATGAATGACCAGAGGGGATCACCACCATGAGCGACGTTCTCACACGGACCGACCTGCGGAATTTCCTCGGCAGCAGCGCTGAGGTGAACACGCCGCTGAAATACTATATCGACGGGCACGCGCTGCCCGACGCCAAGGGTGTGTTCACCGAGATCACCGACAGGTCGGCGACCCTGCACGGCCAGGCGATCATGATCTTTGGCCAGACCATCGTGGACGGCACCCTGGCGCTGTCCCTGACCAGCGACACCGACGCGTCGCTGACCGTGACCTGGACGTTCGACGGCTCCAGCCCGATGAGCCACACCATCCATGCCACCTATGCCGTCAACCCCAACAACCCCCACCGGTTGGACTTCAAGGAAACCCAACCGACCAACATGGCGGTGTTTTACATCCAGCAAGTGCCGGCCCTGAACGGCAGTGGCACCGACACCGAGATCTTCACCCGCGACGGCATGCTGATGCTCGGCGCCGTGCTCGCCCCTTAAGCGCCGGCCCAACCGCCGCTGCGCCGTTGCGACGCACCGGCATCGAAACGTCAAGGCGATGACCCCGTCGAGCACCGATCGGCGGGGTCATCACGGTCAGGGGCACCTACGTTTGGGTCAGGGGTGCTTTGCTGCCGGTTCGGAGAACGGGCAGTTGGGCGGCCGGGTCGCGCCGGCCCCCGTGGCGCGGGTCAAAGCGGGCCCGGCGATGTCGGGCAGCTCAGCACCAGGCGCACGCCGTAGACGTCATCGCCACGCCCATCAATCCGCACCAGCCGGCGATAGCTGTTGACGCTCACCGTCGAGCAGCCGCGCTCGCGCGCATCACCCAGCAGTTGGTCGATCAGGCGCCCGCCCGCTTTGCGGTCGGCGGCCGGGCGTTCGATGGTGACCAGATAGTCGCCCTCGTCGAGCAGAACCGACGCCTTGTCGGCGGTGTAGCGGGCCTGCGGCACATCGCCTTCCACGTGAATGCAGCCACCAAGCGACGCCAGGGCGGCAAGCCCAAGGCCGGCGCCGGCCAAGCGCGTCCGCACGCGCCCCGTGCTGCGGTAGACGCCCGCCCGCGGACGAGCATGCGCGCCGGCAACCGCGCCAGCATCCGGGCCAGCGGCGCGGGCATGGTCACGGGCGCCCAAACGAACGTCCCTCCGGGCGTCGGCACCGACGGTCGGGACCGGGGCGGCGGGGCCGGACGACCGGCCGTGCCCCAGTTCGGACGGAGCTTGATGAGATGGGGTCATGGGCGGCGCCTCCTTGGCTATCGGTCGACCAAACCATATCGTTTCGTAATAGGTCGATCCGTTATATCTCGGAGACGATATATCGGCAAGTCCGATTACAGGCCGCCGCGCAGCCATGACCGACGCGGCACGACCGGGGATAGGCACCGGCGCGCCTCGGCTCGGGCGGCTGGACAGGGATCGGTTGGGCTCGGAGCGGTTGATCTCGGGGCGATCGGCCTCCGGGCGATCAGCCTCGGGACGATCGGGCTCGGGCCGCTCGACCACCCCCTGGCCCTGAGCGGCGTGGCCGAGCGGCCTCGGGGGTGGTCTGGGCTTCGACGGTGGTCTCACGGCTTCGACGGAGGTCTGGGCTTAGCTGGCGACCACCAGGCGCCGATAGAGGTGCCAGGAGGAGTGCCCCAGGATCGGCATCACCAGGGCCAGCCCCACGAACAGCGCCAGCGTCCCGGCGACCAGCGCGGCCGCGACGATCAGCCCCCAAAGAGCGGTTTCTTTGGGGTTGCGCGCCACCGCCCGCAAGGAGGTGGCGACGGCGCCGAGCGGGCCGATCTCCGGCCGGTCGAGCATCAGCGGGAACGCCACCACGGTGGTGGCGAGCACCACAGCAGCGAAACCAAAGCCCAGAAGGTGGCCGACGACGATCAGTTTCAACCCCTCCACCGAGGTCAGCACGGCGGTGAAGAAGGCCAGCGTGCCGCCCGACACGTCCAAGCCGCTGGTCTGCTGGAACAAGCCATAGGCGGCCGCCAACCAGGCCATGAAGAACGCCGCCAGCAGGCCGCCGAGCGCCCACAGCCCGCCCCTGCGCGGCGCGCCGGCGATCGGGATCGCGTGGGTCCAATGGATCTCCAGGCCCTGTTCGCGGCGGCGGGAAATGTCGTAGAGCCCGAGCGCGATGAACGGCCCCATGAGCGCAAAGCCCGAGACCAGCGGGAACAACAGCGGCAACAGCGACTGGTTGAGCGCCACCTGCACCAGCACCAGCCCGCACACGGGGTAGATCAGCCCCAGAAAGAACAGATGGCTCGGTCTGGCGCGAAAATCGTCGAGCCCGGCGCGCAACGCCGCCTGGATGTCGTCGGTGTGAATACGCCGGACCTCGGGCGCCACGCGCGCGGTCTCGGCGTGAACGGTGGTGTATGCCATTGGCCCCTCCCCTCAGATGATGGCCAGTGATGACCGGCCGCGCTCACCGGGCCGGGCGGCCGACCACCGCCCTCCGCTTGCGCAACCGGGCGCCCGAAATCGCCGGACGCTGCATCATCCTACCAGGGAAAGGAGACGGAAAAAATCCGATTCCACCGGATCGACAGACCGATTATTGCTAGCCAGCCCGCGCCGGCCGTTCGCCGTGACCGGCGCGCGGGCGGAAAAACCGACAAAACGCCCGCGCCGCTGGCCCCGGCCGCGCGGGGCGTCCGCCCAGCACCATGGCCCCGGCCGGGCGGGGGTTATCGGTCCGGGCGCTTCTCGCGCATGAGCACGAATTCCTCGGCGCTCGACGGGTGAATGGCCACCGTGGCGTCGAGCTGCGCCTTGGTCAGCCCCATCTTCACCGCCACCGCCAGGCCCTGCATGATCTCGGGCGCCTCGGGGCCGATCATGTGCAGACCGATCACCCGGTCGGTATCGGGGTCGACGATCGCCTTGGCGAAGGCGCGCTCGTCCCGGCCCGCCAGGGTGTTGCGCATGGGCTTGAAGTCCGAGGTGTAGACGTCGCAACGGCCGAGCTTGGAAATCGCCTCGTCCTCGGTCAGGCCGACGGTGGCGATCGGCGGCTGGGAGAACACCGCCGACGCCACATGGGTATGGTCGGCCGAGGTGCGCTCGCCCTTATACTTGGTCAGCGCGAAGGCGTGGCCCTCCTTGATCGCCACCGGCGTCAATTGGATGCGGTCGGTGACGTCGCCGACGGCATAGATATTGTCCACATTGGTCTGGGAATAGTCGTCCACCTCGATGGCGCCGGTCTCGGCGGTGGCGACCCCGGCCCGATCGAGCCCCAACCCGGCCACATGGGGCTGCCGGCCGATGGCGAACATCACCTGATCGACCTGCAGGCTGGTGCCGTCGCTCAGCGTCACATCGAGCCCGTCGGCGCTCTTGTCGATCCGCTCGACCACCGCATGGGTCCGGATATCGACACCCTGGGCGGTCATGATCCGGGTCAGCCGGTCGCGCAGATCCTCGTCGAAGCCGCGCAGGATCTTGTCCTTGCGATAGGCGAGCGTGGTTTGCGCGCCCAAGCCGTTGAAGATGCCGGCGAACTCCACCGCGATATAGCCGCCGCCGCAGACCAGCACCCGGTTGGGAAACTCGCTCAGGTGGAACGCCTCGTTCGACGTGATGGCGTGTTCGATGCCGGGCAGGTCGGGCAGATTGGGCCGGCCGCCGACCGCGATCAGGATCGTCTCGGCGGTGATCAGCCGGCCGCCCACGTCGAGCGTGTGATTGTCCACGAACGTGGCCCG
Organism: Rhodothalassium salexigens DSM 2132; assembly: GCF_004341375.1. Lineage (GTDB taxonomy): Bacteria > Pseudomonadota > Alphaproteobacteria > Sphingomonadales > Rhodothalassiaceae > Rhodothalassium > Rhodothalassium salexigens. Next base: position 334,007 of record NZ_SLXO01000002.1, read on the forward strand.
CGCCTGGTGAATATCGACGCCGGCAGCCTCAAGGCCCTTGGTATAGAGACCGTTCAGGCGGTCGATCTCGGCATCCTTGGCGGCGATCAACCGGCCCCAGTCGAAGCTCGGCGCGCCCGGCAGCGACCAGCCATAGCCCGCTGCATCCGCGAAATCCTCGCCAAAGTGCGAGGCGTAGACCAACAGCTTCTTGGGCACACACCCCCGGATCACGCAGGTGCCGCCGACGCGATACTCCTCGGCCACCGCGACCCGGGCGCCGAAGCTGGCCGCCATGCGCGCCGCGCGCACGCCGCCCGACCCGGCCCCGATCACAAACAAGTCATAATCGTACGCATGCTCTGCCATCGTTCCTCGCCTTTCGCACCGGCACACTTCCACTTCATACGAAAGCCCTAACTAGGCGGTGCGTTATGATGTTACAAGAGCGGCCCGGCCGGCGCGCGGTCCGTATCCGGTTGTCCGCCGGTGGCATCTGGGCCATCAAGACGACTGGTCTTTTTTCTCGTCGCGATCCGGAGAACCGCCCATGGCCCCGCTTGACTGTCGCAATCTGATCCTCGACCTGGACGGCACGCTGGTCGACAGCGCCCCCGACCTGACCCGGGCGCTCAATCATGTGCTCGCGAGCCTGGACCGGCCGGCGCTCGACCCGCAGACGGTACGCCACATGGTCGGCCAGGGCGCGGCCAAGCTGATCGAACGCGGCCTGGCGCATACCGGCGGCGCCGAGGGCGTGCCCGCGGTGGCCGACTTGCTGCCCGGGTTCCTGGATTTCTATGGCGCCCATATCGCCGACGGATCGCGGCCGTTTCCCGGCGCCGTTGACCTGCTCGACCGGGCGCGCGCGGCCGGGCTGCGGCTCGGCCTGTGCACCAACAAACCCCAGGCGATGACCGAGGCGCTGATGGACGCGCTCGACCTGAGCGACTATTTCGACGTCATGATCGGCGGCGACGCCCTGAGCGGCCGCAAGCCCGACCCGGTGCACCTGGACACCGTCTTGGCGCGGCTTGGCGACGGCCCGGCGGTTTTGCTGGGCGACACCGCCACCGACGTGGCCGCGGGCCGGGCCTCGGGCGTGCCGGTGGGCGTGGTCAGCTTCGGCTTCTCGGCGATCCCGGCGGCCGAGCTCGGCGGCACCTTCCTGATCGACGATTTCGCCGACGTGGACCGCCATTTGGCGCCCCTGGCAAGGCCGGCGCGGGTCTGATAAGCTTAATCTCACAACCTGCGGACGCCCCTATCGCGGCGTCCGCCGACGGGTAGCGCGATCCCATGGCTTCCGAACGCACATTCAGCCGGCCCGAAAACCGGCTTGTCGCCCGCTTGGGCGTCGGCGTCGCCGCCGCCACCGGCGTCTTCGCACTCCTGTGGGCCATGGGGGCGGTCGGCGCCATCGGCTTTTTGACCGGCGTCGCCGGTGTCGGATTGCTCGGCCTGTGGTCGACCCTGGCGTTCCGTCACGACCTGCAATCGGCGCGGCGCGAGGCGGCGGCGCGGCTGCGCACCCGGCTGGCCAAGAGCCTCAAGGGGCCGTTGCGCGCCCATGTGGTCGAAGGCGTCGCCGATCCGCTCTTGTTGCTGTCGCCCGACAAGGAAATCCGCGTCGCCAACCGCGCCGCGCGCCAATTGTTCGGCGACCATATCGAAGGCCGGGCGGTGGCCTTGCACCTGCGCGACCCCGCAGCCCTCGAAGCCATCGACGAGGCGATCGAGCTCGGCGCGTCGGCGCGCCTGGAAGTGGCGTTCTCCCGGCCCGCCGACCGCACCCATGTGGTGTCGATCGCGCGGGTCGAAAACCACAGCACCGCCCAGCCGCGCCTCTTGGGCTTCAACGAGCCCGATTTCTACATCGTCGTCACCTTCCACGACATCACCCAGGCCAAACTGGCCGAACAGATGCGCGTCGACTTCGTCGCCAATGCCAGCCACGAATTGCGCACGCCGCTGTCGTCGCTGATCGGCTTTATCGAGACGCTCGAGTCCATGGACGAGCGCGACCCCGAAGCCCAGGCACGGTTCCTGTCGATCATGCACAGCGAGGCGGATCGCATGGTGCGCGTGATCGACGATCTGTTGTCCCTGTCGCGGATCGAGTTGGACCGCCACGTCCAGCCGCGCGGCCGGGTCGACCTGGCGCGGCTGATCGACGACGTACTCAAAAGCCAGACCCACGACGCCGAGGCCCGCCATATGACGCTCGAAGCCGACCTGCCCGGCGACCTGCCGGCGGTGCGCGGCGACCGCGATCAGTTGTTCCAGGTGTTCCAGAACCTGGTGCGCAACGCCATCAAATACGCCAATGAGGGCTCGACGGTGACCGTGCGCGGGCGGCCGCTCGACCGGGTGCCGGAGTCGGGCGAGCCCGGTGCCAGCGTGCAGGTGATCGACCGCGGCGAGGGTATCCCCGAGGAGCATCTGCCGCGCCTGACCGAACGGTTTTATCGGGTCGACACCGCCCGCTCGCGGCGCATCGGCGGCACCGGGCTGGGGCTCGCCATCGTCAAGCACATCGTCACCCGACACCGCGGCAACCTGACCATTGCCAGCACCTTGGGCCAGGGCACCACGGTGACGGTCAGCTTGCCGCTGTTCGAGCCCGCCGCCAGCGATGCCCGGCAGCGCGAGCCTGCCGGCGCCGCCTGACAGCCCGGCCACGTGACAGCGTCACAAACAGGTAACATTGTCTCCTTAGACGCTTGGTGAACGCCGCTGGCGCCTCGTGCGGCCGAACCGGCCGATGCCGGCGTCCATCCGTGCTGACATCGGTACCGCCGGTCGGGGCCCAGCGTCGAACCGGTGCGCTTTCAACCCGACGCTCTTGGAGATCCGCCGTGTCGTTTACGCCCGCGTCGAAGCCTTTCTTGATTTCCGCTTTGGCCCTGGTGGCGATCTGGGCCGCCGATACCGCGCCGGCCGACGCCCAGGCGCGCGAACAAATCCGCGTGGTCGGGTCGTCCACCGTGTCACCCTTCGCCTCCGCCGTGGCCGAGGAATTCGGCCGCACGTCGCGCTTTCGCACCCCAATCGTCGAACAGACCGGCACCGGCGGCGGGTTGAAATTGTTCTGCGGCGGTGTCGGCCCCACCTACCCGGACGTGACCAACGCCTCGCGGCCGATCAAGGCGTCGGAGGTCGCGCTCTGCGAAAGCAACGGCGTCACCGATATCATCGAGATCCGCATCGGCAGCGACGGCATCGTGCTGGCCAACGACCACCGCGGCGAAACGCTCACCCTGTCGCTGAGGGAAATCTATCTGGCCCTGGCGGCGTTCGTCCCGGTGGACGGACGCATGGTCGCCAACCCCTACACCCGCTGGTCGGAAATCCGCTCGGACCTGCCCGACACCGAGATCGAGGTGCTCGGCCCGCCGCCCACCTCGGGCACCCGCGACGCCTTCAACGAACTGGCCATGGGCGGCGGCGCGGCCCATGTGACCGAGCCGGTCAGCCTCGACCTCGGCGTGCCCGCGACCTGCCGCCCCGGCAACACGGCGTGCCAGGAAGCCCGGGCCGCGGGCACGCTGCAATGGGTCGCCCCCAATGCTGCGGACGACGACTTCGCCGACGTGCGCGCGGTCCGCTTCGACAGCCTGGCCGCCGTCGAACACCGCCACCCCAGCGTGTTCGAAGCCATCGCCCACTATATCCGCGAGGACGGGCGTTATGTGGAAGCCGGCGAGTCGGACAATCTGATCGTCCAGAAGCTGCTGTCCAACCCCGCAGCCTACGGCATTTTCGGCTATTCGTTCCTGGAACAGAATGCCGACGAATTGCAGGCCGCCCGCGTGGCCAGCGAAGACGCCACCTTCGTCGCGCCGACGTTCGAGAATATCGAGAGCGGCGCCTATCCGATTTCGCGCTCGCTGTTCTTTTACGTCAAGAAACAGCATGTGGGCAGTGTGCCGGGCATCCAGCAATACATGCTCGAATTTCTGTCCGACCGACAGATGGGCACGCCTGAGAATTTCTTTCTCGATGGCGAATTGCCGGCGCGCGGCTTGATCCCGATCACCGGCGCGGCCCGGCAGACGATGATCGAGCGGGCAAAGAATCTGGCCACGCTGGAGCGGAAGTCGTAGACGGCGGTGTCAAAACCGGGGGCGCCGGTGCGGCGCGCCCGACCAGCCGGACGGGTGGCGACGCCCGCCCCCGATGATCCAGCCGGCGCGCGCCGCCCGTGCGTGCGCCGCTGAAAGAGGAGACCTGACGTGCCGTTGGTCGTCACCTTGGCCACCTGCCTGCTCGCCGGGGGCGCGGCGTTCGTGTTGTGCCACCAGCGCGCCCTCGCCCTGGAGGCCGAGCGGCGCTGTACCCTGCACTCGCGGCCGTTCCACCACGGTATGCTCGGTGCCATCCTGGTGATCCCGCCGGGGTTGGTGTTCATGCTGGTCTGGCTGATGGCCGGCAACGCGCTGGTCAATCCGATGGTGCTCGACGCCCTGCCGGCGGGCGCCGTGCCCGCCGACCCGGCGCTGCGCGACCTGTTCCTCAACGATGTGCACAACATCGCCCATGACGCGGTGGCCTCGTCCACCTCGCCAGTCAAGGAACAGGCCGCCGCCCTTTATGCCGAGTTGATGGCGCGCGGCCGTACCATCGTCTGGCTGCTGACCCTGACCTGCGCGCTGCTGATGGGCGCGCTGGCGGTGCGCAAGGTGGCACCGGGCTGGCGCGCGCGCGACCATGTGGAACGCGGCTTTCGCTATCTGTTGATCGGCTGTTCGGTGGTCGCGATCGCCACCACGGTCGGCATCGTGCTGTCGCTGTTGCAGCAAAGCCTGGACTTCTTCGCCCGGGTGTCGCCGATCGAGTTTCTGTTCGGCCTGCACTGGAGCCCGCAGACCGCCCTGCGCGCCGACCAGGTGGGCAGTTCGGGCGCTTTCGGCGCCGTACCCCTGTTCACCGGCACGCTGCTGATCAGCGTCATCGCCATGGCGGTGGCGGTGCCGGTGGGCCTGATGTCGGCCATCTACATGACCCAATATGCCAGCCGCCGGGTGCGCCAGGTGGCCAAGCCGGTGCTGGAGATCCTGGCCGGCGTGCCGACCGTGGTCTACGGCTTCTTCGCCATCCTGGTGGTCGCCCCCTGGGTGCGCGAGGCCGGCGAGGCGCTCGGCCTGACCGTGTCGTCGCAAAGCGCGCTCGCCGCCGGCGCGGTCATGGGCATCATGATCATCCCGTTCATGTCGTCGTTGAGCGACGACGCCATCACCGCGGTGCCCAAGTCGCTCAGCGACGGCTCGCTGGCGCTCGGCGCCACCAAGGCCGAGACCATCGTGCAGGTGCTGATCCCGGCCGCCCTGCCCGGCATCGTCGGCGCCTTCCTGCTGGCGATCAGCCGCGCCATCGGCGAGACCATGATCGTCGCCATGGCCGCCGGGCTCGCCGCCAACCTGACCGCCAACCCGCTCGAAGCGGTGACCACCGTGACCGTGCAGATCGTCAGCCTGCTGACCGGCGACCAGGAGTTCGATTCCGCCAAGACCCTGTCGGCGTTCGCGCTCGGGCTGGTGCTGTTCACCGTGACCCTGGCGCTGAACGTGGTGGCGCTGCGGGTCGTGCGTAAATACCGCGAAACCTATGAGTGAGCTCCCGACCATGGCCAGCGCCTCCGACCGCCCCGCGTCCCGCCACCGCGACGGCGGCCGGGCCCAGTGGCATTCGCCCGCCATGACCCGGCGCATCCGCCGGCGCTATCTGGGCGACCGCCTGTTCCGCGCCGCCGGCCTCGCCGCGCTCACCGCCGCCGGCCTGTTCTTGCTGCTGCTGGTGGGCAACATCGCCTGGCAGGCGCGCACCGGCTTCTTCCAGACCGAGCTGCGCCTGGAGGTGGCGATCCCGGCCGACGTGGCCGCGGGCGAGACGCCCGGCAGCCCCGGTTTCGGCGCCGCCGTCGACGCCTATCCCTGGCGCAGCGTGGCGCTTAGCGCGCTGCGCGAGCGTTTCGGCGCCGACAGCCGCGGCGACCTGGCCAGCCTGCGCGGCCTGATCAGCCGCGGCGGCGCGGCGGTCGCCCTGCGCGCGGCGGTGCGCGACGACCCGACGCTGATCGGCCGCCGCGCGACGCTGTGGCTGCCGGCCTCCGAACCCGCCGACCAATGGGCCAAGGACCGCGACGCGGCCACCGCCTTGAGCGAGCGGCAGGTGGGCTGGCTTGAGAGTTTCGCCGCGGCCGGCGACCTGAAGACGCACTTCAACGGCCGCTTCTTCGCCACCGGCAATTCCCGCGACCCGGCGCTGGCGGGCATCGGCGGCGCGGTGATCGGCTCGTTCCTGACCCTGTTGGTGACGCTGGCGGTGGCGTTCCCGATCGGCGTGTTCACCGCCATCTATCTGGAAGAGTTCGCGCCGCAGAACCGGATCACCGACTTCATCGAGGTCAACATCAACAATCTGGCCGCCGTGCCGTCGATCGTGTTCGGCCTGTTGGGGCTGCAGGTGTTCCTCAACACCTTCGGCATGCCGCGCTCGGCGCCGGTGGTGGGCGGGCTGACCCTGGCACTGATGACCCTGCCGACGATCATCATCTCGGGCCGCGCCGCCTTGAAGGCGGTGCCCAACTCGATCCGCGACGCGGCCCTGGGCCTGGGCGCCTCGCGCACCCAGGTGGTGCTGCACCATGTGTTGCCGGCCGCCATGCCCGGCATGCTCACCGGCACCATCATCGGCATGGCCCAGGCGCTCGGCGAGACGGCGCCGTTGCTGATGATCGGCATGGTCGCGTTCATCGTCGAGGTGCCGGCCTCGTTCACCGAGGCGGCGACGGTGTTGCCGGTGCAGATTTACATGTGGGCCGAATTGCCCGAGGCCGCCTACCGCGCCAAGACCGCGGCCGGCATCTCGGTGCTGTTGATATTCCTGATTTCGATGAATGCGCTGGCGGTGTACCTGCGCAATCGGTTCGAGACCAAGTAGCGGGAGACGGTGATGACCGCCGAGACCACGAAACAGCCGACCCCGGCCGCGCCGGCACCGGCGCCGAGCGACCTGTCCACCGCCGCCGACCGCCCCGACGTCAAGATGTCGGCGCGCGACGTGCACGTGCACTATGGCGACACCCACGCCATCAAGGGCGTCACCATGAACGTCAATGCGCGCGAGGTGACCGCGCTGATCGGGCCGTCGGGGTGCGGCAAGTCCACCTTCCTGCGCTGCTTCAACCGCATGAACGACACCGTGGCGTCGGCGCGGGTGGACGGCGAGATCCTGCTCGACACCCAGGACATTCACGCGCCCGAGATCGACGTGGTGCAACTGCGCGCCCGGGTCGGCATGGTGTTCCAGAAGCCCAACCCGTTCCCGAAGTCGATCTACGACAATGTGGCCTATGGACCGCGCATCCACGGCCTGGTGCGCAACCGCGCCGACCTCGACGAGGTGGTCGAGACCAGCCTGCAGAAGGCCGGGCTGTGGGACGAGGTCAGCGACCGGCTGGAGGTGCCGGGCACGTCGCTGTCGGGCGGCCAGCAGCAGCGGCTGTGCATCGCCCGCGCCATCGCGGTCAACCCGGAGGTGATTCTCATGGACGAGCCCTGTTCGGCGCTCGATCCGATCGCCACGGCACGAATCGAAGAATTGATCGAAGATCTGCGCCAACGCTATGCCATCGTGGTGGTCACCCACTCCATGCAGCAGGCCGCACGGATCAGCCAGCGCACGGCGTTCTTCCACCTGGGCCACCTGGTCGAGTACGGTGAAACCGGCGCGCTGTTCACCAGCCCGCAGCAGGAAAAGACCAAGGACTATATCACCGGCCGCTACGGTTGAGCCGCATGCTGGATGGCAGTAGGAACCGCGTAGAATGACCCAGGCGCACACGCACACACTGAAATCCTATGACAAGGAACTGGACGACCTGCGCACGCTGGTCAGCCAGATGGGCGGGTTTGCCGAGGCGCAGGTGCGCAGCGCGGTCGACTGCCTGACCACCCGCGACACCGCCATGGCCGAGCGCGTGGTCGCCGCCGACCGCAAGCTCGACGCCATGGAACTGGAACTGGAACGCCAGGTCCACGGCATCATCGCCCGGCGCAGCCCGGTGGCCGACGACCTGCGCGGCGTGATCGCGGCGCTGAAGATCTCGGGCGCGCTCGAACGGGTCGGCGACTATGCCAAGAACATCGCCAAACGCGCCACCGTGCTCAACCAGTCGAGCCCGATCCGCGCGGTCGGCATCCTGCCGCAGATGGCCGCCGAAACCCAGCGCATGATCGCCGACGTGATCGACGCCTATGTGGAGGCCGACTCCGGCCGCGCCATCGACGTGTGGCAGCGCGACGAGCGCGTCGACGCGCTCTACAACAGCCTGTTCCGCGAACTGCTCACCTACATGATGGAAAACACGCGCCTGATCACGCCGTGCACCCATCTGCTGTTCTGCGCCAAAAACCTGGAGCGCGTCGGCGACCACGCCACCAACATTGCCGAAATGGTCTATTTCTCGATCACCGGTGTGGTGATGGAGGACGTGCGCCCGAAGGGCGACGACACCAGCTACACGACCCTGGACCCCAACGATCCTGAGAGGTACGGCGCATGAAGGCCAAGATTCTGTTCGTCGAGGACGAAGCGAGTCTGACCGAGTTGGTTCGCTACAATCTGGAGCGGGAAAACTTCGACGTCACCTGCGCGGCCGACGGCGAAGAGGGGCTGATGATGGCCACCGAGGTGCCGCCCGACCTGATCCTGCTCGACTGGATGCTGCCCAACCTGTCGGGCATCGAGATCTGTCGCCGGCTGCGCCGCAACACCGCCACCGCCAGCGTGCCGATCATCATGCTGACCGCGCGCACCGAAGAGGCCGACCGGGTGCGCGGGCTCGACACCGGCGCCGACGACTATATCACCAAGCCGTTCTCGCCGCGCGAATTGATCGCGCGCATCAACGCGGTGCTGCGCCGGGTGCGCCCGGGCCTGTCGGGCGAGGTGCTGCGCTACGGCGACATCGTGCTCGACAGCAAGAGCCACAAGGTGATGCGCAACGACCGGCCGGTCCATCTGGGCCCCACCGAGTTTCGCATGCTGCGCCACTTCCTCGAAAACCCGGGCCGGGTGTTCAGCCGCGAACAACTGCTCGACGCGGTCTGGGGCCACGACGTCTATGTGGAACTGCGCACCGTCGACGTGCACATCCGCCGGCTGCGCAAGGCGCTCAACACAGACGACCTGCCCGACCTGATCCGCACCGTGCGCTCGGCCGGCTACGCGCTCGACTACGAAACCGCCCCGGCCTGAGCGCCGACCGCCCAGTCGCCGACCGCCTGACCGGCACCGGCCCAGATCACGGTCCTGATCGCGGCCCGGAGCGGGGTCCCGATCACGACCCCGCGCCCGACAAAGCGGGACCAACGGCACCGCCATCGCGCGCCTCGTCGCCGGCGACCACCGGGTCGGCCAGCGCTTCGACCGGCCGGGCCGCCGCCTCATAGGCCCGGCACACGCCCACATCGGCGACCGCCGCGGGCGTCGACGGCGCCACCGGGGCCAGGCCGGCAAAGCTGCGGATCGCGCGCAGCACCGGGGCCCGGCCCCGGTCGCGCAGCATCATGTGATAGCTGTCGGGGAACCGCTCCAAGCGCCCCAGGTCGGCCGGCAGCGTCCGCTCAAGCCGCGCCACCGGATCGGCGGGCACGATCTGGTCCCGGCCGCCATAGACCGCGAGCCACGGCACGCGCACACCGTCCGCCGCCTTGAGGCCGGCGTCCATGGTGTCCACCAGCCCCTTGACCGTGGCCATGCGGGTCGCCTTGATCACCCGCGCGTCGGCCCCCATGGCGGCGAGCAGCGCGCGATTGTCCGACGGCACCCGGTCGAGCCCCTCGCCGGTGGGCGACCAGCCGGGCGCGACCAGGGCCACCAGCCGCAGCGACAGGGCATAGAAGGGGTTGAGCGTCGACCAGCCCCACACCGCCGGCGCCACCAGCACCACGCCGTCAAGCGCCGGCGCCGTCGCCGGATCGGCGGCCACCTGCAAGGCTACCGCACCGCCCATGCTGACGCCCAGAAGATAGAGCCGGGCCTTGGGGTAGCGCGCGCGGACCAGGGCGACCATGGTGGCGGCGTCGGCCACCAGCCGGTCGTTGCCCGGCCACAAGCCCGCCTGGGCGTCGTCGCCGAAGCCGCGCTGGTCGTAAGACACCAACAGCGCCCGCTCGCCCACCAGGTCGGGCGCCGGCACCGCATAGCCGCAGCGATAGTCGTTGAAGCCGTGCAGGGCCAGGAACACCGCCTCGGGGTCGTCCGCCCGGCCCCAGCGCGCGGTGGCCAGCGCGGTGCCGTCGGCCATCACCGCCCGCGCCCCGTCCCAGCCGGGCGCCCCGGGGGCCAGTGCATCGGGCGCCGCCTCGGGCAGCTCATAGCGCGCCGCGCAGCCGGCCAGCGCCAACAGCCCCAAAACCGCCAGCACCGGACCCATGCGCCGTCGCCATCCCATAGCCATCACGTCTGTTTCTCCTTTCGCCTCGCCCGGTGTGCCCCATCGGCTTGGATCCCGCCATCCGCCAGGTCCGCCCGCGCGGCGTCAAGGGCTTCGGCGACCCGGTCGCGCAGGCGCGGCACCAGTTCGGCCTCGAACCAGGGGTTCTTTTGCAGCCAATAGGTATTGCGCGGCGAGGGGTGCGGCATGGGCACCCGGTGGGGCCAGAACCGGCGCCAGGTGCGCACCGTGTCGGTCAGCGTGGCGCCGCGCTCGGCGCCCAGATGATAGGCATGGGCGTATTGGCCGATCACCAGCGTCAGACGCGGCGGCGCCAGGGCGGCGAACAGCCGGTCGTGCCAGGTGCGCGCGCATTCGGGCCGCGGCGGCCGGTCACCGCCGCGCCCCGCCCGGCCAGGATAGCAAAAGCCCATGGGCACGATGTTGACCAGCCGGGCGTCGTAGAAGGTCGCCCGGTCGACGCCCATCCAGCGGCGCAGCCGGTCGCCCGACGGATCGTTGAACGGCAGCCCGGTGGCGTGCACCCGCGTGCCGGGTGCCTGGGCGGCGACCAGGATGCGCGCCGTGGCCGACGCCTGGACCACCGGACGCGGCCCGAGCGGCAGCGCCTCGGCGCACAGCCGGCAGGCGCGAATCTCGCGCAACAAACACGCCACGGTTTCAGCCTGCGTCATCGCGCCCTACCCGGTTGCGTCTGCGCCAAACCGCCGCGCCCGGCCGTCGTGGGCAGCAGAAAAAGTCTTGCGTCTTCAAGCTCTCCCCGCCTGGGCGGCGGTCATTTCCGGTGCCCCGGGTTTACCCCGGCGGCCGGCTGTGTTCAATTCCGCCGGTCCGGTCGCTTGCGGCCGTGGCGCCGGGAGCCGACGAGGACCAAAAAAGGGAGATCCGCCGTGCCGACCCGACAGCCCGAGTTACGCGTGTCCCCCGACCTGGCCGCGGCCGAATGCCTGAGCGACCATTTCCGCACCGTGCGCAATCGCACCGAGGCCCTGGCCGCGCCCGTGTCGGCCGAGGACGCGCAAGTCCAATCGATGCCCGACGTGTCGCCCACCAAGTGGCACCTGGCACACACCAGTTGGTTTTTCGAGACCTTCGTTCTGCGCGACTTCGACCCCGGCTACGACCCCGCCGACCCGCGCTTCGCCTATCTGTTCAACAGCTATTATGACGGCGAGGGCGACCGCCAGCCGCGCCCCCATCGCGGCCTGATCACCCGGCCGACGCTCGATGAGGTGCGCGCCTATCGCGCCCGCGTGACCGACCGGCTTACCGCGCTGCTCGACGCCGGCGACGCGCGCGAGGACTGGCCCCAACTGGCCGCGCTGGTGGAACTGGGCTGCCATCACGAGGAACAGCATCAGGAGTTGATCCTCACCGACATCAAGCATGTGCTGGCGCAAAACCCGTTCGCCCCGGCCTATGCCGCGCCCTACCCCAAGCGCGTCGCCAGCGCCCCCGACCACCGCTTCGTGGCCTTCGACGGCGGCGCTGTCGACATCGGCCATGCCCCGGACGCGCCGGGCTTCCACTATGACAATGAAGGCCCGCGCCACACCCAGATGCTGACGCCGTTCGCGCTCGGCTCGCGGCCGATCACCAATGGCGAGTATCTGGCGTTTATCGAGGACGGCGGCTACCAGCGCCCCGGTCCGTGGCTGTCCGACGGCTGGGCCACGGTGTGCGCCGAGGGTTGGCGACACCCGCTCTACTGGCGCGAAACCGGGGACGGCTGGCAGCAATTCACCCTGCGCGGCCTGCAACCGATCAACTGGGACGAGCCGGTATGCCACCTGTCGTTCTATGAGGCCGACGCCTATGCCAGTTGGGCCGGCGCGCGCCTGCCCTGGGAGGCCGAGTTGGAGGTGGCGACCGCCGCCGCCCGACACGACGACGCCAACGATCTGGGCAGCGGCCGCCTGCACCCCGCGGTCGCGGAAGACCATGGCACGGGCGGGTCGTCGGGCCATGGCCTGGCGCAACTGGCCGGCGATGTGTGGGAATGGACGCGCTCCGCCTACAGCCCCTATCCGCGCTTCGCGCCGCACGCCGGCACGGTGGGCGAGTATAATGGCAAGTTCATGTGCAACCAGTATGTGCTGCGCGGCGGCTCCTGCGCCACGCCGCCCGGCCACTGGCGGCCCACCTATCGTAACTTCTTCCCCGCCGGGGCACGCTGGCAATTCAGCGGCCTGCGGCTCGCCAAGGATCTGTGATGAGCCAAAAAACCGACGCCACCGGCCTGCGCTTCTTCGACATGGCGCCGCCGGTCGAAGACATGAAAAGCGCCGTGCTGGACGGCCTGACCGCAACCCCGAAGGGCCTGTCGCCAAGCCTGCTTTATGACCAGGAAGGCTCGCGCATCTTCGAGGCGATCTGCGACCAGCCCGAATACTATCCCACGCGCACCGAAATCGGCATCCTAAGGGCGGCAGCGCCCGAGATCGCGGCCGCCGCCGGGCCGGATGTGCAGGTGGTCGAATTCGGCGCCGGCGCGCTTGAAAAGGTCGGCCTGCTGATCGACGCGCTGGCGCGCCCGGCGGGCATCGCCGCGCTCGATATCTCGGGCGACCATCTGCTGGCCGCCGCACGCGACCTGGCGCACGCCTATCCCGGCCTCGACGTGGTCGCCATCGCCGCCGACTATCACAAGGACTTCGACATCCCCGCGCCGGTGGCCGGGCCGCCGCGGCGCCGGCTGGGCTTCTTTCCCGGCTCGACGATCGGCAATTTCGCGCCTGACGCGGCGGTCGATTTTCTGACCAACGCCCGGCGCCTGTTGGGCCGCGACGGGCTGATGGTGCTGGGCGTCGACCTGCGCAAGGACCCGCGCATCCTCGAAGCGGCCTATGACGACGCCGCCGGGGTCACCGCCGCGTTCAACCTCAACCTGCTGACCCGCCTCAACCGCGACCTCGGCGCCGACTTCGAACCCGGCCGGTTTCGCCACAAGGCGCTCTACAACCAGGATCTGCACCGGGTCGAGATGCATCTGGAAAGCCTCGCCGACCAGCGCGTCCAGGTGGCCGGCCAGACCATCGCGTTCGCCGCCGGCGAGACCATCCACACCGAAAACTCGCACAAACACACCATCGAGACCGCCCAGGCCCTGGCCGCCGACGCCGGCTTCACGCCCCAGCGGGTGTGGACCGACGACCAGGACCGCTTCAGCGTCCACCTGCTGGCGGCCTAAAACCCCGCCGAGAGCGTCAGCGTCAGGCCGGACCGGTTGGCGGTCCGGCCGGCGAACTTCTGGCGCCAGCGCAGTTCCAGGCGCACCCGGCCGCTACCGGCGCGCTCGGCCGTGCCCGGTGCGCGCCAGACCAGCGCCAGCCCCGGCCCCGCCTCCACCAGCGACAAGGTGTCGCCGAAGCCGTGCTGCGCCAGCGTGTTGAGCGCCACGCCGGCGCGCAACGCCCACCGCTGCCCCAAGCCCCAAGCGTGGCCCGCGCGCGCATCGCCCGAGACCAGCCAATCGGCCGCCGCCGGGTCGATCAGCGCCGCCTGGCCCAGCACCGACCAATAGCCCCAGCGCGACGCCAAGGGCGGCCGCTCATAGCCGCGCCCGGCCGACCAGTCGATGCCCAGCAGCCAATCGTCGCGCGCGGCGTCGCCCACCGCCACCAGGCGCTCGACGCCGACCACCAGATTGGTCGCCGCCAGCGGCCGCCAGCGCACGCCGACCCCCGCCTGCACGGTCTCGCCGGCCACGCCGCCGTCCTCGACCGCCCACAGCGCGCGCGCGAACGGCCGCAGGTCGACACCGACCCAGCGCTTGAGCCACACATCGGCGCGCACCGCGCCCTGGGAGTTGACCAACGTCGGCCCGGCGAGGGTGACCCCCGCGCCGGGCTCGCCGCGCAGCAGCACCGACGCCGACAGCCCGACAACACGGTCCAGGTCGCGCACCTCGCGGCGCAGCCGTTCGAGCCGCCGGGGCTCGGCGTCGGCGCGGGCCCGCTCCAGCCGGATCGCCCGACGAAACGCCGCCGCCGCCCGAGCCTCGGCGCCGCCCGCCGCCTTGAGCGCATAGCCCTCGGCGCGCGCCATCAGGGCACTGGGCCGCCCGTCCTGGGCGCGCGCGAACCAGACCGCCGCCTCGCCGCGCCGGCCAAGCCGGTCGAGCGCGAAGCCCAGATCGGCGGCCAGCCGCGCCAGGGCCTCGGCGTCGAGCCCGCCGGGGCCCTGGCTGGCCCGCAAGGCGTCGGTGCGCGCCAGGGCGGCGGCAAACCGGCGGACGGCTTCGTCCAGGCGCCCGGCCCGCAGCGCCGCATAGCCCGCCTCGGCCAAGGCATAGGGCGCCGGCGCGACGGTGACCGCCAACGGCGCACCGGTATCGGCTTGGGGGGTGGCTTCGGGGTTGGCTTGGGCGTCCGCTTGGGTTTTGGGCGCTTGGGCGCCGGCGGCCTGGGTTCCGGTCTCCTGAGCCACGGCCGCGCCGAGCGCGCTGGCAAGCCCCACCAGCACCAGGCCCCAAACGCAGAGCCAGACGCAGAGCCAGGCCCCAAACCAGACCCCACTCCAGACCCCGAGCCAAGCCCCGACCCAAGCCCCGCTCCGGACCAACAAGCCCGGGATAAGGCCCCGGTCTGAGCGACGGGGGCCGCCCGACCCCGCCGGTGTCACGATGCCGGCTCGCCGGGGCGGCGGCCCGGGCCCGGCAGGCGCGCCGGGTCGGGAAAGCTGTGTTCGGTCTTCTGCCAGACCAGCGGCCGGCCCGAGCGCAGATGGCCCCACACCAGCCAGCCGGCGCGCACCGCCGCACAGGCATTGACCAGATTGGCCACCGGCATGCGCGCCAAGGCCCACAGCCCCTGGCGCCAGCCATAGGCGCGGCCGGTATAGACCATGCGGTGGCCGGCGCGCCACGCCAGCAGCGCCAGATTGACCTGAACCAACGCCAGCGTCCCCGGCGCGCCGACCCAAGCGGGCGCCGACGCCGTGCCCGCCCCGCCATCGAGCCAGGCGGTCAGCCAATAGCCGCCATAGGCGCCCACGAAGCCGTAGCCCGCCAGCGCCAACACCGCCACCAACGGCGCCTTGCGGTCGCGCAGCAGCACCCAGCGCCGCACGACCCCGCCGGGCCAGCCGAGCAGCCGCCAGCCCTGATAGGCGATGCCCACATACCAGCGCGCTTTCTGGCGCACCGCGGCGGAGAACCGATGCGGGAAATAGGCCCGGGTGGCGACCGGCGGCGCCCCCGGCCGGCGCGGCACGCGGGCCAGGATCAGCCGGCCGCCGCGCTCGCCCAGCGCCAGGGCGAGGCTTAGCGCGGCTTCATAATCCTCGGTCAGGCTGCCGGGGCGGAACGGTCGGCCGCCGCGCGCCCGGGCCAGCGTGTCGAGCGCGCCTGCGGCGAACCCACAGCCGACGCCGGCCGACGGCACGCCGCCCGATACCGCCTCGCGCCATGGCAAGTCCTTGCCGTGGGACTCGGCGAATTCGTCCATATAGTGGTTGGCGACGCCGAACCAGGACGGCTGCGCCAGCGGCTCGACCGGCAACTGCACCATGGGATAGCGCCCGACCAGCAGGTTGATGACCGTCAGGGCGTCCGGGTCGACCAGGTCTTCGGCGTCGTGGAGCAGATAGACCGCCGGCGCGTCGGCCCGGGCGGCGGTATAAAGGGCGTTCAGGCAATCGGCCTTGGAGGTCGGCCCGTCACGGTCCAGCGACACGATGCGCAGCCAGTCCCCGGCCGCCCCGGCCCGCCCGCTGGCCCGATCCTTGGCCCGATCCTTGGCCTGATCCCTCGCCCGATCGCTGGCCCCGCCGTCAGCCGGCGACGTGTGCCGCACCGCCTCGGCGGCGCGCGATGTCAGGGGATCGTTCGGATAGACGCCCAGATAGACCCGATAGCGGCGGTAGCGGACCGAGCGGCGCAGGCTCGCCAGCATCGGCCCGATCACCTCGGCCTCCGACCAGGCCGGCACCAGGATGGCGATCGGCCGCTCAGCCAGGGTCGGCAGCCGGGCGACGCAGGCGCGTCTGTGGCGGCCATAGACCCACAGACGCCGCCACAAGGTCCGCCCATGGTGGCCCAGATCGGTCAGCAGGTCGTCAAGTCCGTTCAGCGCGATCAGCCCCGCCACCGTCCAGAACAGACCGGCCAGGATTGCTTGAACAAGGGTCATTGACCGGGTGCCCGACGGTGGAAGCCCGCAATCGCCGCGCCGGCCCACTGCCGATGCGGCGAACACCAGTGTCGGTTATTCCTAGAAAAACATCAAGATTGATACCCGGAACAGGGCCGTCATTGCGCGTCAGACGCGTGGCCCGGTCGGGCAGGGCTTGCCAGCCCGATCGCCCGCCCGGAACCGGGCGAGACGACCACAAAACCCGCTAGGCCGGCGGCGGCATCACCAGCGTGGCCAGCGGCGCCGCATAGCCAAGCGCGGTCGCCAGCGCCAGGATCAGCGCCAGAGTCAGGCTGACGCGCACGAACAGCATCAACGCGGCGCACATTTGCGGCGTATCGGCGTCCTCGATCGGGCCGCCGTAGAAGGCGCCGTCATAGGCGGTGCCCTTGATGCGCACCGGCCCGCCGAGGCGCAGCCCAAGCGCGCCGGCAAACGCCGCGCTGACCGGCCCGGTCATGGGCAGATAATGCCGATTGCCGGCGCGATAGCCGGTCACGACGGCCTCCCAGGCCCGCCCCGGCCACAGGCTCAGCGTGGCGAGCCCGACGATCACCGGCGACAGCACCGCCACCGGCGCCATCAGGATCTGGTTGAACCGCGCGCCACCCCACCCGAAACAGGCGCTGAACGGCGTCTGATCGTTGATCATGTGATGGAAGCCGTTGACCGTGCGCAGGACCAGAAGCCCCGGCAGGCCCAACAGCAGATAATAGAACACCGGCGCCATCAGCCCCTCGAACGCGGCCCGGGCGGTGTTTTCCACGCAGGTGCGCGCCAGCCCGGGCCGGTCGAGCGCGGCGGTGTCGCGCCGGGCGGTCAGGGCCAGGGCCGCACGGCCCTGTTCGGTGCCGGCGGCCAAGCTGCGGATGACCACGCGGGTGCGGTCCAGATGGGCGCGCTGGACCAACACGGCGGCGATGATGACCACTTCGAGCAGCCAACCATAGGGCACTGCGGCCACGAACCACATCAACAACACGCCGACCAGCCCGGCCAGCAGGACCAGAAAGGCGAGCGTGGACAGCCCGTCCGCCTTGCGCATGGCGGCGCTCATGTTGGGCCGGTTATAGCGCTGTTCGAGCCCGCCGACGAAGCGGTTGGCGGCGTCGATCGGGCCCTCGAAGGTGCGCCGCAGCCACGTGTCGCGCCCCAGCGCCATGTTGAGGACCAAGCCCAAAAGCAACACCAGCATAGGCGGCAGGGCCACGGGATTGATCTCGGTCAGGGAGATTATCGGCATCGACACACTGTTCCCGCTCTTCCCTCGCTACCTTCTTTCCCGCACGCGTCCGGTCGGGCGCTTTGTGACGGCACCCTGTCATGGCACCGCCACCGGCGGGCGGCAAGGGCCTTGGCACGGTACCCGACACCACACCCTGGCACGCCACCCGGGCACGCCCCCCTGGCGTGGCTGGTGGCGACCGGCTATACAGCCTCGACGTTCAAGCTGAGCGTCCAGTCGCCGATACAGCACCAGATCGGGGCCCGAAATGGATTTTCAATACAGCGAAGAACAGCGCCTGCTGGCCGACAGTGCGGCGCGGTTCGTGCGCGAACGCTATGATTTCGAGACCCGCCAGCGCATCGCCATGGGCGAGGCCGGCTTCAGCGCCGAGCATTGGGCGCAGATGGCCGACCAGGGCTGGCTTGCCCTGCCCTTCGCCGAGGCCGACGGCGGCCTGGGCGCGGGCCCGGTGGAAATGATGATCGTCATGGAGGCACTGGGGCGCGGCCTGGTGGTCGAACCCTATCTGCCCACCGTGGTGCTGGCCGGCGGCGTGGTCGCCGCCTGCGGCAACGCCGACCAGCGCGCCGCGCTGTTACCGGCCATCGCGACGGGCGAGCTTAAGGCCGCCTTCGCCCACGCCGAGGCGGCGGCGCGCTATTCGCCCGCCTTCACCGCCTGCGAGGCGCGCCCGGCCGAGGGCGGCGGCTATGTGCTGACCGGCGCCAAGTCGGTGGTGCTCGGCGCGCCCTTGGCCGACCGGCTGGTGGTGCTGGCGCGCACCGGGCGCAAACCGGGCACCGCCCAGGGCTTGAGCCTGTTCCTGGTCGACCCCGCCGCCGACGGCGTGGTGGTGCGCGGCTATCCCACCACCGACGGCCAGCGCGCCGGCGACGTACTGCTCGACGGTGTGCGGGTCGGCGCCGACGCCATGCTCGGCCCGCGCGGCCAGGGACTGGCGGTCGCCGAACGGGTGCTCGACGCCGCCACCGCCATGCTGTGCGCCGAGGCGCTGGGCGCCATGGACGCTGCGGTCGCCATGACCCGCGAGCATCTGCGCACCCGCACCCAGTTCGGCCGGCCGATCGGCGATTTCCAGGTGCTCCAGCACCGGCTGGTGGACATGACCATCGCGGCGGAAGAGGCCCGCTCGCTGACAATCCGCGCCGCCCTGATGCTCGACGCCGACGAGGCCGAGCGGCGCGCGGCGGTATCAGCGGCCAAGGTCACGGTCGGCGACCGGGGCCGGTTCATCGCCGCCCAGGCGGTGCAACTGCACGGCGGCATGGGCGTGTCGGACGACATGGCCGTGGGCCACTATTTCAAGCGCCTATACATGGTCGAACAATTGTTCGGCGACAGCGCCTATCACCGGGACCGCTGGCACGCGCTGCAATAGGCGCGGCACTCTCAAACCGTCGCACACATGGCGCGATGGCGGCCGTCGAGCCGCCCCGCTGCCGCTTTCCCCCGCTGGCAATCGAAAAGGCATGCGCCATGGAGGCCCCCGATCAGTTAGTGACGCTTGCTGCCCTGTTGGCCGCCGCCGGGCTGACCGCCGGGTTCATGGCCGGCCTGCTGGGCATCGGCGGCGGCATCATCATGACCCCGGTGCTCTACACGGTGTTCGGGCTGACCGAGGTGGACCCGGCGATCCGCATGCACGCAGCCCTGGCCACCTCGCTGGCGATCATCGTGCCGACGGCGATTTCCAGCGTCCGCGCCCACCACGCCCGCGGCGCGGTCGACGTGGCGCTGGTGCGCGGCTGGGTAGCACCCTTGTTCGTCGGCGGGCTGGCCGGCGCCGGCCTCGCCACCGCGCTCGCCAGCGATGCCCTGGTGATCCTGTTCGCCAGTTTCGCCGCCCTGATGGCGGTGCGCATGCTGCTGCCGGCCAAGCCGCCGGCGGTCGCGCGGCGCGTGCCCACCGGTCCTGCGGGGATGGTCGCACCCACGTTGATCGGCGGGCTGGCCGCCATGATGGGCATCGGCGGCGCGGTGTTCACCGTGCCCTATCTGGCGCTGTTCTCGGTGCCCGTGCACCGGGCGGTGGGCACGGCGGCGTTCACCGGCCTGGTGGTCAGCCTGATCGCCGCCCTGGGCTATATCGCCGGCGGCCTGCTGCACGGCCCGGTGCCGCCCTATTCGCTGGGCTTCGTCAATCTGCCGGCGCTGGCCATCGTCGCGCCCTTGTCGGTCGCCGCCGCGCCCTGGGGGGCCAAGGTGGCGCACCGGCTGAGCCGGCGGCAATTGTCGGTGCTGTTCGGGCTGTTCCTGGCCGCCAGCTCGATCCGACTTTTTTCCACCCTTTGACACCGCGCGCTGATCCGGCCCGGGCGCTCGCTCCGTAAATCTTGAAGCAAGGAGCAAAGCCCGATGGACACTCTGACCTATCAAGACAAGTTGACACTCACCGGCTTCTTCGAAGGCCCGGTCAGTGGCGACGGCGTGGTCACCGGCCGCCGGGGCGACATCAAGCGCCGGTTCAGCGGTGCCTTCGAGGGCGCGCGGGCCGATGGCGGTCTGACCGTTTCTGAGGCGCTGCGCTTCGACGATGGCGAGCTGAGCGAACGCAACTGGCTGATCCGCGAGGGCCGCGACGGGCACTACAGCGTCGCCCCCGGCCACGACACCGGGGCGGCCGATATTCGCACCCTCGACCCCACCGCCGGCGGCTGGCGCTGGACTTACACCATGGACATCCCGGTCCAAGGGCGGTCGATCGCCATGAAGGTGGTCGATCTGATGGTGCCGCTCGACCGGACGCACATGGTCGCCCACACCACGCTCGCCAAGTTCGGCATCGTCATGGCCCACGTCTATACCAGCTATACCAAGAATTAAGCTCCGTCCGCCGCCCGCTGCCTCGGTCGGCGCGACCCGCGGCCTGCCACTTTAGGGGTTCTTGACCCCCGGCAGGCCGCGGCCTACCGTGCCGCCGCTTTCCCTTTTTGTTGGAATAGAGGCGCGACAGCCATGAGTAAGGCGGCCGACACATCGTCCCCGGCGCTCGCCGGGGCGTTTTCCAATCCCAGCGAAGCCGACTGGCTGGCGGCGGCGGAAAAGGCGCTTGGCGGGCGCGACCCGCACAAGGCGCTGACCCGGCCCAGTGACGACGGCGTCGCGGTGCGGCCGCTCTACACCCGCGCCGACGGCCCCGCCCATGTGGACCCCGTCCCCGGTTTCGCCAGCTTCACCCGCGGCGCTGCCGCCGCCCGGCCGGGCTGGGCGATCCGCCAGACCAGCGACCATCCCGACCCCGCCGCCGCCAACGCGCAGATCCTGGCCGACCTGGAAGGCGGCGCCACCGACGTGGCCCTGACGCTCGACCTGGCGCTCGACGGGCGCGGCGGTCGCGGCGGCATCGCCGTGGCCAGCCTGGACGACCTGGATCGCGCCCTCGCCGGCGTGCATCTGGACCTGGCGCCGGTGGCGCTCGACCCCGGCGCCCACGGGGTTACCGCCGCCGCCATGCTGGCCGCCCTGTGGCAACGCCGCGGCCTGGCCGACGCCAAGGTGGCCGGCGCCTTCAACATCGATCCGATGGGCACGCTGGCCGCCGAGGGCAGCCTGCCGGTGCCGCTGACCCAGGCGCTGGCCGAGGCCGCGCACCTGGGCGCGCGCACCGACGCGCGCTTCGCCCGGGTGACCGCGCTGGGCGTCGACAGCGGCGTCTATCACGCCGCCGGCGCCGGCGAGGCGCAGGAACTGGCCGCCGCCATCGCCACCGGCGTCGCCTATCTGCGCGCCATGGAGGCCCAGGGCCTGCCGCCCGAGCGCGCCGGCCGACAGATCGCCTTCACCTTGGCCGCCGACACCGACGTCTATCTGACCGTCGCCAAACTGCGCGCCGCCCGGCGGCTGTGGCACCGGGTGATGGACGCGTGCGGCGCCGGCGACGTGCCCATGGCGCTCGGCGCGCGCACCGCCGAGCGGATGCTGACCCGGCGCGACCCGTGGGTGAACCTGCTGCGCGCCACCCTGGCCGGCTTCGCCGCGGCCACCGGCGGCGCCGACTGGCTGAGCGTCAGCCCGCACGACGCCGCACTCGGCGGCCCGGACGACCAGTCCACCGACACCGCCCGGCGCATCGCCCGCAACGTCCAGGTGATCCTGGCCGAGGAAAGCCGCATGGCCCAGGTGATCGACCCGGCCGGCGGCGCCTGGGCGTTCGAGGCGCTGACCGACGAACTGGCCCAGGCCGCCTGGGTGCAGTTCCAGACCATCGAGGCCGAAGGCGGCATCGCCCGCGCGCTGGAGACCGAGCGGCTGCAGGCGCGCATCGCCGAAACCGCGCGACGCCGCGACGACGCGCTGGCAACCCGCAAGCACGCGATCACCGGGGTCTCGGAATTCGCCGACCCGGGCGAGGAACTGCCCGCCGTCGAGCCGGTGGACGGCGACGCCCTGCGCGCCGCCGCGCGCGAGCGCGCCGAACGCTCGGGCCATACCCTGCCCCAGGTGATGACCGCCAATCCCGGCTTCGAGGTGCAGATCACCGCGCTGACTCAGGGGGCGACGCCGACCATGCTGATCGACAGCGGCGAAGGCGTGCAGGTGGCGCGCCTGGCCCGGCGCCCGCTGGCCGCGGCCTATGAGGCGCTGCGCGACCGTGCCGACGCCCATGTCGCAGCGGATGGCCGGCGCCCGGCGGTGTTCCTGGCCGCCCTCGGGCCGCTCGCCGACCATGGCGCGCGGGTCAACTGGGCGCGCAACGCGCTCGCCGCCGGCGGGCTCGACGCCCCCGCCGGCGCCGGTACCGAGACCGGCGCCGATGCTGCCGCGACCCTGGCACAACAATTCAAGGACAGCGGCTGCGTCGAAGCGGTGCTGTGCGGCAGCGACGCGGCCTATGAGGCCGAGGCCGAGGCGGCGGCGCGCGCGCTCAAGGCCGCCGGCTGCCGTCACCTGACGCTGGCCGGCAAGCCCGGCGACCGGGCCGAGGCGTGGGCCGCCGCCGGCGTCGACGCCTATCTGTACCTGGGCTGCGATATCCTGGCCGCCCTCGGCGCCATCCACGACCGTCTGGGAGAGCCCGCATGAGCCGCATTCCCGATTTCGCCACCCTCGACCTCGCCGCACCGGCGCAAGACGGCGACGCCTCGGCCTGGGCGCAGGCATTCCAAACCGCCACCGGCCAGACGCCCGCCGACGCCGCCTGGTCGAGCCCCGAGGGCATCGCGGTCAAGCCGCTCTACACCGCCGAGGACACCGCCGGGCTCGACCATCTGGACGGCCGGCCCGGTCTGGCGCCGTTCGGCCGCGGCCCCTATGCCACCATGTACACCCAGCGGCCATGGACCGTGCGCCAATATGCCGGCTTCTCCACCGCCGAGGATTCGAACGCCTTCTACCGGCGCAACCTGGCCGCCGGGCAAAAGGGCCTGTCGGTGGCGTTCGACCTGGCCACCCACCGCGGCTATGACAGCGACCATGAACGGGTATCGGGCGATGTGGGCATGGCCGGGGTCGCCATCGACAGCATCCTGGACATGCGCACCCTGTTCGACGGCATCCCGCTCGACCGCATGTCGGTGTCGATGACCATGAACGGCGCCGTGCTGCCGGTGATGGCGCTTTACATCGTGGCGGCCGAAGAACAGGGCGTCAGCCCCGACAAGCTCGCCGGGACCATCCAGAACGACATCCTCAAGGAGTTCATGGTCCGCAACACCTATATCTATCCGCCGGCCCCCAGCATGCGGATCATCTCGGACATCTTCGCCTACACGGCGGAGCGCATGCCCAAGTTCAACTCGATCTCGATCTCGGGCTATCACATGCAGGAGGCCGGTGCGACCGCCGACCTGGAACTGGCCTACACCCTCGCCGACGGTATCGAGTATGCGCGCGCCGGCCAGGCCGCCGGGCTCGACATCGACCGCTTCGCGCCCCGGCTGAGCTTCTTCTGGGCGATCGGCATGAACCCGTTCATGGAGATCGCCAAGATGCGCGCCGCGCGGCTGTTGTGGGCCAAGCTGATGGCCGAGACCTTCGCGCCCCAGAACCCCAAATCGCTGTCGCTGCGCACCCACTGCCAGACCTCGGGCTGGTCGCTGACCGCCCAGGACGTCTACAACAATGTCACCCGCACCATGATCGAGGCGCTGGCGGCGACCCAGGGCGGCACCCAGTCGCTGCACACCAACAGCTTCGACGAGGCGCTGGCGCTGCCGACCGACTTCTCGGCCCGGATCGCGCGCAACACCCAGTTGATCCTGCAGCAGGAAAGCGGCAACAACCGGGTCATCGACCCGTGGGGCGGCAGCCACTATGTGGAGCGTCTGACCCACGATCTGGCGGCGCGCGCGCTCGCCCACATCGAAGAGGTCGAGGCCGAGGGCGGCATGGCCAAGGCGATCGACGCCGGCCTGCCCAAGCTGCGCATCGAAGAGGCCGCCGCGCGCACCCAGGCGCGCATCGACAGCGGCCGCCAGACCGTGGTCGGCGTCAACAAGTTCCGCCCCGAGGGCGACGAGGACGTGGACGTGCTCAAGGTGGACAACGCCGCGGTGCGCCAGCGCCAGCTCGACAAGCTGGCCCGGCTGCGCGCCGACCGCGACGAGGCGACGCTCGCCACCGCCCTCGACGCCTTGACCCAGGCCGCCGGCAACGGCCAGGGTAACTTGCTGGACTTGGCCGTGCACGCCGCGCGCGCCAAGGCCACGGTGGGCGAAATCTCGTCGGCGCTCGAAAAGGTGTGGGGCCGGCACAAGGCGAAGATCCAGACGGTGACCGGCATCTACGGCAAGGAAGTGGGCGAGAAACGGGCCGACATGCTGCGCGTGCGCGGCCGGGTGGCCAGTTTCCTCGAAGAAGAAGGCCGCCGGCCGCGCATCCTGATCGCCAAGATGGGCCAGGACGGCCACGACCGCGGCCAGAAGGTGATCGCATCCGCCTTCGCCGATCTGGGCTTCGACGTGGACATCGGCCCGCTGTTCCAGACCCCGGCCGAAGCGGCCGCCCAGGCGGTCGAGAACGACGTCCATGTGATCGGCGCCAGTTCGCTGGCCGCCGGGCATCTGAGCCTGGTGCCGGCGCTGCGCGACGAACTGAAGGCGCTGGGGCGCGACGATATTCTGATCGTCGTCGGCGGGGTGATCCCGCCGGGCGACCATGCGGCGCTTTACGAGGCCGGCGCGGCGGCGATCTTCCCGCCCGGCACGGTGATCGCCGAGGCCGCCGACCGCCTGCTCGACACCCTGCAAAAGGATCTCGGCCACCCGGCGGCGGCCGAGTAAAGACCGTCAAGCCAAACAGGGTGTTGACCGACCCCGGTCGATCGGCGACCCTGAGGCCATGCGACGGTGCCCGCAAGGGCATAACAGGGAAGCCGGTGCGGCGCTCATACGAGCCGCCAAGTCCGGCGCTGTCCCCGCAACTGTAAGCGGATGGGCGCGTTCAACCAAGCCACTGGGGCTTCGGCCCCGGGAAGGCGAGCGCCGCCAGCCCGCGAGCCAGGAGACCTACCGCCGCATTGGGTCAACTCATGCAGCCGAACGGGGTGTTTTCGGCGGAGGACTGGCAATGACGGCACGCGATCCGCGTCCCGGTCTCGCACCGGGTTTCTTCATCGGTTTCCCGAACTCACCGCTTGGCCGGACCGGCTAGACCATGACGCAGTGCCCGCGACAGGTGACGCGGGCGCGACGGATGGCGGACGGCCCGGCCCCGACCCGGCGGCTGTGTGTCCCGTGGGACGATCCCCTGCGGGTGGTGCAGCGCTGGTTCGATGGCGACGCCTTCGCGTCCGAAGCGCCCGACACGATCCTGTACACCTGGCTTGCGCTGTTGGCCGCCCCGGTGACCCCGTCCAAGGCCGCCCGGTCGTTGATCGACCGCTTGTGCCCGAACGGCGAGCCGGCCGGCCTCAGCGCGCGCCAACGCCAGTGCCTCGACCTGCTCGCCGCCGTCGCCCGCCACCCCGATACCGCATCGGGACCGGCGTCGGCCAAGAGCCCCCCCCTGACCCGTGCCAATCCCTCTCTCACAGGAGACCGTCATGGTACGATCCGCCAATCTGGGCTTTCCGCGCATCGGCGCCCGCCGCGAACTGAAACACGCCGTCGAAGCCTATTGGAAAGGCGAGTGCTCGGCCGACCGCCTCAAGGCGATCGGCGCCGAACTGCGCACCCGCCACTGGCAGCTTCAACAGGACGCCGGGATCGACGTGATCCCGTCCAACGACTTTTCGTTCTACGACCAGATGCTCGACATGGCGGTGACGCTGGGCGCGGTGCCGCCGCGCTTCGCCGCGCTGGCCGACGCCGACCCGCTCGACCTGCGCTTCGCCATGGCGCGCGGCACCGACGACGCGCCGGCGATGGAAATGACCAAATGGTTCGACACCAACTATCATTACATCGTGCCCGAAGTCTCGGCCGACCAGCGCTTCGAGTTGCGCGACCCCAAGCCGGTGGCCGAGGTCCGCGAGGCCCGCGCGCTCGGCATCCAAACCCGGCCGGTGCTGATCGGACCGATCACCTTCCTGATGCTCAGCAAGGCCCAGGACGGAACGGCGCCCCTGTCGCTGCTCGGCCGGCTGTTGCCGATCTATCGCCAATTGCTCAACCGGCTGGCCGATGAGGGCGCGGAGTGGGTTCAGGTGGACGAACCGGTCCTGGCGCTCGACTTGCCCGCGTCGGCCCAGGACGCGCTGCGCACCGCCTATGCCGCGCTGGCCGACGAACGCCCGGCGCTCATGCTGACCAGCTATTTCGAGGGCCTGGGCGACAATCTGGCGCTTGCCGCCGGGCTACCGGTCGCCGGCCTGCACCTGGACCTGGTGCGCGGCGCGCAGGACCTGACGCCCGCCCTGACGCTGGTCGACCGCGACCGGGTGCTGTCGCTGGGCCTGATCGACGGCCGCAACATCTGGCGCGCCAACCTGCGCGACACGCTCAAGACCCTGCAGGTGGCGATCGCCGCACGCGGTCCCGAGCGGTTGCAGGTGGCGCCGTCCTGTTCGCTGCTCCATTGCCCGGTGGACCTGACCCGCGAGACCGAGCTTGACGCCGAATTGCGCGGCTGGCTCGCCTTCGCCAAGCAGAAACTCGAAGAGGTCGCGGTCCTGGCGCGGGCGGCGCACGGCACCAGCACCGCCATCGAAGACGCCCTCGATGACGCCCACATGGCGGCGACCCGGCGGCGTACGTCGGCCCGGACCCACGACCGCGCGGTCGCCGACCGTCTGGCCAGCGTTCAAACCCGCGACATGGAGCGCCGCTCGCCATTTGCCGAGCGCCGGGTCAAGCAACAGGCCCGCTTTGACCTGCCGCCCTTCCCCACCACCACCATCGGCTCGTTCCCACAGACGCGAGAGGTCCGGAAGGCGCGCGCTGCCCACCGACGCGGCGACATGGACGACGCCGCCTATGAGGCGTTTCTCAAGGCGGAGACCGAACGCACGATCCGCGCGCAGGAGGATCTGGGCCTCGATGTGCTGGTCCACGGAGAGTTCGAGCGCAACGACATGGTCGAATATTTCGGCGAGCAACTGAACGGCTTCGCCTTCACCCGCGCCGGATGGGTACAGTCCTACGGCACCCGGTGCGTCAAGCCGCCGATCATCTACGGCGACGTGTCGCGTCCGGCCCCGATGACGGTCGCCTGGTCGCGCTATGCCCAATCGCTCACCGACCGGCCGGTCAAGGGCATGCTCACCGGGCCGGTGACGATTCTGCAATGGTCGTTCGTGCGCGACGACCAACCCCGCAGCGCCACCTGCTTTCAGATCGCGCTGGCGATCCGCGACGAGGTGGCCGACCTCGAAGCCGCCGGTATCGGCATGATCCAGATCGACGAACCGGCGCTGCGCGAAGGACTGCCGCTGCGCACCGCCGACCGCGCGGCCTATCTGGACTGGGCGGTGGATGCGTTCCGGCTGGCAGCGGCACCGGTCGCCGACGCAACGCAGATCCACACGCATATGTGCTATGCCGAGTTCAACGACATCATGGACGCCATCGCCGGTCTCGACGCCGACGTGATCTCCATCGAAACGTCGCGCTCGCACATGGCGTTGCTCGATGCCTTCGCGGTGTTCGCGTATCCCAACGACATCGGCCCCGGCGTATGGGATATCCACTCGCCGCGGGTACCGTCGTCGGACGAGATGGTCGCCTTGCTGACCAAGGCGTCGGCGGCGATCCCGCGCGACCGGCTGTGGGTCAACCCCGACTGCGGGCTGAAGACCCGCGCTTGGCCCGAGGTGGCGGCGGCGCTCAAAGCCATGGTCTCGGCGGCGCGCAGCCTGCGTCACGCCAAGGCGGCGTAACCGGTGCGCGGGGGCGCGCGCGTGTGTGTGCCCCCGCGCCTTCAGGGCGAGCCCTCAGCCTTCGCCCGCCTCCGGCGCGTCTTCGTCATACTCGATCACGTCTTCGAGCGGGTCGGGACTGTCGCTTTCGTTGGCCTCGTCGGCGGTGACGGCGCCGGCGGTAGCACCGGCGGCGAGCGCACAGCCACCGGCCGACAGGGCGAGCGGCACGAGCACGAAGAGTGCCCGCAACCGCGAACGGGTTGCATCGGTCATACCCGCTGACGTGGCCATCACCGGCGGGCGACGCAACCCCCGTGCCGCCACCCCGTCCGACGCCGGGCACCGAGACCCGGCATCGAGGGCCGGCAGGCGCCCAGCCCGGCGCCGGTCGCCCGATCATCAGCCCAGGTGGCCGTCGTCAACGCCGGCGACGGTCGAAAATCAGGCAGTCATAGGCCGGTGCCGTGCCGTCGGCCGGGTGCGGCTCGCGGTGGACCTCGGCCCAGGCCGACCAGTCCACCGCCGGCATCACCGTATCGCCCTCGGGCGCGGCATGAACCGCGGTCCAGATCAGCCGGTCGGCGAGCGGCAGCGCCTGGGCGAACACCTCGGCGCCGCCGATCACCGCCGCTTCATCCGCCCCGGCCACCAGCGCCAAGGCCGCGTCCAGATCGGGCGCCACCTCGACCCCCTCGGCGTGCCAGTCGCGCTGACGGGTGAGCACGATATTGCGCCGACCGGGCAACGGCCGGCCGATGGAGCGGAAGGTGCGTCGGCCCATGATCATCGCCTTGCCCATGGTCTGGCGCTTGAACCATTGCAACTCGGCCGGGATCGACCAGGGCAGGTCGCCGTCGCGGCCGATGACGCCATTGTCGGCCACCGCCACCACCAGCGACACATGGCGCGGCCGCCCGGCAGCTCCGGCGGCACCGCACCCACCGAGAGGCTCGCAGGCAGGGGGCGCGCTCATCGGCCACCCCGGCGGCGGCGCGCGCCTGCTTGCCCTGTTTCGGCCGGCTGCCTATGGTCCCGGATCATGATCAAACGCATCCTTCTCGTCCTCGCCGTTCTGGGCGGCTTCGCGGTCGCGAGCCTGTGGGGCCTTCACCTCTACTATCGCGGCCAGATCTTCAACCCCGGCGACGATCCGGCGGCGGTCGAAGACGCCGTCTTCCCGGTCGAGACGGTGACCATCCGGCCGACGCCCGACCTGGCGCTGCGCGGCTGGTGGCACGCGCCCGAGGACGGTGAAGCGACGGTGCTCTACCTGCACGGCAATTCGGGCAATATGGGCGACTATATGCCCGGCGTCGCGCCGCTGGTGGCGGCGGGTTATGGCGTGCTGGTGTTCGATTATCGCGGCTATGGCGGCAATCCGGGCCGGCCGACGGACGAAGCCTTGCTGGCCGACGCCGCCGCCGCCCTCGACTGGCTCGACCGGCGCGGCGTGCGCCCCGGCAGCGTGGCGGTCTATGGCTATTCACTGGGTACCGGCGTCGCGGTGCCGCTGGCCGCCCGGCGCGACGTGGGCGCGGTGGTGCTGGCCGCCCCGTTCGGTTCGATCGCGCAGATGGGCTATGGCCAGTATCCGCGCTGGTTCGTCGACGCCGTGCTGGCCGATCGCTTCGACAGCTTGGCCGCCGCGCCGAACGTCCACGAGCCGGTGCTGATCGTCCACGGCAACCGCGACACCACCGTGCCGGTCACCCTGTCGGAACCATTGGCCGCCGCCCTGCCCAACGCCCAGCGGGTGGTGATCGACGGCGCGGGCCATGGCTGGGACCTGTTCGAGACCGGCGGCACCGCCCATATCCTCGATTTCCTGGCGGCGACGCTGGGGCGCTGACCGCCGCGTCCGGCTATGTCCGGGTGCCAAGACCGCGTCGGCGCTCGGGCTTGGCCGCCCTCGCCTGCTTGGACGCGCCCTGGGCCTGCGGTTGCCGGCCCGGGGGCAAGGCAGAGGCTCGGCTAGCGGCTATTCGCGCGGTGTCTGCTGGAAGGCGTAGTCGTAGGTCTGTTCGGCCACGTCTTCGGTGGTGCGGTTCTTGTAGCGTTCGATCGCCTCGTTGAGCGAGCCTTGCAATTCCGCGCCGATCTTACCGCCGTCGCCCGACACCCGGCCGCGGATCACCGCGCGCATGGCGTCGATATGGGCCTTGACCAGTTCGATCATATTGTCGGTGATTTCGTTCTTGGTCGGCACGGTGAAGCTGTGCAGGCTTTCGGCGAAGCTGGAGATCAGCGGATAGCCGAAGGTGCCGCCCTGGCCCTGCATGTCGTGGGCGATCGAGTGGATTTCGGCGAAAATCTCGTGGCGGCGTTCGGGCGTGTCGACGCAGCGGCCGTGATAGTTGGCCAGCTCGGTGACCAGGCCGTTGACCCAGTCGGGATAATCCTCGGCCATGGATTCCAGCGCTTCCTGCGCGCGCCGCAAGGCTTCGTCGGACACCGCGCCGGTGCCGCCGCCCAGGCCCAGCGTCTTCTCCTTCAGCCGGTTCTTGAACCGGTAGTAGCGGACGATGGTGGGCGGCTTCTTGCCGCTGCTGTTGCGCGCGTTAGCCATAGATGATCTCCACGCCGGGGCTCTTGTCGGTCAGTTCGCGGCGCTCTTCATAGTCGAAGAAAAGCTGCTGGCGCCGGCGGTCGGGGCCGAAATAGGTCCGCGTGTGGACGAACTGGCGCGGCCGCTCGATGATCGCCTGCATCCGTTCGGCCAGCGCCTTGACCGTGAACGGCTTGTAGACGAATTCCGTCACGCCCATGTCGCGCGCCTTGGCCACCCGGTCCTTGTCGGAATAGGCGGTCATCATCACGAACGGCACGAACCGGTCGGGGCTTTCCTTGTGGCGCCGGATCCAGCGCAGCAGCATCATACCATCGACCGGACGCATTTCCCAATTGGAGAACACCACGTCGATATTCTGAACCCCGGCCAGCATGGGGTCGATGCTGATCAGCTTCAACAACTCAATCGCCTCGCCGCCATGTTCCTTGGGGATCACCTGGCCGACGCCCAGCAATTTCAACGAACTGACGATCAAGGAGCGAATGAACAGACTGTCCTCGACCACCAATACGGTGAGGCGCTCCAGATCATAATCTTCCATGGGCGATCCTGCCTTGCTGCATCCCATAACCTTGCCGAAACCGCGCGACACTGGCGGGCTGGGGGCTTGAAGTCAACCGCACCCGCCGCGCCGGCGCCACCGGCGTCACCGCGCGCCCCCGGCCGCTCATGACAGGTCGGCTGCCAGCGCCCCGGCGTCGGTCCGCGCTGCCAGCCAGTGGCGTTCGAGGGCGTCGAGGGCACGCATGGCGCGCGGGCCTTCGGGCGCGTCGCGGGCCAGTTCCGCCAGTTCCGCCTGGCGCGCCAGCGATCGCGCGCCCACCGACCGCGCCGTCCCTTTCAACCGATGCGCCGCACTCTTGAAGGCGCGATAGCTGTCGGCGGCGCGCAACGATGCCATGGACTCGTCGCCGCTTTCGATGAACGCCGCCAGGATTTGTCCCGCCAGCGTGTGGTCATTGAACACCGCCGACCAGAAGTGCGTCCGGTCGATGGGCGGCGGCGCGGCCGTATCGTCAGACATCGCCGTCGTCCTCATCGGTCACGATCCCGTCCCCGGCCGCCACAGCCCCGTCCCGGCCGGTCCCAACCGGCGCGACCCCAGGTGCTGTCTGCGTCCCCGGCACGATCCCGGCCCCCGCCGGTTCGGTCCCCGCCGGCCCGGTCCCCGCCGGGCGATCCTGCGTCGGCCGGTCCGCCGCAAGCCGGGCCTCGTCCGCGGCCGGGCCGCCGGCGCCAAGGGCAAGCCGCCCTGCCTCGGTCAATCGGCAGACCAGCCAGTCCGGCTTGATCGGGTTGGCGAACCAGGGCGCCGCCCAGCCGCGGTCGATACAGGCGCGGATCAGCGCCGGGGCGACGGCCTGACCCGCAGTGTCGAACAGCGGCAGCTTGCCGCCCGGCTGGTCGAGCCCCTGGCTGAGATAATGCCGCTGCGCCCGGGTCGGACGCGGCGCGTCGGGCGGCCGCCCCGCCGCACCGGGCCGCGGTTCTTGCGCGCTTGTCATGGCCGTTTTCCACCCCTGCCCTGCGATGCTTGGCCCGTAAATTAAATGGTAAACCAACCGCCCGCACAATATACTGCTTGAAAAACAACTTGTCCGTTAACGCCTGTTCGATTGCCGCCGCGATGAGACCGACCATCCACTTCGAAGCCCCCGAGGGCGAGACCCCGACCCCGTCGAGCGCGCCGGCAACCCCGCTCGCGCGCATCAAGCAGCCGCGCACCGGTCGTGTGCGCCGCATCGTGCCGCCGCTGCTCGCCGGCGTCGCCACGCTCGCCTGGTTCGCGGCGATCGGCTATGCGCTGGCGTCGGGGCGGGTGGCGATCGACCCGGCAAGCCTCGGCCCGATCGACGTCGGCGCGCTGCTCGGCGGCGGCTTAGCCCCGGTGATGCTGGTGTGGCTGGCGGCCCTGGTGCTGCAACGCACCGATCCGCTGCTCGAACACCGGTTGGATATCGCCCAGAACATGAACCGCGCCTTTGCGCCCGTGGACGCGGCGGAAGCGCGGGTCAAGCTGCTGAACAGCCGGCTGACCAAAAGCGTCGAGCAATTGGACGTGGCGGGCAAGCTGGCGGCCGAACGCATCGGCAGCCTGGAACAAAGCTTCCGCGGCGAGATTTCCGAGCTGTTCTCGGTCACCGCCGACACCGAGGCCAAGGCCACCGCCATGCGCGAGGCGCTGCGCCGGGAACGCGACGCGCTCGGTGCCTTGTGCGCGCAGTTGGACGACACCCTCGCCGAGGCCGAACAGCGCCTGGGCGGTGCCACCCAATCGCTGGCGGCCGGCACCGAGAGCCTGGCCAACCAGACCCGCACCAGCGTCGACACGCTCGACGGTGTGCGCGTCGAACTCGACCGCACCGCAGGCGAGACCGCCGACCGGCTCGGCGACCTGCACGCCCGGCTGGAGACGGCGCGCACCGCCGGCGCGCAAGCCGCCGAGACCATCGACCGCCGGCTGAGCGAAGCGGTCGCCGCCGCCACCGCCACCGTGGACCAGGCCGGCCAAACGCTCATTAGCCATCTGGACGGCGCCGAGCGCCGGCTGTCCGAGCGCACCACCCGCACCGTCGACGGCCTGACCGCCCAGATCGACGCCGCCGGCGAAAATCTGTCGAGCCGCCTGGAAAGCCTGAGCCAGACAGTCAGCGGCCAGATCGCGGCGGCACAGGACACGCTCGAAGGCGGCATGGGCCGGATCGAGGACCGGGTCGGCACGGTCGAGGCGATGGCGCGCAGCCTGTCGCAGGATCTGGCGAGCACCGGGCGCACGCTGGCCGAGACCGCCGAGCGCACCGTGCTGGCGGCGCGCGAACTGGACGACGGCTTCGGCGACAAGATCAGCCAATTGGCCGACGGCGCGGAAGCGGCCATGGCCAAGGCGCAGACCGCCGCGCGCGACATCCACCGCCAGGCCGAGGACATGCGCCGGCTGATCGACGACACCATGCAGGCCGCCACCGACAGCGCCAACCGCATCAACGAGACCATCGTCGGCGAAATGTCGGCGATCCCCGAGACCGTCGACGAGGCGGTCGAGGGCGTGCTGACGCCGATCCGCACCGGCAACCGCGCCCTGGTCCAAGAGATGGAACTGCTCAACGACCACGCCCAGACGCTCGAACAGGCGATGGAAGCGCGCCTTGCAGCTCTCAACCACGCCGCGCGCGAACACAGCGACACCATGGCCAAGCAGACCGAGCGGCTGTCGACCCAGTGGACCGGCATGATCGACCGCGCCGAGACCGCCAACACCCGGATCACCGCGGCGGTCGACGGCATGGAGACGCGCGCCGAGCGCATCCAGACCATCCACGACGCCCTGCTCGCCGCCCTCGACAGCGCCGACAAGCGGGTCGAGGCGCAGGGCCGCCAGATCGCCGCCCTGTCCGAGGACACGGTGGCGTCGTTCCAGGCCATGCTGGCGCGCGCCGACCAGGTGGTGACCCGGCTGAGCGACGCCGACGGCGCGGTCGCCACCAGCCTGGCGGGCCTGAGCGACGCCGGCGACCGGGTCGCCGACCGGCTGAGCGCGCATCGCCAGACCCTCGAACAGGAGCGCGGCGCGCTGGAGACCGGCATCGCGCAAAACCGCGACACCCTGGCCTCGGTGCTGGAAGACCTGCGCGCCGAGCGCGACCGGGTCGACGCCCACACCGCGCAGATGATCGACCGCTCGGGCGCCGCGCTCGACCGGCTGTCGACCACGCTGGAGACCCTCGACGCGGCCCGCACGGCGACCGAAACCACGATCCAGCAGGCCGCCGACCGGTTCGTGGAACAGGCGAGCGAGATCCGCGAGATGGCGACGCTGGTGGACGACGGCACCGCCGAGGCGGCCAAGCGCCTGGAACAGCGGCTGGCGCGCACGGTGTCGCGCAGCGTCGAGGCGTCGGGCAGCGCCATGGACCAGTTGGCCGCCCTCTATCGCGGCCGCTTCGCCAAGCTGAGCGAGGAGACCGCCCACGGCTTCGAGCGCGCGCTGGCGCTGCTCAAGCAGACCGCCCAGTCGACCAACGAGACCAGCAACCAGGTCACCGCCCATGTGCGCGACGAGGCCGACCGGCTGGCACAGATGAGCCGGGACTTCGAGGCCAAGGCCGCCGAGCTTGCCGCACGCCGCCAGGAGGCGACCGAGGACGAGTTCATCCGCGCCAGTTCGTTCATCATCGAGCGGCTGGCGTCCGATTCCATCGACGTGACCAAGGTGTTGATGGACGACGTGCCGGACGACGCCTGGGCCAAGTTCCTGGCCGGCGACCGCAGCCGCTTCGCGCGCCAGGCGCTCAAGATCGGCACCCCGCACCTGCGCCAGCGGATTCGCGAACGCTATGACACGGACGGCGAGTTCCGCACCGCAGCAAGCAAATATGTGCGCGAGTTCGAAGGGCTTCTGGAACAGGCGGCCCAGCGCGAGGGCGGCAACGCGCTCAGCACCACGCTGATCTCATCGGATCTGGGCAAGCTCTACACCACGCTGGTTCAGGCGCTGCGCAAGGCCCACTGACCGGCCGGCGCGCGCGTCCCCCGACGCTCGCAGGAACACCGGTGCGACGGGGTGTGATCGCGAGCGCGGCCATGGTGGATCTGGCGCGCCCCCGGCGCTCGGTCAGTCGCCGC
Source organism: Rhodothalassium salexigens DSM 2132 (assembly GCF_004341375.1). Taxonomy (GTDB): domain Bacteria; phylum Pseudomonadota; class Alphaproteobacteria; order Sphingomonadales; family Rhodothalassiaceae; genus Rhodothalassium; species Rhodothalassium salexigens. Next base: position 369,260 of record NZ_SLXO01000002.1, read on the forward strand.
CGTCGGTATCGGTGTTGGTTTCGCAATCCAGCACCCAGACATCGTAGACCGGGTGTTCGAGCGCGTTGAGCGCCGGGCTCGACGCCATCATCCAGCCGGAGAACAGCCGTTGCGACGCCGGTTCGTCGGCGCGCCGGTCGACCGTGTCGCCGACGATCTCGTCGATCTGCAGGAAGGCATAGGTCTCGGGCGCCTCGGTGGGCGGGGTGCTTTTGCAATGGCGCGCGGTGATGGCCAGGCTGCCGAACACCACCGTGCGATCCTCGGGCAGCCGCAATTCGGTGATTTCGGCGGTCACCTTGTCGAGCGCCCGGGCGATGGTGACGGTCTCGGGCGTCCGAGCCTCGGGCGGCGCCACGCGCACGCTGACGCTTTGAGCGAGTGCCGATGCCGGCGGCCAGAGCCCCGCCCCAAGCGCCCCGAGCGAACCGAGCGCCACCAAACCGAGCGCCACCAAACCGCGCCGCGGACGCCTGGCAGGCGCCCCCTGTGCTGGCTTGAGTGCCGCCAGCCTAGTTGCCGGAGGAACTGCCATTGCCGCCCTCGCTGCTGAACACGTACCGGCTGACCAGGCTCATGAGATCCACATAGCCTTCGGTGAACTGCACCTCTTCGCCGGCAACCAGATTGTCCGGCGCGCCGCCCGGCTCCACCTGCAGGTAATTGCCGCCCAACAGCCCCTCGGACCCCACCTTGATGATCGTGTCGGAGGGCAGCTTGACGCTGTCCGCGATGGTAAACTCCACCACCGCCTGGAAGGTTTGCGGGTCGAGACGCTGGTCGACCACGCTGCCGATCTTGATCCCCGACAGGCGCACGTCCGAGCCTGCGGACAGCGCCCCCACCTGGTCGAACCGGGCCTGCAAGCGATAGCCGCCGCTGCCGGCCGACACGTCGGTCTTGGTGTAGACCACATAGAGAAACGCCCCGGCGACCACCAGGACCACCACCCCGATCAAGGCTTCCACAAGATTGCTGCGCATGGTGTTCTCTCGTCCAGGGTCAAGATGGGGTTATGGCCGGCGAATGCGGCGGCCGTGCGGCAGCGAAACTGCCCGCCGGCCGGCCCTCGCCCGGGCTTTATCGAGCCGATCGGTCGAGCCACCAGCGGACCGATCGCCGTCGGCCGGTCAGCTATCTGGCGTCCAGGCTTCGTAATCGCCGCTGATCTTGCCACGCTCGCCGCCCACGCTCAGACTGCCGGGCGGAAAGTAAGCGCCCGACGTGCCGGTCAAATTGGGCAGGTGGTCCTTTTCCCAGGTCTTGCGTTCGGGCGGGCGTTCGCTCGGCGGCGTGTCGGTGGTCTTGTGCAGCCACATATGCCATTCGGGCGGCACCCGCGAGGCTTCGTTCTCGCCATCATAGAGCACCCAGCGGCGCTTGCCGTCGCGGCTCTGATAATAGGTGTTGCCCTGATCGTCCCGGCCGACCAGGCGGCCCTTGCGCCGGGTGGTCAGCAAGGTGCCGAGCGGCACGCCCTTCCACCATGCGAAAATCGAAACCATCGTCTGCCGCCCTCCAAGGATCGCGACCCATACTCGCTTGCGTGATGCGCGCGCGGCGAGGCCAAGTCAAGCCCTGCACCGGTCTTGACGGGTCGCATCACCGAGCAACGTTCTTATATATGGAAAGGGTGCCGGGCCATGGCAATCGCCAACTCGGCACCCGGCCGCCACCCCGGCTCGCCGACGGGTCCGCGCCCTGCCCGCAGGACGCCCGAACGCCCCGGATCGGTGAGTCGGGCCAAGGGCAGCGGCTCCTTTCGCTCCCCTACATGGTGCGATGGAAACGCCGTCAAGCCCCGTATATTGGGCCATGGACAAAAAATCGGGTTGCGGGGACCCCCCAAAAAAACCTACAGTTCGGGTCCAAGAGGGGGACGACACACAATATGTAGGCAGCGTTCGGCCGAATCGCCGAGTTCGCCAAGTGTGGTCGGCACATATCCCCTCAGACAAGACTCAGGAGCCGGCACCCCGCAGACCACTGCCGGGCAGCCGGACGTCGGCGAACGAAGGACATTTTTGCGATGCGCATTGACCGCCATTTCACCGAAAAGGGCGCCAGCCCCTATGCCGCGCTGAGCTTCCGCAAGGCGACCAGCGAAATCCGTAATCCCGACGGCACCGTGGTGTTCCGTCTGGACAATGTGGAAGTGCCCGAGGCGTGGAGCCAGGTGGCGACCGATGTGCTCGCACAGAAGTATTTCCGCAAGGCCGGCGTGCCCGCGGCGCTCAAGCCGGTCAAGGAAGACCATGTGCCCAAGTGGCTGTGGCGCCAGGAAGCCGACGAGGAGGCGCTGGCCAGCCTGCCCGAAGACCAGCGTTTCGGCCAGGAGACCAAGGCGACGCAGGTGTTCGATCGGTTGGCCGGCACCTGGACCTATTGGGGCTGGAAGGGCGGCTATTTCGACCGCGAGACCGATGCGCGCGCCTTCTATGACGAAATGCGCTACATGCTGGCCTGCCAGATGGCCGCGCCCAACAGCCCGCAATGGTTCAACACCGGGCTGCACTGGGCCTATGGCATTGCCGGGCCGGCGCAGGGCCACTTCTATGTGGACCACAAGACCGGCAAGGTGGCGCGCTCGGTCAACGCCTATGAGCGCCCGCAGCCGCACGCCTGCTTTATCCAGTCGGTGACCGACGATCTGGTCAATGACGGCGGCATCATGGACCTTTGGGTGCGCGAGGCGCGGCTGTTCAAATACGGCTCGGGCACTGGCTCCAACTTCTCCGACCTGCGCGGCGAGGCCGAACCGCTGTCGGGCGGCGGCAAGTCTTCGGGGCTGATGAGCTTCCTCAAGATCGGCGACCGCGCGGCCGGCGCCATCAAGTCGGGCGGCACCACCCGCCGGGCGGCCAAGATGGTGGTGGTCGACGTGGACCACCCCGATATCGAAGCCTATATCGACTGGAAGGTGATCGAAGAGCAGAAGGTGGCCGCCCTGGTCAGCGGCTCCAAGCTGGCCAACAAGCACCTCAACGCGATCATGGCCGCCTGCCACCAGCACCAGGACGCGCTCGGCCAGGACGCCTTCGAGCCCAAGCGCAACGCCGCGCTCAAGGCCGAGATCAAGGCCGCGCGCCAGGCGATGATTTCGGAAAACTACATCCAGCGGGTGATCCAGTTCGCCCAGCAGGGCTTCACGTCGCTCGACTTCCCGACCTACAACACGGATTGGGATTCGGAAGCCTATGTGACCGTGTCGGGGCAGAACTCCAACAACTCGATCCGGGTCACCGACGACTTCATGCGCAAGGTGCAGAACCGCCAGCCGTGGGAGCTGAAGCGGCGCACCGACGGCGCGCTGGCCAAGACCGTCGACGCCGCCGAGCTGTGGGACAAGGTGGGCAATGCCGCCTGGGCGTGCGCCGACCCGGGCATCCAGTTCCACACCACCATCAACGACTGGCACACCTGCCCCAAGTCGGGGCCGATCCGGGCCTCGAACCCGTGTTCGGAATACATGTTCCTGGACGACACGGCGTGCAATCTGGCGTCGCTCAACCTGATGCAGTTCCGCGCTGCCGACGGCGGCTTCCAGACCGAAGCGTTCGCCCACGCCACCCGGCTGTGGACCATGGTGCTGGAAATCTCGGTGTTGATGGCGCAGTTCCCGTCGGCGCGCATCGCCGAGTTGAGCTATCGCTACCGCACGCTCGGCCTGGGCTATGCCAATGTGGGCGGCCTGCTGATGTCGCTGGGCTATGGCTATGACAGCGACAAGGGCCGCGCGCTGTGCGGCGCGATCACCGCGCTGATGACCGGCACCGCCTACGCCACCTCGGCCGAGATGGCCGGCGAATTGGGCGCCTTCCCCGGCTACAAGCCCAACGCCCGGGACATGCTGCGGGTGATCCGCAACCACCGCCGGGCGGCCTATGGCCAGAACGACGGCTATGAGGCGCTGAACACCCCGCCGGTGCCGCTCGACCACAAGAACTGCCCCGACGCCGGCCTGCTCGCCGCCGCCACCACGGCGTGGGACAAGGCGCTGGAACTGGGCGAAAAGCACGGCTATCGCAACGCCCAGACGTCGGTGATCGCGCCGACCGGCACCATCGGCCTGGTGATGGACTGCGACACCACCGGCATCGAGCCCGACTTCGCCCTGGTCAAGTTCAAGAAGCTGGCCGGCGGCGGCTACTTCAAGATCATCAACCGGGTGGTGCCCCAGGCGCTCGGCGTGCTCGGCTACACCGAGCAGCAGATCGCCGAGATCGAGGCCTATGCGGTCGGCCATGGCAGCCTCAAGGACGCCCCGGGCATCGACCATGACGCGCTGCGCGCCAAGGGCTTCGGCCAGGAACAGATCGACGCCGTGGAAGGTGCGCTCGGCTCGGCCTTCGACATCAAGTTCGCGTTCAACCGCTGGACGCTCGGCGAAGGCTTCTGCAAGGGCACGCTGGGGCTGACCGACGCGCAGCTCAACGACTTCTCGTTCGACCTTCTGGCCGCCATCGGCTTCGAGCGCGACGCCATCGAGGCGGCCAATCTGCACGTCTGCGGGGCGATGACGCTGGAAGGCGCACCGCACATCCGCGACGAGCATCTGGCGGTGTTCGACTGCGCCAATGCCTGCGGCAAGATCGGCCGGCGGGCGCTGAGCTGGGAAAGCCACATCCGCATGATGGCGGCGGCGCAACCGTTCATCTCGGGTGCCATTTCCAAGACCGTCAACATGGCCAATTCGGCCACCGTGGAAGACTGCCAAAAGGCGTATGAGTTGAGCTGGCGGCTGGCGGTCAAGGCCAATGCGCTCTATCGCGACGGCTCCAAGCTCAGCCAGCCGCTGTCGAGCGCGCTGCTCGACGACGCCGACCTGGTCGACGAGATGGAAGACGCGCCGGCCGGCCAACAGGCCAATATGTTGGCCGAACGGATCGTCGAGCGGATCGTCGAACGCCCGGCGGCGCGCAAGCGCCTGCCCGGCCGGCGCAAGGGCTATACCCAGAAAGCCACCGTCGGCGGCCACAAGGTCTATCTGCGCACCGGCGAGTATGACGACGGGTCGCTCGGCGAAATCTTCATCGACATGCACAAGGAAGGCGCCGCCTTCCGCAGCCTGATGAACAATTTCGCCATCGCGATCTCGATCGGCCTGCAATACGGCGTGCCGCTGGAGGAATATGTGGACGCGTTTACCTTCACCCGATTCGAACCGTTCGGTCAGGTGCAGGGCAATGACGCCATCAAGATGGCCACCTCGATCCTGGACTATCTGTTCCGCGAACTGGCGGTCAGCTATCTGGGCCGCACCGAACTGGCCCATGTGGACCTGGAAGACCTGCGCCACGACACCGTCGGCGACGCCACCCAGGAAGGGCTGCCCCTGCCCGCCGGCGATGCCGACGGCAGTGCGGCCGGTCTGGTCGGGCGCCAGGCGATCGACCGGATGATGGAATGGGCGTCGAACGGCTATGTGCGCTCCAACCTCTATGTGCTGAACCCGCGCCAAACGCCGGCCAAGCACCAGCAGGTGAGCCGCGAGACCGCGCGAGCCGGCACCGACGGCACCGCCCAGGCGACCCTGTCGGTGAGCGAGACCAGCACCACGACCACCACCACCATGGAGGCCCAGGTGCAGGCGCGGCTCAAAGGCTATGAGGGCGACGCGTGCGGCGAATGCGGCAACTTCACCCTGGTGCGCAACGGCACCTGCATGAAGTGCGACACCTGCGGCGCCACCTCGGGCTGCTCGTAACCCCGATCCGGGCGGTGGGGGGCTCACCCCGCCGCCCGAATTCCCGTTGCCCGTCTTGACCCGCCTCGGAGCGCGCCCGCATACTCGCCCGCGGCTCAGTAACAGGGATCGAAACGATGGCCGAGGACAAGGACAACAAACCCACCGGTGCTGACGGCGCCACCACCGCCAAATCGGCACAAGACGCACGGAAAGACGGCAAAAAGACCCAGACGGCCGGCACCCCCCCCCCCGCCGCCGAGGCGACCGCCCAGAAAACCGACGACAACGCCAAGCCCGCGGCACCGGCCAAGGGTACGGCCGCTGACAAGACCACCGAGGCAGCGCCGTCGAGCCAGTCGGCCAAGAGCGGCGCAACCACCAAGACATCGGGCAGCGACAAGCCGGCCCAACCGACGTCGGCCCCGCAGGCCAGCGCCGCCGAACCAGCCAAGGGCACACCGGCGGCCGGCGGCACCGCCGCTAAGGCGTCGGCCGATTCCGCCAAGAAAGGACCGACCGAGCGTCCCAAGGGCGAAACGACCGCCGCCGCAGCCCCCATCGGCGACACCGACACGACCGCCCAGGCTGCCGAACCGGCCAAGGGCATGGCCGCCAAGAGTGACGATGCACCGAAGCCCAGCGCCGGGTCGGCCAAGACCACCGGCACCGCGGACAGCCCCAGCAGCGCCGCCCCGACCGCCGCAGCCGGCGCCCCGGCCCCGGAAGGCCGCGCCAAGGAATTGCTGCTGCGCGCACTGCTGACCGCGCTGGCGGTTCTGCTCACCTACATCGCCTGGCTCGGCGCCACGGCGATTGCCATTCTTCAGTTCATCCTGACCGCCCTGCGCGGCAGCCCGCTCGACGATCTGAAAAAGGCCGGCCGTTGGCTGCGCGGCTATGGCAATCGCCTGTACCGCTATCTGTCCTTCGAAGCGGAGCATTTCCCGCTACCGGGCGAAGACGAGTACTGACCTCCAGGGCCTGGGATCACTCCCTGAAACCCGGCCCCTGAGACTTGGCCTCTGAGACTTGGCCCCTGACATGTGGGCCCTTAGACTGGGGCGCTTGAGACTGGGTCCGGAAACCGGACCGGCCCGTCACTCCCCGACCAATGGCCGGGGGGTGACGTTTCGGGGGCTGACCGGCGTCCATCGGTGGGTCACCGGTGGGCCGGGTCGTGCACCCCACGATGGCGGGGCAATACCGACCCGGCGGTTGCGCGCTCCCTTGCGCTCGCTTCGCCCCGACCATGCCGCCCCCCGGACCGTGGCACCAACGGTCAGTCGTTGACCGTGAGCGCAAAGAAATCCACCGACCAAGCATAGGCGCCGCCGACAGGATCGCGGGTTTCGGCGCGTTCGAAGCGCATGTCGATCAGTGCCTGACCGGGCAGCGGCAGGTCGCAATCGTGCAACACCGCGATCACCGTACGGCGCAGCGCCTCCACCTCGGCCGCCGATCGCGCCCGGCCGCTGATGCGCACATCATGCTCCTGACCGTCGAAGGTGGCGCTGTGCCAGCGCCGGACGCCGCGAACGGCCACGCGCACCGAGCCCAGATCCGGCGCCGACCAGGTCTGGGACATCTCCGCCACCGCCAGGGCCTCGGGCCCGTCGGCGCACCGCCGCCCGTCGTGCCCATCATGCCCGTCGTGCCCGGCCGACGCCGCGCCATCGCCTGCGCCGTCCACCCGCATCGGCCCGATCCGCTCGGCACCGCCCACCAGACCGACCAATTCGGCCGATTGCGCCAGACGCGCCACGACCGCCCGGGTCAAAGGCTTGCCAACATCCTTCCACATGATGTCCTCCCGAAATCCGCCGTCGGACGGGGGCGACCCGGACCGCGCGGCGTGCAGAGCCCGCCATCGGTCAAACCGAGTCGGGCGGCGAAAGCGATCGCAGATATAGCCAATATGGTACATTTATAGTATCCAACGTGTCAATATGGTTTTACGCGCGAGGCGAGTATGACCAGCGCGGCCGGACCGCTCGCGCGCATGATCATCATGGAGAAACCTGCGGGCAAAGCCGCCGCCGCACCGCCGCCGCCGCTTCCGAAATCCTCCGTCCACCGGCCTTCAAGGGGGGGCTGAAACCAACCAGGGTCATTGTAGGGTGGTCCTTTTATTGCGACTATAGGTCGTGTCTTAGTCTATCTACACGCACGAACTTTTCAACAAAAAATCCTATTACACTCCTATCAGTGGATCGAAACACACCAGAGAGGCGGAATGGCCATGCGGATTGAACTGATCGACGCGGCATCGCGGCGCGCGCGGGCGCGATTGGAGGAACTGGTCCTCAGCCGCGACGGCGAGACCTATGCGTCGGTATCGAAGCTGTTGAAACGCAACCACGCCTATGTGCAGCAGCACATAACGCGCGGCACGCCAAAGTTTTTATCGACTGAAGACGCGACGGCCGTCGCACGCTATTTCGGCATTCCCGCACGCGATCTGTTGCCGCCGCTCCCCGCGGCCGGCGAGCGCCCGCAGGGGGGCACCCTGCCGGTGGCGACCTGCGCGAACGGGACAGCCAATGGGCCGCCCCTTACCGGCTACATCGAAGTCCCTATGGATTTCCTATTTTTGGGCGAGGGTGTCGAGACGGAGGCGCTTTGCGCCCTACGCGTCATGGGCGATTCGATGATCCCCACACTGCTTCCAGGCGACTATGTGATCTTCGAACGTCGGGCGGTATGGGCCGCCGAGGACCGAGGGTCGGGCCTGACCGATGCCTTGTTCGTCCTGGTCATCGGCGGACAGTGGCAGGTGCGGCGGGTCCAATGCGATCCACGCAGCGGCGCAATCACCATCCGCGCCGACAACGCCGCCTACCCGCCCTGGCACGACGCCGATCTGGCGCAGGTCCACGTGGGCGGCCGCGTGATCTGGGCCGGCAAGCGGCTTTAGACCGCGATCGGCGCCTTGATCGCCGGATGGGGGTCATAGCCGACGAGCGCGATATCCTCGAAGCGAAAGGCGAACAGGTCGCAAATCTCGGGGCTGAGACGGAGGCGCGGCAGGGGCCGGGGCGTGCGGCTCAGTTGCAGATCCGCCTGCTCGATATGGTTGGCGTAGAGATGGGCGTCGCCGAAGCTGTGGATGAAATCGCCGACGCCCAGACCGGTCACCTGCGCGATCATGTGGGTGAGCAAGGCATAGCTGGCAATGTTGAACGGCACGCCGAGAAAGACGTCGGCGGAGCGTTGATAGAGCTGGCAACTCAAGCGCCCCTCGGCGACGTAGAACTGAAACAGACAATGGCACGGCGGCAGCGCCATCCGGTCCACATCGGCGGGGTTCCAGGCGCTGACCACCAACCGACGCGAGTGCGGGTTGCGGCGGATTTGGTCGACCACACCGGCGATCTGGTCGATCACCCGGCCATCGGCCGTTTCCCAGCGCCGCCACTGCTTGCCATAGACCGGCCCCAGATCGCCCCGGGCGTCGGCCCATTCGTCCCAGATGGTCACTCCATGGTCACGCAGATACCCGATATTGGTGTCGCCGGCCAGGAACCACAGCAATTCGTGAATGATCGAACGCAGATGCAGCTTCTTGGTGGTGACCACCGGAAAGCCATCGCCCAGGTCGAAGCGCATCTGGTGACCGAACACCGAATAGGTCCCCACGCCGGTGCGATCGGAGCGGTAGACGCCGGTCTCGCGCACCCGGCGCAACAGGTCGTGATACTGATCCATGGGGGTCCCTTCCAACTGCCCAGCGAACGCAATGGCGGCGCACTCTATAGCGTTTCACGGTCGGATTGAAACGCCCATGCCGGCAAACGCCACCGCCCCCGCCCATGCCGGCCGCCCGGCCCCCTGACCCACCGACAAGCGGCCGGCGCGGTCAGGCGGCCCCCGCTTCCTCGCCCCGGGCGAGGCGATCCCATACCGGGTCGGGGCCGAAACGCACGGCGAGAAAATCGATGAACGCCCGCACCTTGGCCGACAGATGACGGGTCGGCGGATAGACCGCCTGGACCACCGCCGGCGGCGGCGCCCAGCCGGGCAAGGCGGGGACCAACCGACCGGCGGCCAGATCGTCGGCGATGGCGAATGTGGGCATGAGCGCCAGCCCCAGACCATCGCGAGCGGCACAGCGGATGACATCGCCATTGTTGGCGACCAGCGGCCCGGCGACGCGCACGACGCTGCGCCGGGGCGGGTCGTCGGCGGTTTCAAGGGTCCATTCGGCGGCCCCGCGCCGACCTTTGTACAACAGGCAGGCATGGTCGGTCAGCGCCTCCGGTCCGGCCGGCATCCCGCGGGCGTCGAGATAGTCGGGCGCTGCCACCACGGCCAGCCGGGCCGGCGCCAATTGCCGCGCGATCATTCCCATATCGGTCAGCGCGCCGATCCGGATCGCCAGATCATAGCCCTCGTCGACGATGTCCACGAACCGGTCGCTGAGGTCCAGATCCACCACCACCTCGGGATAGGCACGACAGAACGCCGCCAGAGCCGGCGCCACATGCAAGGTTCCGAAGGTAAGCGCCGCATTGACCCGCAGTCGCCCCCGCGGCGCCGCCCGCAAGCTGCGCACCGCGGCGTCGGCCTCGTCCAAATCGTCCAGAAGGCGCCGGCACCGCTCGGCATAGGCGCGGCCTTCGTCGGTCAGACGCACCTGACGGGTGGTCCGGTGCACCAGTTTGACGCCCAGATGGTCCTCAAGCGCCGTGACCTGCTTCGACACCGCCGATTTGGACACCCCCAGACGACGTGCCGCCTCGGTAAAGCCGGCCACGTCCGCCACCCGCAAAAAGACCCGGATTGCCGTGAGTTGATCCATGCGTTCCTCGCCGCCGGCCGCTGCGCCTCAGGCCGGCACCCCACCATGGCAAGGCCGCGCAACGGCCGCAAGGCGGACCAGCCGGCGCGCCGTCGAACCTCAGCGCCGCCGACCATGATCCGGCCGCGCCGCTCGATGCGCAGATGGCGCCTTTTGACAAAAGCTTGCCTAAAACGGCAATATAGCAAATCACGTGAACTATTTTTTAATACTTTCCCGGCATAAGGGAGGATAACGACGTTGTCGTTTCTTCCCTGAACCTGGGCCGCGCCGGAAACGGTGCGGCTTTTTTTTGCTCCCGGCGAGGCGCTGCCGGGGTCGGGTGGTTGCCTCGCATGGCACGCCGCCGCGCGCCGCTCGAAGACCGCAGAGGCGCGGCATCACGGGCGGGCTGATCGCCAAACCACGCTCTCCGAGGCGATCGCGGCCTTTGTCGCGGCCAATCCGGATCATCGCCGCAGACCCAGAGTGGCCGACAGGGACGCTATCGGGCGCCCGCGGCGGCCGGGCGGTGAGCCCGGCCGGTGGCCGGCACCGGGGCGGGAGACCGGCGGGCCGGGCCGTCATCGTGACGGCGGCCGCGGCGCTGCAACTTGTCGATGAAGCCCGCCATGCTGCGGTTCAACTGGTCGGACCGGGTGGCGAGCAGATCGGCGGCCTCCTGCATGGTTTGCGCCGCCCCCCGGGTGGCATCGGCGTCGCCGGCCATGCTTTCGATATCGGCCGAGACCGTCGTGGTGCCGTTGGCCGCTTCGGACACGTTGCGAGCGATTTCCTGAGACGCGGACGTCTGTTCTTCGACCGCCCCCGAGACCGCCATCGCCATTTCGGTCACGCCCTCGACCGCCTGGGCCACCTGATCGATATGGCCGACGGTGGCGCGGGTCGCCTGGTTCATGGTCGTCAGACGCCGATGGATATCCTCGGCCGATTGCGCGCTGCGCTTGGCCAAGGTCTTGACCTCGCCCGCGACGACCGCGAAGCCGCGGCCGGCCTCGCCGGCGCGCGCCGCCTCGATGGTCGCGTTGAGCGCAAGCAAATTGGTCTGGTCGGCGATCGACTTGATCAGGTCGAGCGCCGCCGTCATGGCGTCGGCGGACTGGGTCAGTTCCTCCACCTGACCGCGTGCCGCCCGGGCCGCCTCGTCCGCCTCGCGGGTTCGGCGGTGAGCATTGTCGGTTTGGGCGGCGACCTCGGCGATGGCGGTGGACAACTCTTCGGCGGCCGACGCCACCGCCTGGACATTGGCCGACGCCTGCGTGACCGCCGACGCGCCGCTTTGCGCCCGGGCCGAGGTTCGGTCGGCGCCCGCCAACAGGGTCCGGCTGCTGTCGTTCACCTGCTTGATGGTATGACCCAGTTCATCGACCAAGGCCCGGACATCCGACTCGAAATCGGCCACCAATTGCGCCACCCGGGCGTCGTCGGCGGCCTGATCGGCCTCGAAATAGACCGAGATCGACAGGTCCATGTCGAGCATCACCGCCTTCTGCAACGATGCCTGCAGGCGGCCGAGGCGCCCAGGTTCATCGCCGAAGGCTTCGGCGAGGGCGGCCTGGACCCAGGTGAGCATGTGGCTGTAGCCGCCGATGTACCAACGCGGTTCAAGGCCGATCTTCTGGTGCACGCGGCCGATGACGGTGCAGCGTTGCGCGTATTCCTCGTCCAACTTGCCATCGAACAAATAGCGCATCCAATGGCGCTGCTGGGCGTTGCGGGCCCGGCGACCAATGCCGTCATCGGCGAACATGGCGTCGAGTTCCGGGACGCTGCGGACATGGACATAGAAGGCGTCGAGCATCTCCTCCATGATCGGTTCGATCACCGGGCGCATGGCCCTCAGATCGGCCAGAGCGCGGTCGTCGATCATCAGAAACGCTTTTCGACGGGCCAAGTCGGTCTCGAAAACGGGATCGCTTGACAATTGTTGCATTGCAGAGGGTTTCCCTTTGGCACTGCCCTTTTCAAGACAGCCGCACAAAAATGATCAGCCATAAGAATGGTAAATCGATATTTACCAGACTCACAGCCTATAATAGAAAAAAACCCCTTAAACTATACTTAAATCAAGATTGTCGCAGTCCGGTTTTGCGTCCATTCATGGCGATTTCGGGTGGCTTTGTCACACCGAAGCACCAAAAGACAAAGGCCGGCGAAACCGGCCTCAGCGTCTTGCACCGTCTTTCAGAAGCGCGGATGTCTCTGGGCTGGGGCTGTCCGCCGACGGCCGACGGCACGGGTGGGGCGCACGCGGCCGGCGGCCGTCGTCCTCATCGTCGTCGCCCAGGATCGGCGAGGCGTTGGAGCGCGGGTTCAGCGGATGCCGAGCGCTCCGAGGTCGGCGGTGGCGGCGCGGTAATTGGCCAGGGCTTCGAAATACTGCAACTGGGCGTCGACCAGCCGCACGCGGGCGTCGGCGGTCGCTTCTTCGCGTCGGTTGACGACGAAAAAGTCGCTGCCGCCTTCGCGGAACCGACGCCGCTCGGCCGCCTGCATGGTCTGTGCCTGATCCACCTCCAAGTCGGCCAGACGCACGGTTTCGGCCGCCGCGCGCAGGTCGTTGACCAGCCGGCGCACTTCCAACTCGATCCGCTCGGCGGTGAATTGGCGGCGATAGCGCAAGGCGTCCAACTCGGCCTGGGCGCGGCTGATGCGGCCTTCGGCGAAGCGCCGTTGCAGCGGCACCGAAAAGCTGAACTTGACGATGGTGTCGGTGCTGTCGCGCGACGGACCGCCCAGATCGACGGCGCCGAAATCGCGCGACACCTCGCTGCCGAATTGCAGGCGGGGCAGCAACTCGTTGCGCCCCAAAGCCAGCGACAGCCGCGCGCGGTCCAGGCTCGCATCGATCAGGGCCAGTTCCGGCCGGGCCACCCGCGCGCGCTGGATATCGTTTTCCACCTGCATCAACTCGCCTTGCCGAATCGGCGGATAGCCGTCGGGCGCGCGGGCGGGATCGGGGGTCTCGGGTTCGCCGGCGGCGTCGCGATAGAATTGCGCCAGACTGAGGCCGGCATTCACGAAATCGCGCTTCGCCTGGGCCACCAGCGTGGCCCGCCGGGCCAGATTCTGGCGGTTCTCGGTCAGCAGGATCGCCGCCGCATCGCCAGCCGACACACGCCGCGACAACGCCTCCTGGCGCCGCTCGGCAAGCGCCAACAGGTCGACGAAAATCCCCTGCCTGAGCCCGGCGGCGATCCAACGCAGATAGGCGCTGAGCGCTTGGTACTGAACGCCGATCTGGGTCAGCATGACCTCGATCTCGGCGCGTTCACGCTCGATTCGGGCGCGCCGGACCTCGCCGCGCCGGCCGTCGATCTGGCGGTCGCGCAACAGCGACAGCACGAAGCCAATGCGCGCCTCGCCCAATTTGTTGGTGAAGCTCTTGTCTTCATAGATTGGGAAGTCGCCGCCGGAAAACCGATAGCCGCCATAGACCTCGGCGCCGAATGGCCCGAGCGCCTGGCGCACCTGTCCGTCCACCTCGCGACCGTCATAATAGCCGCTGGCGCGTGCAAAACCCTCCGATTTGACCATCAGGTCGAAGGCCCCCATGGCCGACACCATATCGCCCTGGGCGGCGCGGAACTGCGCCATCGCCTCCAGGATGCGCGGCATGTGGCGCAGCGAGCTTTCCAACACCTCATCGCGGGTCAGCGGCGGCCGGCGGCCGGCGGCAAGGGGATCGCCGTCCGTGGCCTGCGCCTCGGCCGAGCGGCTCTGTGATGGCGCCCCCGCAGGCGTTTGCGACCCGCCCGCGCCCTGCGACGCCCCCGGAGAGGCGCCTTGGGACGCCCCCGAGGGGCCTCCCTGCTGGCGGTCGAGCATGTCCAGGGTCAGCAATGGCCGGGTCGGCGATACGGGGTCGGCGGGGTCGGCGGGATCGGCGGTACCGTCGCTCAGGGTCAGGGGCGCCACCCGAGCACCGCCGGGCGGCTCGGCGGCCGCAGCCGCCCCCGACGCCGGGCCGACGGCCAGCCCCGGCACCACTCCAAGCCACGCCACAGCTGCCAATCCGACCACATAACGACGCACCGCTCCGCCGTCAGGACGCACCATTACTGCCCCCGCTACCGCCCTGGCCGCCGGACGCGCCGCCCTGGCCGCTGCCCTGGCCGCCGCCTTGGCCACCTGAACCACCCGGCACCGTGAAGTTGGGCGGGAAGTTATTCATTTGCCGCCACAATTCGTAGCCGAGGCGGACCGTATCCAACAACACCCAGCCGCGCGCCTGAGTGCCCAGACGCACGAAGCGTTCCTCGGGCCAGGGTTCGCCGTCGGGGTCTTCGACCACCATGATGCGGAATTGGCCGCTCAGATTGGCCCCCCGGTCGACCACCGCGACGCGCCCGGCGAAGGTGCCCACCGCCACCGACGGCCAGCCAGAGAACTGCACCGCCGGCCAGCCCTCGAACTGCAAGCGCACCGGACGGCCTTCTTCGACCAGGGCGGCGTCGCGACCGTCGACGAACAGCTGCACGGCGCGCTTGACATCCTCGGGGATGAAGGTGGCGACACGCTGGCCTTGCTGGATGAAGGTGGCGCTGTCGCCGGCATTGACGGTCAGAATGGTGCCGTCGCGCGGCGCGCGCACGGTCTGGATCGACTGGCGCGACAGCCGCACCTCGGCCTGCTTCAATTCGGCCCGCGCACTGGCCAGCTTAGAGCGCAGGTCTTCGAGCTTGATCTGGGCGTTCTCATAGGCCAGCCGCGAGCTCAAGCCCTCTTCATACAGTTCCTTTTGGCGCCGGGCGTCGTATTCGGCCGTCGAGACCTGTTGTTCGGCCGCAATCACCTTGCGTTCGAGCGCCTGCATCTCGCTCTTCAGGCGCTCGACCAGTTGCGGATCATTGTCCACCAGACGGACGATCGGGTCGCCTTTCTTGACCGTGCTGCCGTCGCGCACGAACCACTGTTCGATGCGGCCGCCGACCAGCGCGTTGATGTCCTGCTGCCGGTCGCGCGGATCGAGCGCGGTGACCACGCCGCGCCCCGACGCGGTCTGCACCCAGGGGGTAAAGTAGAGAAACGTCCCGCCGATCAGGATCGTCGCCAGAATGATCAACACGACCATCCGCATCACCCGCGGAATCCGGATCGAGTCGAGCGTCTGCCAGGTATCCAGATGCTTGCCGCGAAAGCCTAGATCGTTGGGTACGGACATCCCTGTCTGCTCCACTGGTGCCGGCAACGGTTATTCGGCCTGGGCGCCGGTGACGGCCTCGGCGCCGGCAGCGGCCGAGGAGTCGACCAGGCTCAAGCGCTGGCGATCCCAGCCCAGCCACAACCGATGGTCCAGTTGCGGCAGGCTGTGGTGGTTGCTGAAGAAGACCACGGTCATGTCGCGCTCGGCCACGATATGGTCGAGAACCCGCTCCAGCACGGCCTGTTCGATCACGTCGCAGGACTCGTTCAGCACCAGAATGTGCGGATCGGCCAACAACGCCGCCGCAAGTTGCAGGCGCATGGTCTCTTCGGGCGACAGCGGCAGGCCCAAGGGCGACATCACCGTGTCGAGCCCCTTGTCGAACGACTTGACGATATCGTCGATGCCGACCATCCGCAGCACATCGAACATCTGCCCGCGCGTCGCCTCGGCCGAGGCGGCCAGGCTCAGATACTCCTCGATGCTGCAATCGGCGACCATCGGCCGGTCGATCACCACCACCTCCTGGCGCAGGCGGTGGACATCGCATTCCATCAGGTCATAGCCGGCCAGCGTGATCCAGCCCCGGTCGGGCAGTTCGTGGCGCTTGAGCAGGTTGGTGAACAGGCGTTGCAGAGCGTCGTCTTCGGCGCGCGCGCGCACCTTGACGCCGCCGGGGATGACGATGTCGAGCACCGCTTCGCGCCGCCGAACGGTCTTGGCCACCTGATCGAAGCGCAAGTCGCAAACCTTGTCGTCCAACAGCAGCCGCCCGGCGGTGTTTTCCAACGGGATCTTATAGACCAGGCCGATCTCGTCGATCGCCATGCAGACATAGTAAAAGCGCTTGAGATAGGAGTCGAACTGCGACATGCCGACGAAAATCGCCGACATGATCAGTTCGGCGGCGACCAATTGGCCAAGCGACAACTGTCCGCGAATGACCAGCCAGCCGCCAAGCGCCAGCAATGCCGCGCTGGCCGTGGCATAGAGAAACAACAGCCCGATGGTCTGGGCGAAGTTGCGCCGGAAATGGGCCTTCTTTTTCTTGATGTAATTTGCGGTCAACTCTTCCGAGCGCTGCAAGGCGAAGCCGATATGGTGGTCCGACTTGTAAAAACCATTGGTCTCACCCAGATGGCTCAGCCATTTGGCGGTCTCATACTTGGCGTGCGACAGGTCGATGCCGGTGCGGATCGCCCCCGGCCCCCAGATCTGCCAGACCAGGAACAACAGCAGGATCAACACCAGATTGAAGGCCAGAAACACCGGGTGATAGAGCGACACCACGGCAAAGCCGATGACCGCTTGGAGAATGATCGAGAAACCGCCGATCAGGATCTCCGGCATGCTCCGCTGCAGGGTCATGATGTCGAAATAGCGGTGGAACAGGCCGTCGCGCTTGACCTCCTCGAAAAACGGCGCCTGAGCGTAGATCGCCTGGAGGGAAAACTCCGACACCAGCCGGGCATAGGCGCGCCGGCCGTAGATCTCGAGCAGATGGGTGCGCAGCGCCATCAACAGCGCCGACAGCGCCAGCAGACCGAACAGCGCCAGCGACAGCACGATCAGCGGCTGCACCAGGGCGGTGTTGGCGATCGTGTCGATGACCATCTGGACCGAGATCGGGACCGCAAGCGTCAGCACGCTGATCGCCACGCCAAACACCACCGCCATCCAGAAATAGCGCGCCTCCGGCCCCAGAATGAGCCGGAAGTAGTACCACAACTCGCTGAACGAAAACGCATGCGGGGGCGTCGTCCCGATACCGGTCTTGGGCCCCATGGGCACGCTTTTCGCGGTCAGCGGCGCGGTCGTGCTGTCGATGTCCTGCGACATGGTATCAATGTCCGGTTTTGCTCGTTCCCCGCCCGGAAGTCCGGCGGCCGTTGTGCGCTAAGCAGATGGCGCGCCGATTAAGCCTTGTCCAATCGAAAGAACAAGCCTTTTTCGATTGACAATATCTATCGAAGAAGGAAGCGTTTGGCTATGCCCACATTGCGACAACTCAGTTACCTGGTGGCGATCGCCGAGGAAGGCCATTTCGGCCGCGCGTCGCAACGCACCCACGCAACCCAGCCGACGTTGAGCAGCCAGCTGCGCACGCTTGAGGCGACGCTCGGCGTCCAACTGGTCGAACGCGGCCGCCACGGCGCCACGATCACGCCGGTGGGGCGTGAGGTGGTCGACCGGGCGCGACGCGTGCTCGCCGAGGTGGACGCGATCCGCGGCGTCGCCGCCAAGGGTGCCGGCGGGTTGGCGGGCATCGTCCGGCTTGGCGTGCCGGCGACGCTCGGGCCCTATCTGCTGCGCTATATCGTGCCCGAACTGCACCGCCGCTACCCCGATCTCAAGCTTTTCGTGCGCGAGGACTTTCCCCGTGCCCTGGCGGACCGCCTGGAAGCCGGCGCCTTCGACCTGGTGCTGTCGCCACTGTCGCAGGAGCGCCGCCACATCGCCTTCGCGCCGCTGTTCGACGAACCGCTGCTGCTGGTCTGCGCGCCCGACCATGCCCTGGCCGGCGCCGGCCCGCTCGACCGGCGCGCCCTCGAAGGCGCCAAGGTTTTGACCCTTGAGCCCGGCTATTTTCTGCACGAACAGGTGCGCCAGGTGTGCGACGCCTATGGTGCCGAAATCCTCCAGGACTATGAAGGCACCAGCCTCGATACGCTGCGTCTGATGGCCGGCATGGGGGTTGGCCTGGCGTTTCTGCCCGCCCTGTACGTGCGCTCGGAAATCGCCGCCGGGGGCGACTTGTGCGTGCGCCCGCTGGCCAGTGAGCCACCGGTGCGCACCATCGGCCTGGCGTGGCGCCACACCAGCGGCAACGCCACCGACTATGCCGCCATGGCCGAGATGATCCGCAGCATCGCCGCCCAAGCCCTGCCTGAGGTGTCGGTGCGCACGCAATGATGTCCACCCCCTTCAAATCCAGGCCCTTGTGGTCTATATCCATAGATGCCGGCGACGGTCGGCTATGGCGATAAACGGCTCGTCGAATAGGTTACGCGGACCCGGGGGCAGTGCCCGGCGCCTCCACCACCAGCGTTTGGACCGCCGGCAACGGCGCGGGCGAACGATGCTGATGGGGGCGAACCAGGATCGACGCGGACTGAAGGACGTGACCCTTCGCCCGGGATGGTACCGCCGTTATCGGGCCATATAGCAAGTGCGAACGACAATGACGTCGAGGTCGCTATTGCCGCGTAAGCGGTAAGAGTGATCGCACTCTTCAATTCCTAGCCCCTCGACAGGGTTAGGTGGGGTCCGGGGGCACCTAGCAACAGAAGCCCCCATCTGATTCCCGGCACAAGCCAAGGGTCGCCATCGGTTCGGCTTTGCGCCGCGGGGGCGCACCCGCTATAACGGCAGTGCACAATAGTCTCCGACACACCGGCTGCCGGCATTGCCGCGGCCCCATAACCGGCAAAGCGTTGTTCATGTCGAAGCTGGAAATCGATTACGACGAGTTGGTGCAGAAGGCACTGCGCGGCGTGGTGAAGGAAATCCTTGAAAAAACCGCCCGCGACGGCCTGCCTGGCGACCATCATTTTTATGTGGCGTTCCGCACCCGCGCGCCGGGTGTGCAGATGGCCGATCATCTCCGCGCCCGCTATCCCGACGAAATGACCATCGTGCTCCAGCACAAGTTCTGGGGCCTCAAGGTGTTCGACGACCATTTCCAGGTCGGGCTCAGCTTTCAGCAGAACCCGGAGCATCTGGTGATACCGTTCGCCGCCATCGTCGGCTTCGTCGATCCGAGCGTGCAGTTCGCCTTGCAGTTCCAAGACCATGAGGCCGATCAGGACGCCGAGACCGCCGACACCGCCGCCGACGACACCAGCGGCGCGCCGGCCGAGATGGTCGATATCTCGGCGCGCGCCCGCGGTCGCGAAGACCAGGCCGAGCGCCGACACGCCAGCACCGGGGCGACCGCCGACAAGCGTCCGAACGACGACGCGGACGAACCGGCAGACGGGCACGCCGCAGCGGCCGCACCCGACGCCGAGGCCGGCGCGACCCGCGACAAGGATCCCGACGGCGACGCCGAAGGAGACGACACCAACGTGGTGGCGCTCGACGCGTTCCGAAAGAAAACCTGACCAGCGGCCGGGTGCAGGCCAGCCGGGCAACCCGGCGGCCGTCGCGCGCCTGATTGTCCACCGCCGCACGGACCGGCCGCCCCAGCCCTCTCGGTGGTCGCGAGGTTGAGCCGGTTGGCGTCGCCCGCGCGACCGGTCTGTCCACCCTTCGACCTTGTCCCGCCCTCGATGGAGTGATCGCCATGGCAGCCACCCGCGTGGAAACCGACACCTTCGGCCCGCTCGACGTCCCCGCCGACAAATATTGGGGCGCCCAGACCCAGCGCTCGCTGACCAATTTCCCGATCGGCACCGAGACCATGCCGGCGCCGCTGATCCGCGCGCTCGGCATCGTCAAGCGCGCCGCCGCCGAAGCCAATATGGACCTGGACAATCTGGAGCCCAAGCTCGGCCAGGCGATCGTGCAGGCCGCCGACGAGGTGATCGCCGGCAAGCTCGACGCCCATTTCCCGCTGGTGGTCTGGCAGACCGGCTCGGGTACCCAGTCGAACATGAACGCCAATGAGGTGATCGCCAACCGTGCGATCGAGATCCTCGGCGGCAAGCTCGGCACCAAGGACCCGGTGCACCCCAACGACCATTGCAACCGATCGCAATCGTCGAACGACACCTTCCCCACCGCCATGCACATCGCCGCGGCCGAGGAAGTGCACCGGCGGCTGATCCCGGCCATGGACCATCTGCTCGCCGCGCTCGACGCCAAGGCGCAGGCGTTCGAGGGCATCGTCAAGATCGGCCGCACCCACCTGCAAGACGCCACGCCGCTGACGCTCGGCCAGGAGTTTTCGGGCTATGCCGCCCAGATGCGCCAGGGCCTGCGCCGGGTGCGCGCCGCGCTGCCGGCGCTCTACCCGCTGGCCCAGGGCGGCACGGCGGTCGGCACCGGCATCAACGCCAAGCCGGGCTTCGCCGAGACGGTGGCCCAGAAGGTGGCGGCGATCACCGGCCTGGCGTTCACCTCCGCCGACAACAAGTTCGAAGCTCTGGCCGCCCATGACGCGCTGGTCGAGGTGTCGGGGGCGCTTAACACCGTGGCGTGCAGCCTGATGAAGATCGCCAACGACCTGCGGCTGCTGGGCTCGGGCCCGCGCTGCGGCCTCGGCGAGCTCAAGCTGCCCGAGAACGAGCCCGGCTCGTCGATCATGCCGGGCAAGGTCAACCCGACCCAGGCCGAGGCGATGACCATGGTGTGCGCCCAGGTGATGGGCAACCACACCGCGATCACCGTCGGCGGCGCCACCGGGCATCTGGAGCTCAACGTCTTCAAGCCGGTGATGATCTACAATCTGTTGCAGTCGATCCGCCTGCTCGCCGACGGCATGACCAGCTTCACCGACCGCTGCGTCGCCGGCATCGAGGCCGACGAGGCGCGCATCGCCACCCTGCTCGACCAGTCGCTGATGCTGGTCACCGCGCTGGCGCCCGAAATCGGCTACGACAAGGCCGCTGAAGTGGCCAAGAACGCCCACAAGAAGGGCCTGACGCTGCTCGAATCGGCGCTCGAACTCAATGCCGTGAGCGAAGAGCGGTTCCGCGCCGTGGTCCGGCCCGAAACCATGGTGGCGCCCAAGGACTGACCGTCCGGCGCCCGCAGGCCCGCGTCCGGGGATCGCCCGGACGCGGGCGCGCTCAATCCTCGCTCATCGCGCCTTCCAGGTCGCCGTCCTGGCTCAGCAGGATCGCCAGCCAGCGGGTGCCCGGGAACTGGTAGAAGATGAAGATCGCGATGGCGGTCAACGGGATCGCCAGGAACACGCCGACCATCCCCCACAGGCTGCCCCACAGCACCAGCGCGATCATCACCACCAGCGGGTCGATGTTGAGCGTCTTGCCCATCACCTGCGGCTCGACCAGATTGTCGATGGTCACCTGGGTGATGGTCAGCAGGGTGAACACCACCGCGATCACCACCGGGTTGGTGAACTGCACCAGCGCCAGCAGGGTCGGCAACAACACGCCCATGGCCGAGCCGATATAGGGCACGAAGTTGAGCAGAAAGATCCACAACGCCCAGAACAGCCAGTAATTGAGCCCGGCGACCCACAGCACGATGCCGCAGATCACCGCGGTCAGCAGGCTCATCAGGGTCTTGGCCCACAGATAGCTGCGCACCTGCTGCTGGATGCGGTTGAGCACCCGGCGCGCGTGGCGCAGCCGCGAGGTGTCCGAAAACGCCCGGCGCAGGCGCTCGGGGAAGGTCTGCTGCGAGATATAGAGAAACAGCACGAACGCCAGCACCAGCCCCATATTGCCCAGAAACGATGCGAACGCGGCGGCGAAGTCGCGGAACCAGGCCTGCAGGTTGCTCGCCTCCAACAGCGTCGGGATCGAATTGGGCAGGCTGAACGGCACTGTCTCGTCAATGCTACGCAACGCGGACTCGATGCGGCGTTCATAGTCGGGCACGGACTCGATAACCCCGGCGACGTTCTCGCGCACGATCTCGACCACGCCGATCAGCGCGGCCAGCATCAAGAAGGTGGCGGCCAGCGTGCGCACCCACATGGGCGCCCGGACCGCGCGGCCGATAACCCGCGCCAAGGCCTCGATCAAAAACCAGATGACGCCCGCGATGGCGAGCGGGATCAACAGCCCCGAGCCCAGTTTGAGCACCGCCAGGGTGGCCAAAAGCGCCGCCAGGCTAAGGGTATAAGTGCGCAGAAGATCGTCCATGGCCGCCATCATATCGACCGCGCGGCCCTTGTCATCCACTGTTGAGAGCCCCCGCCGCCGCCAGGACGCCCGCGCCCGCCCGGCGCCTCGCGTCAGGCCCGCAACCACCGACGCCGCATCACAGCCCCAGCCATCACGCGCCGCCCTTGCCCACGGCGATCAACGCCCCGCCATGGCGTCGCCGTCGCCCGCCATGACGGCGGCCACGGGCCGAGGCGGGTGGCCGCGCGACGAGCGGCGGAGCCTGGGCGCTCGGGCACACTCGGGGGGCAGTCGATGGGGGCATTCGGGGCGGGGCATTCGGTGTCGACGGGCGGCGTGCGCGCGCTACCCCAGCGTTTGGCGGGCGATCACCAGCTTTTGCACCTCGGAAGCACCCTCATAGATGCGCAGCGCCCGGATCTCGCGATAGAGCGTCTCCACCGGGTGGCCGGCGCGCACGCCGAGGCCGCCGAAGATCTGCACCGCCTCGTCGATCACCTTCTGCGCCTCGTCGGTGGCGAACAGCTTGGCCATGGCCGCCTCGCGGGTGACCCGCTGCGCCGCCACGTCATGGGTCCAGCCGGCGCGATAGACCAGCAGCGCGGCGGCGTCGACGGCCAAGGCCATCTGCGCGATCTTGGCCTGGATCATCTGCAAATCGGCCATCGGCGCGCCGAACAGGCGCCGCGACCGGGCGTGCGCCGCGGCCTCGGCCAACGCCCGGCGCGCCAGTCCCAAGGCGGCGGCGCCGACGGTGGCGCGGAATACGTCCAACGTCGCCATGGCGACCTTGAAGCCCTGGCCGGGCGCGCCGATCCGGCGACTGGCCGGCACCGGAACACCATCGAACGCCACCGTGCCCAGGGGATGGGGCGCGATCAGCGGGATCCGCTCGGTCACGGTGACGCCGGGCGCGTCGGCGTCGACCAGAAACGCCGAGATGCCGCGCGCGCCGGGTGCTTCGCCGGTGCGGGCGAACACGGTGTAGACATCGGCCAAGCCGGCGTTGGAGATCCAGGTCTTGGTGCCGGTCAGGCGATAGCCGCCGTCGCCGTCGGGCTCGGCGCGGGTGGTCATGGCGGCCACGTCCGAGCCCGCGTCGGCCTCCGACAGGGCGAAGGCGGCGGCCATGTCGCCGCGCGCCACCCGGGGCAGCACTTGGGCGCAGAGCGCCGCGTCGCCGAACAACGACACCGCACCCGCGCCCAGCCCCTGCAGGGCGAAGACGAAATCGGCAAGCCCCGAATGGCGCGCCAGGGTCTCGCGGATCAGGCACAGGCTGCGCACATCGAGCCGGTCGGCGACCCCACCATGGGCGCGCGGCACCGCGTGCGCCAGCCAGCCCGCCGCCCCCAACCGCCGGCGCATCTCTGTGCACAGGGCGTCGAGGCTGGCGTCGTCGCCGACCGGCGCGTGGGCCAGCGGCGCGATATGGTCGGCCGCCCAGGCGTCCAGCTCCTCGGCGAACCGGGCGTGGTGCGGCTCGAAAAACGGCCAGCGCAGAAAGCTGCGGTCGACGAAGCGCCCCGGATCGGCACCGACGGCGGCACCGACGGCGGCGCCGGCGGGCGAGGCAGGGGGCATGCGGGCCGGGGCGACGCCGGGCTCGGCGACCGCGTCGGGCGGGGTTGTGGCGGGATGCTCGCCCATCAGTCGCCCCCGAACGCCGGCCGGGCCTTGGCGACGAACGCCTCATAGGCGCGGGCGAAGTCGCGGGTCTGCATACAGATCGCCTGGGCCTGGGCCTCGGCCTCGATGGCGGCGTCGAGCCCCATGGCCCATTCAGTATGCAATTGGGTCTTGGTCATGCCGTGGGCGAAGCTGGGGCCGGCGGCCAGGTCGGCGGCGAAGCGCTGCGCGGTCTGGGCCAACTCGGCGCGGTCGACCAGACGGTTGTGGAAGCCCCAACGCTCGCCCTCCTCGGCGGTCATGGTGCGGCCGGTATAAAGCAGTTCCGAGGCCCGGCCCTGGCCGATAATCCGCGGCAGCATGGCGCACGCCCCCATGTCGCAACCGGCGAGCCCGACGCGGGTGAACAAAAACGCGGTCCGGGTCTCGGGCGTGGCGAAGCGAATGTCGCACGCCATGGCGACGATCGCGCCGGCACCCACGCACACCCCGTCGAGCGCGGCGACCAACGGCTGCGGGCAGCCGCGCATGGCCTTGACCAGATCGCCAGTCAGGCGGGTGAAGGCCAGGAGCTGGGGCATCGCCATGGCGGTCAGCGGGCCGATGATCTCGTGGACGTCGCCGCCGGAGGAGAAGTTGTCGCCCGCGCCGGCGATCACCACCGCCTTGACGTCGGGCGTGTAGGCGAGCGCGCGAAAGGTGTCGCGCAGTTCGGCATAGGAGGCGAAGGTGAGAGGGTTCTTGCGCGCCGGCCGGTCGAGCGTGATCGTCGCAACCCCCTGGCCGAAGGCCCAACGAAAGTGGGCGGGCGCGAAGGTCTCGGGCTCAAGGCCGCCGACACGGACGTCGAAGGCGGCGGGGTCGGGGCCATCGGCCGGGGCGGTTGCGGTCATGAGGTCTCCGATTTCTCGTCGAAGGCGAACACCGAACGCTTCAGCCGTTCGAGTTCGTTATAGAGTTGGTCGGCGTCCGCGGCATCGATGCCCGAGAACATGGATTCGACCCAGCCATGGTGCACCTCGGCCATGCGCCTGAAGTCTTCCTGCCCCTTGTCGGTCAATCTGACGAAGTGGGTACGCCGGTCGGCGGGCGACGCGGTGCGGCTGACCAATCCGTCGGTGACCAGCCGGTTGACCACGCCGGTGACATTGCCGTTGGAGACCATCAAACAGCGCGACAATTCGCCCATGGTCAGGCCGTCGGGATAGCGGTCGAGGGCCGCCAGCACGTCGAAGCGCGGCAAGGTGGTATCGAATTCGGCGCGCAACTGGTTGCGAATCCGATTCTCGATCAGCGTGGTGCAGGTCAGCAGCCGGAGCCACAGACGCAGCGCCTGTTTCGACTGCGGCGCGCCGCCCAGTTTTTCCTGCATCTCCGCCTCGTTGGTGGCCATCTACATTACCTCTCCACCGGCCACGGCAAGCGCCTGGCCCGTGACGGAACGCGCGTCGGACGAACACAACCACATCACGGTCGCGGCGACCTCCTGAGGGTCGATCAACCGCTTCTGTGGGTTGGCCTTCACGAGCGCCGCCAGGGCCTCGTCGGCTTCGCGGCCGGTCTTCTCCACTATGGTCCGAACTGATGCGGCCACGATATCGGTGTCGGCATAGCCAGGGCAAACGGCATTTGCCGTCACCCCGGTACTGGCCAGCTCCAAGGCCATGGCGCGGGTCAGCCCCACGGCACCGTGCTTGGACGCCACATAGGCGCTGGCGTAAGGGTACGCCTTGAGCCCGGCCGTGGACGCGATGGTGACGATGCGCCCCCAACCGGCCTCGACCATGGCCGGGATCACCGCGCGGCTGCACAGAAACGCACCGGTCAGATTGACGTCGAGCACCCGCTGCCAGTCGGCCAGCGAGGTCTTGGCCAGCGGCCCCGTGGGCGCGATGCCGGCATTGTTGACCAGGATCGCCACCGGGCCGAAGCGTCGGACCGCATGGTCGAAGGCGCGGCGCACGCCGCCCTCGTCGGTGACGTCGCAGACCTCGCCGGCGGCCGCGGGCAGCGCCTCGGCGGCCTCGGCGAGGCGCTCGGCATTGCGCGCCATCAAGGTCACCGCCGCCCCGGCGCGCGCCAACCGCCCCGCCACCGCCGCGCCGATGCCGGTGGCGCCACCGGTGACCACCGCGTGCAGGCCGGCCAAACCCGCCTGGCCCGGGTCGTCGGCCCGGTCGTCGGTGGCGGTGGCGGTCGGCGTACCGTCTTCGCTCATGGACGCCCCCTCATGGCAGCACCCGGTCCTGGGCGGCCTTCTCCAACAGCCGGCCCAACTGGGCGAAGCCGTTTTGGTAAGGCGGCGGCACGGCGATGTCGCGATAGCCCTGTTCGGCGGCGGCGCGCAGCGACCAGTGCGGGTCGGCCAGGTGCGGGCGGGCCAGCGCGCACAGGTCGGCGCGGCCCGAACACAGGATCGAGTTCACATGGTCGATCTCGTAGATATTGCCCACCGCGATGGTGGGAATGCCGGCCTCGTTGCGCACCCGGTCGGCGAACGGGGTCTGGAACATGCGGCCATAGACCGGCCGGGCTTTGGGCGAGGTCTGGCCCGCCGACACGTCGATCAGGTCGGCGCCGGCATCGCGAAAGGCGCGCGCGATCGCCACCGCGTCGTCGGGCGTCACACCTTGCGCTCCGAGCCAGTCGCACGCCGAGAGGCGCACCGCCATGGGGCGCTCGTCGGGCCAGGCGGCGCGCATGGCGGCGAACACCTCCAGGGGAAAGCGCAACCGGTTGTCCAGGCTGCCGCCATAGGCGTCGGTGCGCTTATTCAGCACCGGGGTGATGAAGCTGGACAGCAGATAGCCGTGGGCGGCGTGCAGTTCGATCATGTCAAAGCCGGCCTCGACGGCGCGGGTGACGGCGGCCACATGGTCGCGGCATACCCGATCCATATCCGCGCGGGTCATCGCCCGGGGCACCTGGTTGGCGGGCGTCCACGCCACCGCGGAGGCGGCGACGATCGGCCAGGCACCGCTGTCCAACGGTTCGTCCATGCCGTCCCAGGCGCGCTTGGTCGCCCCCTTGGGCCCGGCATGGCCCAGTTGCAGGCAGATCTTGGCCTCGCTGTGGGTGTGCACGAAGTCGACGATGCGCTTCCACGCGGCGGTGTGGGCGTCGGTATAGAGCCCGGCACAGCCCGGGCTGATGCGCGCGTCGGCGCTGACGTCGGTCATCTCGGTGTAGACCAGCCCGGCCCCGCCCATGGCACGCGCGCCGTAGTGGACCAGGTGGAAGTCGTCGACCAGGCCGTCTTTGGCGCTGTAGGTGCACATGGGCGACACCACCACCCGGTTGGCCAGCCGCATCTGGCGCAGCCGAAACGGCGCGAACATCGGCGGCACCGGCGCGTTGACCGGCGCACCGGTGGCCCGTTCGGCGAACCACCGCTCCACCTTGGCGAGCCATTCGGGGTCGCGCAGACGCAGATTTTCGTGGCTGACCCGCTGACTGCGGGTGAGCAGCGCATAGGCGAACTGCACCGGCTCGAACCCGGTGTAGCGGTCCAGCCCCTCGAACCAGTCGGTGGAGTTGCGCGCCGCGCTTTGCAGGCGCAGCACCTCGGTGCGTCGCTCGTCCTGATACTCGTCGAGGGCCGCAGCCAGCGGCCGGTCGCCGTCGTCGTCGAGCACCTCGGCCAGCTTGATGGCGTCTTCGAGCGCCAGCTTGGTGCCCGAGCCGATGGAAAAATGCGCCGTGTGGGCGGCGTCGCCGATCAGGATCAGATTGCCATGGTGCCAGGTTTCGCACAGCACGCGCGGAAAGTTGATCCACGCCGAGCCGCGCCGGTGATGGGCATTGCTCATCAACCCGTGGCCGTCCAGATCGTCGGCGAACAGCCGCGCGCACGCCCGACAGGTCTCGTCCTGATCCATGGTATCGAAGCCGAGCCCGCGATAGGTCGCTTCGCTGCACTCGACGATAAAGGTCGAGGTCCGATCGTCGAAGCGGTAGGCGTGCGCCCAGATCCAGCCATGGTCGGTGCGCTTGAAGCTGAAGGTGAACGCCTCGAACAGCTTGTGGGTGCCGAGCCAGACGAACTTGTTGCGGCGCACGTCGATGTCGGGCTTGAACTGCTGGGCATACCGGCTGCGGATCTTGGAATTGATGCCGTCGGCGGCGATGATCAGGTCGCAATCGGCGAAGCGCGGGTCGTCGGCCAGACAGTCGGGGTCGATGTCGGCCTCGAACACCAGTTCGATGCCCAAGGCACGGGCCCGGTCCTGGAGGATGGCGAGCAGCCGCTTGCGGCCGATGCCACAGAAACCGTGGCCGGTGGAGCGCTCCACATGACCGTCGATGCGCACCTCGATATCGTCCCAATGGGCCAGTTCGGCGGAGATCGCGTCGGCGGTCTCGGGGTCGTTGGCGCGCAGATTGGCCATCGTCTGGTCGGAAAACACCACCCCCCAACCGAACGTGTCGCCCGAACGATTGCGCTCATAGACGGCGATGGTCTGGTCAGGGTCGCGCAACTTCATGGAGATGGCGGCGTAAAGCCCCGCCGGTCCACCCCCCAGACATGCGATTTTCATCGCCCTTCTCCAGTTCCTCAACCCCAGGCTAGGCCGCGCGCTGACGCCGGTCAATCGATGCTCCAGGCCTGAAACAGCGGCGCCCGCGTCGCGGTGACGCCGCTGGCGTCGCGACGGGCCAAGCCGTATATGAGAAGACGGGATCAAGAAACCAAAGACCATCTGACGCAAAGGAGCAGGCCGATGGCCGTGGCCCGACCGACGCCCGAGACCCGCAACGATGCGCCCAAGCGGCAAAACCGTGCGACCTTCAACTGGGAAGATCCGCTGCTGCTCGACGACGAGTTGACCGAGGAAGAGCGCCTGATCCGCGACAGCGCCCGCGCCTATGCCCAGCAATCGCTGATGCCGCGCATCCTGGAGGCCAACCGCCACGAGGTCTTCCACACCGAGATCATGACCGAGATGGGCGCGCAGGGGCTGCTCGGCTCGACCATCGAAGGCTATGGCTGCGCCGGTGTGTCGAGCGTCGCCTATGGGCTGATCGCGCGCGAGGTGGAGCGGGTGGATTCGGGCTATCGCTCGGCGCTGTCGGTGCAATCGTCGCTGGTCATGCACCCGATCCACGCCTTCGGCACCGAGGACCAGCGCCAGCGCTGGCTGCCCGGCCTGGCCAGCGGCGCGTTGATCGGCTGCTTCGGCCTGACCGAGCCCGACGCCGGCTCGGACCCCGGCGCCATGAAGACCCGCGCGGTCAAGACCGCCGGCGGCTACAAGCTCACCGGGGCGAAGATGTGGATCTCCAACTCGCCGGTCGCCGACCTGTTCGTGGTCTGGGCCAAGACCGAAGACGAGGTGATCCGCGGCTTCGTGCTCAAAAAGGGCATGAAGGGGCTGTCGGCGCCCAAGATCGAGGGCAAGATGAGCCTGCGCGCCTCGATCACCGGCGAGATCGTCATGGACGGCGTCGAGGTGCCCGACGACCATCTGCTGCCCCATGTGGAAGGCTTGAAGGGCCCGTTCGGCTGCCTCAACAATGCCCGCTACGGCATCGCCTGGGGCGCGCTCGGCGCCGCCGAGTTCTGCTGGCATGCGGCGCGCAGCTACGCGCTCGACCGGACCATGTTCGGCAAGCCGATCGCCCAGACCCAGTTGGTGCAGAAGAAACTGGCCGACATGCAGACCGAAATCGCCCTGGGTCTTGGCGCCTGCCTGCGCGCCGGGCGGCTGAAGGACGCCGGCCGACTGGCGCCCGAGACGGTGTCCCTGATCAAGCGCAATTCGTGCGGCAAGGCGCTCGATATCGCGCGCCAGGCCCGCGACATCCACGGCGGCAACGGCATCATGGACGAGTATCACGTGATCCGGCACATGGTGAACCTGGAGACCGTGAACACCTATGAGGGCACCCACGACATCCACGCCCTGATCCTCGGCCGCGCCCAGACCGGCTTGCAGGCGTTCTTCTAAGCCCGCCGGCCCGCGGGGCGCCGGCCAAGCAGGCTTTGACGAGGCTCGGCCGGGAAGGCTCAGGGGGGGAGAGGCTCGGAGCTCAAGAGGCGGGGGCGCGAAGAGGCGGGGGCGGGAGAGACGCCCCCTGCCCGGCCCCGGCCGGTGCGACCGCGCCCGGCCGCTCAGACGAAGAACACGTCGCCCACCGTCACCGTGCGCCGGCGGCCGTCGTCCAGGCGCAGGCACAGCCGGCCGTGGCCGTCGAGCCCCTCGAACACGCCGACCAGCGGCTCGGCGCCGGCGCGCACCTCGATGCGCTCGCCCAGCCGCGCCCACAAGCCCTCCAGATCGGCGCGCACCGCCGCCGGCCCGGCGGTGATCAGCAGGTCGTGATAGTGCAGGAACGCCGCCGACAGGGCGTCGAAGGCGCGCGCCACGTCGGTCGTCCCGCCATGGGCGGCCAGGCAAGTGGCGGGATAGGGCGTGTCGTCGGGCGCCCAGCCCACATTGACGCCGATGCCGACCACCGCGAAGGGGGCGGCCCCATTGTCGGCCTCGACCAGGATGCCAGCGGTTTTGGCACCGCCGATCAACACGTCATTGGGCCATTTGACCGCCAGGTCGGCGACCTCGGGGGCCAGCCGCCGCACCGTCGCCACCACCGCAGCGGCCGCGGCGAAGCACAGGTCGCCGGTCACCGGCGCAACCTGTCCGCCGACCAGCGGCAGACGCACCACGCAGCTCCAATAGAGATTGCCCTCGGGCGACATCCAGCGGCGTTCGAGCCGGCCACGGCCGGCACTCTGCCGGCGCGCCCAGACCAGCGTCAGGGTCGGCGCGTCGCTTTGCCGCGCCAGGCGCTTGGCCTCGTCATTGGTGGAGCCGATGGTGTCGAGGGCTGCAAGGGTATAACGGGGATCGAGGGGCATGAGCCAACGCGTGCCTTTACAAGCCGGGGCCGGAGCCCCTTATTATCGGTTGAACATCATGACGCGCTCCGTCGTCCCCTCAAGGCGGCCGGCAGGCGGCTTGACGGCGACCCCGAAGCGGCGTCAGGGCGCGCGCTGCGGCGCGGCCCGCGCCCCTTGCGAGCCGGGGGCGGCCGGACGGCGGCGCGTCGCAGGCCCCGGTGTACGCCGGACGCCCGCGCGAATAAAGGATCAGACAGTGACCGGCACCGACCAACGCACCGACAATGTGATCCCCGGTCCCGGCCGCCTGCCGACCCGCGGCGACGTGGCCCGGTCCATGGACGAGACCGTGCAGGCCCTGCTCGCCGGCTTGGAGACGGTGGTCGACTGTGCCGACGCCGCGCGCAGGTTGACCCCGGTGGAGGACCGCGACGAACGGCTCGACCGCTTTTGCGCCGCCATCGCCGAAATGGCCCAGCCGACCCTGGCGGCGCTGGCCGAACGGTTCGACACCGTGTGCCGCGAGGCCCGGCTCGACCCGCGGCGCGAGCGGGCGATCATCCTGCCGCGCGCCGAGATGGTGATCGCCTATTTCAAGGAACTGGCGATCCTGCACGGCGCGGCCTTCGACCGGGATCTGGCGGCCCCGGGGCCGTTGCAATCGGAAGCGCTCAGCCGTCTTGACCTGTTGCTCCACACCCAGGTCGACCACCTGCTCGAAGGCCGCTGACCGCGCCGGCGGCCGTACATCGGCGCGGCCGGCCCTGGACCCCGGCGCCAGGCGCGGCGTGAGCGTCCCGTCGGCAACCGGGACAGGCGCGCAAGCTGATCCCACCACGATCTGTTCCAGACGCAAAAGGCCCGCCCCGGGGTCGCCGAGGCGGGCCTTGTTGTGTCGGCCGGTCGCAGGGTCCGGCCCCGCGCCTATTCGAGCGCCTTGACCACGCCTTCGACCATCGCCTTGGCGTCGCCGAACAGCATCATGGTGTTGTCGCGGTAGAACAGCTCGTTGTCGACGCCGGCATAGCCCGGGCTCAGCGAGCGCTTGACGAACAACACCGTCTTGGCGTTTTCCACGTCGAGCACCGGCATGCCGTAGATCGGGCTCGACGGGTCCGACTTGGCCACCGGGTTGGTGACGTCGTTGGCGCCGATCACGAAGGCGGCATCAGCGGTCTGGAACTCGCTGTTGATGTCTTCCAGCTCGAACACCTCGTCATAGGGCACATTGGCCTCGGCCAGCAGCACGTTCATGTGGCCGGGCATGCGGCCGGCGACCGGGTGAATGGCATACTTCACCTCGACGCCTTCCTCCTTCAGCTTGTCGGCCATCTCGCGCAGCGCGTGCTGGGCCTGCGCCACCGCCAGGCCATAGCCCGGCACGATGATCACCTTGGACGCATTGGACAGGATGAAGCTGGCGTCCTCGGCCGAGCCCTGGCGCACGCTCTTGTCGCCGGCGGCCGCCGCCGGGCCCGCCGCCTCGTCGCCGCCGAAGCCGCCGGCGATGACGCTGATGAAGCTGCGGTTCATGCCCTTACACATGATGTAGCTGAGAATCGCGCCCGACGAGCCGACCAGCGCGCCGGTGACGATCAGCGCGTTGTTCTGCAAGGTAAAGCCGATACCGGCCGCAGCCCAGCCCGAATAGCTGTTCAGCATCGACACCACCACCGGCATATCCGCGCCGCCGATCGGCACGATCAGCAAGAAGCCGATGATGAACGCCAGCAGGGTCAGCGCATAGAATACCGGCACCCCGGCGATGGTGGCGTTCTGATCCTGGACGAACAAGACCACGCCGGCGACGATCGCCGCGCCGATGGCCAGGTTGATCAGATGGCGCGCCGGCAGAAGGATCGGCTTGCCCGACATGGTGCCGCGCAGCTTGAGAAAGGCGATGATCGAGCCCGAGAAGGTGATCGCGCCGATCGCCGCGCCGATGCTCATCTCGATCCGGCTCGACGTGAAGATCGCGCCGGTGCTGTCGGCGATGCCATAAGACACCGGGTTTTCCAGCGCCCCGGCGGCAACCAGCACGGCGGCCAGGCCGACCAGCGAGTGGAAGGCGGCGACCAGTTCGGGCATGGCGGTCATCGGCACCCGCCGGGCGATCACCAACCCGACCCCGCCGCCCAGCACCAGGGCGACCAGGATTTCGGTATAGCTCATCACCTCGGGGTTGAGCACCGTGGTGGCCACGGCGATGGTCATGCCGATCATGCCATAGAGATTGCCGCGCCGACTGGTCTCGGGGTGCGACAGACCACGCAGGGCCATGATGAACAGGACCGCGGCGACCAAATAGGCGATCGCGGTCGCGTCGATAACATATTGCGACATTGTCTGGTTCCCCTGCGCCTATTTGGGCTTCTTTTTGTACATGGCGAGCATGCGCTGGGTGACGGCGAAGCCACCGAAGATGTTCACCGCCGCCAGCGCCACGGCGATCAGACCGAGGACCTTGGCGGTGGTCATGCCACCGGCGGGGCCGGCGGCGAGCAGCGCGCCGACGATGATCACCGAGCTGACCGCGTTGGTCACGCTCATCAGCGGCGTGTGCAAGGCCGGGGTCACCGACCACACCACATAATAGCCGACGAAGATCGCCAGCACGAAAATGGACAGCTGCTGCACCACCGGGCTGGCGGTGGCGGCATGCTCGCCCGCGGCCTGGGCCGCCATCAACAGGGTAGACGTCATAATCGTTTCCTTGGATGTCAGCGCATGAAAGTCGGATCGCACGGGACACCGGAAGCCGGCGCCGGGACCAGGACGCGGAGCCGTCGAAGCAGCACCAACCGCCGCCGCTCAAGGCCCGCAGACCGGCGCGCCGGCGCCCTTACGGTATCCCGGTATCCCGGTGTCCCCATATCCCCGGGGATCAGGCCGCCTTGGCCAGATTGGGGTGGACCACACCGCCGTCCTTGGTGAGCAGGACGCCCTGGACGATGTCATCCTCGAAGTCGATCTCCAAGTCCTTGCCTTTGGCGGTCAGCAGGTCGAGGAAGTTCAACAGGTTCTTGGCGTACAGCGACGACGCGTCGGCGGGCAGCCGGCTCGCCACATTGGTGTGGCCGACGATGGTCACGCCGCTCTTGTCATCCAGCACCACCTCACCGGCCTTGGACAGCGTGCAGTTGCCGCCCTGCTCCACCGCCAGGTCGACGATCACCGAGCCCGGCTTCATCGACCGCACCATTTCGGCGTTGATCAGCGTCGGCGCCTTCTTGCCCGGGATCAGCGCGGTGGTGATGACGATTTCCTGCTTCTTGATGGTCTCGGCGACCAGTTCGGCCTGCTTCTGCTTGAAGTCGTCGCTCATTTCCTTGGCATAGCCGCCGGCGGTCTCGGCCTCGCGGGTCTCTTCGCTGTCGACCATGACGAACTTGCCGCCCAGGCTTTCCACCTGTTCCTTGGCCGCCGGGCGCACGTCGGTGGCCGACACCACCGCCCCCAGGCGGCGCGCGGTGGCGATCGCCTGCAAGCCGGCGACGCCGGCGCCCATGACGAACACCTTGGCCGGCGCGATGGTGCCGGCTGCGGTCATCATCATCGGCATGGCGCGCGGGAAATGCTCGGTCGCGTCGAGCACCGCCTTGTAGCCGGCCAGGTTGGACTGCGACGACAGCACGTCCATCGCCTGCGCCCGGGTGATCCGCGGCACGAATTCCATGGCGCAGGCCAGCACGCCCTTGTCGGCATACGCCTTGACCAGAGCGCCGTTCTGGTAGGGGTTGATGAGCCCGACCAAGAGCGCGCCCTTGTCCACCGGCTCCAACTCGTCCTTGGCCAGACCGCGCACGGTCAGGATCACATGAGCGCCCTTGAGCGTCTGCTCGCGGTCCTCGGCCACGGTGGCACCGGCGTCCTTATACGCCTGGTCGCGAAAGCCCGCGGCGAAGCCGGCGCCGGCCTCGACCACCACCTCGATCTCCCGGCCGGCCAGTTTCTTCACCGTTTCCGGCGTGGCAGCGACACGTTTTTCGCCGTCCAGCCGTTCCTTGACAACAGCTACCCGCATTTTGGCTCCCGTCGGTTAGTCAGAGTGGGCGGAGTGTGGCCCCGGCCCGGATGGAACACAAGTGTTCAAGCTTTGTGGTGACGCCGCGGAAGTCAAGGCCGGCGGATGCACACGAACGACGCGGCCGGAAAAAGTCCATGCGCGCGCCCGGCCGCCGATTTTACCGACAAGCGCAAGTCTGGACACCAGACCCGGCAACACACCA
Source organism: Rhodothalassium salexigens DSM 2132 (assembly GCF_004341375.1). Lineage (GTDB taxonomy): Bacteria > Pseudomonadota > Alphaproteobacteria > Sphingomonadales > Rhodothalassiaceae > Rhodothalassium > Rhodothalassium salexigens. The sequence continues at coordinate 404,350 of NZ_SLXO01000002.1, forward strand.
GCCGCAAGGCCGGCGCCCAAACCCAGCCAGAACCACAGCCAAAGCCTCTGGCCGGTCCGGCACCGACGGCCGCGCTCAGCCCGGTTCAGCGCCCGTCCACCGTGCCTTCCATGCCGGCCGCCGCCAGCGCCTGGTTCTGACGCGCCGCCAACGCCTCGACGCTGAAATCGCCGACGATGTCGTGGAACAATTGGTGCCAGTTGAGCGTCGCGCCGAGCCGCAGGAACACGCCGCCAAGCCCCAGGGCCGCCCGGTCCATGAACACGAATTCGCGCGGCGGCGTCACCGGCCCCAGTTCCTTGAGCTTCTTGTGCACCTTGGTGGCGGTCTCGGCGCCGTACTGGCCGGGATTGTCGGCCGGGTTGATCAGCCGCGGCTTGTCCTCCATCAGCGGCGAATAGAGGAACGACGCCCAGATGTTCAGCGTCTCGACGAGTTCGCGCGACAGATTGTGGAAGCCCCACGCCTCATAAGCCGCCACCGCCAACGCCTCGTCGCCGTCGCGCAGCGCCTTGTACAGGTCGATCACGCCGCCGCAGAAACGCGGCGGGAACACCCGCACGCAACCAAAGTCCAGCAGGTTGATCGACAGGTCGTCACGCGCCGCATAGTTGCCCAGATGCGGGTCGCCGTGGATCACGCCATAGCGGTGAAACGGCACGTACCAGGCGCGGAACAGGTTGCGCGCGATGGTGTTGCGGGTTTCCTGGTCGGCGTCGGTGAAGCGCATCAACGGCGTGCCGTCGAGCCATTCCATGGTCAGCAACCGGCCCGCGGACAGATCGGGATAGACCGCCGGCACGTGCACCGTGGGCTCGTCGGCCAGCATATGGCGATACAGCGCGATGTGCCGCGCTTCGAGCGCATAGTCCAGTTCCTCGCGCAGCCGTTCGGCCAGTTCCTCGCGGATCTGGCTGGTGTCCACCGACTTGTCGTAGCGGCGAAACAGGCTCAGCATCCAATCCAGCTGGTTGAGGTCGGCCTCCACCGCTGCGCCCATGTCGGGGTATTGCAGCTTGACCGCCAGCGCGTGGCCCGCGGTATCGGTGGCCTTGTGCACCTGGCCGAGCGACGCCGCCGCCGACGCCTCGCGGTCGAACGAGGCGAACCGGTCGCGCCAGCCCTCGCCCAATTCCGTCCGCATCCGGCGCTTGACGAAGGTCCAGCCCATGGACGGCGCGGCGGCCTGCAACTGGGCCAGCTCCTGGGCATATTCCTTGGGCAGGGCGTCGGGGATGGTGGACAGGATCTGCGCCACCTTCATCACCGGCCCTTTGAGATTGCCGAGCGCCTGGGCCAGTTCCATCGCGTGATCGTCGCGATCGATCTTCATGCCGAACAATCGGTCGCCGGCCAGCCGCGCCGCCAGCCCGCCCACGGAGCCGCCGACCCGCGCATAGCGGCGCACCCGGCCGCCCAAATTGTTTCGGTCGTCATACGCCTTATCAGACATCAATCACTCCTTACCCGAACGACAATACGACCGGTCGCGGCGCTTGGTTCCATGGCTTTTCCGATTTCTTCACTCTTTTATGTTGTGCCATTATGGTACGATAGTCACAGAACGCGATACGCGACGAACCATCTCAGGCACCATGACACATATATTGGTGGTCGACGACGAACCGACACAGCGGCTGTTGTTGCAGGCGGTGCTGGAACGGGCGGGTTTCACGGTCGAAACGGCGAGCAGTGGCGACGCGGCGATCGCGCGCCTGACCGGCACCGGCGCCGGCCGGATCGACTGCGTGTTCCTGGACCTGTCCATGCCGGGCACCGACGGCCTGGCGGTTATCCGCGCGGTGCGGCCCAAAGCCCCCGATCTGTCGATCGTGGTGCTGACCGCCCATGGCGGCGTCAACACCGCGGTCGAAGCCATGCGCGCCGGCGCCAGCGACTTTCTGGTCAAGCCGGCGGCCGAAGACCGCATCGTCGAGGCGGCCAAGGCGGCGGGCGGGGCGGCGGCGGCGTTTGACGCGCCGTTCGAACCTCTGGCCGGCGAGCCCGACAGCGACTTCACCGCCATCGTCGGCCAAAGCCCGGCGATCCGCCAGTCGATGCGCCTGGCGCGCAAGGCGGCGTCGGTGTCGCTGCCGGTGTTGATCGACGGCGAGAGCGGCGTCGGCAAGGAATTGTTCGCCAAGGCGATCCACTCGGTGTCCGAACGCGCCCAGCGCCCGTTCATCGCGGTCAATTGCGGCGCGATCCCCGAACGATTGGTCGAGAGCATCCTGTTCGGCCATGAACGCGGCGCCTTCACCGGCGCCACCGACCGCCACACCGGTAAGTTTCAAGAGGCCGACAGCGGTACCCTGTTCCTGGATGAAGTGGGCGAACTGCCACCGGATATCCAGGTCAAATTGCTGCGTGCGTTGCAGGAGCGCGAGGTCGAACCGGTCGGCGCACGACGCCCGATCAAGGTCGATATCCGGCTGATCTCGGCGACCAACCGATCGCTTGAGGCGATGGTGGCGGACGGGCGGTTTCGCGAAGACCTGTATTACCGGCTCAACGTCTTTCCGCTGACCCTGCCGCCGTTGCGCGAGCGAACCGGCGACATTCCATCCCTGGTCGAAGATTGTATCGCCCGGGTCTGCCGAAGCGAAAACATGGCGACCAAACGGGTGTCGGCGGATGCCATGGCGCTGATGGAAGCCTATCACTGGCCCGGCAATGTGCGCCAATTGCAGAATACCATCTACCGCGCCGTGGTGCTGTGCGAGGGCGACACGCTGCGCATCGACGACTTTCCGCATCTGGCGCATACGGCCGGCGCCGCGGTCGACCTGGGGAACACCACCGACCGGGCCGCGTGGCCGGTGGCGACCAGCCCGGCACCCGCCACCGACCCGGCCGCCAACGGCGCCGCGACCGATGTGCACCTGGTCCGCGGCGACGGCCATGTGCGGCCGCTGGCCGATATCGAAGCGGATGTGATCCGCTGCGCCCTCGACCTTTATGACGGCCGCATGACCGAGGTAGCGCGTCGGCTCGGCATCGGCCGGTCGACCCTGTACCGCAAGCTCCAGGACCTGGACGCGACGGGCGACGGCTGAACGGCCAACGCCGCGGCGGCACCGTGTTCCTGCAGGCGGCCCAGGCGCTTAGCGGTCAGACCGTCGGCTTGACGTCGAACCGGTCGGGGACGATGCCCTGGGCGCCCTCGACGGTCACGGCCTCCACCCGGGCCGCCGGCGGCCCCTGGCGGCACAGGTCGATGAACCGGTCGATGGTGCCGGCCGCCGCCTTGGCCAGCACCTCGACACTGCCATCCTCGCGGTTGCGCACCCAGCCCGTCACGCCCAGGTCGCCGGCCTGGCCCTGCGCCCAGGCACGAAAGCCGACGCCTTGTACCTGGCCGGTGATCTGCAACCGCTTGGCCACGACATCTTGTTGTTGCTGCGCTGTCATCCTGCCTCTCCTGTCGCTCGTCATGCGGGACGAAGGCCCCACGCGGTCTGATTAGGCGCTGGCCCGAGCCGGCTCAAGGCCCAAGCCAGCCGGCGCCCGCCAGGGGCGAAACACCCCTTGACCGACCGGCCCGGTCCGGCTCTTGTCGGCCAGCCCGAACGCCCGTCCGCCCCCCCCCACCCGCCAGCCGGAGACCGTCATGCCCGCCTCGCCCGAGCGCCGCGCGGCCCTGATCGCCGCCATCTGTTTTTCGCTCACCCTGGTCTCGGGCTTCGGCCAGACCTTTTTCATTGCCCTGTTCGGCGACGACATCCGCGCGTGCTTCGACCTCAGCGACGGCGGTTTCGGCATGATCTATTCGGCCGCCACGCTGGCCAGCGGTGTTTTGATGATCTGGGTCGGCGCGGTGGTCGACCGGGTGTCGTTCCGCCGCTACAGCATCGCCGCCGCGCTGATCCTGGCGGTCGCGGCCGCCCTGTTCGCCACCGCAGGCCATGTGCTGGTTCTGGCGCTGGCGATTTTCGGGCTTCGGCTCGGCGGCCAGGGCATGATGAGCCATGCCGCCCAGGTGGGCGTCGCCCGCGCGTTTTCGGGCGCCCGCGGACGCGCCCTCGGGCTCGCCAATCTGGGTCACCCGGCGGGCGAAGCGGCCTTCCCCGCCATCGCCGTGGCGCTGGTGGCGGTGACCGGCTGGCAAAACCTGTGGCTCGGCATCGCCGTGACCGCCCTGGCGGTGGCCTTGGTCTATGCCCGCATGGTGCCCGCCGGCCTGCGCGACCACCACACCGAGGCGATGCCCCCATCGGCCGCTGGCCCGGCTTCGTCCGCCGACGATCCGTCGAAGCAACCGGCGCAAACGCCGGACGCAGGCCGCGCCCAGGCCCGTGCGCTGGCCCGCGACTGGAGCCGCGGCGAGGTGCTGCGCGACCGGCGCTTCTACCTGCTGCTGCCGGCGCTCATGGGGCCGGGCTTCGTGTCCACCGGCATCTTCTTTCACCAATTGCCGCTGATCCAGGAAAAGGGCTGGCCGCTCAGCCTCTACGCCTCGGCGTTCGTGGCCTTCGCCATTGGCGTATCGGTGTCGATGATCGGCTCGGGCGCGCTGGTGGATCGCTTCGGCGCGCGCGTTATGATGCGCGGCTATCTGCTGCCATGGGCCGCCGCCTGCCTGATGATTGCGTTTCTTGACGCCCGGTGGAGTGCCTTTGCCTTCATGGCCCTGGCCGGGATCAGCCAGGGGGCGGCGGCCACCACGGTCACCGCCATGTGGGCCGAGACCTACGGTGTCACCCATCTGGGCAGCATCCGCGCCATGGCGACCGCGATCATGGTGGTCTCGACCGCCATCGCGCCCGGCCTGCTGGGCACCCTGCTCGACGCCGGCGTGGGCTTCGCGGCCATCGCCACCGGCTGCGCCCTCTATCTGGCGGCGGCCTCGGTGCTCGCCGGACTGGCCTTGGCCCGGGCGCGCGGCTCGGTCCAAGCCTAGCACCGGGCCAAAATCTGCCGCGACCCGACAATCTGCCCTTGCACCGCCCGAACACCCCCGCTATAAGCCCGCTGCGCACGGGGAGTAGCTCAGCCTGGTAGAGCACTGTCTTCGGGAGGCAGGGGCCGGAGGTTCGAATCCTCTCTCCCCGACCAGCCAAACCAAAGGGTTAGGCCGGTCCGTGCGCGGGCGACGCCGGGCATCAAGCCCCCCCTATTCGGGCGTCGCAGCCACTTTCCCCTAGTTCGCGTTCAAGCCGATCGGTCGACAGGCGGTCCGCCCCAAGGGTCGCCGCCACTGCCGGTCCGCCACGCTTGGCGACCGCGCATGCCCGCCAATGCCTCCATAGGCACCCCACTCCGCATAATCATGCCCCCGACCCCCAATGGGCGTCATTTTTTGTCACAGCCATTGCAGTGACGATTACTTTCCGCCTAAACTCGAACCGGAAAAAATAAGCGCGCAGGGCATCCGCGGGAGGGCGGAGAGCACCAAAAAGCGCGCCATGTCGCCAATCCTTTGGGGAACCGAACGCGCGGCCGCTTGAACGGTCGCCGAAACCAGGGAGAGGGGGACATGCGTTTATCATCGACACCAGGGGCCGGCCGCCCGGCCGCCCTGACCCGCCGGGCCGTGCTTGCCCGCATCGGCGCCGCCGGCGGGTCGGCGGCGGTGTTTCACGCCGCCACCGCCATGGGGCTGCTGGCCGCGCCGGCCCTGGCACGTCCGTTCGCCATGCCGCCGGCGCCGGCCAACCGCCGGCCCAAGGTGGCGATCCTGGGCGCCGGCATCGGCGGGCTGTGCGCGGCCTATGAGCTCGAACGCGCGGGCTATGCGGTCGAGGTCTTGGAAGCGTCGCACCGGATCGGCGGCCGCAACTTCACGGTGCGCCACGGCACCGTCATCGACGAACTGGGCAACCGCCAGGTCTGCGCCTTCGACGACGCGCCGCATCTTTACTTCAACGCCGGGCCGGCGCGGATCCCGGGCGCCCACCGCCGCCTGCTGCACTATTGCCGCACGCTTGGGGTGGCGCTCGAACCGTTCATCAATGTGAACTACAACGCCCTGGTCCAGGACAGCGCGCTCAACGGCGGCCGGCCGGTGATGCAGCGCGAATTCATCGCCGACGCGCGCGGCTTCATGGCCGAATTGATGGCCAAGGCGATCGAGCCCGCGCGCATCGACACACCGCTGACCGAGGCCGACCTGGAGCGTCTGCACGCCTATCTGCGCCGCTATGGCGACCTGGACGAGGCGCTGCACTATCGCGGCAGCGACCGCGCCGGCTATGCGCGCGGCGGTATGCTGGCGCCCGGCGTCAAGAAGGACACGCTCGACTTTCGCGACCTGCTGCAATCGCAATTCTCCTTTTTCGGCATGGTATTTTCACAAGGCGAGTTTCAGGCGCCGTCGCTGATGCAGCCGGTGGGCGGCATGGACCGGATCGTCACCGCCTTCGTCCGGGCGATCCGCACGCCGATCCGGACCCGCGCCATCGTCCAGGCGATCCACAACACCGCCCAAGGCGTCGAGATCCGGGTCTCGGAGCCCGATGGCGACCGGCTGGTCAGCGCCGACTATTGCCTGAACGCCATCCCCGGCCACCTGGTCCAGGGACTCGACACCAATTTCGACGCCGCCTATCGCGCCGATATCGCGCGCATCACGCGCGGCAAGCTGTCCAAGATCGGGCTCCAGATGCGCACCCGCTTCTGGGAGGACGAGGGCATCTATGGCGGCATCTCGTGGACCAACGACGATGTCTTGCAGATTTGGTACCCAAGCCACGGCGCCCATGAACAAAAGGGCATCCTGCTCGGCGCCTATATCTTCTTCGACGAAGTCAATGCGCGCGTCGCCCGGATGAGCCAGGCCGAGCGGCTGGAGATGGCGCTGGCCGCCGGCGAAAAGCTGCACCCCGGCCAGTATCGCCGCAACGTCGAAACCGGCGTGACCATCTGCTGGCATCGCATGAACCATCTGCTGGGCTGCGCCGGCGGCGTCCGCGACGACCAGGCGGCGCTTGAGCGGCTGTACCAGCCCCATGGCCGCCACTATCTGATCGGCGACCAGGTGAGCCTGCACCCCGGCTGGCAGGAAGGCGCGCTGGCGTCGACCCAGCAGGCGCTCAACCACATCGCCGAACGCGAGGCCCAAACCGGCGGCCTGGTTCATGTGGGGAGGGCCCGGCCATGACCCGACCGACCCCGACCGCCGCCCGCTCCGCACAGGCGGCCCGCCCGGCCCAGGCCGCCCGCCAGCACCCGGCAGGCGAGCAACCAACAAGCGCTCGGCCGGTCCGCCGGCGCATGGCCTGGGCACTGGCCTGCGCCGGCATGGCATCGGCAGCGCTGATCCTCGGCGGCCAAGGGCCCAGCGCACGCCCTGCCCTGCTGGCCAATAGCGCCGCCAATACCGCCCCCAATACGGCCCTCAATACCGCCGACGACAGCGCCTTCGTGGCCGACGACTATCGGTATTGCACCACCTGTCACGGTGCCGGCGCGCGCGGCAATCCAGCGACCCGAGCGCCACGGCTGGCCGGCCTGTCGCGTTGGTACGTGGAACGCCAGATCGTCGCCTTTCAGGCCGGCTGGCGCGGCGCTCGAACCAGCGACCATCCGGGCACCGCCCTGGACGACGACCCGGGCGGCTTGGAGATGGCGTCGGTGGCCACCATGCTGGCCGACGACGAGGCGATATCGGCGGCGGCGGCGCTGGTGACCGGGATGTCGGCACCGCCGGCAGCGCCGACCCTCGACGGCGGCGACCCGGTGCGCGGCGCCGCCCTCTACGACCCCTGCGTCGCCTGTCACGGGCCCGATGGCGCGGGCGTGCGCGAGGTGGGCGGGCCCGCGCTGGCCGGTCAGAACGACTGGTATCTCAAACGGCAGATGGAACTGTTCCGCGATGGCCTGCGCGGCGCCCATGACGCCGACACCGCCGGGCGGACCATGGCGCCGTTCGCCGCCCCGTTCAGCGACGACGACGCCCTCGCCGACCTGATCGCCTATATCAACACGCTCAGCGCCGCCGCCACCCCTTGAGCCACGGCCGAGCGGTCATACAAGCGCCCGCGAGAGGCTGGCTCTCGCGGGCGGTGCGCAGTCGGCCGCCCTCCGGTGCGGGCGGCGCGGCGGTTCGACCGGGCAAGGCTCAGTCGGCGTCGTCCCCGGCACCGGCGGCGGGCCGGGCGGCGACCACGTCGATCTCCACCAGCCAAGCCGGACGCGCCAGGCCGGCCACCTGCATGGCGGTGCGCGCAGGCAGGTTGGGCTGGTCTTCGGTGCCGAAAAAGCGCGTGTAGCCGCGCATGAAGCCGGCGAAGTCCATACGTCCGCCGGTGGTGTCGGTACCGACCAGATAGGCGCGCATCATCACCACATCACCCATGTCCAATTCCAGGCGGCGCAGGCGCGACTGGATCTCGGCCAGCACGCTGATCGTCTGCACCTCGGTATCGCCCCAGGTGGCGGGGTCGGCCGGGTCGCCGCCTTCGACCGCCGGGCGCGGCACCGCGCCGCTGACGAACACCAGATCGGTGCCCGCCTTGACCTCCACCGATTGGGCGATGGGAAAATCGGACCCGGGGATCTTGTGGCGGGTCACGCCTTGGGCGGTCGCAGCACCGCCGGCCAGCAAGGTCAGAGCGAGGGCCGCGACCAGGCGCCGGGCCGTCATGCGCTTGCATTGGGTCATGTGAGTTGCCTCCCTGAAATGCGCCACCGTGTGGCGCCGGCTGATCTCGTTGTCGTTGGTGCAAGCGGGCGAGGACAGAGGCCCCGCCCGCCTGGCTTGCGTGCGTCGCTGGTATCGGGCGCGTGCGGCCCGGATCAGTTTAGAACCTTAGAACATGTATTCCATGCGGAAATAATAGAAGCCGCCCTGCCAATCGACGATCGAGTCCGAGCGATAGATACGCCCGCAACAGGTCTCGCCCACCGCATCGGAGCCCGGGTCGGGATAGGTGTCGAACAGGTTACGCGCCCCGGCGGCCAGCCGCAGACGCTCGGTCACCGCATAGCTGGCTTCGAAGTCGAACAGCACCTCAGCACCGAATTTTTGGACCGCCGCCAGGGTGTCGGGCGTGTCGCCCACTTGCGACTGTTCGTAGCCCGAGAACAGGCTGGCACGCGCCAGGAACCGCCAATCGCCGAGTGTGTGGGTGACGTTGATGACGCTGCGCCAATCGGGCAGGCCGTTTTCGAAATCGAACCGGCCCTCGGCATCGAACAGATCGGGCTGCAACAGGCGATCGATCTGGAAGTCGTTATAGTTGAAGCTGGCAGTGACCTGCGTGTCGCCATAGGCGCCCCAGCTTTGGTCATAGGTCAACACCACATCGACGCCTTGGGTGATCGAATCGAACGCGTTGGTGAAGAACTGCACCTGGCCGATGGTCAGCGCACCGGGGACGTTGTTGGCAACCAATTCGGCGCGGATCTCGTCGGTGATGGTGATCGGCGAGGCGGCGAAGAACTGGTCGTCGATGGCGATGCGGTAATAGTCCACCGACAGGTCGAGCGACCGAAACAGGCGGGCTGTGAAGCCGGCCGAGATTTGGAAGCTCTTTTCCGGGTCGAGCGGCTCGGCGCCCAGAAACTGCGACACCGGATTGGTGGCCGGGAACAGGCCGGACGCGATCGGCTCGCCGGTCGGGCCGACCCGGGTCGACACATTGGTGGTGAACAACTGCCCCGGCGTCGGCGCGCGAAAGCCGGTACCCACCGACCCGCGCAGGGCGATGCCGTCGGTGACCTCGAAGCGCGAGGTGATCTTGTAGACCGCCTCGGAGCCGAAGTCGGAGAAATCCTCCCAGCGAAACGCCGCCCCGACCAGCCAGCGCGCCAGCGGATTGACCTCGCCCTCGATGAAGAAGCCATAGGAATCGCGGTCATTGTCGCTGCTGAATTCCGGCGAATAGCCGGGAAAGCCGTTGGCGCCCACAGGCAGCACCGAATAGACCGGGTCCGACGGGTCGGCACAGTCGAGCCCGTCGATGCCGAGCCCGGCCGAACTGGGCGTGCCGTCGGCATTGCAGAAGTTGAACGGGTCGGGCTGGCTGAACGGCCCGGCCTCGAACGACGACACCGATCCCGGCTGGATCTCGTAGCTCTCCAGGCGATAATTGCCGCCCACATTGACGAACAGGGGGCCGGCCAGCCCGATATCGAACTCGCCGGTGAAGGCGCCGTTGACGCCGCTTTCGGCGGACACCAGGTTGCCCGGCGAAAATTCGGTCGGCGAGGCCGGGCCGAGCGACGGGTTGACCGTGTTGTTGATCTGGTAGGCGATACGGTTTTCGCCGTGGCGCCCGGTGATGTCGTAGCTCAGCCAATCGGTCAGCGTGCCGCGCACGCCGCCGGTCACGCTGAAGTCCTGCACCCGGCCCATGAAGGTGGGCGTGAAACCGGCCGGAAACCGCTGGATAAAGCTATAGGGCTCGCCGTCCTCCAGGCGCACCTCGGGGCCGAGCACCGGGTTACCGGGGAAGCGATAGAAGAACGCCCCGGCCGATTTGCTCTTGGAATAATTGCCGAACAGATAAAGCTCCAGGGCGTCGGAAACGGTGAAACCGGCATTGACGAAGCTGCGCAGCGCCTCGGCACCCGGCTGGCCCCAGGGCTGGACCACGTCCTTGTCGTCGAACGCGTGCACCTCGCGCAGATTGATCGCAAAGGCGCTGTCGGGCCCGGCTTCGGCCAGGAAATCGGCAACGCTGAACGAGCCCGAGACATATTGCTGGCTGCGGCTGGTCGCCTCGGAGGTCACCGCCTCGACCGACACATTCACGAAGCCGCGGTCGCCCAATGGCAGACCCAGATTGGCCGCACCGCGCAATTGGCCGCCGTCGCCGGCGTAGAATTGCCCGGCCTGGGCGGTGACCATGCCGCCTTCGGCATTGTCACGCAGGATGAAGTTGAGCACCCCAGCGATGGCGTCGGAGCCGTATTGCGCCGAGGCACCGTCGCGCAACACCTCCACATTCTTAAGCGCGATCGCCGGGATGGTGGCGATATCGGGGCCCTGGGTGCCGCTGCCGCCGATGGTCACCAGCGCCGCGCGGTGCCGGCGCTTGGAGTTGATCAGCACCAGCGTCTTGTCCGACGGTAGACCGCGCAGCGTCGCCTGACGCACGAAGGTGGCGCCGTCAGAGATCGGTGCTCGGTCCACATTGAACGACGGCACCAGGGTTTGCAGGATATTGGTGGTGTCCGCGAACGAAATGTCTTGAATGTCCTGGGCCGAAAACACGTCGATGGGCACCGGGCTTTCGAGCACCGATCGCGGCTGACTGGCGCTGCCGGTGATCACCAATTCCTCGACCGTCATGCCATTGTCGGCGACCGTCGCCGGCGGTGCCCGGTCTTCCCCCGCCGACCCGCTTTGCCCCCATGCCGCCGCAGTAACACAAGCACCGCCGCCCAGCACGACCACGAATACTCTCAACATATAAACCATGAGACGTTTCCCCTTTATCGTAGGATAGAAACACCTCCCCACAGGACCGAAGCGAAGACCGGTCTCGTTCTGATTGCCTCTCCGCCGGATCGCCCGCGAACCCACCTCAGGGCCGCTTCGCCCAAAGTCTTCCGGTTGACGACGCCCCCTTGCTCCCTCCACGCAAAGTTGCTCACACTGCCGCCATCTAGACCGGGAAATCTAAACTAATGCTCTAGATCGAAATTTTAGTGCACACTTCATTGTGCGGCGCAAGATTTTTGTCACCCATCCTGCATCCGTTCGCGGGCGTGTCGCCCGCTCTTGGACCGCGGCGATGCCGGCCCCGTCTAGCACGAGACGCGCAAGCGCCAGGGCCTCACAGGCCGGCGGTGGCCGCTCCGCCGCCCTGGCTCACACCCGTTTTACGCGATCTGTGCCAGCGATCCTCACCGGACCGACCGATTCGGCCGATTCGACCGACGGCCGCGCGCCGGGGCATGACAACCGGCCCCGGGGCGCCTAAACTGGCCGAAGGTGTAACGGGCCACGGAGTGTCGATGACCGCCCAAGTCGCCAAATCCGGCCCGGCCCCGACGACGGCGACCGATGCCAGCGCCCGCCACGCGCAAGCGGTAGCCCATCACAAGGCGGGCCGCCGCGTCGAAGCGGCACGGATCTATGACGCGATGGTCGCCGACGATCCGGGCGACCCGCGCGGCTGGTTCGGGCTTGGCGTGGTGGCGGCGCAGGATGGGCGGCCGGCCGACGCCATCGTCCATTTCGAACGCGCCATCGCCGCCGGTGGACTGCGCGCCGAACACCATCACAATCTGGCCGGCTGCAAGACCGCGCTTGGCCGTCTGGCCGAGGCCGAGACCCATTATCGCGAGGCCCTGCGCCTCAACCCCGGCTATTGCGAGGCGTATTTCAACTATGCCCAAAGCCGGGCGTTCAGCACCGATGGCAGCCCCTGGGCCGAAGCGGTCGAAACCCGGCTGAAGACGCCGGGCCTGGCGCGCACCGACCGGCGCTTCTTGCACTTCGCGGCGGGCAAGTTCTGGCATGACGCGGGCGCGCCCGACCGCGCCTGGCCGCACTATCAGGCCGGCAACGCGCTCCACGACGGCGGCTTCGATCGCGACGCCTGGACCCAGCAGGGCGAACGCACCCTCGCCGCCATCGACCGGGCCTTGCTCAGCCGCCTGGCCGGCCACGGCCATGACGATGCCGGCCTGGTGTTCGTGGTCGGCATGCCGCGCTCGGGCACCAGCCTGATCGAACAGATGCTCGCCTCGCACCGCCGCGTGACCGGGCTCGGCGAGCGCGCCGACATCCACGCCATCGCCGAAGCCCTAGCGCAGCGCACCGGACGCCCGCACCCCGACTATGTGGCGCAGCTGACGCCGGCACTGGCCAAGGGCTTCGGCGCCGCCTATGCGCGCACGCTGCGCGCCGCCGCCCCCGACGCGCCGGTGATCGTCGACAAACACCCGCTCAACTTTCGCCATGTGGGGCTGATCCGCGCGCTCCTGCCCCGGGCGCGCATCGTCTGGGCGCGGCGCGACCCGCTCGACACCTGCCTGTCCTGTTTTCAGCAGAATTTCCGGTCGGGCCAGGACTACAGCTTCGACCTGGACGACCTGGCGCTGGTCTATGCCTGGCACGAGCGCCTGATGCGCCACTGGACATCGGTCGCCGGGCCCGTCCACCGGGTCGACTATGACCAACTGGTGGCCGACCCCGAGGCCACCGCCCGCGCGCTCGCCGGCTTCATCGGCGTCAATTGGGACCCGCAGATGCTCGCCTTCCACACCACCGACCGCGCCGTCCACACCGCCAGCCGCTGGCAGGTGCGCCAGCCGCTCTACACCAGTTCAGCGGGCCGCGCGCGGCGCTATGCCCGCCATCTGGGCCCGCTGGTCGACGCCCTCACCCGGCACGGCGTCGCCGTCAAGGTGCCGGCGCCATGATCACCGTCGGCTGGCGCGAATGGGTCGCCCTGCCCGGGCTCGGCGTCGACGCCATCAAGGCCAAGGTGGACACCGGCGCGCGCACCTCGGCGCTGCACGCCTTCGACATCCGCGAGGAAACCCGCGACGGCCAACCCTGGCTGCGCTTCGTGGTTCACCCGGTCCAGCGTCACGCCCAGCCCAGCCTGATCTGCACCGCACCGCTCGCCGACCGCCGGCCGGTGCGCTCGTCCAACGGCGCGGTGGATGAGCGCCCGGTGATCCGCACGCCGCTGATCCTCGACGGCCGCACATGGATGATCGAGTTGACCTTGACCAACCGCGATGAGATGGGATTTCGGTTGTTGTTGGGGCGCCGGGCGCTGCGCCGACGCTGCCTGGTGGACCCGGGCCGATCCTATCTGGCCAGCTCGGCGTCAGGCCCGCGCCCGCGATCGTCCCAAGGCCCTGTCCCCGCCCCGCCGGACCATGGAGCGCGCCGTTGAAGATCGCCCTGCTCGCCCGGAATGCCGAGCTCTATTCGCACCGCCGCCTGGTCGAGGCGGCCGAGGCCCGTGGCCACGAGGTCGATGTGATCGACACCCTGCGGGTCAATATCAACATCGCCTCGCACCGGCCCGAGATGCGCTACAAGGGCCGCAAGCTCGAAGGCTATGAGGCGGTGATCCCGCGCATCGGCGCGTCGATCACCTTCTTCGGCACCGCGGTGCTGCGCCAGTTCGAGATGCGCGGCGTCTATCCGTTGAACGAATCGGTGGCGATCTCGCGTTCGCGCGACAAGCTGCGCTCGCTGCAATTGCTGGCGCGCAAGGGCATCGGCCTGCCGGTGACCGTGTTCGCCGCCCACTCCACCGGCCGCGCCGACGAATTGCTCGACATGGTCGGCGGCCCGCCGGTGGTCATCAAGCTGTTGGAGGGCACCCAGGGCATCGGCGTCGTCCTGGCCGACACCCGCAACGCCGCCAAGTCGATGATCGAGGCGTTCGGCGGGCTGAAGGCGAACATCCTGGTCCAGGAGTTCATCAAGGAAGCCAATGCCGAGGACATCCGCTGTCTGGTGGTCGGCGACAAGGTGGTCGCCTCGATGATGCGCCGTGGCGGCGACGACGATTTCCGCTCCAACCTGCACCGCGGCGGCACCGCGCTGAAGGTCAAGATCACGCCCGAAGAACGCTCGACCGCGGTGCGCGCCGCCCGCGCCATGGGGCTCAACGTGGCCGGCGTCGACATGCTGCGCGCCAACCACGGCCCGGTGGTCATGGAGGTCAATTCCTCGCCCGGGCTTGAAGGCGTCGAGCGGGCCACCGGCATCGACGTGGCCGACCGGATCATCGCGTTCATGGAAAAGGATGCGCGGCCGAGCCGGGTGCGCACCCGTGGGCGCGGCTGATGCCGGACCGTCAAGCGCCGTTCGAGATCGCCGGCGAGACCGTGCCCGCCGGCACGCGCCGGGCGCTGACGCTCGACCTGCCGGGGCAGTCCGCCTACACGCCGCTGTCCATGCCCATCTATGTGGTCCACGGCCGGACCGCCGGACCGACGCTGTTCCTGTCGGCGGCGATCCATGGCGACGAGATCACCGGCATCGACGTGATCCGCCGGGTGTTGCGCACCAAGGCGCTGGCGCGGATGCGCGGCACCTTGATCTGTGCGCCGATCGTCAATGTGTTCGGCTATTCCAACCACACCCGCTATCTGCCCGACCGGCGCGACCTCAACCGCTCGTTCCCAGGCTCGGCCACCGGCTCGCTGGCGGCGCGCGTGGCCCATGTGTTCATCACCGAGGTGGTGCGCCGGGCCAGCCACGGCATCGACCTGCATTCGGGCGCCAACAACCGCACCAACCTGCCCCATATCCGCGCCGACCTGGACGACCCCGAGACCGAGCGCCTGGCACGCGCCTTCGGCACGCCGATCGCCATCAACGCCAATCTGCGCGACGGCTCGCTGCGCCAGGCGGCGCGCGACCTGGGCGTGCCGATCCTGCTCTACGAGGCGGGCGAGGCGCTGCGTTTCGACCCGCTGGCGAGCCGCGCCGGCGTGCGCGGGGTTCTGGGCGTCATGCGCGCGCTCGCCATGCTGCCGCCGGAGAAGAAGCGCAAGACGCCCGAGGTGATCGAGGCGGTGGCCTCGGCCTGGGTGCGCGCGCCCTGTTCGGGGCTGCTGCACTCGTCGGTCGCCCTCGGTGCGCGGGTCGAGAAAGGCGGCGCGCTCGGCCTGGTCGGCGACGCCTTCGGCGAGGCAGACACCACCGTGACCTCGCCCTATACCGGCATCGTCGTCGGCCGCACCAACCTGCCGGTGGTCAATGAAGGCGACGCGCTCTACCACATCGCCCGGTTCAACGATTCCGCCGGCGTCGAAAGCGCGCTCGAAACCTGGCAGCAGGACCATATCGAGGGCCTGACGCTCGCCGACTATGTGGAACCCGACCTTAACTGACCGGCCCGGCCGCCCAGACCGGCCCGGACCACCGCGCCCGTCCCGCGTCCGTTTCGCCCCCGGGCGCCCGAAACCGCCGCTTGAGCCCCGGGCGGACGCGGAGTACCGTGTGTTCATGACCGCAACATCGCCTTCGCTGCCGCCCGACGGCGCGCCGACCCCGGCGCCCACGCCCCTGCCCGTGCTCGACGACCCGGCCCCGCCTTATGAGGTCGCCCAGGTCATTGCCCCCGGCATCCGGCGGATCGTGGCGCGCAATCCCGGCCCGTTCACCTATACCGGCACCAGCACCTATCTGGTCGGCCAGGGCACCGTCGCGGTGATCGACCCCGGCCCCGACCGCCCGGGCCATATCGCGCGCATCCAGGCCGCCCTCGCCCCGGGCGAGCGGATCACCCACATCCTGGTCACCCATACCCACGAAGACCATTCGCCCGCCGCCCGGCCGCTGGCCGCCGCCACCGGCGCGCGCGTCTATGGCTATGGTCCGCACGGCTCGGGCCGCCACGGTGGTGTCGATCCGAGCCAGGCGTTCGAGGCCGCCGACTGGGCGTTCGAGCCCGACGTGCGACTAGACCAGGGGGCTGCCGTGGACGTGGGCCGGCGCCGGCTGGTCGCCCACCACACCCCCGGCCATTGTTCGAATCACCTGTGTTTCGCCGACCCCAGTTGCGGCGCGGTGTTCACCGGCGACCTGGTGATGAGTTGGTCGAGCAGCATCGTCAGCCCGCCCGACGGCGACATGGCCGCCTATATGCAAAGCCTGCACAAGGTGAAGGCGCTGTCGGCCAAGCGGCTCTACCCCACCCACGGGGTGCCGATCGACGCGCCGCAAGCCTTCCTCGACGCCCTGATCGCGCACCGAAAAGACCGTGAGGCCAAGGTGTTAGCCGCTGTGACCGCGGGCGCCGAGACGCTCGACGCCCTGGTCCCCCAGGTCTATCGCGACGTGCCGCCGGCGATGCACCCGGCCGCCGCCCGGTCGCTTCTGGCGCACCTGATCAAGCTGGTCGACGAGCGCCGCTTGGTCGCCGACCCCGCCCCGGTCGCCGATGCTCGTTTCTTTCCCCCGAACGCAAGCTGTTGACATATCCTAACATAAGGGTGACATTCTCGGCCACGCGCTGAAGGGGAGCGCGTTTCGCACACAGGATCACCCATCATGGTATGCACCGGCGCCGCATGCGGCCCCGACGCTCGACACGGCACCCTGACCGCCCGCATGGCTTGTGCGGCGGTGATCGTGGCCGGTCTTGGCGGCCTTTGGTCGCCGGCGGCGCGGGCTCAACAGCCGGCACCCTGGCCGAGCCCGCCCCACACCGCAACAGCGCCGACGGCAGCGGCGCAGACGGCAACGGCCGGACCGCCGCCGGCGCCCGCCCAAGCGGCACCTGCAGCACAACCCGCGCGTCCATGGCTCGACGCCCGACGGGCGCGCTACGCCCTGGCAACGCCGGATCGCTCGGTGGAAAGCAAGGAAGAACAGGCGTGGAGCGCGCTCGGCCTGCACCAGCGCTACCGGTTCGACCTGGACAAGATGGGCCTCGAACTGGAAGAGGCCAAGCTGCAGACCCTGGGCCGCTTCACCGGCCAGCCGCTGATCGGCGGCTTGCGCACCGACCGCGGCACCGACCCGCGCGCCATCGCCGGCAGTTCGGCCATGCTGTGGGCCGGCGACGCCTGGCAAATGGCCGCCGACGCCCCCGATGGCGTGGGCCTGCGGGTCGCCAACGATGTGCCGCTCGGCCGCGGCGTGTCGCTGCGTCCGCGCCTCGACATGATGGTCGGCAGCTATGGCCAGATGGTCGGCGGCATGGGCGGCGGCGTCTCCCTGCACCTGGATTTCTGAGCGCCGCATCGCGCCGCCCAGGGGTCGCACCGCGCCACCGTCATCGGCGGGCTGGCGCCAACGATCAGCGGCGGCCACTCCGTCTCCCCCCGGTTCTGCACAGGCGCCGCACCCGGGTGCCCAAGCCGAACCGTTTCGCCGTCTTGACGCGCCGCGCCATTGGCCCGATGGTGGCCGGTGAGCGTTCTGACGGGCAACGGCCCGAGGGACCGGCCCATACAATCCCTTGATTTGATCTTTGCGGCCAATACCCCATATGGGGGAAAGACGGATGGTTGCGCCGCCCGACGCACAGCCTGCCCGAGGCCTGGACGCCAGGGCCGTGGCGACCGGACGCCGGCCAACCGTCCCATCAGCAGGAGTAGGGTTCCATGACACAGGCGACACGCGCCCCCGGTGCGCTCGGCTTGGATCATTTCACACCGTCGCCCACGCCGGCGATCGCGCCGGGCACCGATGTGCGCGCCGAGATCGCGCGCCTGCGCCGCGAGCGCAACGCGGTCATTCTGGCGCACTACTATCAGGACGGCGAAATCCAGGACCTGGCCGACTTTGTCGGCGACAGCCTGGACCTGAGCCGCAAGGCGGCCGCCACCGAGGCCGACGTGATCGTGTTCTGCGGCGTGCGCTTCATGGCCGAGGTGGCCAAGATCCTGAGCCCGGAAAAGACCGTGGTGCTGCCCGACATGAAGGCCGGGTGCAGCCTGGAAGACAGCTGCCCGCCCGACGCCTTCGCGCGCTTCCGCGCCGCGCACCCCGACCATATCTCGCTCACCTACATCAATTGCTCGGCGGCGGTGAAGGCGCACAGCGACATCATCGTCACCTCGTCCAATGCCGAACACATCATCCGACAGATCCCCGCGGACCAGCCGATCCTGTTCGCCCCGGATCGCCACCTTGGCGCCTATCTGTCGGCCAAGACCGGCCGCGACATGCTGTTGTGGGAGGGCACCTGCATCGTCCACGAGCGGTTCAGCGAGAAGGAGTTGATCCGCCTGAAGACCGAGCACCCGGATGCCCCGGTGGCCGCACACCCCGAATGCCCGGGCCACATCCTCGACCATGCCGACCATGTGGGCTCGACCAGCTCGATCCTGGCCTTCGCCGGCCGCACCGACGCCGCGACCATCCTGGTGGCCACCGAACCGCACATCATCCACCAGATGGAAAAGGCCAACCCGGACAAGACGTTCATCGGCGTGCCCGGGGCCGACGGCAATTGTAACTGCAACGACTGCCCGTTCATGGCCATGAACACGGTCGACAAGCTCTACACCTGCCTGCGCGATCTCGACCCGCAGATCCAGGTCGACGCCGACACCCGCGCGGCGGCGCTCAAGCCGCTCGACCGGATGCTGGCGATGAGCCCCAAGGCCGCCCCCGCCACCGACGTCAGCCGCATCGGCGAGGTCCGCCAAAGCGCCTGACGCGCGCCCGAAAAGCCCATGAAGAGCGCCCGATGCCCCCAGAGCCATGGGCACCCGGAGCCATGGGCGCCCGGCCACCGGGTGAGGACGGCCGACGAGCCCCTCCCTCGGCGCGCCTTATGCCCCCACATCGCCGCCCCGACAGCACCCGGCTTTCGGGCGCGGCCGGCGGCCATTCCCCGCTTGCGCCCGGCCTGCGGGATCAGTATGGACACTGCCCATGACCGACGAGCCCGTAACCGCCTCCTGCGGCCTCTATCTGTTGACGCCGCCGCGTATCGACCTGGCTGCCTTCCTGCCCCGCTTCGAGGCGGCGTTCGAGGGCGGGCCGGTGGCGGCGGTGCAGTTGCGCCTGAAAGACGCCACCGACGCCGAGGTGCTGGCGGCGGCCGAACGGCTCATGCCCATCGCCCACGCCCATGACGCGGCGTTCATCGTCAACGACCGCCCCGACCTGGCCAAGCTGGCCGGCGCCGACGGCGTGCACCTGGGCGAGGACGACATGGACGTGGCGTCGGCGCGCGAGATCCTGGGCTATGACAAGGATATCGGCATCAGCTGCTATGCCTCGAAGGACCGCGCGTTCGAGGCCGGCGACGCCGGCGCCGATTATGTCGCCTTCGGCGCCTTCTTCCCCACAGAGACCAAAGACCCCAAGGCGCGCGCCGTGCCCGACATCCTGACCGACTGGACGATGATCTCGGAACTGCCGTGCGTCGCCATCGGCGGCATCACCGCGGACAATTGCGGCGTGTTGGTCGAGGCCGGCGCCGACCTGCTGGCGGTGTCGAGCTATGTCTGGACGCTGCCCGACGGCCCGGCCTCGGCGGTGCACCTGCTCACCCACGCCATCGAGGCAGCGAGCGAATGAGCGCGGCAGCGCCCACGCCCGGGGCCGACGACGCCAACCCAGCCGCCGGCATCGACCCCCAAACCGGGCACCAAACGAGCCCCGGCGCACCCCCCGCCGCCGCGCCCGACGCCGGGTCTTGCGGCCCCGTCGAGGTGGTGCGGCTGGGCGTCGACGACGTGGCGGTGTTCCGCGCCTTGCGCCTGGCCGCCATGACCCGCTCGCCCGACGCCTTCAACTCCACCTATGGCGAAGAACTGGCCAAACCCGACGCCTGGTATGCCGAGCGCCTGGCCGAAGACGGCGTGTTCGCCGCCGGCGGCCGCACGCAGCCGCAGGGCATGGTCGGCGTGCGCCGCTACCCGACCGCCAAGGCCCGCCACAAGGCGTGGCTCTACGGCCTGTTCGTCGCCCCCGAGGCGCGCGGTCGCGGCGTCGGCCAGGCGCTGGTGCAGGCCGCGCTGAGCCATGCGGCCGGCGAGGTCGACGTGGAACTGGTGCTGTTGACCGTGGTGACCGGCAACGCGCCGGCGATCGCGCTTTATGAGCGCATGGGCTTTGAAGCCTATGGCGTTGAGCCGCGCGCCATGAAGACCCCCGACGGCACCTATTATGACGACCTGCTGATGGCCCGCCCGGTCCCCTGACCCCCTGCGGCGCCCGGCCGCCGCCACGCCATTGCCGTGGGCGGGGGAAGCTGCTATAGGCGCCCGCGAACGTGGCGGCCCGGCCCGGTGTGCAACGACCACCGGCCTTCCGCCCTTGCGGCTTCGCAAAACGCGGTCAAGAGGACCCCATGAAAATCGACGGCAACGAAATCCGCCCCGGCAATGTGATCGAGCACAAGGGCGGCCTGTGGCGCGCCACCAAGATCCAACACACCCAGCCCGGCAAGGGCGGCGCCTATCTTCAGGTCGAATTGAAGAACCTGATCGACAACACCAAGCTCAACGAGCGCTTTCGCAGTTCGGAGAAGGTGGAGCGCGTGCGGCTTGAACAGCGCGACTTCCAGTACCTGTTCGCCGACGACGACACGATCACCTTCATGGACCAGGAAACCTTCGACCAGATCACCGTGCCGCGCGAATTGATGGGCGACGATGCGGTCTATCTGCAAGACGGCATGGGCGTGCAGATCGAATTCCACGAAGACAGGCCGCTTGGCGTCGCCCTGCCCGAGACGGTCGAACTCGACGTCACCGAGACCGAACCCGTGGTCAAGGGCCAGACGGCGACC
The DNA here is from genome assembly GCF_004341375.1 of Rhodothalassium salexigens DSM 2132. Lineage (GTDB taxonomy): Bacteria > Pseudomonadota > Alphaproteobacteria > Sphingomonadales > Rhodothalassiaceae > Rhodothalassium > Rhodothalassium salexigens. The sequence goes on from NZ_SLXO01000002.1 coordinate 425,475, forward strand.
TCGTCCTACAAGCCGGCGACCACCGACAACGGTATGCGCGTGATGGTGCCGCCGTTCATCAATACCGGCGACCGGATCGTGGTGACCACCGCCGACGGCGCCTATAAGACCCGCGCCGAAAGCTAAGCGGCGCCCGTTTCCGGCCCCACCCCGGGCCGCCCCAACCCGGGCTGCGCCGCGCCGCCGCCCGGGTCTGTCTGTTGCGCGTAACCAGGAGACCGTGAATGTCCAGACGATCCGCCGTCACCAATGTCATGGTGGGTGCCGCCACCAAGGCCGCGCGGGGCCTGCGCCGCGATTTCGGCGAGGTCGAACAGCTTCAGGTCTCGCGCAAAGGGCCGGCCGACTTCGTGTCGACCGCCGACCACCGCACCGAAAAGATCCTCTATGAGGAACTGAGCCGGGCGCGGCCGGACTGGTCGTTTTTGATGGAGGAACGCGGCGCGGTGGACGCAGCCAGCGGGGCGCCGGGCACGCCGCCCGGGCGCTGGATCGTCGACCCGCTCGACGGCACGCTCAATTTCCTCCACGGCCTGCCGCACTTCGCCATTTCGATCGCCGCCGAGGAGCGCGGCCAACTGACCGCCGCGGTGGTCTACGACCCGGTCAAGGACGAGCTGTTCTGGGCCGAGAAGGGCCGCGGCGCTTATGTCAACGACACCCGGCTGCGGGTGTCGTCGCGCTCGGCGCTCGACGACGCGGTGCTCGCCACCGGCATCCCGTTTCGCGGCCGCAAGGGCCACCGGCAATGGCTGGAAGAGGCAGCCCTGCTGATGGGCCAGGTGGCCGGCATCCGCCGCTTCGGCTCGGCCGCCCTCGACCTCGCCTATGTGGCCGCCGGGCGCTATGACGGCTATTGGGAGCGCAACCTCAATCCGTGGGACGTGGCGGCGGGGGTGCTGCTGGTCAAGGAAGCCGGCGGCTTCGTCACCGACGCCGAGGGCCGCGACCGGGCCATGGACGGCGCCAGCGTGGTCTGCGGCACCGAGGGCATCCACCGCGCCCTGCTCAAGACCCTGAAGACCGCCGGCAAGACCGCCAGCGCCTGATCGCAACGGCCGGCCCTGGCCCGGTCGGGAAAGCCGATGGCCCCAGGCCGAACCCGAACCGGACCCGGGCCGGACCCGAGCCGGCCCCAGGCCACACCCGGGCCGGCAACCCGGGCGCCATCCGCCTCCCCCCCGGTCGCGCACGAACGGCCTTGACAGGCACCATGGCCGCACGGCAGCCTTGCCCCATGGACGTGAAGATGACCAGCGCGCGTTTGGGCTTTTTTGCCTTCTTTACCGGCTTTCCCCAGGGAGGGGCCGGATAGGGGCGCTGTGTGCCAAGTCGCAAAACGACCCCGATTTCCGAACCCTCCCGGCCCCGCGCCCGGAGGGTTTTTTGTTGCCTGTGCCGTCCACCACCCCGCATCACCCCATTGTTTCGTCAGCCAGGAGACCCGCCGTGACATCGCCCACCCAAGCGCCGCCGAGCCACCGCGACCCGGCCCCCACCGACGCCACCGGCCAAGGGGCGGACACCGCGCCGGCCGACGACCCGGCCCTGGTCGCCGCGCGCACCCGCATCGCCGAGATCGACCGCACCCTGCTCGACCTCCTCGCCGAGCGCCGCGCCATGAGCCGCCGCATCGCCGAGCACAAGCTGGCCACCGGCACCGCGGTGCGCAACACGCGCGTCGAGCGCGAGGGCCTGGCCGCCCTGATCCGTCGCGGCCGCGAGTTGGGCCTGGAGGCGCCGTTCATCACCCGGCTGTTCCAGACCGTCATCGAGGATTCGGTGCAGCTTCAGACCGCCACCCTGCACGCCGCGCGCAATGCCGAGGCCGGGCGCTCGGAACACCGGGTGGCGGTGCTCGGCGGGCCGGGCTCCTACAGCCACCAGGCGGCCGAGAAATATGTGGCCCGGCGCGGCGGCACGCTGGTGCCGGTGTCGGGACGCAGCTTCGCCGATGTCGCCCGCGCGGTCGGCGACGGTGCCGCCGACTATGCCCTGCTGCCGATCGAGAACACCACCTCGGGCAGCATCAACGAGGTCTACGACCTGCTCTACGACACCGACCTGCACATCATCGGCGAGATCACCCACCGCATCGACCATGCGCTGCTGGCCAAGGACGCCGGCTTGACGCCCGAAGCGATCAGCGTGCTCTACGTCCACCCGCAGGTCTATGCCCAGTGCAGCCACTTCCTGGCCCGCCTGGGTGACGCGCGCATCGTCTATTGCGACAGCACCGCCGACGCCATGGGCCGCGTGGTCCAGGGCGACGACCCGCACGCGGCGGCCATCGGCAGCGGCAATTCGGGCGCGCTCTTCGACCTGCACGCCATCGTCAGCGACCTGGCCAATCAGAAGCAGAACCACACCCGGTTCATCGTCGTCGGGCCCAAGCCGACCCAGGTGCCGGGCCAGGTGGACGCCAAGACCTCGGTGATCTTCGTCACCGGCCAGGAAGCCGGCGCGCTGGTCAACGCGCTCGCCGCCATGCGCGACAACCGTATCAACATGGTCAAGCTGGAATCGCGGCCGATCCCCGGCAAGCCGTGGGCCGAGCGCTTCTATCTGGACGTGGCCGGCAATCTCAACGACCCGCGCCTCGACCGGGCGCTCGACCAGATGCGCAGCCACACCCGGCGCATGAAGGTGCTCGGCTGCTATCCCGCCGACAGCGTGCAGCCGGTGGACATGACGCTGGCCGCCGCCATCGATACCGGGGACGGGGACGCCCACGCCCCTTGAGCGGTTCGCAAGGGCTTGAAGTGGCCGGGACGCTGCCGCTTAATGCCCGGGACCGGCGCCATCGCCACCGCCCTACCGGCGACGGCGGCGCCGGCCCGCTTCATCCGGCGTTAACGCGCCCCCGGCCACCCTCGACCCGCATCGAAAGGATCCGCCCCGTGAGCCAGGAACGCCTTTTCTGGGATGATATTCCCGTCGGCCACACCGACCGCTTCGGCCAATACGCGGTGACCGCGGAAGAAGTGGTCGAGTTCGCCGGCAAGTACGACCCCCAGCCCTTCCACCTGGACGCCGACGCCGCAGCGCGGTCGATCTTCGGCGGCCTGTGCGCGTCGGGCTGGCACACCTGCGCCATGTTCATGCGCATGTTGGTGGACCATTTCTCGGCCCGCGGCATGGCCTCGCTGGGCTCGCCCGGGGTCGAACAGATCCAGTGGCGCCGGCCGGTGTTCCCCGGCGACGTGTTGCACGTGGAGGGCGAAGTGGTCGACAAGCGCGCCTCGCAAAGCAAACCGCAAATGGGCAGCGTGACCAGCACCTACCGGGTCTACAACCAGAAGGACGAGATGGTGATGAGCCTGCATACCACCGGCTTTTTCCGCCGCCGCCCGACCGAAGCCGCCACCGCGGAGGCCGGCTGATGGCCCGCAAGATGCCTGCAACCCCGGCCCGGCGACGGCGGCTGGGGCGCCGTCCGGCCGCACGCCCGGCGGCCCCGGCGGCGGCCAGCGCCGGGGCGCTTGCCCTGGTGATCGCGACCGCCGGCGGTTGGCCCGGCGCGGCGGCGCAAAACGTGCTGATGGACGAAAAGACCGTGCTCGAAACCTGCATCCGCGACCATGGCGACGCCGGGCGCTGTCGCTGTTATCTGGGCGTCATCAAGGCCGAGGCGGGGCCAGAGCTCTACGAGGCCACGGTGGCCTATGTGGCCGCCACCTTCTCCGGCGACGCCAAGGCGGTCGACCGGGTCCGCCAGCGCTTCGACCTGACCGCCGAGCGCGAACAGGCGATGGTCGAGCGGCTGCGCGCCGCCTCGGCCACCGCAAGCGAGGTGTGCGAGGCCGCCGCCCGCCGGCAATCCGGACGCGACGGCGGCAGTCGCTGAGCCGGCCTCCAACCGCCGCCATGCGGCAATTCCTGCCCGCTGTTGGTGCCCGAAACGGCGTGATACACTGACGTCATGCGTGTTGGCGGATCCAGGGAGGGAGGCGATGACGCAACACCGACCGGCAACGCTCGACCTGACGACAAGACGGCACCAACGGTCTGCGGGCGCGGCGCTGGCGATGCTTCTGGCGCTCGGCGGTTGCGGCGATGACCGCGACGATCGCGCACCGACCACCCTCGACGGCGTCGCCCTGCCCACCTCGCCCGAAACCGAGCCGCTTACCGACTGCCATTTCCCCGAGCGGACCCGCCATGGCGATGCGCTCAGCGCATTGTTCGACCTGCCCACTGCCTGTCAGGTGTTTCCGTCCACGGTGGCCAACCGGGTGTTCCGCTTCTACGCCGACGCCCTGTCGCGGCACGGCTGGCGCCATCAGGAAGGGCGCGGCCATATCGTGCGCTTCACCCGCGACGATCGGCGCCTGACCCTGGTGGGCCTGCCCTACGACACGCCGCCCGAGGGCCAACGGGTCCGGCGCATGGTGCTGGTGTTCGCGCTCGACACCGCCAACCCGCCAGAGCCTTCGGCTGCGGTCTCCCCGGGCCGCGCCGCCCCCTCCCCCGACGCTCAGGACCAGGACCATGGCGGACCGCACCGCGACGATACCGCCGGCCCACGCCGGCAACGCTGAGCGCTCGACGCCCGGAAACGGGGCGGCCCGGCCACCGTCATCAGCCGTTGCCGCCTCCCGGCCCCTTGACCGCCGGGGTCGTTTAGGGGACACCGGTCTGGCCATGGATGATATGACCCCGACGCTGTTGCACGGCGTGCCGCCCAAGGTGAAGGCGCCGAAAGCCTATGGAGACCGGCTGCACCGCTTGCAGGTGGAACTGGTCAAGCTGCAACGCGCCATCGTCAAACAGGATCTGCGCGTCTGCGTGCTAATCGAAGGCCGCGACGCCGCCGGCAAGGACGGCATGATCCGCCGCATCGTCCGCCACATGGCGCCACGCGTGGTCAAGTCGGTGGCGCTCGGCAAACCCACCGAGACCGAACGCCATCAATGGTACTTCCAGCGCTATGCCGCCCATCTGCCCACGTCGAGCGAAATGGTGCTGTTCAACCGCTCCTGGTACAATCGCGGCGTGGTCGAACCGGTCATGGGGTTCTGCAGCCCGGCCCAGGCCGACGCCTTTCTGGAAGATGCGCCCAAGTTCGAGGCGATGATCCAGCGCGGCGGGCTGAAGCTGTTCAAATACTGGATCGAGGTCAGCCGCGAGGAACAGGCCAAGCGCTTGGAGCGCCGCCGTCAGGACCCGCTACGCCAGTGGAAGATCAGCCCGGTGGACGACGCGGCCCAAGCCCATTACGACGCCTTCACCCGGGCGCGCGACCGCATGCTGGCGGCCACCGACCACCCTCACGGGCGCTGGTTGATCGTCAATGGCAACAACAAGAAAGCCGCGCGGCTGAACCTGATCGCCGATCTCTTGAGCCGTCTGACCTATCCGGAAAAGGACGACGACGCGCTATCGGTGGACCCGACCGTGGTCATGCCCTATCGGGCCTGAGCCCGACATCGCCCGCGTCGGGGCACCCGCCGCTTCACGACGGCCAAACCGGGCCCCGCGGCCGCGGGCATAGTCAATGGGGGCACGAGCCCGGGCGGACCAGCCGTCGCCGGCGCGCGCCCGATGCGGTCGGGCGTCGGCGCCAGCCGGCGCTGGCTGCCACGCTCCGCCCGCCATGACACCCCTCCCCTTGGCCCGCTGCGGGCCGTGGGCAGCCGGCTCAGCCGTCGCCGCGGTCCGCCGTCGCGGCGCGACGTTCGGCCAACAGCGCCTGGTTGTGGGCGACGATCTCGGCCGGAGCGCCCGAAGGTGCCAGGTCGGCGGCGCGCGCATAGGCCGCCGCGGCCGCGTCGTACTCGCCTTTTTGAAGATAGGCAGTGGCGAGACTGTTATGGGCCATCCAGACTTCCGGGCGGATGGCGATCGCCGCCTGACACGCCGCTTCAGCAGCATCGAACGCCGCCAGCCGGGTATGCAGCACGCACAACGCGTTCTGGGCCGTATAGCGCATCTGCGGCGAAGAGTCGTCCTCGGTCAACGACAAGATAAGGTCGCCCGCCCGCGCCGCATCGCCGGCCGCGACCGCTTCCCGGATCTCCGCCAGTTCGCCCGGCTCGGCAAGGCGGAGGATCACCTTGGGCATCACCCGCTCGTCCAGGCGTTGGGCCTGTGCCGCCCCGCCCGTCCCGATGCTGCCCGGGCTGAGCCCGCCAAGGGCCGCCGCCACGACCAACCCCGCCACCCAAAACGCCGCGATCGGCCGGCGCAATCGGCGCGCGGCCCATGCTCCGCTCCCGTCTCTCATGATCGCCTCCGTCCTCTCAGGGCCGGCCACACCGGACCGGCTGCAGGGACAAATCCTATCATGAAAACGGGGCGCCTGACAAAAAATTGCGCCAACCCGTTGCGCCCGGAAACAAAAAACCGGCAGGCCCGTTTGGCCCTGCCGGTTGGTGGTCGCGTTTGCCGCCACCGGACCGGGTCCGACGGCGCGGCGCACGGCGTGCCTAGGAGCCCTGGGAAGCGCCTTCGCCGCCGTCGATCTCGGCGCGCAGCATTTCCTGCACCTTGGCGCGGAACGCCGGATCCTGGCGCGCCTTCTGGGTGATCGCCATATATTCCTTCATGGAGATGTTGGGCGCGTCGGCGACCGCGGTTTCCATCTCGCCGCGCATGGTCTCCATGACCTTGCGGCGTTCGGCCTGGTCCTCGGTGCCGGCCATTTGCTTCTGCGCCTTGGCGATAATCGGCGTCACCGACGCTGCGGCGGCGACAAAGGCCTCGATCTTCGCATCGGAGAAGGATTGCTCAGTCTGTTGCCCCTGCATGGACATGCCACCCTGGGCGTTCTGGGCGGTCGCGGGCATGGCGAGACACGCGGCCGCGACGGTCGCGGCCATCGCCGATTTCCAGTTCAACATGGGATCGCTCCCCTATGGTCGTCAAAAAAGGTCTTGTGAAAACAGCCCTTGAACAAAGAGCCTAGGTCTTTGGCCCGTCGGCCACGACCCTCAAAACTCGGCGCCGGCGAGCCGGCGTCTGTATGGAAAAACAGATGGTGCAAAGATAGAGAGGCACCGGGGCTGCCACAAGCCCCACCGGCGCCGGTTGAGCCGCGCTGTCGTCTCAGAGCACCTCGAACAGCGCCGCCGGCCCTCAATCAGCGCATGACCGGTCAGCCGCGCCCCGGTCATGCCATAAGGGTGACCGATAGAGATGGCACCGCCATTGACGTTGACCCTGTCGGGGTCGAGGCCCAACCGGTCGCGGCAATACAGCGCCTGGACCGCGAACGCCTCGTTCAACTCCCACAGGTCGATGTCGTCGACGGACAAGCCGTGGTTCGCCAACAGCTTGGGCACCGCCAGCACCGGCCCAATGCCCATTTCCTCGGGCGCCAGGCCGGCCACCGCCATGCCGCGATACAGCCCCAGAGGGCGCAGCCCCCGCGCCTCGGCGGTCCGCACGTCCATCACCACGCAGGCCGACGCGCCATCCGACAACTGGCTGGCATTGCCGGCGGTGACCGTCCCACCGTCGATCACCGGCGCCAGCCCGGCCAGCGCCTCGGCGGTGGTATCGGGCCGGTTGCCCTCGTCGGCGGCAAGCGTGACGGTCTCGTGGCGCACCGCCCCCGTAGCGCGGTCGCGAACCGCCTTGGTGATGGTCAGGGGCACGATCTCGTCGTCGAGCCGGCCCGCGGCCTGCGCGGCGGCGGTACGCTGCTGCGAGACCAGCGCGAAGGCGTCCTGCGCCGCGCGGTCGCCCCGATGTCCGGCGCGCTGCCCGACGGCTGCGCCGGCGTGCTGCCCCGGGGGCGTATCGCCTGCCCCGGATACGCCCGGACGCTCCGGGGCCGCTCGGACCCGCCCCGGTCGCCGCCGATGCGCCGCTTAAAGCCGGGCGTCGACGGCGCTTTGGTCGAACACCGACTTGATGTCGTAGAGCACCGCGTGGGGCCGGCCAAAGGCGCGCACGCCCGCAGCGCCCAGGTCGCGGAAGCTGTCATGGGCGACCGCCAGGATCAGCGCGTCATAGGCACCGGGCTCCGGGCGCTCGACCAGGCTGACGCCGTCCAGATCGGCGGCCGCGGCGCCGGGGTCGACCCACGGGTCGTGCACATCGACCCGGGCGTCATAGGCTTCGAGCGCGCGCACCAGGTCGAACACCTTGCTGTTGCGCAGGTCGGGGCAGTTTTCCTTGAACGTCAGCCCCAACACCAACACCCGCGCGTCGGCCAGCAACAGCCGCCGCCGGTTCATCAGCCGCATCACCTCGCCGGCGATATGCGGCCCCATGGCGTCGTTGATGCGCCGGCCGGCCAGGATCACCTCCGGGTGATAGCCCACTTCCTCGGCCTTGTGGGTCAGGTAATAGGGGTCGACGCCGATGCAGTGGCCGCCCACCAGCCCGGGGCGAAACGGTAGGAAGTTCCACTTCGACCCGGCGGCGGCCAGCACCTCGCTGGTATCGATGCCCAGACGCGCGAACAGGATCGCCAGTTCGTTGATCAGCGCGATGTTGAGGTCGCGCTGGGTGTTCTCGATCACCTTGGCGGCCTCGGCCACCTTGATCGACGACGCCCGATGGGTGCCGGCGGTGACGATGGTGTTGTAGAGCGCGTCGACGAAATCGGCCACCTCGGGCGTCGACCCCGACGTCACCTTGGTGATGGTGGCGAGCCGGTGGGTGCGGTCGCCGGGGTTGATCCGTTCGGGGCTGTAGCCGGCGAAGAAGTCGCGGTTGAACACCAGGCCCGATTCCTCGGCCAGGATCGGCACGCAGACCTCTTCGGTGGCGCCGGGGAACACGGTGCTTTCATAGATCACCAGGTCGCCCGGCTTGAGCACCCGGCCGATGGTCCGGCTCGCCGAGCGCAGCGGCGTCAGGTCGGGTCGCTTATAGCCGTCGATGGGCGTCGGCACGGTCACGATATAGACGCTGCACGCCGCCAGATCGGCCATATCGGCGGTCAGCGTCAAGCGCTCGGCGGCGGCCAGTTCGTCGGCCGGCACCTCGCGGGTGCTGTCGCGGCCGGCGCGCAACTCGGCGATCCGGTCGGCGTCGATATCGAAGCCCACGGTGTCGCGCTGGCTGCCGAAAGCGACCGCGAGCGGCAGACCCACATAGCCGAGCCCGACCACCGCCACCGCCGCGTCGTTCACATCCCAAGCCATCGCGTCGCCTCTCTCTCTTAACAGCCCACGCCCCAAGCGGTTCGGGCGCCGGCGAACCCCCTCATTGGCCGCGTTTTATGGGCCTTGGGCGCAGGGTGTGGCAAGGGCTTTCCGAGCCGATACGCCCTGGCTTGCGCCCCATCACGAACCAAGATATGCGCAAAGAGACCCGCAAAGGACGAGGAGTCGGAGCGATGACAGATTTCGCAGCCCTGGAAGACGGCGTCTACGCCGCGCCGCAGCTCACCGCCGAGGAAATCAAGGCGGCCCGCGCGATGGGCGTCACGACCATCGTCTCCAACCGGGTCGACGGTGAAGAACCGGGCGCCCCGGCGGCGGCCCAGGTCCAGGGCTGGGCGGAGGCCGAGGGGCTGCGCTTCCACCACATCCCCGTGGTGCCCGGCCAGATCACCGCCGACAATGTCAAACAGATGGCCCGGGCACTGGACGAGACCGGCGACGACGGCAAGCTGCTGGTGTTCTGCAAGACCGGCGGGCGCTCGGCGGTGCTGTGGGCGCTGGCCCGCGCCGCCCAGGGCCACCAGGAGCCCGAGGCGCTGGTCGCCGCCGCCGGTCAGGCCGGCTTCGACATCCGACCGCTGACCGACATGCTGCGCGGTGCCAAGGCCCAGGGTCTCGACGGGCTCTGAGCCGCCCCGACCGCGACCGACCAGCCCCGACCGCGCCGCCCCCGGCCGACCCGGCCCCGACCGGCGAGCCCGGCCCCGGGTCAGCCGCCGGCGTCGGGGGTCAGCACCGCCGCGCCGGTGAACCGGCCGTGGCGCAGGTCGTCGAGCGCCTGGTTGGCGTCTTCGAGCGCATAGGTCCGCACGTCGGTGGTCACCGGCCATTTGGCGATGGTGCGGAAGAAGTCGTCGCCGTCGGCGCGGGTCAGGTTGGCGACCGACTCCAGCCGGCGTTCCTGCCACAGGTCGGCATAGGCGAAGGCCGGGATCTCGGACATGTGGATGCCGCCGCAGACCACCCGGCCGCCCGGGCGCACGTCGCGCAGCGCCTTTGGCACCAGCGCCCCCACCGGCGCGAACACCAAGGCCGCGTCCAGGGGCTCGGGCGCCGGCGCGTCCGAACCGCCGGCCCACGCCACCCCCAGACGCCGGGCGAAGCTCTGCGCGGCCGTGTCGCCGGGTCGGGTGAAGGCGAACACCGTTCGACCTTGGGCGACCAGGATCTGCGCCAAGATGTGCGCCGCCGCGCCAAAACCATAGAGGCCGATGCGCTCGGCATCGTCGCCGGCCTTGCGCGCCGTGCGCCAGCCGATCAGCCCGGCGCACAACAGCGGTGCGGCGTGGCGGTCGTCATAGGCCAGCGGGATCGGGAAGCAATAGCGCGCATCGGCGACCGTGTAGTCGGCGAAACCGCCGTCGAGCGTGTAGCCGGTAAAGCGCGCCTCGGCGCACAGATTTTCTTCGCCCCGGTGACAGAAGCGGCAGGCGCCGCAGGTCCAGCCCAGCCACGGCACGCCGACCCGGTCGCCGGCGCGAAAACGGCTGACGCCGGGGCCGGCCTCCAGCACCGTGGCGACGATCTCGTGGCCCGGTATCACCCCGGGCTTGGGCTCGGGCAGGTCGCCGTCGATCAGATGCAGGTCGGTGCGGCAGACAGCACAGGCGCGGACCCGCAGCAACACCTGGCCCGGGCCGGGCTCGGGCACCGGCCGGTCGACCAGCGCCAGCGGCGCGCCGGCGCGCGTGAACGTCATTGCCTTCATGACGGCAGGGGTCTCCCGTAGACATGCGCCTGTGCGACCCGCCCAGCATAACGAGCGGCCCCGGCCGCCGGTCAAGCACCACCGTCAACACAGTTGTGCGCGGGCGCGCGCAGGTCCGGCCGGGCCGGGCAGCCCGGCTGGACCTGCGGCTCGGGTCGCTCAGCGGGTTCGGGTGTCGGCGGGGGCGCCGCGCTGGCGGTCGGGTTGACCGCCGCCGGGCTGGAACGAGCGCTTGAAGTCCTGGGGCAAGCCGGCAGCCATGCGCGCCACCAATTGTGCGCGCGAGCGGTCGAACTGGGTCCAACTGTGGCCGGTGCGCGAAAACCAGTCGACCGGCACATTGGCGTTGCGCGCGTCGGCACGAACGCGCGAACAGGTCAGATAATGCTCCTCGGCCTGCTCGCCCACCGGGGCGGGGCCGACCAGCTTGACCACGGCCAGCAACTCCTCATTGTCGCGATGGTTTTCCGGGCTCAACGACAGACAACTGTCGCGGTCGGAATAATCCCGCAGGAACAGCTTGTAGGTGGCCAGACGTTCGCGGCCGAGCACATTCTGGCTATAGAGCTGGTAGGCGACGAAGGTGGCCACGATGCCGACCAGCAGGCCAAGGCAAAAATAGATCCCTTCCGACAGCTTCACGGTCTCTCTCCCGGCGTTGCCAGAGCTGTTCCGATCAACCTGGATCGCCGGCTGCGATCCGGACCGGCCGCGAAACGCCACTCAGTCCGCTGGATGAGCGTGTAACAGCGGCCGGTGGGATCGCCGAACGCCCTGGGCTGTCACGGACGCTAGGCCGCGATCCTCAAGATCGGGTAAAGATTTGCGTCGATTAAGCCTTTTCGGGATCGAACCGGCTGGCGACGGGGTGTTTGACCGGGCCCGCCGGGCTCGGCTACACAAGGCGCCTGCCGGTTGTACGGCGTCCGACGCCGCACCGCCTGCCGGCCTGCCGCGACCGGGCGCCGGCCGGACGATCGCCCAGCCTGGATAACCGATAGACCATGACCCAAGCCTCGTTCGCCCGGCGCCTTGCGGCCTGTTGCCTGACCGCCCTGTTGTTCGTCGCCGCCGCGGTGCCGACCGCCGACGCCGCCAGCCCGTGGATCGACCCCGGCGACCGCCTGCTGCGCCGGGATATCGAACTGCTCAAGGCACACGGGATCGTCGACGGACCGATCGCCACCTGGCCGCTGTCGTGGAAACAGATCCAGCGCAGCCTGTCGCAGGCCGAAGAGCGGCTCGACCGGCCCGACGTGCCGGCGCATGTGCGCATGGCGGTGGAGCGGGTCAAGCTTCAGATGCCCCAGGTGCAGGACTATCGCAGCTTCGACGCCATCGCCTCGGCCGGTTTCACCAACCAGCAGCGCCTGGTGCGCGATTTCGGCGGCGGCGCGCGCTCCGACGCCGACCTGCGGGTCGGCATCGAGGGCATGGCCGGGCGCTTCTTCCTGCGCGCCTCGGCGGGCTATCGCACCGACAACCCCACCGGCCGCGACTGGCACTTCGACGACAGCGTCGGCGCCGTGGCGCTCGGCAACTGGCTGTTCTACGGCGGCACGGTCAACCAGTGGTACGGGCCGGGCATGGACAGCGCGCTGGTGCTGTCGACCAACGCCCGGCCGTCGCCGCGCGTGGGCTTCCAGCGGCTCGACCCCAAGGCCATCGACCTGCCGGTGCTGCGCTGGCTCGGGCCGCTGCAATTCACCTTCTCGGCCAGCCGTGCCGAGGACGACCGCGACGACTTCGACCACCCGCTGATGTTCCACACCCGGCTGTCGATCGAGCCGGTGGACGGCTTCACCCTCGGCCTGTCGCGCGGCCTGCAACTGTGCGGCGAGGGCCGGCGCTGTTCGTTCTCGACCATCGCCAAGGCGCTCGGCGCGATCACCCCCTTCACCGACGACCTGGACAATACCGGCGACGTGTTCGACCCCGACGAGCCCGGCAACCAGATCTTCGGCATCGACATGGCCTATGCCGACACCTGGGGCGATTACGACTATAAGCTCTATCTGGAATCGGCCGCCGAGGACAGCGCCGGGCCGGTGATGTTCGGCGCCGCCACCTTGACCCTGGGCGGCCATCTGTCGGGCTACTGGACCGGGCGCGGCCTGTCGTGGAAGCTGCGCGGCGAGGTCAGCGAGACCCAGACCAACCGCTTCTTCGGCATCGGCAAGAACGACCGCTTCGGCGTCGCCTACAACAATTTCGTGTTCACCGAGGGCTATACCTATCGCGACCGCTATATGGGGCCGTCGATCGGCGGCGACGGGCGGCTGTTCACCGGCGAGCTGTCGGTGGTCGACCTGGACAGCCGGTTCTATTATCTGCGCTATCGCCACATCGTGCTGAACGGCACCGGGCTCGAACCGCGCACCGCCGGTCAGGAGCCCCTCGACCGCATCCAGTTCGCCAACCGACTGTCGCGCAACCCCGAGCGGATCAACAGCATCGCCGCCGGCGTCACCCTGCCGCCGACCCAGTACGGCCGCCTGACCCTCGAAGCGCGGCTGTTCGACGACAAGCCCAACACCCCCGGCCGCAGCCCCATCGACGGCGCCTTCGAACTGCGCTGGACCTACGGGTTTTAGCCGGCGGGTGCCGCCGCAACGGCGCTATTCCGCCGCCTCGGCCGGCTTGACCGGTTTGGCCGCGGGCGTGCGCGGCTCTGCCGTTGCCAGGCCTTGGGCGCTCAGCGCCGTGTCGAGCGCCTGGCCCGCTTCGTCTTCAAGCGCCGCCTGGCGCAGGGCCGCCAGGGTGGTGGCCGCATCGCACCGCCCCTGCACCTGGCGCGCCGCCGCCATCAGGGTGGCGAAACGCGCCATGCCGCGCGCGTGGGTGTCGCCATAGCCGCGCACCAGCGTCTGACAGCGGGCGATTTCCTCCGCCAAGGCGGTGTCGTTGCCGGCGACCTGGGTGATCGCGACGAGCCAGGCACGGATCTCGGCGGTCTCTCTCTGGTAGCGCAGCGTCCAGCGCCGCATCCAGCGCAGCCGCGCCAAGGCATAAAGCGGCAAAAATCCGCGCAGCTTGGCGGTGTGGATGTGCCGGCCGCGCGCCACCAGCCGGCCGAGCACGCCGCGCACCCAAGGGGTCGCCCAAACCCAGCGGCCCAGCGGCGCCGGCAGCGTGTCGGCCAGCTCCTCGACGCGCGGGTGCATGAACTCGGTCACATAGACGATATCGTCGGCGCCCGCCTGGACCTCCGCCGCCGTCCGCTCGAACCGCGCCGCCCGGGTCTTCAGATCGGCGACCCGGATGGTGTCCTCATAGGTCATCCACAGCGCCAGATGGCGCGCCACCGTCCGGGTCAACGGATAGGTCCGGTCGCCGCCCGCCCCGCCTCGCGCGCCCGTCGACGCCGCGCGCTCGGCCGCCAGCACCGGCGCCAGGCGATCCAGATAGGCATGGGCGTAGCGCGGGTCCTGATAATCCACCGCACGCTTGACGCCTTCGACCACCGTCGCGTGGGTGGCGGTGGGAAAGCTTTCGGCCACCCGGTCGAGCAACCGCTGCGCCTTGGGCGTGCGCGCCCGGCCGAGCCCCGCCGACACCGACGGCCGCCGATGACCGGGCGGTGACGGCGGCGGTGACGCCAGCGAGGCGGCGGCCGGGTCCGCGCCCCGCACCGCCCGGTCATGGGCGGCGCGGAACACGGCCAGATTGGTCGCCACCGCCCGACCGCCGCGCCGGATCGTCTCTTCGAACTCGGCCACCGGGATCGCCAGCGCGCCCGAGCCCGCGAGCGCGCCGAACAGCGCGGCACTGATCACCCCGCCCTCGGCGCCGGCGAGTGCCTGCATATCGAAGGCCACCAGGTGGCGCGCCTGCACCGCAGCGGCGCGCTGCACGGCGTCGGCGTCGGCGATGCCGTCGGCGAGCGCCGATTTTTCCGAGATCGCATAGTCGCGATGGGTCGAGGCGACCAGCGTGGTCCGGTCGGGGGTGACGAAGCCGCGCGCGATCGCCCGGCCGGCCTCCATCCACTCCGCGGCCAACACCACGTCCACGTCGCCGGGGACCGGCATCAGCGACAGCACGGGCTCGGCGCCGGCGCGCTCGGCCGCCGCCTGGGGGAATATCTCGACGCAATAGATCGTCGCCCCGGTGCGCTGGGCGACGCCGGGCACCGAGGTGGCCTGGGCGATGTAGCCGGCGGCCTCGGCGGTCTCGACGATCCAGCCGGCGAGCACCCCGCCGCCCTGTCCGCCCAGGGCCGCGATGGCGATGGAGAACGCGCGCAGGGGGACGTCGCCATCGCCCGCGACGGTGGCTGCCGCGTCGGTCGGGGTCGAGGTGCGCCGGTCGGTCATCGCGCGGGCCCTCAGAACGCCACCCGGGCGCGCGCCTTGTCGGCGCGGGCCTGGAGGAAGCCGATCACCCGCCCGCGCCAGCGCGCCAGCCGCCGGTCCCAGGGGCCGGGGTTCTGGATCACGTCGGCGCGGTAGAAGCTGGGACACAGCCGGGCGGCATGGGCGACCTCGCCGCACAGGCCACAGGCCACGCAATCGTCGGTCACATGGGCCACCGGGCTGTCGCGCAACGGATCGGGGTTGGGCTTGACGGTCAGCGACGGGCAGCCCGACAGCCGGATGCAGCTATGGTCGCCGGTGCAGGTGTCGGCGTCGACGCCGAAGCGCTCGCGCACCACCCGCTCGCCCGCCGCCAGGCGTTGCTTGACCAGCGGCTTTTCCCGGCGCTGCTTGGTCAACATGCATTCGTTTTCGGCGACGATCACCTTGGGGCCCTTGTGTCGGGTGGTCAGCGCCTCGCGCAGCGTCGCCTTGACCGTCGAGACCTTGTAGGTGTCGACGGTGCGCACCCAGTCGACGCCGACGCCCTTCAAGGCATCCTGGATGGTGTGGCGGGTCGAGCGCCGGGGATTGTCGCCGCGCGACGACAGAAGGTCCTGGCCCCCGGTGGCGGCGGAATAGCTGTTGTCGATGATCACCAGCACATTGTCGTTGCGGTTGAACACCGCGTTGCCGACCCCCGACGCCAGCCCGTTGTGCCAGAAGCCGCCATCGCCCATGACCGAGATGGTGCGCCGGTCGGCCGGGACATTGAACGCCGAGGCGCCGGCCCAGCCGAGGCCGTAGCCCATGGTGGTGTTGCCCAGGTTAAAGGGCGGCAGGATCGAAAACAGGTGGCAGCCGATATCGCACGAGATATGGAACGGCCCCATTTCGGCCTCCAACAGCTTCATGGCCGAGAACACCGGCCGTTCGGGGCAGCCGGTGCAGAACCCCGCCGGGCGCGCCGGCACCGTGGCGGCCAGGCTGTCGGCCACCGACGGATCGAGCCCGGCGGCGTTATGGCCGGGCGCCACCGGGGCGGCCTTGTCCGTGCCCTGGCCCGCGCTCTTTTCGGTGCCCGTGTCCGCGCCCTGGCCCTCCGCCTGTTCCGCACTATGGCCTGCATCCTGGGCCAGATAGCGCGCCAGCGCGTCGCGCACCACCGCGCCGGTATACTCGCCCGCCATCGGCAACAGATCCTTACCCACCACCCGGGTGCCGAGACCGCGGCGGCGCAGGATATGGTTGAACGCCTGCTCGATATAGTTGGGCTGACCCTCCTCCAGCAGCAGCACCGAGCTCTTGTCGGCGCAGAAGCCGACGATCTCGTCGTCGATCAGCGGGTAGGCCACGTTGAGCACATAGATCGGCAGGTCGGTGTTGCCGAAGGCGTCCGACCGGCCGAGCAGTTCGAGCGCCCGGATCAGCGTGTTGTAGAGCCCGCCCTGGACGACGATGCCGCACGGCCCCACCGCACCGCCCAGAAACTCGTTCAGCCGGTGGCGTTTGATGAACGCGACGGCGGCGGGCAGGCGCTCGGCGATCTTTTCGTGTTCATGGGCGAAATTGGCCGGCGGCAGGACGATCCGCCCGGTATCGCGCACCGGGTTCGCCATCGCTTGCGCCAGCCCCAGGGGCGGGCGGCGATTGTCCCGGGCCTCGAACCGGCCATAGACATGGCAGGCGCGGATGCGCAGTTCCAGCATCACCGGCGTGTGGCTGGCCTCCGACAGCTCGAAGCCCTTCTCCACCATGTGGACGATGGCGGTCAGGTTGGGCCGCGGGTCGAGCAGCCACATCTGCGACTTCATGGCGAAGGCGTGGGTGCGCTCCTGCATGATCGACGAGCCCTCGCCATAGTCCTCGCCGACGATCACCAGCGCGCCGCCGGTCACGCCGCCCGAGGCCACATTGGCCAGAGCGTCGGACGCCACATTGGTGCCGACGGTCGACTTCCAGGTGACCGCGCCGCGCAGCGGATAGTTGACCGACGCGGCGAGCATGGCGCCGGCGGTGGCCTCGCTGGCGCTGGCCTCGAAATGGACGCCCAACTCGTCGAGCACCGGCTCGGCGTCGGCCAGCACGTCCATCAGGTGCGACACCGGCGCGCCCTGATAGCCGCCCACATAGGCGATGCCCGACTGCAACAGCGCCTTGGCGACCGCCAGAATGGCCTCGCCGCGAAAGGTCTCGCCCGCGCCCAGGCGCAGCTTGTCCGCTTCCTGTGTGAACGACCGTTCGGCCATGGCCTGTCTCCCGTGCTCGCCCCGCTGCTTGCTGCGGCCCCAAAGGCCCGTTCTGGTTCGCCGATACCCGTGCCGACGGATGACCGGCGCGCCTGGCCCGGGTGCCGGGTCAGCCGCCGGGCACCAGGGCCAGCACCCGCAGGGGCGAGCCCGAGCCGCCGACGATCTTGAGCGGCGGCGCGATCACCACCGCCCCCGTGGCCGGCAGTTGGTCCAGATTGGCCAAGCTGGCAAGCCCGAACTTGTTGGCGCCGTGCATCAGCGCGTGACAGGGAAACGGCGGCTCCATGGCGGCGGCCTGGCCCGCGTCGGTGCCCACGGTTTCGACCCCGACGCCGAGGATATCGCGCGCCTCGGCCAGAAAACGCGGCGTCTCGGGCGCCAGGCCCGGGGTGTGCGGACCGTCCTCGGCCATGTTCAGGAACGCCTCGGGCTCGGTGCGCGCGCTCCAGCCGGTGCGGATCAACACCCAACTGTCGCGCGGGATGCGCCCATGGGCCGCCTCCCAGGCCAGCACATGGTCGGGGGTCAGCAGAAAGTCGGCGTCGGCGGCCACCTGGTCGACCACGTCGATCACGCACGCCGGGCCCACGAAGCGCTCGGGCGGGATCGTGTCGGTGGCGTTGTCGGCGTGGTCCTTGCCGGTGATCCAGTGCACGGGCGCGTCGAAATGGGTGCCGGTGTGCTCGCCGCAGGCGAACTTGTTCCAGTACCAGGCCGGTCCGCGCGCGTCATAGCGCGAAATCTCCTCGATCGAGAACGGCGGCGATTGGGCGAACTGGGGCGGCAGGTGCAGCACCGGCGTGGCCGGCTCCAACGGCCGGGTCAGGTCGACCACCCGCACGCCGCCGCTGGCCAGCGCCGCCACCAAGGTGTTCAAAACGTCCGACGCCATGGCTTTCCCCTTTCTCCCTGACGCGTTCAGGCCGGCCGCACTGCCCCGCCGCCGGTCATTGGTCTTCCATAGAATCGACCGTGGCCGGTCCAACAGGAAAAATCCATATCGGAAAGAAACGCTTGCCCCGATGAGGCGATAGCATCTGTGTCCCCGGCCGCGTGCGCATTCGCCCCTTGCCTCACCTTGGGTCCAGACCATACAAGAGGGCGCGAAATCGCGGTGTCGTCCCCCGAAACGAGACCGTCCCGTCCGCCTCGACCACCGCCCCGGGCACACAAGGAGCTGCATATGAGCCATACGACCCATATCTTCTTTCACGTGGTGCTGTTCGGCCTCTGGCTTGGCCCCTATGCTGCCCTGCTGGTCCTGATCGGCCGGCTGCGTCTGATCGGCGACCAGCCCCAGGCGGTCGAGACCTTGCTCAAGAGCGTACGACTGATCGAACGGGTGCCGCGGACCGCGTTCATCCTGATGCTGCCCATGGGCCTGCAACTCTCGCACAATCTGGGCTATATCGCCTTTTCCACCGGCAACACCTTGGGCGTGTGGGTCGTGGCGTTGGTCTGGCTGGCGATCGACTGGCGCGGCGCGCGCCAAAGCTTCGGCCCGGCGGCCCAGGCGGCGCGCGTGGTGTTCCGGGTCCTGGCCTCGGGTTTCGGCGCGGTGGTCGGCGGCGCCGGGCTGTTGTCGTTGGTGACCGGCGGGCCCATCGCCCTGCCCTGGCTGGCCGGCAAATTCACCCTGTTCGGTTTGGCGCTGGTGATCATGATCCTGATCGATCTCGCCGTGGCGCAATTCTATCCGCGCCAGCAGGGCAAGGAGGCCAAGGCCGGCGTGCCCAGCGACCCCGCGCTGATCGCCAAGGCCGCAAGCCAGGCCGGCACCGGCATCGTCGCGCTCTTGGTGGTCTTGGCCGCCGCCGCCTGGATGGGCGTGGTCAAGCCGTTCGCCTGATCCGTACACGAAATCCTGTCGCATCTTTAGCGCCGACGCCGCCTTTCGGGCTGCGCCGGCGCTTTTTTGCCTTTTACCCCTCACCTGCCGCGCGACAACAGCCCACGCGATCACAGCCGGACGATGCGGCGTCGGTGGCACGGCCGCCGAGATCGTCTTCGACAATGGAACCGAACAGCCAGCGCGCCCAGCCCGCCAAACGCCCAACGGCCCGGCATTCCGTGGATGCCGGGCCGTCTTGTCTTGTCCGGGCGGCGTAAAGCGCGCGTCTGCGGCTCAGAACCGCAACTGGGCGCTCAGACTGCCGCCGAGGCTGTCGAAATCGGAGCCGAAACGGGCGTCGAAGGCGGCGTCGAGACGCACCGGTCCCAGATTGATCAGAAGCCCCGCACGTCCCCCCCACTCGTCGCGCTCGGTCTGACCGACGACCCGGAACAACTCGGTGCCGGCCTGGAAGTTGGCGGCGAATTCGCGGCCATCGTCCTGGAAATTGTGCCGATAGTATCCACCGGCATAAGGGTAGAACAGGCCGTCGTCGCCCACCGGGCGGAAGATATCCAGCCGCGCGGTGCCGCCGATCTCCTCATAGCCTTGGGCGGCCACGTTGAGCGCCAGGCTTTCCGCCCCGCCCTGTTCCTCGAAGGTCTGGCTCTCGGTGATCACGAAATCCACCCCGACGCCCGGGCGCACGTGAAAGCCGGCGGCGTGCAGGGTATAGTCGGCCCGCACCTCGGCGATCAGCGCGCCGGGGTCGAAGTCGGCCTCATAGGCGCGGGCGATCGAGCCGATGGACGCCTGGATGTCGACCGGCCGCACCGCGCTGGCGTCATTGAACTGGTAGCCGACCGAAGCGGTGGCGTTGAAACCCCTGTCGTTGCGGGTACCGAAATAGACCGACGCGCCCCAGCTATCCAGGCTACCGTCGTCGCCGACCCCGATCGGGCCCTGCACGTCCACGTCCACCGTCGCATAATTGAGCGACACGCCGGCGGTCAGCCACGGCACCAACGCGAAATCGACCCCGCCGGTGAAGCCCCAGGTCTGAAAGTCGTACTGCTCGGAGAACTGCCGGGTGGCGTTGGCGTCCTTGTCGAAATCCTCGTAATAGACCGAGCCCCACACGCCGGTGCGGTCGCGGCCCGGCGCGGTCAGGCGTTGGTGCACCTGCTCCATATGGCGGTCACCGACCACCAGCGCGGCCTTGACGAAGGCATCATAGAACTCGGGCGACAGGGCCGGGATGGCATCGGCGCCGGCGTCGGCGATGATGCTCACATCCTGGCGAAACCGATCGCCGGGCTCGCTGAGAAAATTGTAAATGCGGTCGAGCTTCTCGCCGATGATCCGGTCGTCGCCGATCAGGCGCAGCGACACGTCCAGGTCGATCGGCGCATCGAGCTCAGGCACCGGGTCCGCGCCGGCTTGCGCAGCGGCAGCAGGCGCCCAGACCAGGCCCAATGCGGCGGACAGAAGCGAAGCGGAAGACAGCAAACGAAAAGACGTGCGCCGGGTCATGGACAGGTCCCTAAATCAATTTCGGCAATCCCAGGGCGCACAATGCCGAAAGCGACTTTCAAGTCAACGTCGAATTTGCTCTTAAAAAAAGTGTAACAATAGCGACACGAACTGTAATATTCGAGCAACCAAAGTCGAATACGCTATTCACACTTGGTCGACCACACCTTCTCTCAAGAAGACAAAAGATCTTCAAGTCCGGGCACGTCGAGCATTAAATGCCGACGGTCGCCCTGGAAGGTAATCAGGCCGCGGCGGTCTAGCTTGGTCAACTCTCGGCTGATCGTCTCGATGGTCAGGCCGAGATAGTCGGCGATATCGCCGCGCGACATGAACAATTCCACCGCCGCCTCATCCTCGCCGCGCGCGCACGCCGGACGCAGCGACATCAAGAAGCCCGCCACCTTCTCCTGGGCGGTCTTGCGGCCGAGCATCAAGAACCGCTCATGGGCGTTGGCAACCTCGCGAAAGGCGCCGCTCAGCAGAGATTTTTGGAGCGCGGGAAAGTGATCGACCAGCTTCTCGAAATCATTGCGACGGAACCGGCACAGCCGGGAGTCGGTGATCAGATCGGCGGAAAAGGCATACTGGTCGTTCTCCAGGATACCCAGAAAGTCGCCCGGCCGTAAAAAGCCGGTGATCTGGCGGCGACCGTCGGGCAGCAGCTTGAACGACCGTGCCGCCCCACTGACCAGATTATAGACGAAATCGCTGGGATCGTTCTCGTCGAACAGCACGGTGTCGGCATGACGCTCGACGGTCGTCATATAGGGCTGGATATCGGCCAGTTCCGAGTCGCGGAGCGCGCCGCACAGGCCGGTCGTGCGGACGGCACAGCGCGCGCATTTACCCAACGTCCCGCCCTGGAGAGGGGCGGTCTGCCAGAAGGGCGCTTTCAGATCGGTATAGGTCATCATGCATCATCGGGTTCTTGGCGGACGGATAAGCGGGCCGAGGGGCTGCACACCCTCGGACCGAACGGGCATCGCCAGTATAACGCAGCGCCAAGCCTGAAAAAAGCATTTGTCAACTTTGCTAGACAGTTTTTACTGACAAGCAGGATTGACAGTCGCCGCTCGCCACCGGCCTCAAACCCGCGGTCCGCCACGCCGTCGGCGTATCGGGCCGGGCGCGGCGGCGGCGGTCGGGCGGGTGTCGAGCGGCGATCAGCCGCACCTGGCGGCCGCCGGGCTCAGCCGTGGGCGCGGTAGCAATTGGCCACCGCCACCGAGATGGTCAGCAGACAGCGGTGGATCTGTTCCATGGGGTCGATCAGCGTCCGGTTGAGCGACGTGTAGTTGGGCGCGTCGGCGTCGGGATAGTCGGCAGGCTCGGCGATCACGAAATCGTCGACGCCCGGCGCCTGGCCCGGGAACGCCTGGCGCAGCAGGGCCACCGCCTCGGGCACGCGCAGGGCGAAGATCAATTCCATGATATCGGCGCGCGAGATGTCGTTGCGCGCCGAGAAGCGCGGAATCCGCGCGGCCATCAGGAACAGATGCTGGATCAGCGCAATGCGCAGGCTGTGCAACAGCGCCAGCGTATCGCGCGCGGTAGCGTCCATCACCGCCTTGTCCTCGCCGGTGCGGCCGAGGAACTGGTGCAACAGCAACTCGTCGATGCGCAGATGGCCGGTCAGCGCCCGCCCCGCTTCGGTGCGGTCGTCGCCGTCGAGACGCTCGGCCAGATAGAGGCAGGCGTCGGTCAGATGGGCCTGGGTGGCGCTGTGCGGACGCGACGCCCAGTAGCCGGCGTCGAACACCGACAGATAGGCGGTCATGGTGCGCAGGCTGGCGCGTTCGCGCGCCTCGACCACCAGGTCCATCAGGGTGGCGAAGCGCGCGCTACGGGTCCGCCAGTCGGCCCAGACCTCGCGCGCCGGTCGGGTCGCCTCGCCGAGCCCGGCGATCACGTTGAGCGGAAAGCCCAGTTGCTGGAGCACCGCATTGTGCGGGATCGCGCGCAACCGCGACAGGTCGGGCCGTTCGCCGCGCCCGGTCTCGAATTGGCGGCGCGACTTGCGCGAGCCGGTGGACTTCAGCAGCGCCGGGGCAAACGCGGTCAGGGTGCGGTGATAGGCGGGCATCTCCATGACCGCTTCCTGATAGCGCATGATCCGCCGATACATGTCGAGGGTCAGGTCGGGCGCGCCGTAGAACGGGTCGGCCTCGGCCGTATCGGGCCCTGGCAGCCCCTGCAGGTGGGCGAGCGCACCGACCAAAAAGCCGAGCGCGGTATCGGGCCGCGCGAACCACAGATAGCCGTCGCCGCCCTGGAAGCTCACCTCTTGGCGCAACGCCAGGCCGCGCCGCGCGAACTGCGCCCGCGCCCAGGGCGACATCACATGATCGAGCCGGGCGCCAAGCGAGCCGGGATGGGCGCCCCGGCCCATGGATTCGCCATGGGTGTCGAACACCAGGCATTCCACCGCGCCCAGGTCGTGGGCGGCGACCTGGCGGGCCAGATTGGCGTGCAACCGTTCGATGGCCAGCGCCGCCGGGATCTGGCCGATGAACCGCCCGGCGTCGGAAAAGCCGCTTTCGATGGCGATCCGGCCGCGAGCGAGCACGGTCTGGCGAAAGCTCGACTGGGCGAACAGCACGCCAAGCATCCGTTCCGCCCCTTCAAGCGCCGTGGCGGTCTCGAACAGGGGCGAGATGTCCACCCGGTCGGCGACACCGAAGGCACGCACGAAGTAGAGCGCCGCCATCACGGTCGCCGGGCGTTCGCACTCGGCGATCAACAGGCGGATATCGCTGTCGGCGTCGATATGCTTGACGATCTGGGCGATGGTCAGGATCTGGCGCACCGCGGTGGTCGGCTCGACCGCAAGGGCGGCGAAATTGACCCGCAACGGCGTCACCGTCTCGGCCATCTCGTTGATCTGCGCCAGCACCGAGCGGCTGGCCAGATCGACCGCCTCGCCGCGCTCGATCCGGCGGCGGATGGCGTTGTTGAGTTGGGTGGCGTTGATGCGGAAGTGGATGCGCCCGATACCAAGCCGAAAACTGGCCATCTGCGCGCGCAGCACCGCCAGATCGCGAGCGACGCGGCTGTCTTCGACGGCCTCGACCAGCGCGTCGAGCCGGTCGAGCAGCGGGTCGAGACTGACCAACCGACCGGGCCGGTCCTCGGTCAGCCAGTCGGCCGCCCGCGCCAGCGCATTCTCGGCGCTCAGATCGTCGGCGAACAGGTCGCGCCCGGTCTCGGCATGGGCCTTGGCCGCAGCGAGCGTCTCGGCGATGGCGTCCAGCTCAGCGCCCACCTCACCCCGGGCCTCGGCGTCAAGCCGCGGCCGCAGTGCGTCGATATCGTCCAGGTACCAGCCAAGCTGGATTGCCTTTTCG
This sequence comes from Rhodothalassium salexigens DSM 2132, assembly GCF_004341375.1. Lineage (GTDB taxonomy): Bacteria > Pseudomonadota > Alphaproteobacteria > Sphingomonadales > Rhodothalassiaceae > Rhodothalassium > Rhodothalassium salexigens. The sequence continues at coordinate 449,560 of NZ_SLXO01000002.1, forward strand.
GCCAGCCGGAAGCGCACGCAGTCGGCCCAGCCAATGTCGGTACGCCCGTCCATGTCGTAGCCGACCCAGGTGCCGGTATCGACCGGCTGGGGCCGCAGCGCACGCCAGCGGTCGGGATAGGCGGTGCGCGCGGCGTCCAGAATCGCCCCGACCAGCGTGGCGCTCGCCTGGCGCATCTGCGCCATGGCGTCGACCGCGCGGGCGTGTTCCTGGTCCAGGGTGATGTCCTCGGCACCGGCTGCCGGGGCCGTGCGCTCGGCTTCGGGCACGCGGGCGAGCGCCTCGAGCACCCGCGCGCGTTCGCTGTCGTTGAGCAAAAAGGTCGGGTGCGCGGTCAGCACCAACCCCAGCCAGGGGCGGCCCCAGCGCGCGGCGAAGCTGTCGGCGTCGCACACCGCCGTCTCGCGCTCCATCAGCGCCGCCAGCGCGCGCCGCTGCTCGTCGGCATCCAGGCTGCCGAGCATATGGCCCATCCAGGCGCCGCGCTCGTCGAGCGCGCGGGCCAGCAACTGGTCGGCCAGCCGGCACAGATCGCCGCGGCCAAGCCCGCCCGCCTCGACCTGGAATGACAGATCGCACGCCAGCCGCCAGATCGGGTTGAACGCCGGGTCTTCGCTGCGCCGGTCGCGATAGTCGGCAAGCCGCGCCATCAGCCGGGCCTCCAGCGCGCGAACCGACACCCCCCCGTCGGCCGAACAGCCGGCCTCGACAGCGCGGCTCACAGTCGCCTCCCGGCGGCGAGGTGGGCGAACGGCATAAGCGATGGCGATGGCATGAAGAGGCTCCTTTGACTCCGACCGACCGACCCTCAGGACACCTAGTGCCTGGACACCCCCCTGTTAACCCCTCTCGCCGTGCCCGGCCGCCGCGAAAAAACCCGCCACGCGCGCCGCTTTGGCCGATCCGCTCCGACACGTCAAACAACTGTTAATCTGTTTTCTGATAAAGCACACAAAAATAAGAAATCAAAGGCCATGCCAATTCCTGACAAGTGGAACATGTCACCCATGCTCACGAGTATCAAAGAGCGCAGTCGCGCGCGGTCGGAGGACGCCCGCCACGGCCCCAACCAAGGGGCGCTGCGCCAAACCCTCCAGGTGATCCTGGCCGGCGGCACCCCCGATGTATCGATGCTCGACGCCGAAGACCGGGCGCTGGTGGCCCCCCTGCTCGACCGGCTGCAGTCGCTCACCGACATCAAGGTTGATGCCGAGGGCATGGCCGAACGACTAGACCTTTACGAGAACCATAGCGGTGTCGGGTTGTGGGATGCCGTGTTGTACAATGGCGATGCCTTCGACGAACGCAGCAGTTGGGCCTGGTCGAACGAGATTCGCCGGCAGTTGGGCTATACCTCGGAGCGGGACTTTCCCAACACCGTCGAAGCCTGGTCGGAGAAGCTGCACCCCGACGACGCCCAGGCGGCCGAAGACGCGTTCGTGGCCCATCTGGCCGACCGCACCGGCAAGACGCCCTATGACGTGACCTATCGGCTAAAGGTGCGCTCGGGCGAATACCGCTGGTTCCGCGACGCCGGCAATGCCAAGCGCGACGCCAACGGCGTGGCGACCCGCGCGTCGGGCTCGCTCAACGACATTCACGAAATCAAGACCGCCCAGGATCGCCTGGCCGAATATGCCGATATCTGCGAGACCCGGCTGAAGGCCATGGCCGATACCATTGCCCATGAGTCGCGCGGCCTGTCCGACACCGCGACCAATCTGGTCCACACGGCCGACACCACGCGCGACAGTTGCGTCAGCGCCAGCGATGAGTTGTCCAAGAGCAGCAGCAACCTGGAAACCGTCGCCTCGGCCGCCGAGGAGATGTCCGGCTCGATCCAGGAAGTGGCCCATCAGGCGGGCGACACCCAGGCACGCACCAACGAGGCCGACACCGCCTCGCAGGATGCCCGCCAGCGGGTCAGCGAACTGGCCGCCGCCGCCGAAGACGTGGCCAAAACGCTTGAGGTGATCAAGCAGATCGCCGACCAGACCAACCTGCTCGCCCTCAACGCCACCATCGAGGCGGCGCGCGCCGGCGAGGCCGGCAAGGGCTTCGCGGTGGTCGCCTCGGAAGTCAAGTCGCTGGCCCAGCAAAGCGCCAAGGCCGCCGACGAAATCGCCGGCAAGCTCACGGTCATGCGCGATGCCACCGAAAGCTCGGTCGGGCGCATGGAAGGCGTCACCAAACTGATCGGCCAGGTCAGCGAGTTGGTCACTTCGGTCAGCGCGGCGGTGCAGGAGCAGAGCGCCGCCAGCCAGGAGATCGCCCGCAACATCTCCGAGGCGGCCGCCAGCACCGACAGCGTCACCGGCAATGTGGCGGCGATCCAGCACGACGCCCAGGGCCTGACCGACGCCGGCCGGCAAGTGGGCGAAGCCAGCGGGACCCTGCAGGATCAGGCCAGCGCCCTGGCCAGCGAGGTCGACACATTGATCGCCAACATCCGCCATCAAGGATCGCGCTGACCGGGCCTCGACCGGGGCGGCTGACCGACGCCGCCCCGCAGCCCGGTCGCCCTGTCCGCGCTGACGCCGTCCGAGCCTCTGGCAATATCGGCGCTGCGCGCCCGCAGCCGGTTTCATTTTAACTATAAACTTTTGGTAACACCGAGCGTAATACCCTGCGCTCTTCCGACCCTAAGAAGGCCAAAAAAGGCCTCTGAACCCGAAACAAGGATGTCACCCATGTTCCTCAGCGTAAGAGAAAGACGCGGCAATGCCGCGGCCCGCCCCGACTCCGCCACCGGCCAAGACCCGTTTCGCGAGGCCATCGAGGCGATCGCGGCCGGCGCCCGCCCGGACACTGCGGCCCTCACGCCGGCCGAGCGCGCCGCCGTCGAGCGGCTTTTGAGCCAAGCCGACGACCACGCGGCCCTGCAAGGTCGAGCCGACGATATGGCCGAGCGGCTGTCGCTGTTCGAGAACCACGCCGGCGTCGGGCTGTGGGACGCGGTGCTGTGTGACGGCGACCCGTTCCACGCCCAAAGCCGCTGGACCTGGTCGAACGAGTTCCGCAATCTGCTGGGCTACGCATCCGAGCAGGACTTTCCCAATGTGGTCGGCGCCTGGGCGGACAGCCTACACCCAGACGACGCCGAACCCACGGCGCAGGCGTTCCAGGCCCATCTGGCCGATCGCAGCGGCAAAACGCCCTATGATGTGGCGTATCGCCTCAAGACCCGCACCGGCGACTATCGCTGGTTCCGGGCCGCCGGCAGCGCCCTGCGCAATGCCCAGGGCATGGCGATCCGTGCCTCGGGCTCGCTGATCGATATTCACGACGCCAAGACGGCGCGGTCGAACCTGCTGGCCTATGCCGACACCTGCGAGACCAAACTCAAGGGCCTGTCGGGAGAAATCGCCACCGCCGCGCGCAGCCTGGGCAGCACCGGCGACGAGCTCGCCGACAACGCCACCTCGACCCATGGCCGCTGCGAGACCGCCAGCGACGAACTGCACAAGGGCAGCGCCAATCTGGACGCGGTCGCTTCGGCCGCCGAACAGATGTCGGGGTCGATCCAGGAGGTCGCCCAGCAAGCCTCGGAAACCCAGGCACGCACCAGCGATGCCGACCGCAGCAGCCAGGAAGCGCGCGAACGGGTCGGCGAACTGGCAACAGCGGCCGAGGACGTGGCCAAGACGCTCGAAGTGATCAAGCAGATCGCCGACCAGACCAACCTGCTCGCCCTCAACGCCACCATCGAGGCGGCGCGCGCCGGCGAGGCCGGCAAGGGCTTCGCGGTGGTCGCCTCGGAAGTCAAGTCGCTGGCCCAGCAAAGCGCCAAGGCCGCCGACGAGATCGCCGAGAAGCTGGCGGCGATGCGCGATGCCTCGGGCAGCTCGGTGAGCCAAATGCAGAATGTGGCCGAGTTGATCGCCCAGGTCCGGGAATTGACCACGTCGGTCAGCGCAGCGGTTCAGGAGCAGAGCGCCTCCAGCCAGGAAATCGCCCGCAACATCGCCGAGGCGGCGGCCAGCACCGACACCGTTACCGGCACCGTGACCGCGATCCAGGACGGCACCGACGGATTGAACCGCGCCGGCCGACACGTCAGCGACGCCGCCAAGACCCTGCAAGACCAGGCCGACAGCCTCGCAGGCGAAGTCGATACCCTGGTTTCCAACATCCGCCGGCAAAGCAAGGTCTGACGCAACGGGCCAGCCGATCCCGGCCAGCGCCCCGCCCCCGGGTGCGCTGACCGGCCCAAACCGGTTTCGCCACCGGTCGTGCCCGGGACCGCTCCTGCCTCCAGCGATCGGGCCTTGACCGATCCTTCCCGGACCATACGTCCCGGCGTCGCCCTCCGCCAGGTCGTCCCGCTCCAGGCCGGGGCGGGCGGCCGGCGCCGAGTCCCAGGCGTGACGGAGCCCGCAGCGGCGCACCGACGCCAGAGGCGGCCACGCCGGCCGCCACCGATCGCCCCCTTTTCCGATTTATCGCAGCGCTGGCTCGCATGCCCCGAACCGGCCGTGCGACCGGACTGGCAACCGCTCATACCTGCGTCCGATGGTTGGGTGCGACAGCGAATTTAATCGAATCATTAACTTTACTTTTAACAATTCGAGTATCAAATCGAGCATCGGATGGTAATGCACTTTTTGGGACATGGAACATGGCGCAAGTACAGCGGAACCGAAATTTTTTTGCGTTCGGCGCCGAGGCCGCGAACGACACCGAGGGGCTCGACCCGTTCCTACGCCAGGCGCTCGAAGACCTGGCCGACGGCAACCGGCCCAACACTCAGAATCTGGACCCGGAGTTACGCGCCCTGGTCGACCGAGCCGCCGACCATGTGACCGAGGCCGCCGACGCCACCTCGGCGTTTGAGGATCTGAAGGAGCGCATGGACCTGTTCGAGAACCATGCCGGTGCCGCGCTATGGGACGCGGTTCTACACAATGGCGACCCGTTCCACGAGCAGAGCCAATGGACCTGGTCCAACGAGTTCCGGCGGCTGTGCGGCTTCAGTTCCGAAGCCGATTTTCCCAATCGGGTCGAGGCTTGGTCCGACAAGTTGCACCCCGACGACGTGGCGGCCACAACCAAGGTTTTCAACGACCATCTGCAAGACCCGACCGGCGCCACCCCTTATGAGGTTGAGTATCGGCTGAAGCTGAAGTCGGGCGAGTATCGCTGGTTCCGGGCGTCGGGCAGCGCCACGCGGGACAGTAACGGCCGGCCGCTACGGGTCTCCGGCTCGTTGACCGACATCCAACCGGAAAAGGATGCGCTCGCCCGGCTCGAAACCTATGCCGACGATTGCGAAAGCCAGATCAAGGGCCAGGCCGACGAGATCGCCGGTCGCGCGCACGAGTTGTCCGCCACCGCCGACCAGTTGACCAGCACCGCCAAGACCGTCCGCGACCAGTGCGCGCAAGCCAGCGACGAGTTGCAGAAGAGCACCAGCAACCTGGAAACCGTCGCCTCGGCCGCCGAGGAAATGTCCACCTCGATCCAGGAAGTGGCCACTCAGGCGAACGAGACCCAGACACGCACCAGCGAAGCCGACAGCACCTCGCAACAGGCCCGAGAGCGGGTGACCGAACTGGCGGCGGCGGCCGAGGAAGTGGCCAAGACGCTCGAAGTGATCAAGCAGATCGCCGACCAGACCAACCTGCTCGCCCTCAACGCCACCATCGAGGCGGCCCGCGCCGGCGAGGCCGGGCGCGGCTTTTCGGTGGTGGCCTCGGAAGTCAAGTCGCTTGCCCAGCAAAGCGCCAAGGCCGCCGACGAAATCGCCGAGAAGCTGTCGGTCATGCGCGACGCCACCGGCAGTTCGGTGAGCCAGATCGAGACGGTCGCCGGGCTGATCGGCCAGGTCAGCGAATTGACCACGGCCGTGAGTGCGGCGGTGCAGCAGCAAAGCCAATCAAGCCAGGAAATCGCCCGCAACATCGCCGAGGCCGCCGACCGGACCGATACGGTGACCAACAGCGTTGCCGCCATTCAACAGGAAGCCGATGGCCTGACCGACGCGGCGCGCCAGGTGGACGACGCCAGCAACAGCCTGCAAAGCCAGGCGAAGACCCTGTCCAGCGACGTGGTCGCGCTGGTCGCGAGCGTGCGCCGGTCGACCGGCGACTGACCCGGCGGCGCCGAGCGCCATACCGTCAGCCCCGTACGGCGATCGCGCCGGGAGGCCCCTGCATTGTGTAAACGGCAGGGGCCTCCCAACGGCGCCGATACGTTTCCGGATTTTCAGCGGGTGCGCGGGCTTGGAGCGCGGCGATCAGTCCGCGCCACCCGAGCGCACCCAGCGCCCGTCGGCGCCCAGATGGATGCCGCATTCGGTCTTTTCCTGGCCGCGCCAGCGCCCGGCACGCAGGTCCTCGCCGTCCTCGACCCGGCTGGTGCACGGCGCGCAGCCGATCGAGGGATAGCCCTTCGCCACCAGCGGATGGGGCGGCAGGCCGCGGCGGTCCATCTCGGCGCGCACATCCTCGGCGTTCCAATTGGCCAGCGGATTGATCTTGACCCGGCCATCTTGAATCTCGACCCGCGGCAGCCTGGCGCGCACCGTCGACTGGTATTGCTTGCGCCCGGTCAGCCAGGCGTCGAAGCCCTTGAGTGCGCGCACCAGCGGCAGCGTCTTGCGAATATGGCAGCACAGGTCAGGCCGGCGCTCGTGCAACGTGCCGTCGGGGTCGTCGGCGGCCAGATCCTCGGGCTTGGGGTGGATTACCCGCACGTCGGTCAAGCCCAGCAAATCGACGATCCGGTCGCGATAGGCCAGCGTCTCGTCGAACAGCTTGTGGGTGTCGAGGAACACCACCGGCAGCGATCGGTCCACGTCGGCGGCGAAGGCCAGCAAGGCCGCGCTCTCCGCGCCGAACGACGACACCAGCGCCAGCCGCCCGGGGAACAGCGTGTCATGGGCGAACCCGATCACCCGGTCCGGGCTGGCCCCGGCCAACTGATCGGACAAAGCCGCCGCCCAGGCCTCACGCTCCAACGACTGGTGCGTGCGCCACAGGCTGCCGGGGATCGACGGCGGGTCGGTGTCCGGCCCGGTTCGGTCGCGCCCCGCCATGGGGTCAGGCTTCCTGTACGTCGGCCACCGCCTCGGCCGGGCGGCGTTCGCTCCAATAGGATACGCACGGGATCTTGGTGGTGTCGCAGCGCTCGGCATATTTGCGCGCGATGTCGGTCACCTCGTCGAGCAGCCCGGCTTCGAGCGTGATCGGCTCAAGACCCAGGCGCAGGAACCGGTCATTGGCCACATGCAACTCGTTTTCGTCGGCCTCGTTGCGCGGATTGTCCACATACTGAACTTCGGCGCCGGTCATCTCGGCGACCATCTTGGCCAGATCGCGCACGCGGTGGGTCTCGGTCATCTGATTGAGGATGTTGACCCGGTCGCCACGCTGGGGCGGGTTTTCGATCGCCAGTTCGATGCAGCGCACGGTGTCCTGAATGTGGATGAAGGCGCGGGTCTGACCGCCGGTGCCGTGCACGGTCAACGGATAGCCCACCGCCGCCTGCATCAGGAACCGGTTGAGCACCGTGCCATAGTCGCCGTCATAGTCGAAGCGGTTGATCAACCGCTCGTCCTTCACCGTCTCGGCGGTCTGGGTGCCCCAGACGATACCCTGGTGCAGGTCGGTCACCTTCACGCCGTCGTTTTTGTTGTAGAAATAGAAGAAAAGCTGATCCTGCGTCTTGGTCAGGTGGTAGATCGAGCCCGGGTTCACCGGATAGAGGATTTCCTGCTCCACCTGGCCCTGGTCGGTGTCCACCTTGACGTTCAGATAGCCCTCGGGGATCTTCATGCCGGCGGTGCCGTAGCCGTAGACGCCCATGGTGCCCAGATGCACCAGGTGCGAGTCGATGCCCGATTCCACCATCGCCGCCAGCACGTCGTTGGTGGCGTTGAGATTGTTGTCGACGGTATAGCGCTTGTGCGCCGGCGACTTCATGGAATAAGGCGCGGCGCGTTGTTCGGCGAAGTGCACGATGGCTTCGGGGCGCCACTCCTTCAGCAGCGTCACCAAGCGATGGTAGTGCTCGCCGACCCGGAAGCTGTGGAAGTCGATGGTGCGGCCGGAGACCTCTTTCCAGACCCGCAGGCGCTCGCTCATGGGCCGGATCGGGGTCAGCGACTCCACTTCCAGTTCCACATCGATCTTACGCCGCGACAGGTCGTCCACGATGGCCACCTCGTGGCCCCGGTTCGACAGATGCAGCGCCGTAGGCCAGCCGCAGAAACCATCACCACCCAGCACCAAAATCCGCATGCTCTTCTCCATCGTTACACGCCCTGTTTCCCGCGATTGACCACATGGGCCCGCTTGATGCAATGGGGAAAACGGTTGCGTTCCTGTGTCAGTCGACGCCGCCGGCTGGGTTGCCAAATCAGGTAAACCGCGCCACCACGCTCTTGTAGCTGCGACTGACCTTCAATTCGCGACCCGATTGCAGGGTCAGGAAACACTCGCCATTGGCATAAGGGTGGACCTCGCGCACCTGATCCAGATTGACGATGGTCGAGCGGTGGATGCGCTGGAACTTGGCCGGGTCGAGGCGTGCCTCCATGTGCTTCATGGTCTCGCGCAGGATATGCGTGGTGTCGCCCACATGGATGCACATGTAATCGCCGGCGGCGTCGATATAGTCGATATCGGCAACCGCCACCCGGGTGATCACGCCGCGATCCTTGATGTGCAACTGGCTGTCATAGCGCGCCTGGGTTGTCGGCCGGGCTTCCAGGATCGCGGTCAGCGCGGTCTGCGGCGGGTCGTCGAGCCCCTCGATCAGGTCGACCAGACGGGCGTTCTGCTCCACCGCCGTGCGCTGGGCCATGGCCTCGCGGACCCGGTGCAGGGTCTGGGCCAGGCGCTCCTCCTCCACCGGCTTCAAGAGATAATCCAGCGCATGGGCCTCGAACGCTTCGAGCGCGAAACGGTCATAGGCGGTGACGAACACAACCAGCGGCAACATATCCTCGCCGACCAGAGCGCGGATCACGTCGAAACCGCCCAAGCCCGGCATCTGGATGTCCAGAAACACCAGATCCGGGCGATGCTGGCGGATCAGCTTGATCGCCTCGCGCCCGTTCTGGGCCTCGTCGACGATGTCGAGGTCGTCGGCCGCGGCCAGCCGGGCGCGCAGGCCCCGCAACGCCAGCGGTTCGTCGTCCACCAGCAGGCAGCGGATCGTCCGGGACGCGGTCATGGGCGCTGTATCCTCCTCGGTCATCCTGATGCGGCCTCCTGCGAGCGCGCCACCGGCCGGCCGCGGCGCCCGCTCACCGACCGCGGCTCATATTGCACCGGGATGTGGATCACCACGTCGAGCCCGCGCGGGCTGCGATTGGCCAGTTCGAAGCGATAATCGTCGCCATAGACCTCGCGCAGGCGCGCGCGGGTATTGGCCAAACCGACCCCCGACGATGTCGGCGCCACCGGCACCCGGGGCGTGCCCTGGATGCCCGGCCCGTCGTCGCGCACGCGCAGGCAAAGGCGCCCGGCCTCGGCGCGGGCGATCAGCGCGATGGCACCGCCGGCCTCGCTCGGCGCGATGGCGTACTTGATGGCGTTCTCGATCATCGGCTGCAACAACAGGCTCGGCACCATGGCATCACGCGCGCTCTCATCGAGGTCGACGCTGAAGGTCAGCCGGTCGCCAAAGCGCACCCGCTCGATATCCAGATAGAGCTTCAGCGCCTCCACCTCCTGGGCCAGCGTCACCCTCTGGGTCGGCTGATTGACCAGCGAGTAGCGCAAAAAGCTCGATAATTTGGTCAACATGGCATTGGCGCCCCGGGCATCGCCTTCCAGCACCAGGGTTGAAATGGCATTCAGGGTATTGAACAGAAAGTGCGGGTTCAATTGGTAGCGCAGCATCGCCAGTTGCGCCTCGTGCGCCATGGCGGTGGCGCGCGCGGTCGCCGCCTGCTGTTCGAGCAATTGGCGGTAGAACTTGACGCCGAAATAGATGGCGCTCCAGGCCAGCAGCACGAAGCCGTCGAGCATCAGATTGTCGAACAGCGAATAGCTCGCCGCATTGGCCGGGTCGGACAGGCGCACGGTGGTGATCTCCACCGCCGAGAACGCGACCGCAAAGGCGCCGGAGACACCGATGGCCGCCACCGCCACCCAGATGAGACCGGCACCGAACACGCGCTGGTAGATCTGGCGCATGATCGACGACAGCACGAAACCGGTCACCGCGGCCACCAAGGTGGTATCCATATAGGGCCCCACCTGGCCGTAGAGGCTGTAGCCTTGCAACAGGCGCACCACGCCGAAGCCGCTCCAGGCGAGGACCTGAAACAACCAAAACGTCGCCTCGCGATTGCCGAACAGGCGGCTCATCGGACCGGGCGCCAGCCAACGCGCCCGCCGACCGGCCCGAACCAGGTGGGCGCTGCGCCGTGCGTCTTCGTCTCCACCACCGTCACTCGACCCCTTCAGAAGGCGCGACCGCCGGCCCCGCCGTCCACGGCAGCGGCGCCGGCGGCCGCCGCATCGCCTTCGCGGATACGCACCGGCTGACCGGGCGTCAAGCGCTCGGCGCCGCGCACGATCACCAGATCGCCGGCGCCGACCGCGCCGTCGACGGCGATACGGTCGCCCTCGGCGGTACCGGTGCGCACCGCCACCCGGCGCGCCCGGCCGTCTTCGACCACGAACACGAAGCTGCCGTCGGCGCGCAGGATCAAGGCGTCGCGCGGCACCGCCACCACCTGGCGCGCGGCGCCCTTGGGGATCGCCACCCTGACCGCGGTGCCGACGATCCACGGCGCGCCGTCGAGCGTCACCCGCAACTCCACCGTGCGGCTGACCTCGTCGCCCACCGGCACGATGGTGCGCACCGGCGCGTCGACCCGGGTGGCGTCGGCCTCGATGCCGACGATGGTCCCGGCGGCCAACTGCCCGGTCAGGCTGACCGGGATCTGCGCGCGCACCTCCAGATGGGTGGTGTCGACCAGGCGCAGAAGCTGGCCGCCGGGGCTCGCATATTCGCCCGGCGCCGCCAGCCGCGCCACCACCCGCCCCGGAAACGGCGCCCGCACCGCCGCCCGGTCGAGGCCGACGCGCGCGCGCTCCAACGCCACGCGCGCCTGGGCCAGTTCCTGCACCGTGGCGTCGCGGGTGGTCATCACCTCTTCCAGCCGCGCTTGCGGCGCATTGCCCTGGTCGGCCAGCTTGGCGATCCGCGCCACCTCGGCCTCTTCATAGCCGAGCCGCGCTTCAAGCCGCTTGATCTGCGCCACGCTCTCGCGCTCCTGAAGGCGCCAGTCGCGGTCGTCGATGCGCGCCAGCACGTCGCCCTTGGCCACCTCGCTGCCGACCTCGGCGATCCAGTCGACCCGGCCGGCGACCGCCGCGGCGATGGTGCTGTCGTTGCGGCTGATCACCGTGCCCGGCATGCGCGTCACCGCCGCCATGCGCACCGTCTCGGCCGCCACCGCGTCCACCGGTGCCGGCGGCCGGCCGCCGGGGCGCTGGGCGTTTGCCGCCGGGGCCAGAGCGACCAGGGTCGCCAGACCGGTCAGCAGCACGGCCCACAGGCGACGGTTAAACAGATACCACATGAACATCCTCGCTGGTCGGGCCATCGGGGCCGTGAGAGGTCGGGGCTGCGGCGCCGGCAGCCGGTGGACGAAAGCTGCGGTCATGGCGCGGTCATGGCGCGGCCAGGCCGGCGGCCGCCGGGTCGCCCGGTCGGTCGCTTGAGCCGTCGGGGGCGACACGGCGCCGCGACCGGCCCAGTTGCAACAAACTCGGCAGCAGGATCAGGGTGAACAGCGTCGACACGCTCATGCCGCCGACGATCACCGTCGCCATGCCCTGATAGATCCGGCTGCCGGCACCGGGGATCAGCACCAGCGGCAACATGCCGGCGATCGAGGTCAGCGTGGACATGAAGATCGGCCGCAGCCGCAGCCGCAACGCCTGGTGCACCGCCGCGCGCCGGTCGAGCCCCTCGTCTTCCGACCGACGCGTCTCGACCACCAGCAGAATCGCGTTGTTGACCACCAGCCCCAGGAGAATGATGAAGCCGATCATGCCCAGCAGATCCAAGGGCGCGAAGGTGACCCTGTTCAATAGCCATAAAGCGACCACCCCGCCGACCGTCGCCATGGGCAGCGACACGATCACCAGGGCGGCGTCCTTCACCGACTTGAACAGCGCCGCCATGATCAGGAACAGCAACACCACGGCGATGCCGAAATTGCCGCCGAGCGTGGCCACCGCCTTGTCCAGGCTGTCGGCGTCGCCGCCATAGGCCAGGCTGGCGTCGGCGGGCAGCAGCGCGCGCAGGCGCGGCTCGGCCTGCTCGCGCAGGGTGCGCACGGCGGCTTCGAGCGACACGCCGGGCGGCGGCACCACGGTCAGCGTGATGGTGCGGCGGCCGTCGACGCGCTGGATGCGCGACGGCCCCACGTCGCGGCGGATCGACACCAGGTCGCCCAGGGGCAGCACGCCGGCATTGGGCGTGGCAATCGGCACGTCTTCCAGAAACTCCGGCCGCGACCAGGCGGCGGCGCGCAGGATGATGTCCATGCGCTTGTCGCCGTCGAAATACTCGCCAAGCCAGATGCCGTCGCCCATGGCGCGCATGGTCTGGGCGACGCCGTCGCGGGTCAGCCCGACCTCGGCGATGCGCCGGTCGTCGGGCGTCAGGCGGATCTCGGGCGCCACCGTCTGCGGGTCGGGGGTGGGCCGCACCCGCGCGCCGGGCAAGACCTCGCGCACCACGTCGGCGCCGGCGACCACCGCGTCCGACAGCGCCGGAAAGTCGGCCGATTGCAGATACAGGCTGATCGAGCCTGCGCCGCCAAAGCCGCCGAACAGATTGCCCTGCTGGGGATAGGTGACCACGTCGGGAAAGCCCGCCAGCACCTCGCTGCGCAACAGTGCGACCACCGCATCCACGTCGCCCTGGTCGCGCGGCCGCACGCCCATGAAGCTGCCCCAACTGCCCGAGACCAGGAAATAATCCTGAAGCGCCGGTTCGCGCGCCCCCGACACATAGGGCTCCAGCCGCTCGATCACCACATCGGCGAATTCGCGCTCGATGGTCTCGGCATTGTAGCCCGAGGGGAAGCTGATGAAGGCGTCGACCGCGTCGCGCTTGACCGGCGGCAGATAGTTGGTCTGCGGCCACAGCAGATAAGACAGCGACAACGGCCCGACCAACAAGACCGCCACCCAGGCAATCCGGCGCCGGCGCGTGGCGGTCAGGGCCATCAACCCATGGGCCAGCCGGTCCCACCATGCCGAGGGCTCGCGCTCGGCCTCGGCGCCCGGGCCCGGCTCGCGCCCCCGTTCAACAGCCCGGCCAGCCGCCCGGTCAGCGCCCTGGCCCCGCGGGTCGATGCGCAGGAACAGCCGCGCCGCCGCCGGCAACACGGTCACCGCCACCACCAGCGAGATGCTGACCGCGATGGCGATGGTCAGCGCCAGGTCGGCGAACAACTGGCCTTCCACGTCCTTGAGGAAGATGATCGGCAAGAAGATCGCCACCGTGGTGGCGGTCGAGGCGAGCAACGCCCCCCAGACCTGGCGCGCGCCGGTGTCCGCCGCCTCGAAGGCGTCGCGGCCCTGCTCGCGCAGCCGGACGATGTTCTCCAGCACCACGATGGCGGCGTCCATCACCATGCCGGTGGCGAACGCCAGCCCGGCCAGCGAGATGATGTTGACCGAGCGGCCGAACAGGTCGAGCACCAAAAAGGTGGTCATGATGCAGATCGGGATCGTGGTGGCGATCAACAGGGTCGCCCGCGCCCGGCGCAGGAACCACCACAAGGCGACCACCGCCAGCCCCATGCCGACCAGCAGATTGTTGGTGACCAGCGCGACCGCGCGGTTGATGAACACCGACGGGTCGAACGATTTCTGCATCCGTGCCCCGGCATCGGCCAGCACGGTGGCGTTGAGCCGGTCCATGATCTCGGTCACCGCCGAGATGGCGCCCAGCACATTGGCGCCGGTCTCCTTGGCCAGGTCGAGGCTGATCGCCCGGTTGCCGTCCTGGAACACCACCGACCGGCTGTAGATCGGCCCCACCGACACCTCGGCCACGTCGCCGAGCCGGATCGGCGTGTCGCCGCGCCAGTCGAGGATCAACTCGCTCAACTCGTCGGGCGAATAGCGGCCCTCGAAGCGCAGGGCGAAACTGCGCCGGCCCACCTCCACCTGGCCGCCCGAGACGTCGTTGGAGCGGCCGACGCGCTGCGCCACCTCGCTGACGCTCAGGCCCAGTTGCGCCAGACGATAGGGGTCGAAGACCACGCGCAGCGCCTCGCTGCCGGTGGCGCTGCGCACCGACACGCTGGCGACGCCCGCCACCGCCTCGAACGCCGGCGCCACCTGGTCCTCGATCAACTGGGTCAGTTCGGCCAGCGACAGGGTGCTGCCGGGCAGGCGCTGCACGAACAGTTGAATGAGCGATTCATTGTCGCCCTCGCGGCCGCCGCCCTGGCGCACGCGCGGCCGGTCGGCGTCGGCGGGCAGATTGTTGACCTGTTGCAGGCGGCTGGTCACCTCGGTGAACGCCTGGTCCATGTCGGTGGCCAGGGCGAATTCCAGCCGCACCGAGCCGCGCCCGGAATTGGCCGAAGACGACATCTCGATCAGCCCGGGCAGACCTTGCAGCACCTCTTCGATCGGCTGGACGATCTCGGACTCGATCTCGCGCGGGCTGGCCGCGCGCCAGCCGGCACTGACGGTCAGCGTCGGCCGCTCGATATTGGGGAACAACTGCACCGGCAGCCGGGTCAGCGACAACAGCCCCAGCAGCATGGCGATCACCACGATCACCGCCACCGCGGCCGGATTCTTCAAGCCCTGGGTGGTCAGCCCCATCCGTCAGCCCCCTGTCCACGGGCTCAACCGGCCCCACCCCCCTGGCGGCCCGGCGTCCCGGCTCCCCACTGTGCCGGCACCTTAAAGCCCATGAAAGCCCAAAAAGGCACGCACAGGGCGATCAGGGACGCCGGCATTCCCGGTCATGCCGAGCGCCCCGGTCGAGGAAAATAGAATTGCGACGGATGGTGGCTGAGCCGCGACGACCGGTCGGGCGCGAGACCCTGGGCGCTGCTTGCGTTGCGGACGGCGACGGGGTCGCGTCGCTGCGCGCGCCCATGACGCCGGCGCGCGCGCCCAAGGGGTCAGCGGTCTTGGCGCGCCGGATCGTCGAGGCGGTCCACCGGGTGGAACACGCCCAACCGGCACGACGCCACCCGTTGCAGGCCGCCGCCGATGGGTTGCAGCACGTCGATGATGTCCAGGTCGGTCAGCCGGGTCTGCCGGGTGTCGTAGGCGAAGCTGCGATAGACGCCGAGCCCGGGACACGGGTCGTCGAGCCGGTTGAGATAGCGGTCGCGGCCGACGGTCTCGAACAGGATATGGCGGTCGTCGAGCACCCGGGTGCGGCGGATCTGGGCCAGCGGCAGGTCGTCCACCGGCGTGCCGGTGACCCGCCAGCGGCCCAGCAAAACCGTCCCCGGCGCCACGGTGGCCGGCCCGGCGGCGGCCGGGGCCTCGACCGGCGCCGCAGACGTCGGCGGCCCGGCCGGTTCGGGCTGCTCAGACGCCGGCGCCTCGGCCGTCTCGCCCGCGACCGGCTCGGTTTGCTGTGCCCCGGCCGGCGGCCCGGCGAGCGCCAGGACGGCCACAAGAAGCAGGGTTGCGATGATCTGTCTCATGGGCTCCAGGATGGCGCGAGCGGGCGGCGCTGACAAGCCCGCTTAGTCGGGTGCCGGGGTCGCCCTGACCCGGTCGAGGGCGGCCTGCGTCGACCGGTCGAGCGGCTGGTCGCTGTCGAGCCGGTGCCAGCCACACGGGCCTTCGAGCCGTTGCAGCGCCAGCACCGCCGTGTCGGCATCGGACACGTCGTGGGTGCGGGCGTCGAGCCGGCGGCCCAGGGTGTCGGTGCCGGCTTCGAGCATCAGGCCGGTGAACGCCACGCCCAAACGCCCGGCCGCCTCGGCCAGCCGGTCGCGCCCCTCGGCCTTGAGGAAGGTCGCATCGGCGATCACCGTCGCCCCGGCGGCCAGCGCCGACTGGGCGTCGTGGATCAGCCGGTCATAGACCCGGGCGCTGACCGGCGCGGCATAGGCCTCGTCGGGCAGCCGGTCCTCGGGCGTGATGCCATAGAGCCGCTTGCGGATCTCGTCGCTCTTGATCACCACCGCGCCGGCCGCCCCGCCCAGATGCGGCGCGAGGCTGGCGGCCAGCGTCGACTTGCCGGTGCCCGAGCGACCGCCCACCGCCACCAGACGCGGCGCCGGGCGCTGGGCCACCAGGTCGAGCGCCAGGTCGAGGAAACGGCCGGCGCGGGGGCTGCGGTCGGGGCTGTCGGGCGCCATGGCGGTGACCATGGCCCGGATCGCCGCGCGCAGCGACAGATAGAGCGGCCAGACGCCAAGCCCCGCATAGTCGCGCCGCGCGGTCATGTAGCGCGCGGTCATGGCTGCGGCCAGGTCGCGCCGGCCGACGCGGATCAGGTCCATCACCGCGAACGCCAGGTCGTAGAGCGCGTCGATGTCGCTGAACGCGTCGTTGAACACCACCGCGTCGAACGGCATCGCCCGGCCGTCATAGAGGCACATATTGGCCAGGTGCAGATCGCCATGGGCGCGCACCACATGGCCGGCGGCACGGCGATAGTCGGCCACCGGCCGCGCCGCCGCCACCGCCTCGCCCAGCGCCGACAGATAGCGCTCGACCTTCTGGCCGTCCAACGCCGGCGCCGCCTCGCCGCGCAGATTGCGGGTCAATTCGGCCAACAGCCCGTCCAACTCGGCTGCACCGAAGGCGTGGAAGCGCACCGGGGCGGCGCCATGGGCAGCGGCCGCCAAGTCGGCGATCTGGTCGAGCATCCAGCGCTCAAGCCCGCCGGCCTCGGCCAGCCGGTCGAAGCGGGTCGCCTCGTCGAAGCGCGCCATCTCGACCACATGGTCGACCGCCGCGCCGTCGCCGTCCCACGCCAGGCCGCCGCCCGGCGCCTCGGTCAGCGCGCGCACGCCGCGATAGAGCGGCCCGGCCATGGCGCGATTGACCTTGATCTCGGCGGCGCAGGCGGCCTGGCGCGCGGCGCGGGCGGAGAAATCGACGATCATCGGATAGCGCACCGCGCGCATCAGCTTGTAGGCGCGGTCGGGCGTCAGGAAGATGTGCGACATGTGGGTGTCGATGCGCTCGACCCGGGCGTGGGCGCCGTCGAGGCCGTGGGTCGCCGGATCGCTCAGAAAGGCGATGGCGCGCGACTGGTCGTCGGTCTGGGTCATGAGCCTCCGTCTTTCCCGGCGCACGAGCGGGCCGCGCGCCGTCTGGTGCTCGGCCGATCGGCTCAGAGCTTCTTCAAGGTGAAGGTGGGCCCGATGCAGCGCGGGTCCAACAGGATGTGCAGAAGCGCCGGGCGCTGCTCGCGCTCGGCGACGGCGAGCGCGGTGTCGAAGGCGGGGGCGAAGGCTGCGGTGCTGTCGACGCGTTCGGCATGGGCGCCGTGGGCGCGGGCCAGCATGACGAAATCGGGATTGTCGATGCCGGTGGCGCTGACCCGGCCCGGATAGTGCTTTTCCTGGTGCATGCGGATGGTGCCGTACATGGCGTTGTCGAACACCAGGAACACCACCCCGGCCCGGTATTGCGCAGCGGTGGCCAGTTCCGACGCGCTCATCAGAAAGTCGCCGTCGCCGGCCGCACAGATCACCGGGCGCTGCGGCGCGGCCAGCTTGGCAGCGACGGCGGCCGGCACGCCATAGCCCATGGCCCCCGAGGTCGGCGCCAACTGGCTGCGGAACCGGCGGTAGCGGTGGAAACGATGCACCCAGGCGGCGAAATTGCCCGCGCCGTTGGTGACGATGGCGTCGGGCCCGGCGCGCTCGGCCATCGCCGCCCAGATCTCGGCCGGGTTGACCGCGCCGGGGGCGGCCACCGGCTGGCGCCAGGCATCGCGCGCGCGCACCGCCGCCCGCGCCTCGTCCGGCCACTGACGGTCGAGCGAGCACGCGGCCAGGGCGGCGGCGAAGGCGCCGGGGTTGGCGTGAACCCGCAGGTCGGCCTGATAGACCCGGCCCAGTTCCTCGGCACCGGCATGGACATGGATCAGCGCCTGCTCGGCCACCGGCGGCACCAGCCGGGTGTAGCCGCCGGTGGTCACCTCGCCGAGGCGCGGACCGATGGCCAGCACCAGGTCGGCGCGCGCCAGGCGCTCCACCAGATCGGGATTGGCGCCAAGCCCCAGATCGCCGGCATAGGCCGGGTGGTCGTTGTCGATCAGGTCCTGAAAGCGGAACGCCACGGCGGTGGGCAGGCTGTGGCGCTCGGCGAAGCCCGCATAGGCGGCCACCGCCTCGGCGGTCCAGCCGAACCCGCCAAGGATCGCCAGCGGGCGCCGGGCCTGGTTGAGCCGCGCCACCACCGCGTCCAGGTCAGCCGCCGCCGGGCGAGCCTGGATCGGCGCGTGCGGGCGCTGGGCGGGGCGGGCGGCGGCTTGGGTCAGCATGTCTTCGGGCAGCGCCAGGACCACCGGCCCCGGCCGGCCGGCGGTGGCGGTGGCGACGGCGCGGGCCACATATTCGCCCACCCGGTCGGCGCGGTCGACCTCGGCCACCCATTTGGCCAGCGGTGCAAACATCTGGCGATAGTCCACCTCCTGGAACGCCTCGCGGTCGCGCTGGTCGCTGGCCACCTGGCCCACGAACAGGATCATCGGCGTCGAATCCTGAAACGCCGTGTGCACACCGATGGCGGCGTGGGTGGCGCCGGGCCCGCGGGTGACGAAACAGGCGGCCGGCGCGCCGGTGAACTTGCCCCACGCCTCGGCCATGTTGGCAGCGCCAGCCTCGTGGCGGCAGGTGACCAGGCGGAACCGGTCGCGCGCGTCATAAAGCGCGTCGAGCACCGCCAGATAGCTTTCGCCGGGCACGCAGAAGCCCTGCTCGACCCCGTGGGCGATCAGCGTTTCCACCAGGATCTCAGCGCCGGTGGGCATGGTCTCGGTCATGGGGGACGGTCCGTTGTTGGAAAGGGTGAGGGGGCGGGTCGGGTAAGCGCCGGGTCGGCGACCCTGGCCGCACAGGCGCCAAGGCCGCCGCCCTGCCCCGCCCCCGTCTCGCTCGGACGAGGCACCGGCGCGGGGGCGGGCGTGGCGCGGCCCCGCCGGCCCGTGTGACCGGCCGGCGGGATCGTGTGGCTTAGTCCGCGTCGGCGGCGTCGTCCGCTTGCGCGGCTTCGGCGGTCGGCACCGGCTCGAACGTGTAGTCCTGGCCCAGCGCATGGGTGGCGAACCAGTCGAGCTCCAGATTGCCCTTGAACAGCCGGTTCGACAACTTGCGCCAGCCATGGGGTTCGCCCGGCGCGGTGATCAGCCGGGTGGTCACGCCGTTGCGGCTGAGCGCGTAATAGAGCTCCACCGACTGCGCCATGGGCACGCGCACGTCGTTCTCGCCCACCAGGATCAGCGTCGGCGTGGTCACCTTGTGGATGTCGCTGAGCGGCGAATGCTCCCAATAGGTTTCAATCGGCGCGTCCTCGACCCAGGGCGTGTCGCCGAACCAGGGCGTGCGGTAGATGCGGATGTCGCTCTGACCGTACATGCTGATCCAGTTGACCGCGCCGGCCCCCGACGAGGCGGCGGCGAAGCGGTCGGTGTAGGTGATGATCTTGTTGGTCATGTGACCACCGGCCGACCAGCCCATCTTGACCAGCCGGTCGGGGTCGGCGATGCCGCGCGCGATCAGCGCGTCGACGCCGGCCATCACGTCCTTGTGCGCCTGGTTGAAATAGCTGCCGACCATGTCGCGCAGGAATTCGTCGCCATAGCCGGTGGAGCCGCGATAATTGGGCCGCAGCACCGCATAGCCGTGGGCGGCGGCGACCGGCAGATATTCCCAGGCCGAGAAGCCGGCCACCTGGTCGGTGGACGCCGGGCCGCCATGGGTGTTGACGATCAACGGGGCGGGCAAGGCGTCGCGCCCGCCCAAGGGATAGGTCAAGATGCCCTCGACCTCGACGCCGTCCTCGCCGGTCCAGGTGATCACCTCCTGGCGCGGCAGCTCGAACGTCCGGGCCAGATAGCCGTAATGGTCGGTGATCGGCGTCATGGAGCCGTCGGCGGCCAGCCGCCACAGGTCGCCGGCGTTGGTCGGCCCGTCGAGCGCGACCACATGGGTGTCGCTCGCGGCGTCATAATCCCAGCCCGACACGGTCTCGGCGCGGTCGGTCAACGGGGTCAGCCGCTCGCTCGCCAGGTCGACCCGGAACAGCGCGTCGCGCACGCCGGTGTTGGCGCGGAACACGATCGACCGGCCGTCGGCGGTCCAGCGCGCCGCGCGCACGTCATAGGGCATGTCTTCGAGCAACAGGCGCGGCGCGGCGCTGCCGTCGGCGGGCACCACGAACAGATTGTCGTTGTGGTAGCTTTCACCGGCCGCATTGGCACCGGCGACGAACAGCACCGACGCACCGTCGGGCGACAGCCGCGCGCCGGTCTCGAACACCTGGTTGTCGCGGGTGATCTGCCGGGCGTCGCTGCCGTCGGCGGCCATGGTCCACAACTCGGCGGTCGGCAGGTCGTCGAGCAGCGAACTGGCGAACCGGTCGTGCAGGATGCGCCGCCCGTCGGCCGACACGTGCAGCGAGCGCACGGTGAACGCGCCCTCGGTCAGCCGGTAGGCTTCGCCGATGGCGCCGGCATCGGGCGCCACATCCAGCCACCAGACATGGCGAAACGGCTTTTCCTCGAACCGGTTGAGATGGTCGCCGCGTTTCTCGCGCGCCTCTTGTTCGGCGGTCGCCGGGTCGTCGGCCAGGAAATAGATGGTCGCGCCGTCGGGCGCCCACTCATAGGCCGCGATGGCGGTCTCATGGTCGCTGATCCGGCGCGCCTCGCCGCCGTCGCTGGGCAGCAGATAGAGTTGCTTATGCTCGTCGCCGTCGCGCTCGGCCAGGAAGGCGATGGCGCTGCCGTCGGGCGCCCATTCGGGGTCGGTCTGGCCCTCGACGCCGGCGGTCATGCGCCGCGCCGCGCCGGTCGCCACATCGGCCCGCCAGACATGCGGGATATGGCGGTCGCGGTCCCAATTGGGGTCGGTCAGGGTGTAGAGCACCTGGGTGCCGTCGGGGCTCAGATCGGGCCCGGACAGGCTCGGCATGGCGACCAGGTCGACCAGCGTCATCGGACGTTTGGACGCATCCTCGGCGGCGAGCGGCTCCATGGCGCAGCCCACAGCCAGGAAGGCGAGGCAAGCAGCGGCAAGGCGCATGCGGAACTCCTTCGCTAGAGACAAACGCCGCCGCCGGGCGGGCGGCTTGCCAGCCGGCCCAACCCCTCAGGGCGACGTCGGGAAAGGCCGCCGCCCCGCCGTCAGGGCCATTTGGCCATCGGGGGCAGCGACATCAGGATGGCCTCGATATTGCCGCCGGTCTTCAGCCCGAACAAGGTCCCGCGGTCGTGCACCAGGTTGAATTCGGCATAGCGACCACGGTGATAGAGCAATTCGTCGCGCTCCGCCTCGGTCCACGGGCGGTCCATGCGCCGGCGCACCAGGGCGGGATAAATGTCGCGAAAGGCGCGGCCCACATCCTGGGTGAAGGCGAAATCGGCCTGCCAGTCGCCGCTGTCCAGATAGTCGTAGAAGATGCCGCCGACGCCGCGCGGCTCGCCGCGATGCTTGTTGAAGAAGTACTCGTCCGCCCACGCCTTGAAGCGAGGATAATAGTCGGCGTCGTGGGCGTCGCAGGCGGCCTTGAAGGCGGCATGAAAATCGGCGGTATCCTGGTCGATCGGCAAGGCAGGGTTCAAGTCGCCGCCGCCGCCGAACCAGGTCCGCGTGGTCGCCAGCATGCGCGTGTTCATGTGCGCCGCCGGGGCGTGCGGATTGTGCAGATGGGCGACCAGCGAGATGCCCGAGGCCCAGAACCGCGGGTCGTCCTCGGCGCCGGGGATCTGGCCGCGAAAGTCGGGCGAAAACTCGCCGAACACGGTGGAGACATTGACCCCCACCTTCTCGAACACCCGGCCCTTCATCACCGACATTTCGCCGCCGCCGCCGGGGCTGCCATCGTCGGTGGTGCGGTCCCAGGGCTTGCGCTCGAACCGGCCGGCGGGCCGGTCGGCGGCCATGGGGCCGTCATAGGCGTCCTCGATCGCCTCGAACGCCGCGCAGATATCGTCGCGCAACTGGCGAAACCAGTGGCGCGCCGCCTGTTTGCGCGCGTCCAAGCCGACCGGGCTGGGGGAGATGCTGTCCATCGCGGGCCTCCTGAGACTGTGCCGGCGGCGGGCCAGCGCCGCCCCCCTTGCCTGGGACCGGCCGGCCCGACCGCGCTCCAGCCAATACTTTACCCTTCAATCAAAGGAAAGCCACTCGTCTGACGCAAGGCCTCGCCAAGCACCATGGCGCCGGCCACCGCCACGTTGAGCGAGCGCATGCCGGGCCGGAGCGGAATCCGCAGCCGCGCGTCGACGGCCTCGTGCACCGTCGCCGGCACCCCGGCCGACTCGCGCCCCAGCAAGACAATGTCGCCGGGCGCGAACGCGAAATCCACATGCGCCACGCCCCCCCGGGCGCTCAGCAACACCAGCCGCCGCCCGCCCGCGCGCACCCAACCGGCGAACGCGTCCCAATCGTCATGCTCGATGACTGAAACGTGATCGAGATAGTCCATGCCCGAACGCCGCAAGGCTTTGCCGGAAAATGCGAACCCGCACGGGTGGATGATGTGGACGGGCACGCCGAAGCAGGCGCCGGTGCGCAAGGTCGTGCCCACATTCTGGGCGATATCAGGCTGATACAAGGCCAAACCCAAGCGCAGTTTAGCAGTCATCGAGCCCCCGGGTCGACCCGATCGATCGCCATCCTTTTCGTGCAACCCAGTCTCATAAACTCTCCGTAAACGGTCGATGCGCGACGATTTATGACAGCGCTGTGATCGGGACGGCCATTGCAAAGGCGGTGAGCACACGGTATCACCCTAGCCGCGCAGGAGCCGACAGGTCATCCCAAGACCCGTTGACTGTGGCCGAGGGCCACACTCGAAGCGAGGACGCCTCCTCACCAAATAGAGGGTGACGAGGGCGTAAACTGCGTCAATCAAGGCAATAGCAGGTGAGAGGCATTATGAGTAGCGAAGAACTCACAGTGGACAATGCCGAAGGCGTCAACCGCCGCGACTTTTTGTACGTAGCCACCGCTGGCTGGGCCGCTGTCGGCACGGCCTTCGCGGTCTGGCCGTTCATCGCGCAGATGGCGCCGTCGGCGGATGTCAAGGCAATGGCAACGGTTGAGGTCGACCTGAGCCGGATCCCTGAAGGCAGCGAAATCAAGGTGATGTGGCAGGGCAAGCCGCTGTTCATCCGCCACCGGACCGCCGAGGAAATCGAGCAGGCCCGGTCGGTCGATTTGTCCGAGCTGCCCGACCCCGAACCCGATTCCGACCGCGCCATCAAGCCGGAATACCTGGTCATGATCGGCGTTTGCACGCACCTGGGCTGCATTCCCAACGCCGAGTCCGGCGACTATGGCGGGTGGTTCTGCCCGTGCCACGGCTCCCACTACGACATTGCGGGACGCATCCGGAAGGGCCCGGCACCGCGTAATCTGGATCTTCCGCCGTACAAATACACCGACGACACCACGATTATCGTCGGCTAAGAGAGTTAGGACAAATGGCTGGTGTGCAATACCGCCCGCAAAGCGGGTTCATGCAGTGGATGGAGAGCCGGCTGCCGCTGGTCGGCTTCGTCTACAGCGCGGTCGGCAAGGGCTATCCCACGCCGCGCAATCTGACCTATCTGTGGAACTTCGGCTTCCTGGCCGGGGTTTGCTTGGTGGTGCAGATCGCCACCGGGATCGTGTTGGCGATGCATTATGTACCCGACGCGACGATGGCGTTCCAGAGCGTCGAGCATATCATGCGCAACGTCAATTACGGTTGGCTGCTGCGCTATGTCCACGCCAACGGCGCGTCGATGTTCTTCATCGTCGTCTACATCCATATCTTCCGCGGCCTCTACTACGGGTCGTACAAGGCCCCGCGTGAGGTTCTGTGGATGCTCGGCGTGGTCATCCTGCTGCTGATGATGGCGACCGCGTTCATGGGCTATGTCCTGCCTTGGGGCCAGATGAGCTTCTGGGGCGCGACCGTGATCACCGGCCTGTTCAGCGCCATTCCCGTGGTCGGCGAACAGATCCAGACGCTGCTGCTCGGCGGTTTCTCGGTCGGCGACCCGGCGCTCAACCGGTTCTTCTCGCTGCACTATCTGTTGCCGTTCGTGATCCTGGGCGTGGTCATCCTGCACGTCTGGGCGCTGCACATTCCGGGCTCGAACAACCCGCTCGGCATTGACGTGAAGGGGCCGCAGGACCAGATCCCGTTCCACCCCTACTACACGGTCAAGGACGGCCTGGGCATCGTCGTGTTCTTCATGTTCTTTGCCCTGTTCGTGTTCTTCGCGCCCAACTCGCTCGGTCACCCGGACAACTATATCCCGGCCGACCCGCTGGTGACGCCGCCGCACATCGTGCCCGAATGGTACTTCCTGCCGTTCTATGCGATCCTGCGCTCGATCACCTTCGACATCGCGATTCCGTTCACCGGTATCACGCTGATGAGCGCCAAGCTGCTGGGCGTGCTGGCGATGTTCGCGTCGATCTTGATCCTGTTCGCGCTGCCCTGGCTTGACCGGTCGCCCGTGCGGTCGTGCAAGTTCCGTCCGGTCTACCGGATCTTCTTCTGGGTCTTGATGGTCGACTGCGTGTTGCTGACCTATGTGGGCGGCATGCCGGCGGAAGGCATCTGGCCGACCTTGGCGTTGATTGGGACCATCTACTATTTCTTCCACTTCCTGGTGCTGCTGCCGTTCATCCTGCCGCGCATCGAAAAGCCCGAACCGCTGCCCAACAGCATCTTCGAGGCGGTGATGGAAGGAAAGTCCGGCCCGTCCACGCCGCAGGCCGCGCCCGCAGAATAATGAAGGATCGACAATCCATGCGTTCTTGTTCGAAGACAGTGCGCGCCGGTGTCCTGGCCCTGACCATGGGCCTGGGCGCCGCCCTGCCGGCCCAGGCCGCCGGCGGCGCGAAAGAGCCGATGGACGTGGACTTCCAGTTCGAAGGCCCGTTCGGCACCTGGAACTACCCGTCGATCCAGCGGGGCCTCCAGGTCTATCGGCAGATTTGCAGCTCCTGCCACAAGCTGGAGAATGTGCCGTTCCGCACCCTGACCCAGATCGGCTTCTCGGAAGACGAAGTGAAGGCGATCGCGGAACAGTACCAGGTCGACACGATCAACGACTATGGCGAGGTGGAGCAAAAGCCCGCCGCCACCAATGACGAGTTCCCGGCGCCGTTCCCCAACGAACAGGCGGCCAAAGCGGCCAACAACAATGCCTATCCGCCGAACCTGTCGCTGATCACCAAGGCGCGCGAGCACGGGCCCGAGTATGTCTACTCGCTCATGCAGGGCTATGTAGAAGACTCGGAGATCCCCGAAGGCGTCAATCTGGCGCCCGGCCAGTACTATAACGAGTATATGGACGGCCATAAGATCTCCATGCCGCGTCAGCTCTACCCGATGATGGTGATGTACGACGACGGTACCGAGGCCACCGTCGAACAAATGTCCCGCGACATCGCCAACTTCCTGGTGTGGGCCGCACAGCCCGAGATGATCGATCGCAAGCGCATGGGCATCAATGTCCTGGGCTTCCTGTTCATCCTGTCGGTGCTGCTCTACATGACCACCCAAAAGGTGTGGAAGCCGGTCAAGGAAGGCGCCACGCCCTGGAAGGACATAATCGAGCGCGATCAGGCCAACAGACAGGACGCCTGATCGGCGCCCAGCCGACGGCGGGGCGGCGCGCTTGACCGCTCCCCGCCGATCGCTAAAGTCATCGCAACCCTCCGGCCCCGGCCGGGGGGTTTCGTTTGTTTAAGGAGGCTTAGGGTATGACCTGTATCGGCATTATTGGCGGCAGCGGTCTTTATGACCTGCCGGGGCTCACGGATGGGCATTGGGAAACGGTGGAGACCCCGTTCGGCACGCCATCCGACCAGATCTTCCGCGCCCGCCTCGGCGACACCGATCTGGCGTTTCTGCCCCGCCACGGCCGCGGCCACGGCGTCAATCCCTCCGAGATCAACTACCGCGCCAATATCGACGCGCTGAAGCGCCTGGGCGTCACCGACATTCTGTCCATGTCCGCCTGCGGCTCGCTGGCCGAAGACCTGCCGCCGGGCAGCTTCGTCGCCGTCGACCAGTTCATCGACCGCACCCATGCCCGCGCGCGCAGCTTCTTCAGCCACGGCATGGTCGCGCATGTGTCCATGGCCGAGCCCACCTGCGCCCGGCTGCGCGCCGCGGTGGTGGCAGCGGGCGGCGAAACCGGCACGCCGGTGCGCGACGGCGGCACCTATGTGACCATCGAGGGGCCGCAATTCTCCACCAAGGCGGAGTCGCACCTCTACCGCCAATGGGGCGCTCAGGTGATCGGCATGACCAACATGCCCGAGGCGCGGCTCGCCCGCGAGGCCGAGATCTGCTACCAGACCGTCGCCATGGTCACCGACTATGACTGCTGGCACGAGGAAGAAGAGGCGGTCGAGGTGTCGGCGGTGATCCGCGTGCTCAAGGACAATGCCGACCGTGCCCGCGCCCTGGTGGCGCACGCCGCGCCGCGCATCGCCGCAGCCCGGGCCGCCACCTGCCCCCATGGCTGCGACCGGGTGCTCGACACCGCGATCATCACGCCGCCCGAAGCGCGCGGCGGTGACGCCCTGGCGCGGCTGGACGCGGTCGCCGGCCGCGTGCTTAAGTCCTGACTTACGGTTCCAGTTCGAGGATCAGCCCCATGACCAAAGCGCCCCTGATCGACGAGCCCAAAGAGGGCATCGGCGAGCCGTGGATCCTGTCGCGCATCCGCACCATTCCCGACTTTCCCAAGCCTGGCATCAAGTTCCGGGACATCACCACGCTGCTCAACGACGCCCGCGGCTTTCGCAAGGCGGTTGACGAGTTGGTCCAGCCCTATGTGGGCGTCGCCATCGACAAGGTCGCCGGGATCGAGGCGCGCGGCTTCATCGTCGGCGGCGCGGTGGCGCACCAGTTGACCAGCGGCTTCGTGCCGATGCGCAAGAAGGGCAAGCTGCCGCACGCCACCATCGGGCAAAGCTATGACCTGGAATATGGCACCGACACGCTGGAAATCCACGAAGACGCCATCGCCCACGGCGACCTGGTGTTGCTGGTCGACGACCTGCTGGCCACCGGCGGCACCGCCGACGCGGCGGTCGAGTTGATCGAGAAGGCCGGTGGCAAGGTGGTCGCCGCCTGTTTCGTGATCGACCTGCCCGACCTGGGCGGCGCCCAACGCCTGCGCGATCGTGGCGTAGACGTGATCTCGCTCTGCCAGTATCACGGGGCTTGATCGACGGCCGCGCGCGGGGCAGCGGCCCGGTCCACGCGCCGCCACCCCGCCCGCGCTGGAGTTGAGCCTTTGGGCAGCCCGCTATCGTCGCCGCCGGTGACCCTGGATCGCCTGTCGCCGAACTGGTCGGCGGTACCGGCGCTCCATGCCACCGGGCGGGCGACCCTGGCCACCGACCGCCTGGCGGTCATCGCCACCGACGCCGGGCCGCTGCGCCTGGCGCTGTGGGACCAGGGACTGCGCCTCTGGCTCGGTCCCGAGCGCCGCGACGACTACGCCATCCTGACCGACCCGCCAGCAGCTCTGCCCCTCGCGCTCAGCGAAACCGACGGCGCCAGCATCCTCGAAGCCGGCGATCTGCGGCTGACGGTCGAACACGCGCCGCTGAGCTTCACGCTCGAACGCGCCGGCGAGTTGGTCCAACGGTCGCCCACCGACGGCCATTTCCGCCGCCGCTTCCGCATGCCGCCGCTGGCGCGTCTGGCCGAGGGTTGGTTGGTGGGCTTCGACCTGCCGTCGGGCTGGCCGGTCTATGGTCTGGGCGAGAAATGGGGACCGCTCGACAAGCGCGGCCAGTTCATCCGCTCGTGCAACCACGATGCCCTGGGCGTCAATTCCGAATGGTCGTACAAGAACACGCCGTTCGCCTGGAGCCCGGCGGGCTGGGGCCTGTTCGCCCACACCCCCGCTCCGGTGGCCCACGCGGTCGGCTTCGCCACCTGGTCACACCGCGCCTATGGCCTGCTGGTCGAAGACCCGAGCCTCGACCTGTTCCTGTTCGCCGGCGCCGACGGCGGCGACCTGATCGCCACCTACACCCGCTTGACCGGCCGCGCGCCGGTGCCGCCCTTGTGGAGCCTGGGGGTGATCCTGTCGCGGGCCTATTACCGCGACGCTCAAGCGGTGCTCGACGCCGCCGCCGAGGTGCGCGCGCGCGCCATGCCGTGCGATGTGATCACGCTGGACGGGCGCACCTGGCAGCACACCGAAACCCGCTTCGCCTTCGAGTGGGATGGCGCGCGCTATCCCGACCCCGCCGCCGTGATCAAGGCCTTGCGGGCGCTCGATTTCAAGGTCTGCCTGTGGGAGTATCCGCTGGTCTCGGTGCACAATCCGCTGTTCGAGACCATGGCGGCGCGCGGCTGGCTGCTGACCGACGGGCGCACCGGCCTGCCCTATCGCTACCGGTTCGACCCTGAGCCGTTCGGCGAGGTGCTCACCCCGTTGCCCGACTCGGGCCTGGTGGACTTCACCCACCCCGACGCCTACGCCTATTGGCGCGACCGCCACGCCGAGCTGTTCGCCACCGGCGTCCACATGATCAAGCCCGACTTCGGCGAACAAGTGGAAGAGCCCTGTGTGGCCCATAATGGTGAAGGCGGCCACGCGCTGCACAATGTCTATGCTCTGCTCTACAATCGCTGCGTCTATGAAGCGGCCGAGCGCTACGCGCCCGACGGCGCCTTTCTGTTCAGCCGTGCCGCGTGGGCCGGCTCGCAGCGCTATCCTGCGCAATGGGGTGGTGACCCTCAGGCCGACTGGGAAGGTCTGGCCGCCAGCATCCGCGGGGCGTTGAGCTGGGGCCTGTCGGGGGCGCCCTTCTATGCCACCGACGTGGGCGGTTTCTATGGCGACGACCGCGACCCGGTGCTCTATGTGCGCTGGACCCAGGCGGCGGTGTTTGCCGCCCACTTGCGCCTGCACGGGCTGGGCGAACGCGAGCCCTGGTCCTATGGCCCCGAGGCCGAGCGGCTGTCGATCGCCGCCCTGCGCTTGCGCTATCGGTTGATCCCCTATCTGTGGGATGCCATGGCCACGGCGGCGGCAACCGGCCTGCCGGTGCAACGCGCCATGGCGCTCGCCTATCCCCAAGAAAGCGAAGCCTGGCGCTTCGACACCCAGTTCCTGTTCGGCGATCACATGCTGGTCGCCCCGTGTCTGCGCCCCGACGGCCGGGTCGATATCTATCTGCCCGAAGGCCGCTGGCGTCAGTTTCCGAGCAACACACCCTATGAGGGCGGGCGCGTGCATCGGTTGACCCTGGCGCTCGACCAGATGGCGGTGTTCGTGCCCGAAGGCCGGGCGATCCCGCTGGGCCCCGAAGTGGAGACCACCGCCGTCTTGCCCCAAGGCCCCGTGGTCGCTGAAACCTGGATGGCGGGATAAACGCGACCGGCGGACCCCGAAGGACCCGCCGGTTCGTTGCGCCGGACTGAAAGGCCGCCGGGGCGGCCCGTTGCTTATGCTTGGCGCGCGCGCCGGCCAAGGGCGGCGGCACCGGCCACGCCGATCAGCAGCATCAAGCCGGTCGCCGGCACCGGGATCGACGAACGGGCGACGAAATTGTCGAAATAGAGCGTCCGGTCGATACCGTCGGCGGTGTTCACCGCTTGCAGGATCACGCTGCCGATCTCGGTGGTGCCGCCGGCTTCCTCGGTGCCCAGCAGGGTGTCGTTGAGGAAAAAGCGGAACAGATCGGCGGTCGGGTCCAGTTGGATTTCCATGTTGACGAACTCGCCGAAGGCGACGCCGTCGGGCAGACCGGCCGGGCGGAAGCCGCTGCCGTCATCGTCGCCTTGGACCGAATCCCAGACATGGAACTGGTCCTCGAAGAACTCGATGATCGGATAGGACAGAACGCCGGACGGATCGCCGCCGAAACCGACGCCCCACAGCCCGCCGACGCGCCCGGTGGTGTTCTGGAACGCCGGGTCCAGATACCAGTCGATGGAAATCATGCGCGCGCCCGGGGTCAGGAACTGCCGTCCCTGGGTGAAGCGGAACAGGTCGGTTTCGGTGTGGTCGGACGAAATGGTCAGCGCCAGGCGTTTGTCGCCCATGAAGTCCACGGATGAGAAGCCGGCCGGCTTCGAGCGGTCGACAAACCAGGCGCCGTCGGTGCGGCTGTCGGCCAGAACCGGATCGCTGTCAAACGTCTGATCGGTGATGATACTGGCCTGCGCTGTCCCGCTCAGTGCCAAAAAAGCGCCACCAACCAGAGGTTTCATAAGATTTTTCATTGACTCTCTCCGAGAATAGACCCGGTTACGGCTCAGCAAGTCTCGGGCCAGATTTCCAAACCCCACAAAAACCATGAATATCTGTACAATGAATACTTTCGCCTTTTGGAACCTGTCAGTCTCACTAACAGCCCCGGGCAGAAACTGGAAGGACTGTCAAAACCACTGACAAGCCGCCGTGGACCCGTCGACCGAAGCCCCCGCGCGCGGTGATCGCGGGCCTATCCGAGCGCCGAGCATCCCCCGTTGACACCCTGCCGCGGCGGGGCGTGGCGGCCCTGGTGGCCCGGTCGCGCCATGGTGTCAGCGCCGGTGACACCCCGTCTCGGCCTCGGTCAAAACCGTAAACAATCCTGACAACAACGCCTATCCGCACATTAAACATATGATTTTATTACTTATTTCCAGAAGGCACATGGCTTGCTTGGCACGCGGCGGTCACCCGATACAAGCCAACCGATACAGGAGAGAAACATGACCGTGCGTTCCACTTTGGGCCTGGGGCTTGCTGCCACGGCCTGCCTGGGCCTCGCCAGCGCCGGCGCGTCGGCGTCCACCGTCACCCCCGACGTGATTTTCGGCAGCGGCAATGCCAATGGCGCCTTCACCATCGGCACCGGCTTGAACGGCGGCATCGAATTGGGCCTGCGCGGCAAGTTGCGCTTCAACGAGAGCAACCTGCCGGAAAACACCTTCAACTATGACGGTGTCGACACCTACAGCTTCGACCGCGGCACCCCGCCCACGGGCTTCGGCTTCGCGGCCAACAGCCCGACCACCCCGGTGTGGAACTTCGAATGGTCGATCAACACCGACGTGACCGGAACGACCGGTCTGGCGCTCGACGGCCTGACCTATGAATTGCGCCTGGACGGCGACCCGACCGCGGGCACCGACTTCACCGACAGCTTCGACCTGATCAACGCCGCCTTCAACGATCACGCCATCGGCACCAACGCCACCGGTAACGGCGGCGGCACCGTCGCCAGCGACAGCGCCGACTACGCCGCGCTGATCGCCCAGAACAATGTGGCGCAGAATTCCTGGAACTATGAGTTCTTCAACGACGGCCCCGCCGCATTGATCCAGTTGGCCAGCTTCGACCCGCAGGCCATCGGCACCTATACCATCCAACTGGAAGCGTTTCTGAACGGCGATTCCGTGGCCGCCACCTCGATCGACATTCGCACCGTGCCGATGCCGGGCGCGCTGGCTTTCTTCGGTCTGGGGCTGGGCGCGGCCGGCGTCGCCGGGCTGCGCCGCGCACGCCGCGCACGCTGAGTCCAAGCCCCGGCCGGTCTCGATCGACCGGGGTGGTGAAACCGGGGCGCAAAAAGATGTTCCGCCCAAGCCGGCGGCGTCGCTAGTCTGTACCGACCCTCGCGGGGGGACGGGACGGCTGCTCGACGCCGCCGGCGTCGTTTCCGAGGGCCGCCGTTCGGCGCGCCACGGCTCAGCGGACCGCAGGTCTGCCGGCCACAGTGGGGGGGCGCCGCAGGTTACGGGAAGGCTCGGTCATGACCATCGCCGCCGTTTGCCGGCGCCTGTCGGGCGCCATCGCCGCGATCACCCGACCGCTGAGCGTCGCCGGGCGCAACCTGGCGGCGTTGCTGCTGGCGGTGATGGTGGGCGTGGTGCTGGCCCAGGTGGGATGGCGCTATGGGTTTGGCCAGGCGCTGGCGTGGAGCGAGGAATTGTCCCGGGTGTTGATGATCTGGGCGGTGTTCCTGGTCGCCCCCTGGGCCTATCGCACCGGCGCCCATGTGAGCGTGACCCTGTTTTTCGACGCCCTACCCGGTGCCGCCGCCCACACCCTGCGCCTGGTGCTGACCAGTCTGGTGGTCTGGGTTTTGTGGCGTCTGCTGGTCGAAAGCCTCGACCTGATGGCCGACGGGCGGTCGCTGCAGACCGCCAGCCTCGGCCTGGCCATGGCGCCGATCTATACGATCCTGCCGGCGAGCTTCGCGCTGATGGCGCTGGTCGGCGTCGAGCGTTGGTTGAGCCAAGCCGCCGCCGCGCTCGACGCGCTCCGCCGTCGACCGGCCGCCCGCTGAGGGGCGCCGCATGTCGTTGGCCTATTTCTGGATCTTCGTGTTTCTGTTGTGCGCCGGTATGCCGGTGGTGTTCGCGCTGCTGGTCGGGCCGGGGCTGAGCCTGGCGCTCGATGGCCAGGGAGCGTTCCACCGCGCACTGTTGTCGCGGCTCTACAACGGGCTCGACAGCTTCCCGCTGATGGCGGTGCCGTTCTTCATTCTGGCCGGCGAAGTGATGAACGCCAGCGGCGTCACCCGCACGCTGGTGGACCTGAGCCGCACACTGATCGGCCATGTGCGCGGCGGGCTGGCGCAGATGAACGTGCTGTCCTCGATCCTGTTCGCCGGCCTGTCGGGGTCGGCGGTGGCCGACACCTCGGCGCTGGGCAAGATGTTCGTGCCGGCCATGGTCCAGGCGGGGTACAGCGCGCGCTTCGCCGCCGCGGTGACCGCCGCATCGTCGGTGATCGGGCCGATCATCCCGCCCTCGGGCATCATGATCCTCTACGCGTTCGTCATGAACGTGTCGGTGGCCGGGTTGTTCGCCGCCGGCATCGTACCGGGGCTGCTGATCACGCTCGCCCTGTTCGCCGTGGTAGCCGGGCTGGCGCGCCGGCGCGGCTTCGCCCGCGATGCGGCGCCGGCCGGCTGGCCCGCCCGCGCCCGTGCCGTGCGCCGGAGCCTGCCGGCGCTGCTGACCCCGGTGATTCTGCTGGGCGGAATCCTCGGCGGCGTGATGACCCCGACCGAGGCCGCCGCCGTCGCCGCCGCCTATGCGCTGGCCCTGGGGCTGATCGTCCGGCGCAGCCTCAAGCCCGGCGATCTGGCGCGCGTGTTCACCACCGCCGCGGTGCAATCGGGGGTGATTCTGCTATTGGTCGGCGCGGCGGTCAGCTTTGCCTGGATGGTCAGCGTCTCGGGCCTGGCCACCGACGTGACGACCGCGATCCGTGCCAGCACCGACAATGTGCTGCTGCTGCTTCTGTTGGTGAACCTGTTCCTGCTGCTGGTGGGCATGGTGCTCGACGCCGGCCCGGCCATCCTGATCCTGGGTCCCGTGCTCGGCCCGGTCTTCACCGAGTTGGGCGTCGATCCGCTGCATTTCGCCGTCGTCATGTGCGTCAACGTGACCATCGGCCTGGCGACCCCGCCCATGGGGCTGGTGCTGTTCGTCGCCGCGTCGGTGTCGGGCGAGCGGGTCGAGGCGTTGGCGCGCGAATTGCTGCCGTTCCTGGCCGCCGAGATCGCGGTCATCGCGCTGGTCACCTTCGTGCCGGCGCTGTCCTTGACCCTGCCGCGCCTGCTCGGCTTTGCTTGACCGACCCCATAGCCCCGCCGCCGGAGCCCCGATGCGCCGCAACGCCCTGCTCAACCTGATCTTCGCCGCGATCGCCGCCGTCTGCGCCATGGGCGTGTGGATGGCCCAGGCCCAGAGTGCCGCGCACACCTTGCGCATCGGCTTCCTGGCCTCGCCCGACGACGAGGACTATGACGGCGCGCTGGTATTCAAGCACTATGTGGAACGGAAGAGCGCCGGCCGGATCGCCGTAGAGATCTTCCCCTCGGGCCAGTTTTGCGGCAATGGCCGCGAGTGCATCGAGGGCCTGCAGACCGGCACACTGGACATTCACATGACCACCGTCGGCGGCCTGGGACTGTTGTTCGGCCCGGCTCAGGTGCTCGACCTGCCCTATGCCTTCGCCGACGATGGCGTCGCACAGTGCGTGTTCGACGGCCCGTTGATCGACCAACTGCGCGACGCGGTGCTGGACGCCGGCCTGGGCATGCGATTGATGGCCGCATCGAACACCGGCGGCTGGCGCAACTTCGCCACCCGCGCAACCCCGGTGCGCCACCCCGACGATCTCGAGGGCCTGAAGATCCGCACCACGCCCGCACCGCTCCAGCAAGAGTTGGTCCGCCGTTTGGGCGCCCGACCGACGCCGGTCACCTGGTCGGAGCTTTACACGGCGCTGGCCACAGGGGTGGTGGACGGCACCAAGAACGGTGTGCAGGACCTGGTGGGCATGCGCTTTCACGAGCACCTCAAGCACATCGCGCTCGACCGGCACAGCTATATGGGGGCGCTGTGGTGGGTCTCGGAACAACGCTGGCAGATGCTGCCCGAGCCGGTGCGGCGGATCGTCCATGACGGCTTCCAGCAACTCGAACTGGTGACCCGCGCGCTGCCGATCCGCGCCGAGGTGGACGCCTATCGCGCCTTCGAGGCGGCCGGCGGCACCGTGCACGAGTTGAGTCCCGAGGCCCGTGCCGCCTTTCGCGCCCGCGCCGCCGGTATGCGCACCTGGTTTGCCGAGCGATACGACCCGATTTGGCTGGCGCGCCTGGACCGCGCTATCGCCGCGTGCGAGGCCGGACGCCAAGCCGATTTCGACGCCGTCGCCGGCGCCCCGAACCGCGACCCGACACCGCCGCGCGATTAACCGATCTTTCAGCCGCCGACGCTAGTCTGCTGCGCAGTGGTAGCGACGATTGAGTAGTGTAACAGCGTGGTTTTTGGCGGGTCGTCACACGGTCACTCGACCGTGGTGCCGGATGGGATTGGTTTTGATGGACACGATCGTCCCGGCTCTCGCCGGGGCGGTCGTGCTGCCGCGGGCAGCCCCAGCCGGTTTGATCGATACCCACGCCGTCCGGCGCGGAAAGGCGATTGCGGTGGGACTGGTTGACTGGCTGATATGGCTTGGCGGCGCCGTCGCAGCGGGCAGTTTGGGAGCGCTGTGGCACGTCCGGGCCGGGCTGCGCGGTGATCGTCGCCTCGCCCGCCGCGAAAGCGCCGACGCCGAAGCCGCGCTGGCCGATCTGGCGCACCGGACCCGCAGCCGCGACGATCTGCTGGCGATGGTGGCGCACGATCTGCGCACCCCGCTCAACGGCATCATGGGCATGGCCGAAATGCTCGGCCGCACGCCGCTGTCGGCCGACCAGCAGCGCTATCTGGCAACCCTGACCGCCGCCGGCCAAAGTCTGGCCCGGCAACTGAACGACCTGCATGTGGAGACGCTGGTCGCGACGGACCGGTTCTCGATCAAACCGCAGCGGTTTTCGCCGCGCGTCTTGCTGGAACGTCAAAAGGACCTGTGGCGCCTGCGCGCCCTTGAGGGCCGGGTGCGGCTGCATCTGGCGGGCCTCGACGACCTGCCCGAGGCGTTGGAAGCCGACGCGCAGCGGATCCAGCAAATCCTCGGCAACCTTCTGGGCAATGCCATCCGCTACGCGCCGGGTAGCGACGTCACCTTGAGCGCGTCCTGCGTCCCCGCCGATGCCCCAAATGCCGCACCGGACACCGATGGCGCCGGCGATAGCGACACGGTCGACCTGACGCTGAGCGTGACCGACACCGGCCCCGGGCTGTCCGCCGAAGATCAGGCGCAGGTCTTCGACGCCTACACCCGAGCGAGCCAGACCGGCGAGGGTACCGGGCTCGGCCTGCATATCTGCCAGCAACTGGCCAGCCATATGGACGGCACGATCGGCGTCGACAGCACGCCCGGCCAAGGCGCGCGGTTCTGGGTACGGGTCCCGGCACGGCGCGTCGCATCGGCCGCCGACGCCGCCGATCTCGACACCGGGTCCGAACCGGCACCGCCGTGCGCCGCGCTGACCAGCCCGACCGCGGTCGACGCCCTGCCGCTCAAGGGCCGGATTCTGGTGGCCGAGGACAATATGCTCAACCAGCGTATGATCGCCGCTCTTCTGGACCAGGCCGGCTGGCGCTACACCGTGGTCGACGATGGTGCGGGGGCGGTGGAAGCCGCCCGCCGCCATTCGTTCGACCTGATTCTGATGGACGAGCGTATGCCGGGCCTGAGCGGCAGCGAGGCGGCGCGCGCCATTCGTGCCCTGCCCGGCGCGGCGGGCCGGGTGCCGATCCTGGCCATCACCGCCGACAAGACACACGCCGCCCAGATCGATCGCGACCCGTCCGGGGTCGACGGCATGTTGGTGAAGCCGCTGCACCTGGAGACGATTCTTCACGAGATCGAACGCCTGACCGGACGCTCGTAACGCCCCACGCTCGCAACCCAGACCTTCAGTCGCCGCCCCCTATGCTCGCCCTAGGCTGGACAATCTTTCGTCCCTCTTGCCGCAACGCATCATTGCGCACCGGTTTTCGCCGGACGGCCCTTGCATTGGGCGGCGCCCTGGGGCAGTGCTCAGGGCGCACGCGGCCCGGCCGCCCGATCGTTTCACGGAGGCATCAGGTGCAGTTCTGCAAACCATCCCAGCCCCAAAGACTGGTGCGCCCATGAGCCGCGGTGCCTATGTCACGCTGGTGACCAATGCCGAGTATGGGCGCGGTGCGCTGGCGCTGGCCCGCTCGCTGAAGATGGTCGGCACCGCCTTTCCGCTGGTGGTTCTGGCCACCGAGCGCGCCGGCGCCCTCGACGCCCTGGCGGCCGAAGGCGCGCGCATCGTGCCGGTGGAACAACCCGCGCTGTCAGACGATTTCCGCAGCCGCCACACCCGCGAAAAGCAACACGCCGCCCAACCGTTCCTCAAGGGCTCGAAACCCAAGTTCCACGATCCGCTGGACAATTTCTGCAAGCTGCGGCTGTGGCAACTGGACGGCTATGACCGGGTGGTGTTCCTCGACGCCGACACGCTGGTGGTCAAGCCGATCGACAAGCTGATGGGCTATCCCGAGTTTTCCGCCGCGCCCAATGTCTATGAAAGCCTGACCGACTTTCACCGCATGAATTCGGGCGTCTTCGTGGCCCGGCCCGACCGCGACACCTATGCCGCCATGCTGCGCCACCTGGACCGGCCGGATCACTTCTGGCCGCGCACCGACCAGACCTTTCTGCAGGATTTCTTCCCCGACTGGTACGGCCTGCCCTGGTGCTTCAACACCCTGCAATACATCTTCTTCAATCTGCCCCATCTGTGGGACTGGCGGCAGATCCGGCTGGTTCATTACCAGTATGAAAAGCCCTGGCAGGCGGACCACCCCAAGCGCGACAAGCTGCAACCGCTGATCGACCTGTGGCACCAGGTCAACGACCACGGCACCCTGCCCGAGCGGGTCGACACGCCGTTCGCCGAGCCCGCCGAGGCGTGAGCCGATGACCGTCGCCGCCCCACCGCTGCGGCCCGGCGACACCCTGGCGCTGACCGGAGCGACCGGCATCGTCGGCCGGTTCGTCGAGGCGATGGCGGCGGCTGAGGGCTGGCGGGTGCGCGCGCTCGCCCGGCCGGCCAGCGACCGCACCGGCTTCGCCGGCCCGGTCCACTGGATCGAGGGCTCGTTCGACGACCCCGCCGCCCAAGCCGCGCTGATCGACGGCGCGCAGGCGCTGGTGCACGCCGGTTTCGCCCATCTGCCCGGGCGCTATCGCGGCGGCGAGGGCGACGACCCGTTGGGCTTCATCGACACCAATCTGGGCGCGTCGCTGGCGCTTCTGGAACGCGCCCGGGCCGCCGGGGTGGCACGCGCGGTGGTGCTGTCGAGCCGGGCGGTAATCGCCCGGCGCGTGCCCGGCCGGTCCGCCGGCGGCACCGTGGACGAAGACCATCCGACCAACCCCGACACCCGCTATGGCGCCGTCAAGGCGGCCCTCGAAGCGTTCGTCCAGGCGTGGGGTCAGGGCGCGGCGGGGAAGCCTTGGTGCGTGGCCGGCCTGCGGGCTACCGGCGTCTACGGCCTGGTCCACCCGGCCCGGCGCACCAAGTGGCGCGACGGCATCGCCGCCATCGCCCAGGGCCAGCCATGGCCGCTGGTGCGCGGCGGCACCGAGGTGCACGGCGCCGACCTGGGCGAGGCGGTGCGGCTGTTGTTGAGCGCGCCGGCGGCGCAGGTGGCCGGCCGGGTGTTCAACCTGAGCGACCTTTATGTGACCAGCCGCGACGTGGCGCGGATCGTCCAGCGCCTGACCGGGGCCGCCGGACCGCTGCCGGATACCCCTGCGACGCTGCCCCAGGTGGTCTTGGCCACCGACCGGATCGAGGCGCTTGGCCTGCGCTTGGGCGGCTGGCCGCGGCTCGAAGCGACCGTGACGCAGATTCTGGACAGCCTGGGGACATCAGACCACACTCGACCCAACGGGACGCCCTGACCGGTACCGCCGCGTTTGTGCATGCGCAAAGAGGAGAGCGATGGACCCCAACGCCGTGATCGACGCCCTGAACATGCAACCCCACCCCGAAGGCGGCTGGTTTGCCGAACACTGGCGCGAGGCGCCGCCGCAGGAGACCGAGACCGACCCGCGCGGGCTCGGGTCGGCGATCTATTATCTGCTGGAACGGGGCCAGCGCAGCCATTGGCATCGCCTGGACACCACCGAGATCTGGCACTTCTACGCCGGCGCCCCGCTCCGCCTCGGGATCAGCCCGGATGACCGGACGCCGCCGGCCTGGCACCGGCTGGGCCCCGACGTGGTGGCCGGCGAGCGCCCGCAGATCGTCGTGCCCGCCGGGCGTTGGCAAAGCGCCGAGGCTCTCGATGGGTGGGTGCTGGTGGGCTGCAGTCTGACGCCGGCGTTCCAGTTCGACGGGTTCGAACTGGCGTCGCCCCACTGGTGCCCGGGCGGCGACCGGGGCGCCTGACCGGAACCGAAACGCCCGCGGTGCGGGACCGGGACGACGGCCGACCGGATCGGCCTTGTCCGCAGCCGGAGACGCACGCCGGCCGCCGGCATCGCGCCGGGCCGGCGACCACGGGCGGTGGACACGGGCGGCGAACACGCTGGGCCGGATGTCGTCCCCGGCTTTAACGCACCGAAGCCCGCCGCACGGGTCGCGCGACGGGCTTCGATGATCGGACCGCTACCGGCCCCGCAGGACCGGGGGCAATCGGCAGACCGGCCTTACTTCTTGGCTGCGGTGGTCGCCGACTTCATTTCCTCGACACCCTCGGTGAAGCGCTTTTGCAGCACCGCAAAGGCATCCTGGTTGGTCTTGGTGGTGATCTCGGCGATCTCGCGGCTGTTCTCGAACGCGTTCCGGAAGGCGTTCTGGGCCAGTTCCGCCTGCTTCGAGGCATTGGCCTCGGGCGTCTTGCCGGAGAACAGATCACCGGTCATGTTGGAATATTCGTTCATGGCTTCCTTCATCAGGGCCACCTGCCGCTCCATGGCGGTCTTATAGCCTTCGAAAGCCACGCGCTGCGCTTCGACCAGCGCTTCCACGTTCTTGCGCTGAGCTTCGATCATCTTGTCCATGTCCATGGTGGTCTTGAACATGTCGCTGAAGAAATCGGTCGCGGCCGTGGTGCCGCCGTTGGTCGACTTGGTCGTGCTCATCGTCCGTCTCCTTGCGGTCTGGTTGACCCGAAAGGGCCGTGGCGCCGCCGCGCCCGGTGATTTTCGGTTCGGTTTCATCCGGTCTTTGGGGGCAGCTTTTTCATGCCCCGACGGCGCCGGCCCACCGCGCTCTCATGAGCCTAATATGTTGCGCCGCACAACCGCTGTCAAGACGCGTTTTGTGCAGCGCACAAAAAGGCTCGGATCAGCGGCCCTTGCCCAGTCCTGCCGCGGCGGCCGGGCGCCGGCGGCGGCGCCGTCCGAGCCTCGACCGTCGCCCCGATGCGCGGGCGAAAAAGGCTAGGCCGTAGACTCATAATTTCGCAGCCATATCCGCGTTGAAGCGAGTTTCACGGCGGCGAGGAAGTTCTCGGGTTTCTTGTCATAGCGCGTGGC